>NZ_KV808731.1:373947-591144 GCF_001812395.1 Actinomyces sp. HMSC075B09
CAAATTGACGGTTAAAGCCGTGGGGATTTTTGCCCTTTAAATCGCTGACTCTAAGGCCTTGGAGGCGTGTACTCCAAGGCCTTAGACGTACTTAGGATGCCAATAGGCCCTCTCTGGCAACAGAGCAAAATTCAGTTTTAGGCGCTTGCTTTAAAAGCACTTTCGATAACGCGGTATTCGGGCTAATGCCCGAAAATAAGACAATATCATTCTAAGTTTACTAACCTAGAACCAACACCACTGATCCACCGTTAACGCCGGGTCACAGAGGCGCATTTTTCATCTCCGTTAGCGAGTTGAACCCCGACACCCTACCTGAACAGGGAAAACAGGATACTAGGTAACGGAAAACCCAAATCCGCTAACGCAGGCGATTTTCTTGACCCCCTTGGGGCGTACGCACTAACGCAAACGCCTACTTATCATTTTCGACGTCATGTTGGAGCGGGTGACGGGAATCGAACCCGCGTTCTCAGCTTGGGAAGCTGATGTTCTACCATTGAACTACACCCGCAAGCACCAGAAACCAGGCATATCTGGCGTCTAGTTGCCCGATCAGTATATAGCCGGTCCCTCGCACGCGCCAAAACTATCTAGCCCGTGCGCATACAGTTTGAAAGCGGCCTCCACAATCGGCACATCCGGCTCTATCCACGTGATCTCATGCAGGTCGCTGGCAGCCACCCATCGTGCCTCCAAGTGACCGTCACCCACCTGCGGGGATCCAATCGGGCGAGCCAGCCACACCAGCATTCGCCGTCCGCCCAGCACCGGCCATGCTTCGTCCTCGTCCTTTGACAAAACCGGTTGGCCAAGCTCGATGTCGCACCCTAGCTCCTCGCGGATTTCACGAACGAGGGCATCGCTGGGCCGCTCCTCCGGTTCGACCTTGCCGCCCGGCAGCTCATACAAGCCGCGAAGCTCTTGAGGATATGCCCGCGCGGCCGCGAACACCTGCGCTTTTGCACCTTCACCGCGCATGAAAGCTGCTGCCACTACAAGTTTCTTCACGCCCTCGAGTCTACCCAAAACGATTTTGCGACACTTACCGTAAAAATGTCACAATACATCTATGCCGAAAATCTCTGGGACAAACCTTGCCGAACACCGCGAAAATACCCGCGATGCCCTGTTTGTCGCGCTCGCGTCGCTCATGCGCGAGTACTCCTTCGACCAAATCTCGATCGCCCAAATCTCGCGGCGCGCAGGCATTGGCCGAACCGTTTTTTACAACCACTACGAAGACAAAGAAAGTCTACTGGTGGCGCTCACTCTTGAGACCACAAAGCGCTTCACCAGGGCGCTCGGCGAAACTCTCAGCATCATCGATGATCCGATTCAACAGCTGCGCGTCTACATCCGTGCCCAGCTAGAACTTCGAAACCAAAACCACTTCAGCTACCCGCTGCGCATCACTTCAGCGGTTCCACAACAGCAACTCAAACAGCACGCCCGCACAATCCAGCACATCATCTACCAGCTTTTGAACGGCGCATACGAGGCCGGCAAAATCACTCAAAACCCGGACGCTAGCACGGTGCGCCTGGTGCTCTCCTGCCTGTCCAACATTGACCTGCCCGCCAATCCGCAAGAGCGTAGCAACGTCATGGCCTGCACTGAGGCATTCATTTTGCGAGGCCTCGGGGCAGCCGAATCCGATATCAACCACATTGATCCAGCTGTCGCGAACTTGAGGTTCAACTTCTCCATCCTCAACAATCGCGACGACGATGCCAACCAGCTTGACCTTGCCAAACAGAGCGCGCAGGCTCGTTGCCCCGTGACCGGAGCCATGCATTACAAAACCGCGCGCTAACCCCGCGCTCACAGACACTACAAAAGGGTTCGGGCACGTAAAAAGGTTCAGGCACGCATATCGCGTGCCTGAACCTTTCACACTTTGGCGTTAGTTGCCTTCCGTGCCTTCACCATCAGCCTGCTGGATCTGCTTGCGGACCTCGTCCATATCCAGCTCCTTAATCTGACGGATGATGTCATCCAGAGCCTCGCCTTGTAGCACGCCAGAGTGGCGGAACACTGCGAGCCCCTCGCGGAACGCCATCAGAGTTGGAATCGACTGGATCTGCGCGGCAACGGCCAGCTGTTGCTCGGCCTCCGTATCAACCTTCGCGAAAACTACGTCTTCGTGACGGTTCGAAGCCTCCTCGTAGATCGGACCGAACATGCGGCACGGACCGCACCACGCTGCCCAGAAGTCCACTAGGACAATATCGTTTTCCTCAATGGTCTTACCGAACTTCTCGAAGTCCACATCAACAGTTGCCATTAGGTAACCCTCCAAAAGTTATTTGCGTTGCTAACACCCTAAACCACAAGCGCTACGAATGTATTCCGTAGCAGTGAGTGATCTAGGCAACCGAGCCGGAAAGCTCCTTGGCAACAAGCTCCGCAACCTGCACCGCATTAAGCGCGGCGCCCTTTCGCAGATTGTCACCCGCAACCACAAACACCAGGCCGCGCCCATCCGGAACTGCCTGATCCTGGCGGATCCTGCCCACCAGCGTTCCATCCATGCCAGCGGCCGCCAGCGGAGTAGGTACATCCACAAGCTGAACGCCAGGAGCCTCCTGCAAAAGTTCCCTAGCGCGCTCCACGCTGATCGGCTTTTCAAACTCGGCGTGAACCGTGAGCGTGTGACCCGTAAACACCGGCACGCGCACACAAGTTGCGGAGGCCGCAAGCGTTGGAATGCCTAGAATCTTGCGCGATTCGTCGCGAAGCTTTTGCTCCTCATCCGTTTCCAAAGAACCATCATCAACGAGGCCACCTGCTAGTGGCACCACATTGAACGCGATAGGCGCCACGTACGTTTTTGGTTCGGGCAACTTAACTGCCTTGCCGTCAGTGGTGAGCGCCTGCAAGTCCTGCTTCACGCCAGCCTCAACCTGGTCGATGAGCTCACGCACGCCCGCCAGACCCGAACCTGATACGGCCTGGTAGGAGGACGCCATGAGGCGCTTCAAACCGGCCTCTTCGTGAAGAACCTTCAGCGAAGGCATTGCCGCCATCGTCGTGCAGTTCGGATTCGCAATAATGCCCAGAGGGCGCGACTTCATAGCCTGCGGGTTGACCTCGCTGACCACCAGCGGCACATCCGGGTTCTTACGCCACGCGGACGAGTTGTCTACAACCACTGCTCCGGCCTCGGCAAACTTTGGTGCGTACTCGCGCGAAGCGGCTCCCCCAGCAGAGAAAATCGCGATGTCGATGCCGGAGTAATCAGCGGTAGCGACGTCCTCGACCACGATTTCTTCACCGCAGTACTGGAGTTTTGTGCCCGCCGAGCGCGACGAGGAGAAGAAACGCACCTTTGTGGCCGGGAAATCGCGTTCGGTTAGGATCTGGCGCATCACGTGGCCCACCTGGCCGGTGGCGCCAACAACAGCGAGAGTTAGTTCTTTCATCGTCCCGTACCTCCATAAACAACGGCTTCGGATTCAGTGGAATCAAGGCCAAACGCCGAGTGCACGGCGCGCACAGCCCGATCCAAGTCTTCAAGTTTGGTGACAACCGAGATGCGAATCTCGGACGTCGTAATCATGTCAATGTTGATCCCCGCGTCTGACAGGGAGCCGAACAGTTTGGCGGAAACACCCGGATTGGTCCTCATTCCTGCGCCCACGAGCGAAAGGATGCCGACGCCGGGGCTATAGCGCAGATCCTGGTAGTCCAGCTCATCTTTGGCCGCCTCGATCGCGGCGATAGTGCGCTCGGCGTCATCTCCGGGAAGCGTGAACGAAATATTCGCCCGGCCCGTGCCCGACGTGGGAATGTTCTGCACGATCATGTCGATATTCGCGCCGGCTGCCGCAACGATTTGGAACAGGCGCGCCGCCATGCCCGGCGCGTCCGCGATTCCAACGATCGTGATCTTATCTTGGCTGCGATCATGCGCGATACCGGAAATAACGGGAGCTTCCACTTGATCCTCCTCTAGGGTTTTTAGGGCTGCATCAGGCACGAGGCCAACAAGTTCGGGGTGCGCGTCAGCGTTCGCGATCCACGTTCCATCTTTATTGGAAAACGACGAGCGCACGTGAAGGGGAACGTTGTATCTGCGCGCAAACTCGACCGCGCGAAGGTGAAGGATTTTAGCGCCGTGGGCCGCAAGCTCGAGGGTTTCTTCTTGGCGGAGCCTGCGCACGCGCCTTGCGGTTGGCACGATGCGCGGGTCTGCGGTGTAGAGGCCGTCAACGTCCGTGTAGATTTCGCAAACATCGGCGTGGAGGGCGGCTGCGAGGGCAACTGCCGTGGTGTCGGATCCGCCGCGACCGAGCGTGGTGACGTCATCATCGGAGGACACTCCTTGGAATCCAGCAACGATGGCAACCTGGCCTTCGCGAATGGAACGGGCAACGCGTTCTGGCACCATGCCTGTGATTTGGGCCTTTCCAAAGTGGCTGTCGGTGAGGACGCCTGCCTGCGCGCCCGTGTATGACACTGCGGGCACACCCATTTGGTTGATGGCCATGGCGAGTAGCGACATTGAGATACGTTCACCTGCGGATAGGAGCATGTCCATTTCGCGCTGGGGGGCCTCTTCGGTTAGCTGGCCGGCCAGGTCGAGTAGGTCGTCAGTTGTGTCTCCCATTGCGGATACGACTACTACGAGTTTGTGGCCCGCATGGTGGGTGTCGCAAATACGTTTGGCAACGCGTTTCATTGCTTCCGCGTCTGATACGGATGACCCGCCGTATTTTTGCACTATTAGCGCCACGTCGACCTCTTCTATGTTGTGGGTGGCATTGCCACTGATGTTGTGATCAGTGTAGGCGCGGTAGGGGGAGGCGTGTTTGTTGGATCCACCTTGCGAACATTTTGGCCAAAATTGTGACCTTTTTTACGCTTCTAGAGGGGGTTTTGGTTAGCTTCCGATGGTGCGGCGGCCTTCGAAGGCGCGGCCCAGGGTGACTTCATCTGCGTATTCGAGGTCTCCACCAACTGGCAGGCCAAGAGCGAGGCGTGATGCGGGCACTCCCATGGTGTCTAGCATTCTGGCGAGGTAGGTTGCGGTGGCCTCGCCTTCAATGTTGGGGTCGGTGGCGATGATGATTTCGTTGATTTGGTTGGAGGATAGGCGGCTCATGAGGCCGCGGATACGCAGCTGGTCAGGCCCGATGCCACGGATTGGATCGATGGCGCCGCCAAGCACGTGGTAGAGACCGCGGTAGGACCCGGTGCGTTCGATGACTTCAACGTCTTTGGCTTCTTCAACTACGCAAATGATGGTTTGGTCGCGGCGTGCGTCGCGGCAGATGTTGCACGTTTCTTCTTCTGCGATGTTGCCGCAGATGGTGCAAAATCGGACTTTTTCTTTGACTACTTGGAGTGCGCGTGCCAGGCGCATTACGTCTTCACGGTCGGTTCCAAGAATGTGGAACGCTATGCGTTGGGCGGATTTTGGGCCGATGCCGGGGAGCGCCCCGAGTTCATCGATGAGGTCTTGGACTGCACCTTCGTACAAGGCTATTTGTTTCCTTCACTCGTGTCTTCGATGATTGTTGCGCCGAACATCTTTTCAACTAGTGGGAGTCCCACGAGGTTTGAGTTTTCAGCGTCGGCGTCGTCCATATTAGCCCCGCCAGTGTCGAAGTCGTACTCCGACTCTTCGGGCTGCGAGGTTGGCGCAGTTTCCTGTGGCGGTTCGGGGACGGCTTGTGGGTGTGCAGCTGTTGGGCTGTGCGGGCGCGAGGATTCCTGTGGACGCGAGGACTCTTGAGGGCCAGCGGTCTCCTGCGAGCGCGCGCTCTGCTGTGACGGTTCTGTGAGGACGTGTGGGCGCGGAGGCTGGTCAGGCTCTGCAGCGCTGGACCGGACCTGTTCAGCGTGCGCACCCTGTTCACGAGCCTGGCTGTTTAGTTGGCCGTCAGCATTCGGACTTGCCGTGGCGGCCTGCTGTTCTGGAGTGCGCGGCTGGGCGTTGGGTACTGCGCGGACCGTGGGCCACGCCGTGTCCTCGTTGTCGTCTGAAGCTGGCTCGTTTTGAGTAGCGCGGTTTGCCGCGTGTTCGCGCCCATTATTTACCTGGTTGAAACCCGGCCGGCTACTTGTCTGATTGCGGCTGTGCGCGTTATTGGCGTTAGCAGGTTCCTGGTTACCGTGTGGCGGCTGCGCAGGAATCGAAGACGCCGGCTGGCCACCCACTTGAACATGGATGGTTTTTGATACGCCGGTTATTACTTGGATGGCTTTTAGTGCGGTGTCTTGGTGTCGGTTGAGGAACACGTTCGCAAGCCCTTGGTTTGCGAACCCGAGAATAACGGTTGCGGAGTCTTCTGAGATTAGTTTGGCGTGCTCCCCAATCAGGAAGGCGGAGGAGGGCATGATTACGCGCACGGCTTCTACGAACTGGTCCCACTTGCCGTGCAGGTTTGCGGTCACGTTGCCCGGTGCGGGCGAGGACGTGGCTTGCTTCTGATCGGCAGGTGCCGCTTCAGGCTTCGACTGCGATTGAGACTCGGGCTTAGACTCCGGCACTGGCGCAGATTGCGCGGTTGGGGCGGGTGCAGGAGTTTGTGCAGGTTCTGGCCGTTGCGGAGCCTGTCCCTGTGGGGCCGATGTTTGTTGGGGAGCTTGTGCCTGCGCTCCTCCTGCTCTTTGTGGCGCCTGCTGTTTCGGGGCCTGCTGGTGCGCAGGGGCACTTGTGCCGGGAGCGGCCTGGGCGGGCTTATTCGCCTGGTCTTGCGCCCGCGAGCGCCTTAGCTGTTCGCGGGCAAGCGCGGCTCCGGTCAGTGGCTTGCCGTCCTCGCCTAGGATTTGCGGCCCATCTTGCGCAGGCCCATTAAAGCCACTGCCTCCACCAAACGAGGGCGCAGCTGAGTGACCTGCCGAGCCGGCCTCGATCTCACCACTGCTGGGCCGGACTCGCGCGCCGCTTAGCTCAACGAGAATGCGGCCAATCATCAGCTCTAGTTGCAACCTGGGTGAGGTGGCACCAACCATGGAGCGCAGCGCCTCATCGGTTAGGTCTGCGGCCATCGAAAGCGCGGGGGCGCCCCACTGTTTTGCTTGCGCAAACATGCGTTCGCGTTGTTCCGCGGGAAGCTGTCCCAAAATGTCTTTGGCTTGCTCGCCCGCTACCGCGATGATCAGTAGATCGCGGAGGCGTTGCAGGAAGTCCTCCACAAACCGACGCGGATCATGGCCGGATTCAACCATTTGCTCAATCGTTGCGAACAGGCCCGCCCCGTCGCGCTTGGCGAGCTGTTCAACCGCGGTGTCAAGCAGATTCGTGTCCGTGTATCCAAGCAGAGCGACAGCGAGGTCATACGGGATCTTCGAGTCAATGCTTCCAGCCATCAGCTGGTCAAGCACCGAAAGGGAATCGCGAACCGAGCCGCCGCCCGCGCGAATAACGAGGGGTAGCACGCCCTCGCCAACCTCAATGCCTTCAGACTCGCAAAGGTTTGCTAAATACGGCAGCAGGACGTCACCGGGCACTAGACGGAACGGATAGTGGTGCGTGCGGGAACGAATTGTGCCGATCACGCGCTCCGGCTCGGTTGTGGCGAAGATGAACTTCACGTGCTCGGGTGGTTCTTCCACCAGTTTTAGTAGCGCGTTGAAGCCCTGGGTTGTGACCATGTGGGCCTCGTCAAGGATGAACACCTTGTAGCGGTCTCGAACGGGCGCGAAAGACGCGCGTTCACGTAGCTCACGGGCATCATCCACACCGTTGTGCGAGGCCGCGTCAATCTCAACAACGTCCAAAGAGCCAGTGCCGCCGCTGGCAAGCTCCACGCATGACTCGCACTTGCCGCAGGGCGTGTCCGTGGGGCCTTCCGCGCAGTTCAGACAACGCGCGAGGATACGAGCGGACGTGGTTTTGCCACATCCTCGCGGCCCGGAGAACAGGTAGGCGTGCGTGATGCGGTTAGACCGAAGCGCTGCCTTCAGGGGTTCGGTCACGTGGTCTTGCCCGATCACGTCATCAAACGTGTCGGGCCTGTAGCGGCGATACAAAGCTATGGTCACAAGTGAACTCTATCGTTAAGCACGGACAAAAGTTTTGAAGGAGAGCAAACCGGGCGGAATCGCCCGTTTATGAGGCCGCAACCACGTCCTCCACCAGCGCCTTCGCGGCGTCCACAAAATCCAGCACATCCATGCGAAGGGAGAAACCGCGCCGGCCTCCAGACACAACAATTGAGTCTTGATTCAGACAGCTTTGGTCAATGATGACGGGCGCCTGCTGCTTTTGCCCAAACGGAGAAATCCCGCCCACAACATAGCCCGTGCGGCGCTGCGCCACTTCAGGAGGGAGCATCTGCGCCTTCTTAGCGCCCGCCGCTCGCGCCACTTTCTTGAGCGACATTCGGTGGTCTACCGGCACAACTACGCACACGATTTCGCCGTCAGCGTCAACGAGGAGGGTTTTGAACACCTCCGCGGGATCGAAACCGAGCTTTTGCGCCGCCTCAACGCCTAACCCGTGGTCGAACTCGCTGGAATGTTCGTAGGTTAGCTGCGAGAACGGGACTCCCGCCTCCAACAAGTACGCGACTGCTGGAGTAGAAACTGACTGATCCACCACGCCCCCATCCTGAACGCCCAAATGTTGCCTATCTGACAGGTGTCACACTCATGCTAACTCGACTAATGCGCCCGTCATTCGGTAGACTATCGAAGCGTTACCGCGCTCACGCGTGGAAACCCACAGGAGGATTCGCATAGTGGCCTAGTGCGCTCGCTTGGAAAGCGGGTTGGGTGCAAGCCCTCGGGGGTTCGAATCCCCCATCCTCCGCAAACGGCCTCGCGCAACATGGCGCGGGGCCTTATTTCATGCGCAAAACACACCACAAGCCCCGAAATCACGCGGAAAACCAATACCAGCCAAACGCCAAACAAAACCAAACCGGATAAAATAAAAACGTTTACAGTTAGACGGCTTGGGGGTAATTTTGGGGGTAATGAAACCCTACGGTTGGGATGAGCAGAACTAGTTAGCCGATTAGCTTACAGACCGCATCTAGCCACGTATTCTTCAATAGTTTCTTCATCCGGCCGATACACCCACGGCTCGTCCGTAATAGTTTCCGGAACAGGAGATAAGCCTACGGAACGAAAAGCTTCCAGCATTTCATCCATGTCGTGAGAATCTTCCACATAAATCTGTGTTCCATAGTCCGGGTAACACGACACCTTGAGATACCATTCAACATCACTCAACAGTGGCGCTACCTGTTCTTTATCGACCTGCGTCTTGAAATGGTATGAATACTCTTTAGCGTTGCCGAACAAAGCAGTCTCCCTCCTCTCCGAAAACACAATCGACGAATCTGATTCTTAACCAGATCTTTCGAAACTAAGATGCAAGATTAGTTCTGAAGCTCTCCATCGAGACTAATACGACTTTCAAAAGCTAGATTCCTTCCCTGGCGCGCACCGTCGCAAATGCTACCTACGGCGGCTAATAAAGATAGTTTTTGCAGAACCCGGCCAGAACCTAAAGCCAGCTTGGATTTAGCAGAAACATTTACAGTTAGAGGCTTGAGACAATTTAAGAGGCAATTCCGAGCTGATTCACCGCGATAACGTGGCCACAGGACGCTTGATGTTGTTCTGTCATATGACCGATTAAGGCCATAACAAACTCCCATAATGCAGTTCGTCAAGGTATTGTCGCTATCAAGAAGGGAGGAATGGTGGCGAAACAATTCCCCGGCTTACCTGATCGGAACCGCCGCGGTAATCAAAGTTACAGCCGGACTGATCACAGCGGTAAGTAAAGCCCAAAAGGCTAGAAAGCCAAAGCGAAAGAAGAAGTAAGGCGACGGGACCGAAAGTAGACTTAGTACCTTCGTCCCCGGGCCTAGCCATCATTATACGCAATGAAAATAGACACAACCTGGTACATCATCGCCGCCGCAGCGGCTAGCGGCCTTTGCCTCTTGCGAGGCCACCTCGTCGCAGGAGCCATATGCGGCGTCCTCACGCTGGCCGCCGTCGCGATCAGCGCCGCCGCTCGCCGCGTCAAAATAGAGGCGAGGCAAGATGATTAAATACCTGTCACTGTCCGGACTAGCTAAACGGGTAGGTATTGCAGCCAGTACGGCAACTACTTACAGGCGTGACGGTAGGCTCCCAGAGCCTGACGCGGTTATCGGCGAGCCTCCATCAGTACAATACGGCTGGCTACCTGAAACTATCGACGAGTGGCAGGCAAACCGGCCAGGGCGAGGCAACTGGAAAAGCCAAAGCTAACTAGCCCAAACAAAAACGAGAGCCAGCCCAATCCGATAACGACGAGAGACGATCATTGTCAGCAACACGTACCCACACACTGACAAACAACACTTCGATCAGTAGCCTTCAACTTCGCGGTCACACAAACGCTCGTGTAGAAGCTCATTTAGACATGTAGATTTGAGAGGAAACATAACGACTACGAGAAGTCCTAGAGGAGAGCTGAAATGAGTTTTGCTTTGACACTTAGGGCGTATCGGGAAACCCTCGGACTTGCACAGTATGAAGCTGCCCGATTGGTGGATGTAAGGCAAGCAACTTGGTCAAGATGGGAGCAGGGCGTGCGAGAGCCGCGCGATCCAGACAACGTGATTGAAGAGATGCGCGTTCTGGCTAGTTTTCATAATGACATTTTTGATGCGATGTGCGCTTTTGTGAAGGCACAGGATGCGCCGCGCGTGGAGCTGGGAACGTATATAAGTGATGAAGCCTTTTGGCGCAACAATGAGCAGGCCCAGGCGAAGATGCTACCCGCATCCCTACACCGCTCAGCCGCCGCACAGTGTGCTTACTTCATCGCTGCGCAGACGGGCCAAGTTGTCGAGATCGTAGACGCGGAGGCATAAGCCGGACTTTTATGTGACATCGCCCGTGTCTTTCAGGATGTAGAACATCGGGTTTCCCCCTAGAGCTTCGTTGTTGTAACGGGCAAAACCAGCAGTTCGAGTCCCCTTAGCTCCACAGACCCATCCTCCGCAAACGGCCTGGCGCAACACGGCGCGGGGCTCTTTTCGTGCTGAAAGCGCGGCGTGAGCCCCAACATTTCCTTGAAATACCAGGGTTTTCGCGTGTTCACGCTGAATTATCGGGGTTACCGAGTTACGTGTTACCAGCCATTTTTGGGGGTTAGCCCAGTATGGGGTGGGTTAGTAGTTGGGAGAGTTTAACTACTTACGCAGGTAAATTTCTTCAATATCAGCAAAATATTCGTCTAGGTAGTCGCCAGGCTCTCCAAACTTTTTGTATAACTCGTACAGGTGAGGGGGTAACTTCACCTCATGGTTGATAAGAATTGAAGAAGCCAGCGCCAAGGCAGCGCCGCCATCAGCTTCATAGACTTCTTGAAAGTCTTCAAGGGTCAATTCTCCGGCATCTCGGACTTGATCTGCCAGCGCAAATAACCCTTGAGCAAGCTCTTCATAATCGGATTCCATCAACACTAGTCCTTTTCATCAATCAACTATGAAACTTGTGGCAACACGTCCTGTTCCGCGCGAAGTAGAGGTATGAGCGCTGATTCGACGTACCCCTATAGTAGGCTCGAGCTTTCTTTCGTTTCCCTCGATTCGATTAGAGGGATCTCTGACATACTTACATCACGGGGTATGACAACGAGGAAACAGAGAGCAGGGGGAAACGTTGGAGAAATCCTAGCCGGTCTGGGAGTCCTACTCGGCGGCTTAGCTAAGCTCATCAAAGAGCTAAGACGCAAGGACAACAAGACCAACTAGCGGGCAGGGGTTCGAGATAGACAAAGTATCTCGAACCTCACCCCCTCCAGCGTAAACCATTACAACCATAATGAACACAGAAAAACCGCGCTGACCGCCATAATCACTGGCGCTATCGCCGTATTCGCACCAGTTGGTCCATTCTTGAAACTCAGTCTCGGCGTCGTCGCCCTTGTCTTCGGTGCGCTCAGCCTAACCAGCGTGCTAAGGACCCGGAAATGACTACCGTTTTCCTATCAATGGCTGGCGTTGCTGACCGTCTAGGCCTTTCCCCGCACACAGTCAAGAAGTACTACAACGACGGCCACCTACCAGAGCCTGACACCCAAATAGGTCAAGACGCAGGCCGCCGCATCGGCTGGCTGCCCGAAACTATCGACGAGTGGCAGGCGAACCGGCCAGGGCGGGGTAACTGGAAAAGCCGGTAGGCATATTTAGAAAAATCCACCCGCAACCACAGGAAAGTAAGAAAGTAACTAACACTTTAAATATTTAAAAGTTACAAATTCTCAAACTTACAAATTTGTAAGTTTAGTGTAAGTTTGTTTCTCACTTTCAAGCTTGGTTTGTAAGTTTGCAAGGGCGCGTCGGCCAGCTCGATCATCTACAACAACCTCGTTTGACCGGAGGTCTCGAGCGTTCAGCGAGGAAGAAAGCTCTAACCGGGGCGTGTTTTCCAGCTTCCCACTTAACTTCCCACTTAACATACCACTTTGGGAAGTCGAGTGGGAAGCTTGTGGGAAGTTCGACAGCGCCGGGGGCTTCTGGTGTGTGGCTACGTCTTGATGCGGTAGCGTTGCCGAGGGCTTCTTAGCGGCTCAGTGCGCTCGACGATGCCTTCGGCAATAAGCTCGTTCACTGCATTTTGCACTGCTGTCCGGCTCAGTTTTGTACTCTTGACGAGTTCAGTTGTGGAGGCAGACGCCTGCCCTTTTAATGCGGTAAGTACTTGGTCAAAGGCGCTTGCATAGCGTTCTTTCTCGGCCACTCTTCGCCGGCGGAAAATAATGGTAAAGCTGTCTAGCCGGTTGATGTACTCAGGTGGCGGCATTAGGGCATCGGCGAGCGAGCGTTGAATGACCGCGATGCCCGTGCCCCTATTTTCAGCCACAACACCTTCCGCTCCCCCATCGGCGTGAAACTTCACGTCTTCAAGAAAAGAAGATAGGCGTTGGTTTCTGGTTGAACTCACGCCTGGCTTTCCTAGGTTTCGTACGGTAACGCCTCCATACAGACCTCCCGGGCTTGTGATTTCGAGGCGGTCAACGAACATGTTTATTTGCACTTGGCTGCCTTGCGCGTGCGGCGAGTAATCGCGATGCATGAGGGCGTTTACGAGCGCTTCGCGCACTGCGACAGGAGGATAGTCCGGCAAATCTGAGCGGTACTTTTCGCCAATGAGAGCGGCAGTGCGCATGTTGTTTTTGACTACTTCGATTCCTTCATCAACGAGCTCTGGAATGGTTCCGGTGAGGGTTTTACTGTCTAGGAGCCGAACTCCTTCAGTGACAGAGCCCTTCGTTGTACCCGGGAAGCTCGCAAATGTCACGGTGAGGCGCGGATAAAATTCTTGCGGATACTCACCCATGACAAGCAAGGACGCCAGGGTTGGGTGTCCGTCCTTGAGGATGCGTAGACGTTTCATCGCGGTTTCGGTGCCGTCATTAAAGGTTTTGGGGCGACGTTTGCGTTGAACAGTCATGTAGGCATTCACGGTGTCTGAATGCAGGTCTTCAAGTTGTGCTTCTGTTACCGGCTGTTCGTCCCATTTGGGTTGGGCCCGCTCCTCAATGAGGCGGTCGACTTCGTATTGTGTGAGGCGGATGTCGCCGTCACTAACCCGAATGTAGCTGCCGCCATATTTTCCCTGGTCAGTTACGTAGCAGGGTTTATCTTCGGAAGTCATTTCATTGATTTCCGCTACAACAACCAACGAGTTCTCAAAGGGAACTGTGTCGATGAGGGGGCGTACAGGGGGCGTGGTTTGGGCGCATCGAGTTTCTAGTGCGTCCCGAGCTTTTGCTGCATCGAAGCCGTCCACGGGCAGGAAGCCGTTTGCTTCATCTAGCCCGACGATAATGAGGCCTCCGTTGGCGTTCGCGAATGCGCTGAGTGTTTCGCGAATTGATTTTCCAACATTGCTCTTGACTTCGATCGGTTGCTTGTCTGTTCCGATCAGGCGCAATGTGTGGATGATTGGCTCTAAGCGTTCGGTGTCCATCGAGTGCTCACTAACTTCCCACTTAACTTCCCGCTTAACATACCACTTTGGGAAGTTGAGTGGGAAGCTTGTGGGAAGTTCTTGAAATCGCGCGCGAAGGTTGGAATGGCACGGTTTTAGCGCGTCTGCCGCGAATCAGTAGGAAAGTGCAGCTAATAGTCGATACCAGAAGATTGTTTCAGAGCGAGGACGCACCTGGCTCGCTCCGCTTCCAAATTATTGTCCGGGGCCCCGGCTAATATTGCGTTAGACACTTAGGGAGGCAATGTGGCTACCGCACTTTCACTCGATGAGATCCGCAGGCGCTGTAAAAAGTATGCGAAACTGCGCGACGCGATCGGGTAGCTCCAGGTCATGGAAACCTTCATGACACGCCGGATGTAAACGCGCGTGAAATACGATTTAGCCGCTTGATTGGTTCAACCAACGTCGGTTGGAACCGAATGAGGTGAGATATAGCAATGAGGCCTTGCAACGTAGATGGGTGTAGCCGTCCTGGAGCGTTTGTCACGAGAACCAAACCGACGTGGTGCCTCGTTCATCTTCGCGAAATCTATGGTGAAGGAGGCCTGACACTGCTGGAGGATTTCACCAAGCCATCTGCCTCCTTACTTACTAGGTGTATGCAATGTGGATTCGAAGCGCACTATCGCTTTGAATACGTCCTTGGCCGGCTTGGTGCTGGCGAGGCAGTTTGCCGAGCGTGTTACTGGCGTGCTTGGGCAAAGAATGCACGTGCCCTGCCTGGTATCACCGATGACCCGGTGAATATTTCCGCCATCCAGGAGAAGGCTGAAGAGAATGGGTACACCTATCTTGGCCCTCTAACGAACCCCAGTTTGGCATACGATCCGCACGCCACTCGTTGCAACTCTTGTGGGCGGATCGCAGCACTGCGAAGCGAAGATATTGGTTGGGGTTGTCTCTGCCGACGTAACTCCAAAACAGCTACGGCAGGGACTAAGAAAGCCCGAGGCGCAAACCTGTTGAAGAACTCAGACAATCGAGCAGTTAGCTGGTGGGATCATCAACGCAACGAAGAATCATTGTGGAAAACTGCGAAACTAAAAGGGCGGCAGCAAGCATGGTGGATCTGCCCTGAAGGGCACTCATTTCAGGCTCGCATCCTTGACGTTACAAACAAGCATTCCTCCTGTCCCCAGTGCGACTCGCTTAGCCAAGCTGCTCATGAAAGGGCGATTGCCGCGCTCACTGGAAAGACTATCGCGGACGTGCCTGTACTTTTATCGGCATGGGATGAAGATACCCCGCCGGATACGGTGCCAGTAATCCAGAACCACTGGGGCCCCGGCTATAAATTTCGATGCCCGGCCGGGCACCGCAACACACGGGACCCGCGCAGCTACTTCTTCGGCGGCTGTTCTGTGTGCAAGGCGATTGAGACGCGCAAAGCTAACGCGAAAGCTGCGGATGCAGATCCATCGTCAAGCCGTTTGACGCCCGAAATCAGCAGTCAATGGCACCCGACGAGAAACGGCAACCTTCGACTCGCAGAAATTTCGCCGGAGTCTCGTCGTACAGTCTGGTGGCAAGACCCTGTGTGCGGTCACGAGTTTCAAGCCACGCCACGTGAACGCGACAAGTACGAAAGATGGCGGTGCCCGATCTGCCGTACGATCCTTGACTCACTGGCATATCACTATCCGGAGCTGGCCGAGGAATGGTCACCGGAGAATCAACTATCTCCATGGATGATTCGACCAAACACAACGCAATTAGAAGTAGTCCCACTTTGGGTTTGCAGGAACGAAGCAAGCCATGTCTGGCGTGCTATGCCAAGCGCACGAGTAAACGGGTCACGATGCCCGGAATGTCTCGAAAACGGAAAATCACAAATCGAGCTTGAATACTATTCGTCGGCTCTAGCGCACTGGGGAAATGCTAAATCGGGGCCGCGAATCCATTCAAAGAACTTCAAAACGCACTCATCTTGGACCGTTGACATTTTGGTCAGCCTTCCTTCAGGCAAACGCCTCATCATCGAATATGACGGCTGCTACTGGCACCGAGACAAAGCCGACATCGACCACAACAAGAGCATGGATCTGCTAGCTGAGGGATTCATACTCGTTCGTCTAAGAGAAGCACCACTGTCGTCATTGAAGATCTCGCATCCGAACTACTACGAAGTGACCGTCTACACGACCGCCCAGGATCCAGATAGTGACGTGGCACGGATTGCTGATCTAGTCAGGGAATGAGCGAATTAGTCTGGGACCGCCCAGCTCGAAACACAAAGTAGGTCGCCCTCTCAGTGACCTCTGTGCGGTTGAGGAGGGTGTACCAGCGGAATGGGCTGTGTTGCCCTGCATGCCGCTGAGGGTGGCGGCATGCAGGGGAAAGGGGGTATTCACGGGGTGACCTCCTGAAAATCGTGGTTGAAGTATTTGATTGGCAGTTCAAGATCGTGAGCCCAGTCGTCTCAAGGTGGTAGTGAGTGACGATTCCCTTGCAGTGACGCGCCAGTTCATCTTTCGTATTGGCGTAGCGGAGGGCGGTAGCCACGTCCTTGCCACACAACAGGATCTATCCGCCCGAGGTGAGGGTTCGGATCGTGTCGAACTCGTGGTAGGTGAACGCAAGTAGCGCGGTAGCCATGATCGGCTCCTTGTCTGAGAGTCGGGTAGACAATCGCGGGCGTGGGATGCGCCATGCTCTCACCTGACAGTCACGGCAGGCACGGAAACTGGACACGGTGTGAGGAATGCTCTCGCCCGTACGTTCCCGAGGCCCGGCGAATCCGGGCGGGTCAGAGGGCACACTGGTGTGTGAATGTACCGATGGCTCCGTGCCCCGTGCTATTGCTTCGGCGCCATCAACCGGGTAACCTTGTAACCAACATGACCGGTTCCGCTGCCCGCCTCGGTGGGAGTCCAGGGCCGGTCTTCGTTTTTCGTATCAAACAGGGGTGCGCGTGGAGCAGGTGAAGCAGTTCAAGACCTACGGTGAACAGGTCGAATTGCTTCGTCAGCGTGGGATGCGAGTGAATGATCCCCAGCATGCTGAGACGTTGCTGGCGCGATTGAACTACTACCGCTTGTCCGGATACTGGTACCCGATGCGTCGTTTCTCCCAAGGCAACGGCACTGCCCGAGATGAATTCGTTGAGGGAGCATCGTTTGACCTGGTGGTAGCCCTCTATGGGTTTGATGAACAATTGCGCCACAGCGTGTTCATCGAGCTTGATCGCGTGGAGTTGGCTATTCGAACCAAGCTCGGTCACGAACTGGGTCGCCTTGACCCGCTGATCTATTTGGATCCCCAGCGTTTGAGTGCCCGGGCACGGCAGCGAAACAAAGACGGGCGTAGCGTGCACGAGGTGTGGTTGAGAAAGTACCAGTCGGCATTGAAAGCGTCGAAGGAGGACTTCGTCGCCCACCACAAATCCAAATATGGCGGGACTCTACCCATCTGGGCAGCTGTCGAAATCATGGATTGGGGGATGCTGTCGTACCTGTACGGCATGTCACCCAATATCGTGCGCAAACGGATTGCCGAGCCCTGCGGCCTAACCGGTCCTCAGCTTGAATCATGGATGAAATCCTTGAATATTCTGCGTAATTATGCAGCTCATCATGCAAGAATGTTCAACCGTGTTTACGACATCAAACCGAAGCTGAACAATGACGTCAGGCTGGCTCCGGTAGCTAGAGGGATGAATCGCGTGTTCGGGCAGCTCTCCCTTATCCAATACTTGCACCGCCAACTGGACTTGTCTCCAGCCGACCGACTACCGAAGCTGTTCGACACTTACCCGCACAATCCCATCGTGCCGTTTTCTCGCATAGGCGCACCTGACAACTGGCGCGAGTTGCCTCTTTGGCGCGTCTAATCCTTGCGGTAGTAGTCGCATTCGTAGCCATCGCCACGAATTGGGTTCCCTTATCTAGTTCAGCTCCAGGACTTGGGAAAAGCGTTGCGCTAAGTCTTCAAGATAGTCGCGGCGTTTAAGAGGCGCTAACCACTGCGGCGGTATCGCGTTCACCTTGGTACAAGCCGCTCCAGCGATTGCCGCGTAAGTATCAGTATCGAAGCCAAAGCTCACTGCAATCTGCATCGCCTCACGGTACGTATCGGCATGAAGGAGAGAATAAAAGACAATTTCCAAAGTATCGACCACGTAGCCAGTCGCATTGAAATCACTTGGCGTAAGCCCGATTAGCTCTGCACTCAAGATCCGCCTATGTGCCGCCAAAGCTGTCTGCCACTCTTGGTCACCCGGCAACCAGTCCTGGTAAGGAAGATCGATAGCCGCTCGATACGCCTGCTCTACATCGTCTCCGCGAAGAATTGCGCCAAGAAACTCACCATAGATGATGCAGGAAAGCTGAGAAATAGCATGACCATGAGTAACACGAGAAGCCTTACTAATGGTCTCCCACCTCTCTTCACGGCCAGCTTGCTTCGCTAACAGGTAGAGCACCACAGGGAAGATACGCATAAGCGCGCCATTGCCATTATCGCGCTCACGAGTTCCACCACATTCAAGCGCCGGCACACCATTCTCAAAGCGACCAATCGCCATACCAACAGTGCCGCCTAGACCGAAAGAATGATCGAGCGCGCTATATTCTCCTTTTTCCCACCACGCCACAAACTGATTCATCAGGTCAGTAAAATCCAGTTCGCCACCAGTGCGGATAATGGATTCCATCGTAGCCACGGCCATTGAAGTATCGTCACTCCAGGCTCCGGCAGGAATTTTCTGCCCCCAATGGGAGTTAACCGGAATATCATCACCAGAACCACGCATCGCGTCCAATGAATACTGCGCTATTTCATCTGCCAAGAGGAACTCGAAAGGAACTCCGAAAGCATCACCAGTAGCAGCCCCCAGCAGCATCGCTTCGACCTGAGCTGCAGAGAGTTCATTTCGTTTATCTAACTCGCCCATGACTGCCTCATCCTAGTTGTCATTAAGACCCTGCTACCGAGCTAAAAGCACGCGCTTCCAATACGGTTCGCGTTTGATAACGTCTTCCAATTTAGTTTCGTGTCGAAAACTCGACGATCGAGTACCGGAAATTATCGACGAGGTATAGCTCCCCTTCTTGGGCTTTGCGTAGCTCCAGCTTACGATACCCACCCGCGAGGTTACGTGAGCCAGCGTATGAGACCCAGCGTTGCCACAACCCACGAGCATTGCCGGATGCGGAACCAATATAAGGTTTCCCGGTGTGTCGAATTCAAGGTGCAAAAGCCAACGGGTGGAAACAAGCTGTCAACCAACTAGTTTATTTGGCTCCCAAGAAGAGAAGCGTAAGTGGGGTTGTTTTTGAGCTGCTCGTGGGCCCCGTCAGCAACAATGCGCCCATCCTCAAGAACAATAATGTGGTCAGCAATCCGGATAGAAGCAAGCCGGTGAGCAATAACAACCGTCGTGCGATCAGCCCGCGCGCGGCGAATGTTCTTAGCAATAGACGTTTCAAGGAACGGATCGATATTAGCTAACGGCTCGTCAAGGATGAGCATATCCGGGTTGCGCAAGAATGCACGCGCAATCCCAACGCGCTGGCGCTCCCCTCCAGAAAGCGTGGTTCCTCTATCACCCACCCTCGCGTCAAGCCCGCCAAGCGAAGTCACCAACTCGCTAATGTCCGCATCAGCAAGAGCCCGCCAAATATCCTCATCAGAAGCATTAGGGTTCGCCAAAATAAGATTATCGCGCACAGTTCCAGCAAAAATATGACAGTCCTGAGGCACCAGGGCCAGTCTGTCTCGGTAGCGGTTCGGCTCATAGCCACGCAAATTCTTCCCATCGAAACGCAGCTGCCCCGACCGCGGATCCAAATAGCGCATAGCGAGATTAGCCAAAGTAGTTTTACCCGCCCCAGACTTACCAACTATCGCCACAGAACGTTGCGGAGTAGCAGTAAGGCTGACTTTGTTGATAACCGGAAGCTCCAGCTGGTAGGCAAACACCGCGTTATCAACAACAAGACAGTTCTCCTCCCCGTCATAGGCGGTGTGGTGAGGTTCAGGTACAGCAGGAATCGGGTCTTTCACGTGAAGAATCGTATTGATCCGGTGTGCACAGGCACCGATCTCTCCAACGCGCCCAAGCATTCCCACCAACGTGGTGGCCGGCGTGGGTACAAGCCCCGCCAAAACCACAGCAACGGGAAGTATCGCCGCATCCAAACTGCCGTCAAGCACACGTCCAGTGAGGATAATTAACAAAATGGTAGATCCGATCGTGGTAACGATCATCGCGAACGCTGACTCCCACGCTTGCCGCATGGTTTGCGCATTTTTTGTGGCCTGCACTTGACGTGTCAAGTCAAGAATAAGCTGATTTTGTTTCTCAACCATTCCGAGGGAACGCAACTCACGTTGCCCCTGAATGGAGTCCAACACCGCAACCCGCAACCCGGCTAGCTGACTACGCATCTGTGTGCCCTGCATACGCTGAATGGGCATGAGAATGAAGGGGAATACGATCATAGCGATAGTGGGAACTAGCATGATCAGCCCCAGCGGCCCCACAAAGCTAACAAGAACACCAGTGAACACTACTGGCGAGAACACCGCGCAGATTGCGGTAGACGCAGTGTGCGCATAAAACCACTCAAGCTGTTCCGCATCATTCATGGCCGCTGACGCCACATCGCCAGTGCGTTTCCCGTGGAGCCCGAGTGGTGCGATTCGTTCGATAGCCCCATAGATGTGCACTCGCAAAGTGTGCAAAATTCGATAGGCAACTTCGTGCGACCACCACACTTCAAACAGGGTACTGGCCGCATGAACCACCACCAAAGTGAACAGCAAAGTCACCAGCGGCGTGAGGTCATGAGCCGGGTCAAGAATGAACCGGGTTGAAACCCACACGGACGTAACCGACACACCCACAACACTGATTTGCGCCAAAGCGGTAACGATCGTGGAGGAAACGAAAAGGGGAACACATTCGCGTAGCCGTTTCATCAGCGCAGTGAAGTCTTTAAACGTAGAAAACATGGCGGATCAGGCTCCTAACTGTGCGTCGATAAGCTGTGACCACGCGTTGTCTTCACCAGCCAGAATCTGGGGTGCACCAGCGCAGAGCACGCGGCCATCTCCCATCACCACAACGTGATCTGTTTGCGCAGCGGCATCCGTGCGGTGGGTGACCAGAATAAGCGTGAGATCCGGATAAGCACGGCGAATATTGGAAAGCACAGCGGTTTCCGTCTGGGTATCTAACGCTGACGTAGATTCGTCGAGGATCAGCAGTGGACACTGGCGAATCAGAGCACGCGCAATCGCTAACCGCTGTTTCTGCCCGCCAGAAAGATTGTGGGCATGCTCCTCAATCACCAAGTCAAGCACACTGTCATTTCCTGCTTGACCGCTGACATCCTGGTGCAAATCGTTAGCGCAGGCCAAAGTTAAGGCGTTCATCATTGCCTCGTCATCGGCTTTCGGGTTAGCTTCAGCCAATATGGATCTGATAGTTCCAGGGAAAATAATGGGATCTTGCGGAACCAGGGTAGCTACCTGCGCAATGTTCAGTTGGCCTGCTGGCACGCCACCAACCGTGATCGTTCCACTATTGGGATGGTCAAAACCCATCAGTAGCCCTAATGCTGTGGATTTACCTGACCCGGACAGGCCAACCAGAGCAGTTGTCTTCCCTGGCAGCGCGTCGAACGTAACGTTTGAAAGCGCGGGCTTCGTCGCACCCAAATACGTGTAGCTGGTATCAATGAAGGACACCCCGGTGCCATCATGGTGACGTTCAACCGTTGCGGAGGGTTTGGTTTGGACACCCTCTTGATCGAATAGTTCACTCATTGCTGGCAGAGCAGAAATCCCGAAGAATGCCTCATGCCAACACGTTGACAATGCAGTGAATGGGCGAAACAGCTCAATCGATAACAAAGTGATGATGAACAAGTGGTTCATCGGCATATCGCCGGCCCGTATCAAGCTGATAGCAATAACCAGGCCAAGAGCAGGACCAAGCACCTTCATCATGCTGGACAGGCCGGTTTCCCCCAGCGAAAGGCGAAGCTGGCCCATTGTTGCTGACAACAATTGGCGTGATTGCTTAGCTAGTTTCTCACCGTGATTTTGGGCGGCCCCAAACGATTTCAGCGTTGCCATTCCCATCATGGCGTCAACAAAGTCCGCGTTGAGATCCTCATACGCGATCCAGTGGGACTGCCCCCGATCGGAAAGGGCTTTGTCCCATAGCCGTGGGATAGCGATAATAGCGACGCCACAGATCAATAGCGCTCCCGCAATCAACGGGCTGATTGCTCCGATAGCTATCGTCAACCCTGTAGCGGTAATAACAGTGACCGCCAGCTGGGTGAAGTACTTAACGAAGTAGGGCTCCACTGCCTCGACCCCATCAGTCACAACCGACTGGATTTGCCCAGAACGGCCAAACCCCGCCCGCATGGGACCGCGAGCGTCGATTTGTTCAAGGAGGGCACGGCGCAACCGGCTTTTCACCACCAGTCCGGCACGGTTTTGTAACAGTTGCCCGCCCACCTGCACTAGTGGGCGAACCAAAAGCAAGATGACGATAGTTACGATCAGGCCCATCACTGTAGGCATGTGGCGGGTAGTGAGTAGTTCATTAAACAGGATCGCGTTACATACCGCAGTGGCGATGAACAAGCCAGAGACGAGGACGCCCACTAAAACGGCGGGAGTCAACATCCTCACGGATAGCCCGGCTGCGCGCATCACTAAACGCTGCTTCATGAACATGGTTATCCACCTTCGCGTGTCTGAAGAAAGCAGGACTAGCCACAAAACTAACCTTAGGTTAGGCTTACCTAAGTGCAGTTTGGCATGTTTCTCTCAGCATGACAAGAGCGCACAGCTTTATCACACCAGCCAGGAGGGCTTGTGAACCCGCAGATTTTGCAGCGCAATGAGGTATGCGCGGGCAATGCCCAGCTTCTAGAACAGATCCGCTTATCTGAGGGAAATCTGCTCCACGTCAGTGGCGGAACTGCTCTGACCACGCAAATCCATGGGGGTTATGTTGCGACAGGTAGTGCGAGTATGAAAGGCATGAGCGCACCATGTTAACTAAGCGCTATCAACGCCTTGTCCTAGCCGCCGCGTTATCCATCCTGCTGGTGTGCGCCCTTGTTGTTGCGGTAATCGTAGGAGCCACTGACATCTCCCTATACGCAGCGCTCGAAGGCATCAAAACCACCCTATTACACACGCCCACCAATGACGTTGACACCCAAATCATCGGGCAGGTCCGATTCCCCCGCGCTGTTCTTGGAGCAATAGTTGGTGCCGGCCTTGGCATATGCGGCCTCATAACCCAATCACTTTTGCGCAACCCATTAGGAGACCCCTACATCCTCGGCATCTCGTCGGGTGCATCTGCCGGCGCGGCCGCCGTCATCGTCCTGGGCGCCTCCAGCAGTGTACTATCCGCACTGGGCGTCACCATCGGCGCTTTCCTTGGGGCACTAGCAGCCATCATCCTCGTCACCCTTCTGGCCTCAGCCGGCGGGAAAATCACTCCCACGCGCATCATTTTTGCGGGCATGGCAACCACCTACCTATTTTCAGCGCTGACCAGCCTGATCACACTCATGGCAAAAAACGCTGCCGGAACCAAATCAGTCATGTTCTGGACGCTCGGCTCTCTATCCAATGCCACTTGGGGTGACACCGCACTTGCCACCGCGGTGGTCATTGTCGCCCTCGCCTGCTTCGCAATGTGGGGCAGGAGGGTAGACATACTGAACCTTGGTGACGATACCGCAATCTCACTAGGGACAAGCCCCCGCCTCTACCGCAACCTACTGTTCCTCGTCGTAGCCTTAACCGTTGCCGTCCTCGTGTCCCTCACCGGAGCAATCGGCTTCGTTGGCCTTGTGGTTCCCCACATCACCAAACAACTGGTTGGCTCCACAACGCGGGCCGCACTACCCATCGCCGCCTTGTGCGGCGCACTCCTAGTTGTCATAGCCGACACCTGCACTCGCATCATAATCCGACCCGCCGAAATACCTATTGGCATCCTTACCGCGCTTGTAGGAACTCCGATGCTAATGGCCCTAATCAAAAGATATTCCAAATAGAAAACAGAAAGGAAAACCCGTGATGATGAAGAAACAAATCATCGCCGGCACTCTCGGCGTTATGCTCGCCGCTGGCGCGCTAACCGCCTGCTCAGAAACTGATAATCCCAACACCAACGCTGAAAACGACGCTATTACCATCAACAACTGCGGAGTAGAAACAACCTTCAACACTCACCCGAAGAAAACCGTTTCGATGGGTGTAACCGGCTTGGCTTACCTGTTCGCCGCTGGCGCGCAGGACTCCATCATCGGCCGCGCCAACGAATGGGGCGAAGAACCACCAGCGTGGATTGGCTCAAAAGCAGACAGTATCGACGTGCTTTCCAACGAGTCCATCTCAATGGAAGCGCTGCTGAAACTAGAGCCCGACCTGGCCTACGGTGGCGGGTTCAGCTCTGAAAACTCAAGCCCTGAGGCAGTCGCGGCGAAAGGCATCCCTGCCATCGTTGACGCACCAGAATGCTCCTACTTCTACCCGGATCAACCAGAAAACGAGTCCTTCGACGCGATCTTGGCAGAAGTGACCCAGCTCGGCAAGCTCATGGGCACGTCAGACAAAGCCGACGCCACGGTTGCTGATCTCAAAGCCCAACTTGAGCAAGTCAGAAGCGAAAAAATCGGTAAAGGACGCAAAGTTTCCTACGCCTACTACTACGGGGAAGATCCTGAGCTGTTCAGCTACGGCAACCAGGGCGTGGTGGGAGAAATCAACAAAACCCTCAACCTAGAAACCGCAATTGACCCGAACTACCACCCACACCAAGGCCCCATTGCTCCTGAAGCTTTCGTCAAATCAGACCCCGACGTCGTCATCGTGCTCACCGGCATGGGCGGGGCTACAAAAGAAAGCTCCCTAGAACGCCTTGCGAAAATTCCCGGCTACAACGACATGAAAGCCGTGAAGAATGGCAACATCGTCTACGCCGAATCAGCTGCTGCCTACGCCTCGCCCACGGCAATACACGGCACCCTTGAGCTAGCCAAGCAGTTGAAGGAACTAGGGAAATAAACCGATGAGCGATTCTCCCCTCAAGATAG
Organism: Actinomyces sp. HMSC075B09; assembly: GCF_001812395.1. Taxonomy (NCBI): domain Bacteria; kingdom Bacillati; phylum Actinomycetota; class Actinomycetes; order Actinomycetales; family Actinomycetaceae; genus Actinomyces; species Actinomyces sp. HMSC075B09. The sequence goes on from NZ_KV808731.1 coordinate 398,991, forward strand.
AAAACGCTAGCGTCCGGTTTGGGAACACCCAAGTCCTTACCAACGTCTCTTTTGAGGTACCTCGAGGACAAATCCTTGGAATTGCCGGGCCTAATGGCTCTGGAAAAACCACCCTCATGAGATCCCTATTCGCTGCGCAAAAACTATCCGAGGGGAGAATCACCATCAACGGTGACCCACTGAGCACACTCAGCCCAGGCCAAGTTGCCAGACGCATCGCGGTCGTTTCACAATTCGAACAAGACATGGACCAAACCCGCGTCATTGACATCGTGCTACTTGGACGAGCACCCCACCGCAAAGACATCCAAGGCTACAACGCCACCGACCATAAAATTGCGCGCGAAGCCCTCGAAGCCGTCGGAATGAGCTATGCCCAAGACCGATACGTTCACACCCTTTCTGGAGGAGAACGCCAACGCGTCCTCATCGCCCGCTCACTCGCTCAACAATGCAAATGCATCCTTCTTGATGAGCCCACTAATCATCTGGACGTCAAATACCAACACCAAATTCTCAGTGTCATCAGGAAAGTCAGCGACACCGCCGTTATTATCCTGCACGACCTCAACCTCGTTGCACGCTACTGCGACAACGCCATCATCCTCAAAAACGGACACCTGCATACCAAGGGCAACCCGGCGGAAATCCTAACGCCGCAACTTATCCGCGAAGTCTACGGCGTCAGCGCCACCGAAGTAAACGATGCGGGCACTAAACAATTCAGCTTCAAGCCATTGCAGGAACCGCTGCACCTCAACCGTTGATAACCTGCAGGCAGGCACTCACTTTCTCCTCACCGAACAGCCGGCAAGCCTCCACCTTTTGTAATCGCCGCGCGGTTTAGTAAACTGGGCGTGATCCCTCGCGTGACGGTATCACCCGAACCTCCCCAGGGCCGGAAGGCAGCAAGGATACGGTAGCTCTGCCGGGTACGTGAGGGATCCTTTATATTCACCAGCGCGGGAGCTCAACCAGACCTCGAGTTCAAGCCCGCCAACGAGTTCAAATCAGCCCACGAGGCGGGCGCGCCTCCGTCCGATAACTATCGTGCTCAACTACGAGGGAGCCCCTGTATCGTGCTCAACTGCGAGGGAGCCTAGGAACCTGCCTCACAGGTTTGCTTACTCGCGTATCAAACTGAGTTGATGCAAGCTTACGCTCGCTAAGCGTTACAAGATCTAAAACCTCATTCGCAATAAACGCCGTAGTTCCACGCGCAATCGAACGAGTAGAAAAGATACCCGCATCAGCTAACTGAGTTAACGCCTCTGAAGCATTCTGAACCGACAAGCCATAAATCTGACTTGCCGTCTTAACCGTCAAAACCGGAGTGCCCGCAAGCCGCCCCAAAATACGCGCCACGCCCGAATCTGAACGCAACGCGCGCGTGTAATTATTAGCCGCTCGGAAAGCCTCGAGCTGCCCGCGCCACTGCTCAGCCAGTAGCAACAGCTGTGCCCGCAGGTCCTCAGCCTGCGTCACAGCCTCGTCCACCGCCCTCGAAAATATTCTTATCCACTCAGCGATCCGCCTAGCATTCTCGGGCGCTTCAGGCGATCCTTCAAAACGAAGATCGTTCAAAGCGGCTACATACTGTTCTCGAAATGTTGCCAGCACGAGGCTAACCGGCAGCAGGCGACTTGAAGTGAGGCCGCGGCGAGTCAAAACCGTATGGATCAGCGCACGCCCAACACGCCCATTGCCATCAACAAATGGGTGAATAGATTCAAACTGCGCATGAACGAGGGCAGCCTGCACAAGTGGACCGTGCGTCGCACCATTCAGATAAGACAGTAGGTCTTCCAATAAGTCGGGAACAAGGCGTGGCGCCGGCGGCACATATTCCGCGCCGATTGGATGATAGTTCGACGTTCCCACCCAGTTTTGTACCGTTCGGATCCCAACTGCCGGATGATCAGCTCCCAGTAACGCTCTTTGCAGCTGCTCTAAATCGGTGATAGCAACACCCTGCGATCGAGCAAGGCGATCCGATGCCTCTCGAACCACAGTCATATTCCGGGCGACGAGCTTCGCCGCATCCGAGATTCCTCGAATATCCTCTGCTTCACCTATCTCTGCCAAAGCGACCTGTTTTGCCGCGGGCACGATTCCTTCGATTTGCGAGGATGCGATGGCTTCGGAACGCAACAAGAAGCGGGACAAATCTTCAAGCTCTGTGATGCCATCTGCCTGCGCTAGGGCGAGGACGCGGCGCTCCACAGCAGCGATCTCCTCGCTAAGCTGAGGACTGATCGAGACTTGAAGCGTTGTTAACCGGTCAGGCAAGTAATACCAGTACGATCCGCCGCGCCTGTTAGCTCGTCCCGGGAGGGTGGGGTCAGCTTCCCATTTAGCTTCAGTGAAGATACCCATGTTCACCCTTTCCGCTTATCCATTAACAGAGTCGCCAGATTATCACCTTTAAGGGTTAAACATGAATAGAAACCGATTTTCTGCACTTTTAGCGATTAAACATGAACAGCGGATCCGCACATTCACCTTTACGCCCTAACGAGCGCAACCAAATCCGACTACCCATCAAACCCGCACGCGACCAACTCGACACCAAGCCGGGGCCTCGAACATAAAAGGAATCCGCCTACTCGCCCTGCTCTATCACCGGGAAGTAATCAATACTCACATATACACGTTCGGTGTTTTGCAGCGTTTCTTCGCGTTCGCTCGCATCGGCAAGACGCTCCTTATGCTCTTCATTTTGGTTCATCGCACGTTCCAAAACACTGCGCAACCCTGCAAAAAGCTCGTTCTTTTGCTCTTCGGTTAGACGGAGCACATTTTGAAAACCAAAGACAACATCATCTCCGCCCGGAGCATTTGCAGCTGCTGCACGATAGCGGCCAACTACCGACGAATTACCAACCGAATCATAAAGCTGCTCGATAACAGCACCCAGATCCCGACCACCAGCCTCAGTGGAAGAATCAACTTTGATGCCTCCTCCCGCAACGCGGTACCAAGTCTCACGCGCGTCGCCACCCGGAGCGTCAAACTTTTCGACAATTCCCGCTTTAGCCAGTTCACGAACATGATAAGACACCGAGTTTGGCGCCTCTCCTAACGCTTGCGCCAGATCACTTACACGAGCGCCCTCATCATGAAACGCAAGCTGGTACAAAATATCCATTCGCTTTGGATTTGCCAGCGTTTTTAACAAAACTTCGCCGTTAGTCGCCATAAATAAACAATACAGAATATTTTGCGCAAGTTCCCTTGCGCAAACTTATTTGCTGATCTATGGTTGTTGTCATGAGCATCAACGAAGCAACCTACGCAAAAATAGAGAACACCGCGGCAGCGAAACCTTTACACCGCAATGCGGACTACCTTAAATGGTTCGTTTCAGACGTCGCGGCAGACGCTGGGAATGCGATAAGAGCTTTTGCTATGCCCCTTATCGGGCTTGCAATCACCGGATCGCTTAGCCTTGCCGGAGCTATAGGTGGAGTTTCAATGATCAGCTCCTTGCTCATGTACTTGCCTGGAGGAGTTGTAGCCGACCGTGTTGATCGAAAGAAACTGCTTGTGGTTGGGCATGGGCTCGGCGTCTTCATTTGGGCAAGCGCCATCGTTGCCTACCTGACCGGCAACCTCAACACGGTCGCGCTATTCACACTCGCAGCACTCTCCGGCCTACGCGGCGGATTCTTTGGCGGGGTATCGATTCCCGCACTGCGCCAACTCGTACCGGGCGAGCAACTACCGCGCGCCCTCGCTGCCAATCAAGCGCGAGACGGAGCCATACAGATGGCTTCAGGCCCGGTGGGAGGATTTCTCGTGGCCCTCTCAGTCTGGGCCCCATTCGCAGCGCAAACCATCGGACACGGCATTGCATGGTTTTTCTCGCGCACTATCAAAGCCGACCTGAGACCGGGCAGAGCACAAGCCTCAAATACAGCGTCCTTATCAGAAGAAGACGTCGACGCTACCGCCGAGGCACTTCGCGTGCGCGATCAGATTACGGGAGGCTTCAGATGGCTGAAACACCACCCGACCATCACCACTTTGACCGTACTCGTTGCCATTACCGCAGCTGCACTCAACGGAACCATTCAAACGCTTATCTTGAGTCTTGCCGCAAGTGGGGCAAACGAGGCCCGGATTGGACTTGTATCCACAGCTATTGCTGTTGGAATGATCATCGGATCGCTAATAGCAGGGCGAATAACTAGCCGCATACCCACGGGAAAACTAGCCATCGCCTCCCTAATTTTTGAGGGCGTGGCACTCACTCCCCTGCTTGTGATCGACAACTTCTACGTGGTTCTCATTTTTGTAGCGATCGCAGCGCTGAGTGTGCCCCTATTTAATTCCGCCGCATCGGGGTGGTCCATCGCGCAAATTCCAGAAGATCAAATCGGATCCATCGGGGCAGCAGCCGGCCTCATCAACGCCGGGCTTCTACCTCTTGCACCGATTATGGCTGGAGTTGGACTTGACGCATTCGGATACACCGCCACATTGGCGATGTTCATTGCCTTGAACTTGCTAGCCGGTTGCGCAACCGCGCTCCTGCCCGAATTTCGTAGGGTTGGGATCCCTTCCGAGTGGGGGATTACAGGGCGATAACACTGGATTCCGCGGCCCGGCGCACTAGGCCGGGTCGCGCGATATTGGGCAAGACATGCAGCGCGGGCCTCCTCGGCCACGGCCAAGCTCCCCGCCGGGAACCGTCAAAACCTCAACGCCCTGTGCCGAAAGGAACTCGTTGGCAGCCTCGTTCCTGTCATACGCAAGCACCACCCCGGGGCGAACCGCCAGCAGATTACACGAATCATTCCACTGGCCCCGCTCCGCATTTGGCCCCGTCTCCGGCGTCGAAATAAACCGCAAATCCGGCTCCCCCAATGCCTTCGCAAACACGCCATGCATATTCGCCGCATCCTCCACGCGCACATCCAAACCACCGCGTGCACCCCGGCGAATCACAACCGTATCCAGCAGTCCCAAATGCTTGTACACCATGAAAGTGTCCGGCGAAACCATCGTCATCACCGTATCCAAATGCATCTGAGCGCGCTCCCGCTGCATCATCACGCCCACAACCGTATGCACATCCGGATCCGCGAACACAGCCTGCGCCAAACCCTCCAAACCAGCCGGTGTTGTGCGCTCCGACAACCCCACAAGCAGAACGCCCCTGCCGGGCACCAACACGTCGCCGCCCTCTACCGTTGCGTCACGAACGCTCCACCGCGCCCAAAACTTGAAATTCTCGCCCACAAACCGCGGATTCCAGCCATACACCGCGTTGTAAATAATCGTTTCACGCCGGCGCGCCCTCATCTGCATCGCATTAACCGATACGCCGCCGTACATCCACATCGACGTATCGCGCGTGAAATACAAGTTCGGCAAACACGGCGCCACCAAATCATCGCCGTGGAAACGGTGAAAATACGTTGATTCAACGTGGCCAAGTTCGTCTTCAAGCTCCCGCTTAGTTAGCCCATCTATCAGCAAATCCGCCAGGTCATCACTGCTCAACCCCGACGCGTATTCACGCAGCGCACTGGCCGCACTCACCCCGAAATAGTCATCCAAGAATGCCGCATCTACCGCGTACTTTCGGGCCTCCTCATTGCGCAGCGCCTCTTTCAACAAGTCATTCAAATACAGGGTTTTCACGCCCTGACCAGCAAGCGTTTGCACAAACGCGTTGTGATCGCGCCTCGCTTGCGACAACCACAACACGTCATCGAACAACAGTTGTTCAATATTCGAGGGCGTCAGCCGGTCCATCTCTTTACCCGGCCGGTACACGATTACCTCGTGTAACTGCCCAACCTCAGAATAAACACCTAGCGACATCACTAACTCCTTCGGCTTCCTCTATCTTTGCGCAAAAACCGCGCCCCCGCACCGCATGTAAACAAAAGAGGGGACCGGGCAGGCACCCGGTCCCCTCAACAAGCGGAAGCTACTTAGACTTGGGCCCCAGTAGCATCGCTGCCCAACCCGAATACACGGACTCGGCATCCGAGGGCTGGAACAAGCCCGCAACCACATCACGATAGAGGCGCGAAAGCTCCCTGGAGTTGTAGTAAGACGAACCACCACATGCGCGCACAGCCTGCTGCACTGAGAACAACGCGGCCTCAACAGCGCGGTGCTTAACTGCAGAAAGCTGCGACAACCACAAGAAACCGCGATCCTCGAATGCCTCAAAAGCGTTAGAAATGTGCTCGATATGCGGGTGAATGCCGTCCATCTCCACCGCCGCCGTGGCAATGATGCGGCGAATATCAGGATCATCCGAATACGGCGCATCGTTCATAACCGAACGACGCTTCTTCACCGTCTCTACCGCAACCTCAACCGCGCGATCGCCAATACCCGCGTAGGTTGCAGCCAGCAAAATCTCAAAGTTCGCGTAAATGCCGAGGAATACCGGGTCGAGCGACGGCCCCTCGTCAATGCGCGCAAGTACCGCGTCCTCATCCGCGTGAGCGCCCTCAAGCACTGTGGAGTTAGACTGCGTGGCCCGCATACCCAGCGTGTCCCAGTCATCCAGAATCTGGAAGCCACCGCCCTCGCGCGACAACAATGCGAACACCGACTTTGGGCCATCCTCTGAAGCGGAATCACGACCAAACGTCATCAGCTTGGTCCACGCCGGCGACAGCGAGGTGAACACCTTCTTGCCATAAAACGAGTAGCCACCCTGGGCATCAGGGCGCGCCTCGGTTAGCGAACCGAGTAGCACGCGGTCATTAGCCGGCTCTGAAATACCGAAGCCATACAGCTCGCCTGCGGCCGCTCCGCGAAGAATCTGCTCGCCCTTCATGTTGCCGCGCGAAACCATGTGACGCGCCAAACCCACAATAATCTGATGCATGTTAATGCCCAGAGCCGTGCCCGGAGCGGCCTTCGCTAGGCGCGTCTGCTCCTTCGCGATTTCCGCAAGCGTAAGACCAGCGCCACCATACTCCTTCGGCACAAATGCAGCGTAGTAGCCGGCCTCTTTCAACTCTTCATAGTCTTCAAACGGAAACGTGTTCTCGCGATCATACCGATCAGCACGCGAATGAATGCGCTCTAGCAAATCCTCATTGAGGAAACCCAATTTGAACTCCTTGCACTAGTTTGTCCGTCACGCGAATGCGTTCCCCTAAGATTTACACGCTCGCCCAGCGCTTCACACAATTGGCGCGCCGCCCAGCCCCGGTTAGTGCACAATAACGCCCAATTAGACTAGAGTTAACAGGGTGAATCCCACCTCGCCACAGCCCGTAGAGCCGCGCAAAACCAGCCCTCGCCTGCAGTTTCGAGAGGCCCGGCAGCGGCGTCAGAATCTTGCGTTCTCCGTGATCGTCTCAATCATGGCTGCCCTTTCTCTACTTTCCCTGCTTGTGTTCACGGGCATTTTGCCAGCCCCGTTCTTCAACGAATTTTCGGAAGGCAAAGAAGAAGTGAGAGCCGGTGAGGTGCCGTGCTTCCCCGAAGGTTCAAAGCCCGCCAGCCTCGACGGCATTCACGCAACCGTGCTGAACGCTACCGGCCGGCCCGGCCTGGCCCACTCGATCGCAGAATCTTTAGAAGCACAGGGTGTAACAGTTGACGCGACAGGCAACTATGAAGGCCAGTTCTACGGGACGGTGAAACTGACCGCCGGGCGCTCCCAAGTGGTAGCCGCCTACACTCTGGCACGCGCGTTCACCGATTCCACGGTCCGCTACGCGCCGTCCGACCCTGCAAGCGTCACCATTATTCTGGGCGAACGCTTCACCGACTTGCCAAGTAGCGAGGAAGTCGCGGCGTTGCTCTCAAACACTGAGCCGTTGAAACAGGTAGAAAACTGCAAGGTGATTCCAGACAAAGACAAAACCGAGCAGCCTGCCGAAGAGGAAACCTCGCCCAGTGAAACCGGAACTGAACCGGTCACAGAACCTGAACCGAGCGAGTAACTCAAACACATAAAGTTAGCGGCTTCCCCACTACGGGAAGCCGCTAACATTCTCTGCCGGTTGTTACTGCTGGCCCGTACCCTTGTGACGGGACGCGTAGCCCTCCCACTCAAGATCGGTACCAGCGGGCGCCGAGGCCGGCGAAGCCGCCTCTAGGTTTGTGCCCCGCACCTTCGAAATCCACCTCATCAAGTGGTACACGCCAATCGCTGCCGCAGAGCCCAGCGCAATACCACCAAACTCCATGCCAGCCGGAACCCACGTGAAGTTTGCGATCGCAATAATCATTGCCACTGCCGCGGTATTCAAGTTCACCGGATCAGCAAAATCAACCTGGTTCTGCACCCAAATACGCACGCCCAGCATGCCGATCATGCCGTACAGCACCGTGGCCGCACCGCCCAGCACGCCCGCGGGAATCGTTGAAATGATCGCACCAAACTTAGGCAACAAAGACAGTGCCAGTGCGAACAGTGCGGCAACCACGTACGCAGCCGTCGAGTACACGCGGGTAGCAGCCATAACACCAATATTCTCCGCGTAAGTAGTGGTACCCGAACCGCCACCAGAGCCCGCAATCATCGTGGACAGGCCATCAGCAAACAGGGCGCGGCCCGTAATATCATCAAGATTTTGTCCCGTCATAGCGGCAACCGACTTAACGTGACCCACGTTCTCCGCAACCAGCACGAACACCACCGGAACAAACAGGCCCAGCGTAGACCAGGCAAACTGCGGCGCGTGGAACTGCGGCAAACCAAACCATGCGGCCTCACCAATAGCGGAATAATCCACCTCGTTCTGAATCGCCGCGGCCGCATAACCAATCAGCACGCCCACCAGAATCGACAAGCGGCCAATAATGCCCTTAAACAAAACCGTGGTCAACAAGATCGCAACAATCGTAATCACCGACGTGACCGGAGCCTGCTGCACCCAGTTCCACGCGGCCGGCGCAAGGTTAAAACCAATCAGCGCAACGATTGTGCCCGTAACAATCGGCGGCATAACCACGTCAATCCAACGCGCGCCCGCAAAATGCACAATCACGCCAACCGTCGCCAGCGTTGCACCCGTTGCAATAATGCCACCTAAAGCAAAAGCCGGGCCCAAAGACTCGGACACGGCCACGATCGGAACGATCAACGCAAACGAAGAACCAAGATAAGACGGAAGGCGCCCGGCAGTAATCGCAAGGAAGAGGAGGGTGCCAATCGCCGTAAAGAACAGCGTCGTGTTAGGCGGGAAACCCGTCAGCAACGGCACCAGGAACGTTGCACCAAACATTGCAACAACGTGCTGCGCGCCAATACCAATAGTGCGAGGCCAAGTCAGACGCTCATACGGCATCACTACCTCACCGGGAGAAATCGACTTGCCATCCCCGTGAAGTCGCCACGAAAAGAACTTTTGAAGCTGGGACCTGCGCCCCGAAGCAGATGTGCTCATGGAATTCCGATCTGTGTTTTGTCACCACGGCTAAACAAACGCTTAGCCCGACCGGAATTCCACGGTATCGCCCTGCCCCCAATCCGCCAAACTCGTGTCCAACCCGTGGCCGCCCAGGGCTCGGGCCGGAGTCCTCGGAAATTAATAGACCCTCACTTAGCCGCGACATTTTGCGGTTTTTCGCGCCTACAATGGGAAATAGGGTGATCTGAAGTGACTAATTACACGCAACTTAGCGAAACGAACCAGGCAAAAGTTGATGCGCTTGCGGGCATGATGCGCGGACACACCACCGCCATCATCGCGGGAGCAGGCATGTCCACTGACGCGGGAATCCCCGACTACCGCGGCACGGGATCCTCTGGCGGCCAAACCGTGGACTTCGACCTATTCATGTCAGACCCAAAGTGGCAGCGCTGGGTGTGGCAGCGCAACCAAGAAACCTGGAAGACCGTTGCCGGCCTATCCCCCACCCCCGCACACCTGGCCGTTGCCGCCCTACAAAAAGCTGGATACGTAAATGGCATTGCCACGCAAAACGTGGACGGGCTCGACGTGCGAGCCGGCATTGACCGCCCCGCCCTGCTACACGGAACCTTCGATACCGCGGACTGCGTCATGTGCGGCGCCAACTATCCGCGCAGCGAGGTTGACCAGTGGCTGCGCAAACTAAACCCCGACGTGGTGGATGACCCTGATCCGGCGCACGTGGCAATCCTCGCCAACGTGGACGAGGCTGGCGCTAACGCTTCAACCTTCAAGGTTGCACCGTGCCCAAAGTGCGGCGGTCCGCTAAAACCCTCGGTGGTATTTTTCGGCCAGATGCTACCCGCAGACGCCATGGACCTGGCGTTCCAATACGCGCGCGAGGCAGGCGTGCTACTGGTAGTTGGCTCCTCGATGATCGTTGGAACAGGAGTTTGGGTAGCTCAAGAGGGGCTGCGCAATCCTGATACTAAACTCGTCGTGATTAACCGCGGCCCCACCCAGGTAGATGCCTACGCCGATCTACGGATAGAGGGAGGGGCCTCGCAAATCCTCACCGCCGTTGCCGAAAAGCTTGGCGTGGAGGTTTAGCGCTCGCAGACCTATTGGACCCAGGGGAACTGGTCTTCGGGCAAGAATCCCTTATCGGTTGTAGCCCAGCCCTGTCGTGATACGGCAAATCCCTGGCCCGTCTTCACGTTCCAGCACGAAATCCCGTTGTACTGAGACCCGCACGCAACGTCCCCGAACTTGCCGAACTGGCCGTAATCCACCTTGGTTGCGCCCTGCGCATTCACGCGCAGCGAACAATCGCGCTTCACACCCTCCGCGGTTGCCACAACCGTTACAGATCCGTCATCACATGCCCCGCCACGCATACCTTGTTGGGTTTGCAAAACCGTGCATGCCACCGACCCGTCTGCCAGTTTGCAAAGAATATTTCCCGAGGGAGCCGCAACCAGCTCCAAATCCACGGCCTCCCCAGGAGCCGGGAACTTGATTTCCGTAGCCGTAGTGGCCTCCTCCGACGCCCCCGTATCCGAGGGGGTAGCGGTGGCCTCCGACTCTGCGGAAACAGTAGTAGAAGGTTCCGGCCGGGGAGCCGTGGGAGTGCCAACAAGCAGTTTCGCAGCCACAAACACCAATGGGATCGCAATAACAAGCAGGATAATCAGGGCGATCAGACCCGTCTTATTCGAATGCTGCTGCGAGTCTTCCTCGCCTGCGTCCGCAGTCTGTGCAGAGTTACGCACCGGCTCCTGCGACCCCGCCCCAGTTGCGGCGCCGGCCGCGAGCGGCGCACCCGCCGAATCAGAGGGGTAGACCGGGCCGGATTCCTCACGCTGCTTCAGGGCAGCTTTTAGGGCCTCGTCATCAAATTCGCCCAGCCACTCCAAAAGCCCCGGATAGGTGGACGGGTTCAGCGCAATCACCGGACGCAACTTTGGGTATTCAAAAGCGAGCGTGCGTAAAACTTCCAGGTTCGTTGCCGGGTTGGCGGCAATCTGCGCTAAATCCGGTCTTTGCGGTGAAGCAGTCGGATCCGTGTTCATGGAAGTCCCCTTATAGGCAAATATCTGACGTGGCTAGTATTCCATGAACCTAGCGCATTTCCAGACTTTAAGCGGGGCGAACAATGAAGGATTCAAAGCCAAGAGAGCCAATATCGCGAGCGAGCGCGTCGAACTGATCCTGCCATCCGGGCAGATCCGCCTGGAAATTATCGGGCGCCCCTTCTGCCCTAGCCTGCTGGAGAGCGAACGATTTCACGCCTGCCTCCAAACATCCGCGCGCCACGTCCAGCTCGTCACCAGACGAGGCGGGGAACGCCGTTAAGCGCACTTCGTAGTCAAAATCCTGCTCGCGGGCGCGGCGAAGCAGGATGCCCAGTGACTCCCACGCCTTCTCACCCGAGTTGGGCCGCCCCACAACGCGAGGATAGTTCTGCGCGGTGGCTTTAACATCCATGCCCACCCAATCAACCAGGCCGGTGCCAAGCAGTTCATCAAGCAGCTTCGGGTACGGCCCGGCAGTGTGCAGGCCCACCTCGAAACCCATCTGTTTCACCTCAGCCGCGGCGGCAAACAGGGCGCGCTGGCGCGTGGCTTCTCCCCCGGAAAACACCACGCCATCGAGCAGGCCTTGGCGGCGGCGCATCAAAGCAACCACCTCGTCCCACGCAACAACGCCGGGCACACGCGTGTCAATGATCGCGTGATTGTGGCAGTACCCGCACGCCCACGGGCACCCCTGCGTAAACACCGTGGCAACGAGTTTTCCTGGCCAATCCACGGTAGACATGGGCGCGAGACCCGCAATCTGCAGGTCCCGCGCATCCGCCTCAAACACTATGCTTGCGCCTCCAGCTGCGCCTTTTGTGCAACGCGAGAGCGCAGCGGGCCGTGCTCGCTTGCCGCCTGCTCAGTAAACATCTGGCGTTCCTTGTACTCCGACTGCTTGCCGGTATTAAACGAAGTTACGGGGCGGAAGTAGCCCATAACCCTGGTCCACACCTCGCATGCCTGCTCGCGTCCGCGATCCGCACACTTGGGGCAATCGAAGTGCTCTCCCGCGAGATAACCGTGCGTTGGGCAGATCGAGAAGGTCGGAGTGATCGTAATGTAGGGAACCTTGAACGCGGCCAGCGAGCGGCGCACCAGTTCCTTGCAAGCCTTAGCGGAAGAGACTCGCTCGCCCATGTACAGGTGCAGCACCGTTCCGCCCGTGTACTTGCCCTGCAACTCCTCCTGCATTTCGAGGGCCTCGAACGGATCATCCGTGTAACCGGCCGGTAGCTGCGAAGAGTTGGTGTAGTAGGGCGCGTCCGGTGTGCCCGCCTGAATGATGGTGGGGAAGCGCTTTTGGTCCTCGCGCGCCAGGCGGTAAGTGGTGCCCTCCGCGGGCGTGGCCTCCAGGTTGTACAGGTTGCCCGTGCTCTCCTGAAGATGAACCATGCGCTCATTCACGTGATCGAGGATGCGCGCCGCCATGTCGTGGCCATACTCGCTCGTAATGTCATGTTCATCCAGCGTGAAGTTGCGAACCATCTCGTTCATGCCGTTCACGCCGATAGTGGTGAAGTGGTTATCCAACGTGCCCAGGTAGCGCTTGGTGTAGGGGAACAATCCGTTATCCATGTAGTGCTGCACAACCTTGCGGCGCTTCTCCAGCGTGTCAGAGGCAATGTCGATCAGCTGGTCCAAACGCTTGTACAAGCCGTCCTCATCACCCGCAAACAGGTATCCGAGGCGGGCCATGTTGATCGTTACAACGCCAATCGAACCGGTCTGTTCTGCCGATCCAAACAGGCCGTTGCCGCGCTTGAGCAGTTCGCGCAGATCCAACTGGAGCCTGCAGCACATCGAACGGATCATGCCCGGATCAAGGTCCGAGTTCAAGAAGTTCTGGAAGTAGGGCAGGCCATACTTCGCGGTCATCTCAAACAGCAGATCTGTGTTCTCGCCCTCCCAATCAAAATCGGGCGTGATGTTGTAGGTAGGGATCGGGAACGTGAACACGCGACCGTCCGCGTCACCGCCCGTCATGACCTCCATGAACGCGCGGTTAATCATGTCCATTTCCGCCTGCAGGTCACCGTAGGTGAAGTCGCACAGCTCATCGCCAATGAGGGGCGTTTCGTTCTTCAGATCCTCCGGGCAGGTCCAATCAAACGTCAGGTTCGTAAACGGGCACTGCGAACCCCAGCGCGAGGGAACGTTCAGGTTGTAGATAAGCTCTTGCATATTTTGCAAGATGTCCTCGTACCTCATGTTGTCCAGGCGCACGAAAGGCGCCATGTAGGTGTCAAACGAGGAGAACGCTTGCGCTCCGGCCCACTCGTTCTGCAAGGTGCCCAGGAAGTTCACAATCTGGCCGCAGGCGGACGAGAAGTGCTTGGGCGGCGCGGATGCGATGGCACCCGGAACCCCGTTGAAACCCTCTTGCAAGAGTTGTTTGAGGGACCATCCGGCGCAGTAGCCCGACAGCATGTCGAGGTCGTGAATGTGAATGTCACCCTCGCGGTGCGCAGCGCCGGCCTCGGCACTGAAAACACGCGTGAGCCAGTAGTTTGCAACCATTTTCCCAGCCGTATTGAGAATGAGGCCGCCCACGGAGTAATCCTGGTTCGCGTTCGCGTTTACACGCCAGTCAGACTGATCCAGGTACTCGTCGATGGTGGAGATTGCGTCCACGTTGTAAACCGGCACAGCGCCATTTTCTGAGTGCATACTCGCTCACTGCTTCCTTTTGGGTTGGGGTTTCGCATCGTTACGTAAGAGTTGGCGCATGAGATCGAAAACGCACCACAACCCCTACATGTTGTGTAGTTACACTATTGCAACTACTAGATAGGGTGTCAATTTGTATATCGTTTCGGCGTGGCGCGGACTCTAAACCGATTTTCGAGGCGAGGCAGGCGCTACTTTTCCTAACATTTCAGGCAATTCTCGGCCCCGCCCAAAATCCATTCGATCCCTGGGTACGATTAATGAGGACACATTCGTTATTTTCTGCGTCGCGCGCATGTGCAATGCATCACAAAAACGCGCAGAGAGGGACACATGAGGAATTCCAGAATCCCAAACTACGGCATCGACGAGTACGCGCCAGCTTCGGACCGCTACAACAACGTGGAATACCGTCGCCTGGCCAAGACCGGTCTGCGACTTCCTCCCGTCTCACTTGGCTTTTGGCACAACTTCGGCGACGACAAGCCGCTACAAACCCAGCGCGACATCGTTCGCCGCGCATTCGACCTGGGGGTTAACCACTTCGACCTCGCCAACAACTACGGACCTCCATTTGGTAGCGCAGAGAAGAACTTTGGTCGCATCCTGCACGAAGACCTGCTTCCCTATCGCGACGAACTCATCATTTCTTCCAAAGCCGGCTGGGACATGTGGCCCGGCCCCTACGGCAACGGCGGTTCGCGTAAGTACCTGACGGCCTCGCTGGATCAGTCTTTACAGCGCATGGGCCTGGACTACGTGGATATTTTCTATTCTCACCGCCCCGACGCCGACACCGACCTTGAAGAAACCATGCTTGCACTCCATAGCGCGGTCAAAGCTGGCAAAGCACTATACGTGGGCATTTCTTCATACTCGCCAGAAGATACGATGCGGGCGCAGGCAATCATGCGTGACCTGGGCACGCCGCTGGCTATTCACCAGCCGTCCTACTCGATGTTGAACAGGTGGGTTGAGGAGGGCGAGCCGAACCTGATCGAGACGTGCGCGCGCGAAGGCATGGGCATGATCGTGTTCAGCCCGCTGGCGCAGGGCCTGCTTACTGGCCGCTACCTGCACGGCATTCCTGCGGATTCGAGGGCGGCGGCAGGCAAATCGCTCAGCCGCGACATGCTTCGCGAAGAGAACCTGGATCATGTACGCAAACTGTCAAAGATCGCCGAGCGGCGCGGCCAGACGATGGCCCAGATGGCGATCTCTTGGGTGCTCCGCGACCAGAATGGCTACAGCGTGGATTCAGCCCTGATTGGTGCTTCTTCGGTGAAACAGCTGGAGGAAAACCTCAAGGCCACCGAAAACCTGGAGTTCAGCGACGAAGAAATCGAGCAGATCGACCAGTACGCGGTTGAAGCCGGCATCAACATTTGGCGCGGCGCTACAGATTCAACCAAGAAGTAGCAGTTGATCCAGATAACATGAGCGAGGCCGGGCGCGTCCCGGCCTCGTTTTATGCGCGTTTGCGCCCGGTTTGAAGGTAGACCACGAGGTTAATGGCTAATACAACCAGGGCGGCAAGTATCGCGCACGTGCCGGCGGTGTAAATGTGGGCAAGCGCGCGAGATCCAGCGGCTAACGCCTCTACCGGCACGCCCTGCGAGACGTGCGTAAGAGTTGCCGCCAACTGATCGCGCTTAATCACAAACGCGGTAATCAACAGAACGAGGACTACCAAAGAACCGATGATTGCCCCGGTATTTAGGCGGTCCGAGGGCGGGCTGGGTTCCTCCTGCGGCGCAAGCGCCATCGCCCACATGAACGCCACCAGGATGCCTCCGATGACGTCGAGGGGCCTATGCCAGCCGAGGATAACTATTGAAATGACCAGGCCGGCCACAACAAACGACAGTACGAACCCCGTGATTGAGCGGATTTCGCGCGGCAGCACGACCGCGAGCGCCAACGCTAGTGACACCAGGAGTGTGGTGTGTCCCGATGGGAACGAGTTGGGCAGGTCAAAACCTATCCCCAGGTAGGGGCGGTGTAGCAGGTAGGTTTTCAGCACCTGTGTCATTAGGTTTGCGCCGAGTATCATCACGCCGGCACGCAGCGCGAGTGCGAAGCGTCCTCGCACGGCCGCAATCAGCATGATTACGCCCGCGGCAATCGCGACGGTGTACAGCGAGATCGAGTTGGTCAGTATGCCGTTAACCCAGTCGAAGCTGGAGGCGCGCTGCATCGCAACGTCCAAAGCCGCCTGATCCAGAAGTTGGCCCGTGCTCGTATATAAGCCCCCGATGGCCAGCAGAAGTAGCGCTAAGAGCGCACCAAAAGTGAGTACGACGCGTAGTGTGCGCCGACTATTCGCTGTGAATATCGGGGTTTGCCCCTGGTCGCTCACTCTTGTTCCCTCCACGTGTTACCAGTGAATAATAATCTCATCCCGCCCCATTTGATTCGATTCGACGCGCGCGAGCGATCCACCTCACCTAACCTGTTATCAGATCAAAGAGTTTGAGGCTTATACGAGGAGAGTGGCAGTGACGGCGGAAATCCCATCGCTAGTGACACCAGAACGCGTCCGACATTTCCTGTGCGAGCTTGATAACTCAGAAGATGGGTTCGACATTCACAAAAATGGTGAGCACGAGTTCGTGTTTGCGGCGCAGACGGGCCTCATTTTTGTAAACTTCTCGTCGCCGTCAATCCTGCAGATTCGCGGACTTTGGCGCGGCGTTTCAAAGTCCGAGGACGATTTTGGGCTACTAACTCAGCAGGTGCACGCGTGTAACGTGCAGCGTTCTGGCCCAAAAGCCTATCTGGTTCCTATAAAGGAGGCCGCCGAGTTCAGCGTGGGAGCAGAGGCCAGCCTCGTGATTTCTAAGGGTGCCACAAAGGCGCAACTGACAGATTTTTACGAGACGGCGCTGACCATGGTGCTCGGCTATTTCCAGGATTTAGAAAAAGCGCTTCCTCACCTCGTTGATGTACCGCGCGATGAAGAGGAGGTAGGCCGATGACTTTGCACGTGGTATCAGATGACCCGAAGGTTCCCTCACCGGTAACGTTTGAGCGCATCGGGCACGCGGTTGAGTCGATGGGCACCTCGTTTGAAGTGTTCGAGGAGGAGGGCTTTGGCCTGGCGAACTTCTCGGGCTTCCCGTTCCAGTTTGCTTTCACCACCGCGGGTAAGTTCTTGTCGGTTCGGATTTTGTGGAAGACGGATCTGCCAATGTCGATGCAGGCGATGGCAACGCTGTTCACGGCTACGGACCAGTGGAACCGGGAGCGCTACTTCCCCACGATTTACACGCTTGTAAACGACGGCATGATTGAGGTTTGTGCGGATTACATTTGCTCGGTGGATGCGGGCATGAACGAGGAGCAACTGGTGGATAACATTTCCGCTGGCGTGGCCTCTGGAATGGATGGCATCAACTTCATGCAGTCGATAGCTAGGGGCGTTGCAACGCAGTTAGCGAATTAGTGATGGGCGGGCAGGCGGAGTCAATGGCGCAGCGCCTGCTGGGCGCACTGTCTTCGATTGCGGGCAACAGCGACCGCCTGGTTTCCACCCTGACCGTACCGGGGCGCGAGGAGCGTCTAACTGATTGGCCCGAGTGGGCGCATCCGCGCGTGGTGGCCAGTTATGAGCGGATGGGAATTAGGCGGCCGTGGTCGCACCAGGCACAGGCCGCCACAGCCGCCTACGAGGGCTGGCATACCGTGATTTCTACGGGCACGGGCTCGGGCAAGTCACTTGCCGCTTGGCTACCGATTATTTCGGCCATCGAGGAGGGCTCTGGCACCCGGCTTTCGCAGATGCGACACCGACCGACCGCCCTGTACTTGGCGCCAACGAAGGCGCTGGCAGCGGACCAGTTGCAGCATTTGCAGGCCGTGATTGCAGGTGGCGAGGAGCCTCTTTCGGTGCGCATCGGCACGGCAGACGGGGACACGCCTCGCGAAGCGAAGGATTGGGCCCGCGGGTTTGCCGACGTAATCCTCACAAACCCGGACTATTTGCACCACGTCCTCCTGCCCGGTCACGAGCGGTGGACGCGCCTGCTTTCTGGTCTGCGGTTCATAGTGATCGACGAAATGCACTATTGGCGCGGCGTTACCGGAGCCCACATCGCCCTCGTTCTGCGCCGCCTGCTACGCATTGCCCGCCACCTTGGCGCGGATCCAACTGTGATCATGCTTTCGGCAACCGTGTCCGAGGCCGAACGCACTGCCGCGAACCTGATTGGAGTTCACGAGGGCGAGGTCGTGTGGGTGACGGAAGACGGTTCACCGTCCGGCCCGAAAGACCTGGTGCTCTGGCAGCCGGCATTCATGGCCCCGAAAGATGTTCCGATTGAAGACTTCCTTGCTGCCATCGAGGCCGAGGGGGAGGAAACCCGCGTGCTCTTAGCGGGCATGCAGCGCCGGTCTGCTACCTCGGAGGCCGCTATCTTGATGGCCGAAATGGTGCAACGCGGCGCAAAACTGCTGACGTTTGTGCGCTCGCGGGCGGCCGCGGAATCTGTTGCGGCTAAGGCGCGGGATGTACTGTCAACGCGGGCGCCGCAGTTGATGTCTAAAGTGGCGTCTTATCGCGGCGGATATTTGCCCGAGGAGCGTCGCGCTTTAGAAACCTCGCTTCGCACGGGCGCGGTGGCCGGGCTGGCAACCACTAACGCGCTGGAGCTCGGCGTTGACGTTTCTGGCCTGGACGCGACGATCACGGCCGGTTGGCCGGGCACGCGCGCATCGCTGTGGCAACAGGTGGGGCGTGCGGGCAGGGCCGGCGCACACGGAGTATCGGTGCTGATTGCCTCGGATAATCCGCTTGATTCATTCATCATCCACAATCCCAACCTGATTTTAGAGGCAGCCGAGGCCACCACGTTTGACCCGGCAAACCCGTACGTGTTGACACCGCACCTGTGCGCGGCAGCGAGCGAACTACCGCTAACCGAGGCGGATTTGCAACTGTTTGGGCTGGAGTCGACAACGGTTTTTGACGCGCTGGCGGAGCAGGGTTACCTGCGTAGGCGCCCAAGCGGATGGTATTGGAACGTGGCGCTACCGATGCGCGCTCACGACCTGACGGAATTGCGCGGCAGCGCAATGGAGGTGCAGGTGGTGGAAGAAGCTACGGGCACCGTGATTGGCACCGTTGCATCAGACCAGGCTAGCGCGCAAGTGCATCCGGGGGCGATTTACGTGCATCAAGGCCGCACCTTCCAAGTCACCGAGCTGACTTCGCAGCCCGCAGTTGCGGGTGGTACTTTGCGCGGCACTGGTTCGGGCGCAACCAGCGCAGCTACGGGCGGCACCCGCGTGGCTTTGGTGCGCCCGGTGGTGACCGACTTGCGCACTCGCCCAACCGTGCAGTCGCGCGTGCAGATCCTGAACGCCGCGGATACCTGGAGCGATGGTGCGGTTACGTGGAGTTTTGGTGAAGTGGAAGTGTCTTCCCAAGTCACCGACTTTGACACGCTGCGTCTGCCCGGCCTGCAGTTCATCTCGAACACCAAGTTGGACATGCCGGTACAAAAGCTCCTGACCATGTCCGTGTGGTGGCAGATCGACGAGGCCGTGGCCGCGAAGCTCGGAGTGTCAGCCGCGGACCTGCCCGGCGCTCTGCATGCGGCAGAGCACGCCTCTATCGGTATTTTGCCGTTGCTAGCCACGTGTGACCGCTGGGATTTAGGCGGCCTATCGGCGGCCGACCACGAACAAACGGGCATGCCCACGGTTTTTGTACACGACGCCTACCCCGGGGGCGCTGGTTTTGCCGAGCACGCTTGGAAGAATGCCTACGAGTGGGTGCGGGCAACCCTCAACGTGATTGAGGCTTGCCCCTGCGAGGACGGCTGCCCCTCCTGCGTGCAATCACCCAAGTGCGGCAACCGCAACGAACCCCTGTCTAAATCAGGAGCCCGCACCCTCTTGCGCTATCTGATCGAGCACTGCCCCACCTAGCCGGTCCCGCGTTGCCTAAGCCGCATCATCAACGGTCAAACTGAACTTGGCTAATCACCTGCGGATTCTTGGGGCCCGCCCGCGAGCGCACATGTACGTCACACGAGGACACCCGCACACTGGCTGCGGTAACAACGTCGAGCCCGTCAGCGACGCAACTGGTCAGCGCGATGCCATTGCTTGCACACACTTTGCTCACCACCGCGCACGGATCAGCCCCGTAGGTAGCGCCAACTGAATCGATCAATGCCGACGCGCCAGCTAACGTGGCTAGGTCTAGAGCCGCCTGCGCCCTAGTTTTTGCGGCCAAAACGTCAAGTGCAAGTGCCGCCACGGCCGCAATCATTACCAGAGCTGTCACAACCGCAATCGCCCTCACAGTGGCGTTGCCCGCCTCGCTGTGCGCACGCCTTTTAGAAGCCCAATGTTGCGCCGCAGCAGGTAATCCGCGGGCCACACGCTGGCTACCGCCCCGTGTGAGCGCAGCCGTGTTCGCCGCTTTCATAGCCGCCCCTCCCTGCTCATCACGGTGCAAAGCTGGCCTCTTTTTGCACGGAAACCTCACACCGAACCGGCACTGCTAGGGTGCCCGCAGACATCGCCGCGGTTACCGTGGCGCCGGCTCCCGCGTGCGCGATCGACACGCTTGCTTCGCGTGAAACCGACTGGACTGCCAAGCTGGACGCTTGCGCGTCACTCATGCCAACGGACACTGCCCGAGCAGCTGTTCGCGCCGCGTGGCATGCCTGACCCTGGCTAGTAGCGGCTGACACTCCTGCAATCATCAGAGCAAAAACTGCGAGAAGTGCGGGGATAGTAACCGCGGTTTCAGCCGTCACCATCCCCGCCTCGCCCTTCAACCTAGACACTGAGCGCCGACTGGATGATTGACGTGAGCATCGACTTGATTGCCCCGGACTTCAGTACCGCCAGCAAAACTCCAGCGAACGCGACCGCTGCCAAAATACCCACCGCGTATTCCGCGGTAACAAAACCACCCTCATCAAAATCACGCCGCGCGCCATCAATGTCTCCGCGCATAGAACGACCCTGCCAATAGGGCGCGAACATCCGCATGGAAATTCGTTTTTGTGGTGACATATTTTCCCTCCTTCTCGATATGTCACCGGAACTTTCTCGCACCCTTAATCCGGATTCGAGGCCACCTTGTAGGCGCTGTGGACACGCCCCGGTTTGCCGGACCTGTGGGTAGCTTTCAACCTAGGGACACGGCAAGGCCGCCCCGGCAGATGCTCGAGGCGGCCTCAACAATCAAAACTACGTTTAGCCGTGCACGTGCAGGTAGGCGTCAATGAAGTTTTCAACGCCCCCGTGGTTGTGGTGGCCAATGACGCCGCGAGCGATCGCCTTCACCTCATCGCGCGCGTTCTCCATCGCGATGGGCCAGCCGGTTTCAGGCATCCAATGCACGTCATTGCCGCCGTCACCAAATCCAGCAACACGCTCCAGGTCCCAACCCAGCTTGTCCGCCACAATGTGTAGCGCCTTCTTCTTGCCTTCGCCGGGCGAAACAATCTCAAAGTAGTTATTCAAAGACCGCTGCAAATCCGGGAAACGCTCAAGAAGCTCCGGAGTCAGCTGGTCAAGCACCTGCGGATCGGGATGGGCGTACATGATTTTCAAAATGAGGTCCGGATCAATCTGATCGATGTCCTCAATCCGCACGGCCAACCCCTCATTCGCATCCTTCAAGAACCGGGCAGAAAAGTCGTCGCGATCAGAAACCATGGAATCGAACAGGAACAGCGTGATCGACAGGTCGTGCTTACGGCCAAGATCTATGAGGCCGCGCGAAAACTCCGGCTCCATAGGGTGCTGGTACAAGATTTCATCTGTTTCGCAGTCGCCCACTACCGCCCCGTTTGAGGCTACGACAATGCCCGGGCAGTGCGCGTCATGAAGAATCTCCGAGGCGGCCGGGTACACGCGTCCGGTGATGATTACTGGCTGAACACCGGCATTTGCGAGGCGGGCCAGCGCGCTGATCGTGCTTTTTGGAACGTACGAGCTTGCGTCTGCAAGCGTGCCGTCCACGTCAAATGCCATCGCGTCCACGCGCCCCATGGCGCGGGCCAGACGAATCAGAGAGTCTAGGTCGGATCCAACAAATGGGGTATCAGGCTTCATAGCGCCGAGTATAGGTGAAATTTGGCAACGAATTGGAAAGTTCTAAAGCTTTTTCTCAAAAGTAGTATCGCATATATCATTTTCTTGATAACTTAGTGGCGTTGAATGCAACAAGCGATCAACGATGGCTGGCAAGGTCAAAGGAGATTAAAGCCATGGCAGATCTAGTTATAGGCATTGATATTGGCACCGGTTCCACTAAAGGCGTGCTTTCAGACACCAAGGGCAACGTGCTCTACTCGGAAGTAGTTAGGCACGAAACCTCATTCCCCAAGCCCGGATGGGCAGAACACGATGCGGACGCAGTGTGGTGGTCCGACGTTGTTAAAATTTGCCGCGAACTCGCAACCCGCGCGAAGGGCGACGTAGCAGGTCTTTGTATTTCGGGCATCGGCCCCGTGTTCCTCGCCGCTGATGAGCGCGGCACGCCGCTGCGCAACGCAATCCTCTACGGCGTTGACACCCGCTCCTCTAAGGAAATTGACGAGCTCACCGAACGCTACGGCGAAGAGGCCGTGCTGAAGAAGTGTGGCAACGGCATGACGTCCCAGTCCGTGGGTCCGAAGATCGAATGGGTTAAGCGCAACGAGCCCGAGGTTTGGGCCAAGACTCGCCGCTTCCTGATGGCACACACCTACTGCGTGTTCCACCTGACGGGCGAATACGTACTAGACCACCTGGCCGCATCCATGTGCGAGCCTCTCTACTCGCCGTTTACCAACGACTGGGTAGATGAGTGGGTCGAGGACATTTGCGGCGATCTTCCAATGCCGCGCCTGATGTGGTCTAACGAGATTGCCGGCCGCATCACCGATAACGCTGCTCGCATCACCGGCCTCCGCCCCGGAACACCCGTGGCCGTAGGCTCCGTTGACGCCTTCGTTGAAGCACTGTCGGTAGGCGTGCGCCAGCCGGGTCAAGTCATGCTGATGTACGGCTCCACCATGGTGGCAGTACAGATCTCGGACCGTGCTCTCGAGGGCCCGTCGCTGTGGTCTTGCGCAGGCCTGCTCGAAGGCACCTCGAACCTATCGGGCGGCATGTCAACCACCGGCTCTCTCACCACGTGGATCAGCGAACTCACCGGCCTCGGATATGACGAGCTTTCCGAGATGGCCGCGCAGTCCAAACCCGGATCGAACGGCCTGATCATGTTGCCTTACTTCTCGGGCGAACGCACACCTATTGCAGATCCGGACGCGCGCGGCCTTCTGGCCGGCCTGAACCTTACACACAAGCAGGGCGACATTTACCGCTCCGCGCTTGAAGCTACCGGATTTGGTTCTCGCCACCTGCTGGAAACGATCCGGGGCTGCGGCGGCCAAGCAACCGAATACTGGGCTGTTGGCGGCGGAACCACCGGCGGGCTCTGGCCTCAAATCATGTCCGACATTATCGGCATTAAGCAGTACATCCCCGAGGTAACGATCGGCGCCTCCTACGGTGACGCACTACTAGCCGCAATGGCAGCCGGATGCGTAGATGAAACCACCGTTTGGAACCGAGCCGAGCGCGAAATCGTGCCAAATGAGGACAACCTCGAGCTCTACTCAGAAATGTTCCAAACCTACCTCGACCTGTACCCGGCAACGGCTCCGATGAGCCACAAGCTTGCCGACATTCAGCGTCGATAAGGAGAAAACCCGTATGAAAATTCCAGCCGTTGCGTATGGCACATGGAAGCTAGATGACGCGCACGCAGCCACTTGCGTAGCACGTGCAATTGGCGACGGCTACCGTATGGTCGACACCGCGCAGCGCTACCACAACGAATATGGAGTAGGGCAAGGCGTCCTAAACTCCGGCGTGGAGCGAGAAGAGGTACTTGTTGCCTCGAAACTGCGCGGTGGCGACCAAGGGTTAGAGCAAGCTAGACGCGCATTTTTTGCCACGCTACGAAACCTTGGGCTGGACTACATCGACCTGTACCACATTCACTGGCCCCTACCGCGCCTAGGGCTCTACCTCGAGTCTTACGAGGCGCTCATGCAGCTACGTGAAGAAGGTTTCATCAAGAACATTGGCGTATGCAACTTCCCCATCGCGCACCTACAAAAAATCCGCGAGGAGTTCGGCGAATACCCGGCAGTGAACCAGTTCGAGGTACACCCTGGGTTTGCGCAAATCGACCTCGTGAATTTCTGCCTTGAAAACGACATTGCACCGCAAGGTTGGGGAGTTATTGGACGAGGCAAAGGCCTTCTTGAACACCCTGACGTCAAGAAGATTGCCGCTGAGCACTCTTGCTCGCCCGCGGCAGTGTGCATCGCGTGGGCTTCTGCCCGCGGAATCTCATCGGTAGCTAAGTCCGCAAACCCAGACAGATGGAAAGACAATCTTTCGGCCCCGCGCATCAAACTTAGCGAGAACAACATGCGCACGCTCGATCAGATCGCAGTTGGCCGACTCGGTAAAGACCCCGAAGTAGACGAAGAATATTAGGAGAAAACATGACCGGCAAGAACATTCGACTATCACGAATTTTTGACAGCGATACCAACAGGTCATTCATTGTGGCATTCGACCACGGCCAGTCTCTGCCAATCCCCGACGGGCTGGGCAATCCCGTAGATTTGCTAGAGAAAATCGTTGAGGGCAACCCCGAGGGTATCCTCCTAAACCGCGGAATGCTTGAGCAGGGAGCACACCTGTTTGGCCGGCGCGGCGGCCCCGAACCGATCCTGCGCGTAGACTGGACCACCCTGGACCCGAACATGAAGAAGGAGATGGGAGAGGCCTACCGGGTTCTCACCACTCCTCAAGAGGCCCTTGAACTTGGCGCCACCGCCGTATGCATGTACCTGATCGGACGCCCCGCTGCTGACGGCATGTTCTACGACAACGTGCAGGAAGTTGCTCATTTCATCGCGGAAGCTCACCAGATTGGCCTGCCCGTGATTGTTGAAGCAACCCTGTGGGGCCTGCAAAACGAAGACCAAAAGGACCCCAAGCTCCTGCGCCAGATGTGCCGCATTGCCGCTGAGATCGGTGCTGACGCTATCAAGACCGAATACGTGGGCGATGTTGAAGCTGAACGCACTTTGATTGAAGAGGTTGGTAACATTCCTGTTCTTACTCTCGGCGGCTCCGCAGCTGACCGCAGTGAAGTTAGCCGCCTAGCTGGCGAGGCCATCGAGTCGGGCGCTCGCGGCCTGATCTACGGCCGCAACGTCTGGCAGGTAGAAGATATGGCTGGCGTCATGAAGGAACTCTCTGCGATTGTTCACGGTGATGCCAAGTGAAAGCCGCGGTTTTTGCAGGACCTGGACAGCTCGAACTAAGAGAAATTGAGAAGCCTAGCGCAGGTACCGACGGCCTCGTTCTCCGCGTGGGAGCAAACACCGTGTGCGGCACGGATGGGCGCATTCTCCGCGGTGAGAAGACCGCGGGCATCGACCTTGGCATCGTCCTCGGACATGAAATCTCTGGGTACGTTGAAGAGGTTGGCTCCGAAGTTGAAGGCTTCGAAGTTGGAGACCTGGTAGGCGTCCTCCCAACCGTGCCGTGTGGGCAGTGCTACTACTGCCGCCGCGGAATGGAACACCTGTGCACCGACTCTGAAATCTTCGGATACGGGATTAACGGCGGCCTGGCTGAATACATTCGCATCCCCGCCGAGGCGCTGCAACGAGGTGGCGTGTTTAAAGCGCCCTCGCATCTAAGTGCCGTTGAGGTTGCTTTGGCCGAACCACTTGGCTGCGTGATTAATGGCGCGCACAACTACCAGCCCGGCATTGGAGACACCGTTCTCATTGCTGGTGCTGGGCCGATCGGTTTGCTACACACTCAGGTGTGCCGCCTGGCAGGAGCCAGCAACATCATTGTTTCTGACCCGTCAGAGTCGAGGCGCGAGTTCGCCAAGAAGATGGGTGCCACGCACACTGTGGACCCCACGCAGACGGACCTCGCTGAGTTCTGTAAAAACCTGACCGACGGAGAAGGCGCAGACATTGGCGTGATCTGCATTGGCAGGCCTGAACTTGTTGAGGACGTGCTTTTGTGCATGCGCAAGGGCGGTCACGTAAACGCTTTCGCGGGCTTCTCTAAGGTCGCAAAAGCGCAGATCGATCCGAACCTCATTCACTATCGCGAACTCGTTATCACCGGCGCGTCCAACGCGGGCCGTGCAGCGCATGAAAAAGCGCTACGCCTTATCGGTGAGGGTAAAATAGATGTGAAGTCTTTGCATACTCACACGTTTGAGCTTGCGGACGTTCATGAAGCTATTACCGTGGCGGCTAATGGCACCGGAATCAAGGTGGCGGTAGTCCCGCACAAGAAGTAATGAGGACTGTTTGAAAAAGCTAAGTGCACAAGAGCGCCGGAAAGCTCGGCTTGTAGGCGCCGTGCTCGAAGCTGGCGGCCTAGACGTCGAGGAGCTTGCAGAGCTCCTCGACGTCTCCGTTGTCACCGTCTACCGCGACGTCTCCCAGTTGGTCAGCGAAGGACTGGTTAGTCTGGGCCGCGGGTACGTGGAGCCTGCGGAGTCAACGGTTGTAGACCTTTCCTCCATGCTCCGATCCGGCATTTTGACCGAGGTTAAGGAATCGTTTGCCCCGGTGATTAGCGAACTGATTCCGCGTGCTTCATCCCTATTGATTGACGATTCCTCCTCGTGCCTGCCTGCGCTTCACGAACTGACGGGGCGCTCTCCGCTTACGGTCATCACAAATTCTCTGGCCGTGGTGCAGGCGGTGGGGCGAGCCCCCATGGTGGAGCTACATTGCTTGGGTGGACGCTATTCGTCGTGGTCAAACTCGTTTTATGGGGCGCGCACAGTTGCCGAGGTGGAGCGGTTCCGTGCCGACTTCTGCCTAATGTCCGACACGGCCATCACCGACGGAGCGGTGTACAACCCGTACGATTACGTTGCGGAAACGAAACAGGCGATGCTGCAGGCCGCGCAGGTTCGGATTCTGGTGGCTGATCACACGAAGTTCACTCGCCGCGCACTGTGCAAAACGGCTGAACTTGGCGACTTCGACTACCTGATTACCGACGTTGAACCATCGCGTTCCGTACTGGAAATCTGCCGCGAATCCAACACCGAACTGATCGTCGTGCCCCAAACTGCCGAGCAAAACGACAAGGACGATTCGGCCGACGCGTAGGGGTAGCCTCCCTAAAATCCGGGCAGGGTTATTGACGCCACTATCGGCACCACGCTGATTGCCACGAACGCGGGCAGCAGGCACAACCCAAGCGGAAGGACCAGGCGCACAGCTAGCCTCTGCGCCTCACCGCGCGCCTTGGCTGCCCTCGTCGCCCGAATCCGCCCGCCAAGTAGCCGCAACATTGGAATCGGCGACGCCCCCAAAGTCCACGCCGGACGCAACGCCGCAACGATAGGTAGCGCATCCTCGCTAACCTGCTCCTGCAACGCATCAAAAGGCGCGCCAATACGAAGCAAAGCTGCGCAACGCTCAAACTGAGACTCCCCGCAAGCCACCCCCAGCGCATCCAACGAATGCGGAATAGATGCTCCCGAACTCAAACTGGCAACCAGCAGATCCACCAGCACCACCGGGTCAATCTGCTCCCCCTCCTGGGACGCCGCCGCAATCAACCGCTTCGCCCACACCACGCCCGCCACCCAAAACACGGCCCCTACAATCAGGCCAACCGTTGCCGCGCCGCCCGCAAACCAAAGCCCCACCACATCCACACCCACCGCAAACCCCGCCACCACGCCTAAAAGAGGCAGTGCGGTCAGCAACTTCGCCGTGGTTTCCGGGCCAGCCCGCGCCACCTCCCGATCCCGATTCGCCGTATCGACCTCATCAATCGTCTCCAAAATCGACTCCAAAATCTGGGCCAGCGGCGCCCCAATCTGATGCGTCAACCGGCACGCCGCCTCCACCGACGGAGCCGATCCGCGCAACTGCTTTGGCAACTGTGGAACGCCCCGACTATCCATCCCGCCCCACGGCAAACCCGCGTCTAGAATCGCGCCGCGCCAAGCCGCTTCTACACCCGCTCCCGAACGCAAACGCGCCACCACGTCCGCAAGCAGCATCGCAGCAGATACGTCCGCCGCGAGCTTTCGTTCCACCTTCCTCGCGCCCTTCCAAGCGGTGAACGCTCGCTGCTCCCTACGCCTGCGAACCACCAACGATGAAGCAAAAAGCACGAACAAAAGCGTCCACGCCAACGCGGCCAGCGTACTCATCTAAACGACTCCGCCGGGCGTCGCCATATCCGTCGTCATAAGGACTGATCCAAGACCAGATACTCCACCGGCATGAAGACGCGCCTGCAGAGCCGCGAACCCCGACCCCCTGCCCGCAAGGGTTAAAGCCGGCAGCACCCGCAGTGGAGTGCCAGGCTCCACCACCGCTATCTGAGCGACCTCGCGCTTGCCATCAGCGCGGCGCTCCACGTGAATAATCGCATCTAGCGCGGCGGCCGCCTGGGCGTGCACGGTTGAGTCAGTCATCCCTGCGAGCGCTCCAAGAGCCACCAAGCGCGCTGGCACATCCGCCGCAGTATTCGCGTGGATCGTTGCCCACCCGCCCTCGTGGCCCGTATTGAAAGCAGTGAGGACGTCACGCACCTCTGCCCCGCGACATTCGCCAAGCACCAACCGGTCCGGCCTCATCCGCATCGCGGCGCGCACCAAATCCGCCAGGCTCACCTCGCCCTCACCCTGCACATTCGCCCCGCGCTGACACATCGTTACCGCGTGCGGGTGAGTGGGAGAAAGCTCTGGCACCTCCTCAATACAAATGATGCGCTGGCCCGCATCCACCTTCGACAAGATCGCAGACAGCAGCGTTGTTTTGCCCGTGCCCGTGGCGCCTGACAGCAATACGTTTGCGCGCGCCTCAACCAGCCCCACAATCGCGTCAAACATTGGCCCCGTGCACGTGCCGTTCTGGCGTAGCTCCTCCAAGGTGAAAGACTTGCGCCGTTTTGTGCGCAAAGAGATCAGTGGCCCGCCAACCGCGGGCGGAGACAAAACCGCGTGCAAGCGCGTGCCGTCGGGCAGGGTGCCATCCGCAATCGGCATGGCCTCATCCAAACGCGTGCCCGCAGTTGCCGCCATGCGCACCGCTAACTCCCGCACCTGCGCCGAAGAAGAGAAATCAACCTGCGCCCGCTCCATACGTCCGCGCCGATCCACCCACACCGAGGTTCCATTCACGAGGACGTCGCTAACCCCCTCTTGCGAGATCAACTCCATGAGAGCTGGGCCGGGCCCGGCGATAGTTGCGTCCAAGGTCCACGCGGAGCTAACCAATGCGCTCGCCCCCGCCAGCGGGGAGGCCGCCTGTCCAACCGCTTTGGCAGGCACTTCTCCGCGCGCAATCCGGTTTTGTAGATCCCTAGCGCGCACAAGCCACCTCCAAATCCTTTAGCTTCGGGTTTTTTGGAAGCCAAACCGCACGGTCTGCAAGGCCGAAATCAACCAGGCGCTGCCGCGCAGCCTCAACCTGAATGCGCGCGGCCCGGACCTTACCTAGTAGCACCGGGCGGGCGTCCTCACGCGCACAAAACTGGGCCGCCTGACGGGTCCATTTACCCGCATCAATCAGAACCGGACCCACGCGGCGCAAGGCGCGTACAAGCGGCGCCACCTCCGCTATCTGAGGAGGGGTGCAACCATTAGCCCCCACAACTGCGAGGATTCCACGGGGCAAGCGCGATAGCACCACGTCCTCGCAAATATTCACGTCATCCCACGTCAGCAGCGTCACGCGCGTATCAGCCAAAGCTACGCGTAGCGTTGGATCATCACCCAAATCCAGCACAAAAACCGACTCATGCTTCAGCCCTTTTGCAGTGCGGGCCAGCGCGCTTGTTGTTCCTACCCCTCCGCGCACCCCTGCAAAAACGACCGTCGCAAACCTGCCAGAGGCAAAACCAGCGTCAATGATCCTCATCAGCTGGGCTTCTCCCCCGGGCAGCACAACATCCACGCCCAAGCGCACCACATTCACGCCGGGCCGCACCCCTGTGGGTCCCGATTCGTCCTCAACAATCAATAAATCGCCCGGTTTCGGCACGCTTTCGCCAAACCACTCGAACGTATGCCCCATCAACTGCAGGACGCGAACAACCTCGTTGGCCTGGTCTTCCACTTTCAAAAACACGCGCATAGAGCCATGAAAATGCGGGGGCGTGAAAGCTTCCGGCTCACTTGCGCAGTGTTGTGGGTAAGACGCGCTGCGCCGAACCTGTGGAAACTACTGCGGCAGTTTTCCGGCCTGAATGCCCCTAATCATGTCCAACGTGGGGTCAATCGCCGCGGCCATAGCCTCACAATAGGCGTACAGCCAGGGCTCCACATCCTCATTATTGAGGGCGAGGCTCGCCTGTGCGTCCCCCATCAGCTGGCGTGAAATCAACAGCGTGCCACTGGGCTCAAACCCGCTCACCACCAGGTGATGGCGGGCAAGGACGCGGCCGAGCTGCTCCGAATGAGTAGCAAACAGCGGCCGATTCACAAACAACCAAATGAGCAGACCCGCACGCATAGGAGCCGGCAACTTGGCCGCCAACACAGCCCGCACGGCCGTGAGCGCCCGCGGATCTCTAAGGGTGGCAACGTCATCCTCAGCGATCACGCCCGCGCTACAAAGACGCGCGGTTAGAGCCTTGTGCGTTGCCGTAAGAACCTGCGGTAGCGGGTGTCCCACGGTTTTTACCGGCTGCCGCGAGTTCAACGGCGCCCAATCCTGCTGGGCCAGGCGGTGTGCCTTCCAAATATCGAGCGCCGCAAGTAGCGCCGGATCCTCCGCCAATACACGTCCCATTGTGGCCAAACGTA
This sequence comes from Actinomyces sp. HMSC075B09, assembly GCF_001812395.1. Taxonomy (NCBI): domain Bacteria; kingdom Bacillati; phylum Actinomycetota; class Actinomycetes; order Actinomycetales; family Actinomycetaceae; genus Actinomyces; species Actinomyces sp. HMSC075B09. The sequence continues at coordinate 429,932 of NZ_KV808731.1, forward strand.
ACTGCGCTAAATCCGTGCGCGCGCCCACCAGGGCCGCCTCATAGTGGGCGAGCTGCACACCGGCCTCCGCCCGCGCGGCCTCCCAGCCGCGGCGCAACCCCTCCGAAAATCGGATGCGCGCAACACCTTCATCAATTTCGCGCAACAAATCCCGCATTTGCGCAGACGCCGCCAGCGACGCGAACTTCGACGTACCAGGTTCAACCACGGTCTTAGCTTAGCTGGGTACAGTGTAGACATGAGTTTAACTGCCGAAAACGTTCGTGCTCACGCCCCGCTCGTAAAACGCGAAGCCCTGCTGGGCCGGGGCACCATCGCAGTATTCTCATTCGTTGTCTCGCCAATCATCCTGACCTTGCTCTATAACTCCGCAGCGCTACTGCAAGAGGGAAGCATCACGGGTATTCCCCTCGGCTCACCCACAGGTCAGTTAGGCATCCTCGTCGTTGCTATCTTGATCATCATTCTTGCCTACCTCACGCGCTGGTCTGCGATTGGCATCGTGATCACAACCACGTGGGCGGGCGCATTCGCAGCCCTTTTCATCGGAAACTCAATCATTTCGCCCGCACCAACGAGTTCAACCCAAGCGATGCTCATGTGGCAACAACTTCCGCTACAAACCTTTGTCATCCTCTTCACCGCCCTCATGGTCACGCTCGCGAAAAGACGCCAGAGTAAGCGTAATAACTTCAAGCCCGTGAAAGAACCTGGGCCGGCCGTCCTTTCGGGCTACTTCATCGTCACGCTACTTTTTGCGCTCTCCCTGATCTTCCTAGTACTCGCGAGCTCTCCAAACACGATCACGCCAACGATTTTGAACGTACCTCAGCTCATGCCAAAACTTTCCGGAAGTGACTGGCTTCTGGTGCTGTTAATCTCCCTTGCCCTCATGGCGTTCACAGCGATGGCATACAAATCGGTTCTTGCCGTTCAACTGGTAGCGTGGTTCTTACTCCTCATCCCCGCACTATTCTTAGGGCCACTGTTCTCACTTCTGACCAACAAACTGGTTACGCCCCAAGACCCATTCATGATCTCAATCGGATACACAATGCCTGTACTGGGCGTATTCGGCCTCATCATCGCAACGTGCACGTATTCGATTAGTATCTCGACGAACCCCGACGCTTGGATCCCTACCAGCATCAACTCAGTCACTATCTAAAATCGTCTTTTCAACACGCCGGCCCAGCCTCGGCCTTGCAAAAAACCGCGTGTAATCATGGTGTTATGGCTCATTGTGTGCCCCCGCGCGCGCAGTTGGCGACAGATTATTGGAGGATTTCATGGCTGATCGTAATTTTGACGACCCTAACGAAACCGATGAGGCGCAGCGCCCCACGTGGGATCTTGGCGGCCAGGTAGAGGACGAAGCACAGCACCCCGACCTCATTGATCCGGCATCAGAACCTGCCCCCTCAGATCCGCTCGAAGCTGATAGCACTCTCGATGCTGGTAACGAGGATTTGACGATCGACGAGGGCGCCGCCGTATTTGGCGACGATCAGCCGGAAGACATCGTTGGCTCGGCTGGCGACGAAGTCCTTGAAGACGTTGAAGCAAAAACCACGGTTGCCCCTGTGGCCCCCCGCGACGCGGACACCGAGAGCGAGACGGTTGCACCGGCGGAACCGGTTGCAACGCACCAGCCAGATCCCGTCCCCGCCCCCGAACCCGTGGCGGCACCAGAGCCGACGCCCGCTCCTGAACCAGCACCCGCGTGGGAGGGACAGACCGAAACCTCACTTCCTAAAGCCACGGATACGGCAAACTCCATCCCGCATGTAGCGGCGAGTGGCAACGATATTCCTCGCGACGTACTTGAGCGTCGCCAGACCCCCGAGGACGAATACGAGCGTATGCGCGAAGTGCCCTCCTTCCCTGACGTTGAGCCCGAAGCAGCTGTAGACCCCACGGGCGAGCCAGCGGGTGCCCCTGCTGCTGAGCCTGCATCCGAGCCGGCCGCACCCATTGCGCAGCCCGATACTGAGCTAGCTGCAGGACTCGGCGCCGCTGCCGGAGTGGCCGCGGTTGCAGCCGGAGCTGACGCAGAAGACGACATTGAGGCCACGAAGGTGCGTCGCAAGTCGCTACTGCGTCCCGAGGTTGCCGAAAAGGAAGAGCCCGAGGCAACATCCTCGTGGATTCCGCGCGAACCAGTGGAGCTAAACGACACGCAGTCGATCTTCGAAGAAGCCACGGTGGTGCCCGAAGTTCCATCGCGCGTTGGAGCTCGCGTGTGGTCATTCTTCCTCACGCTAATCGGCGTTCCCGCCGCCTGGTACCTGCTGACCGACTCGGCCGCTCGCCTAACGCTGGCGCAGGACAACCCGGTTGCGACCGGCGTTATCAACCCCGCGGCTCTCATTGAGCTTGGCGCTGGCGTAATTGTTGCGATCCTCGTGGTAATGCTGACCATCAGGTCTTCGCTCGGCGCTCTCATCTTCGGCATCCTGGCGATGGCCGGCGGCATCTTCTTCCTCGCCGCGCCTGCGGTGACCGCAGACTTCATGGAGCCCGCCTACAACTGGCTAACCGCATTCAACGCGTTTGGCGGCAACGTGGCCCACCACATTCAGTGGACGGGATACACGGGCGTTATGGCGGTATCTGGCCTGATCCTCTTCATCATTGGTCTAACGTCCATCTTCGCGCGCCGCGACGGACGCCGCGAGCAAGAGATCCGTACCCAGATCGAGCAGCTCGCCCCCGGAACATTGAAGAAGAAGTAACCGAGCACGCTAACCGGCCTCGAAAATGAGGAGGATTTTAGCTAACTTGGAGCCATGAGCTCTAACTTTTTAGACCGGCCATCCACGTCGAACACGGATGGCCGGTCGCTGTTGCTACCCGAGGGCGAATGGCAGCACATCACCGTGAACGCGGGAGGCGCGAACTTCCACCTGGCGCAAATGGGACCCGCCGACGGTGAACCAGTGATGCTACTGCACAGTTTTCCGCGCACCTGGTACTCGATGCGCCACCTGCTGGTGCACCTGGCAGCCGAGGGCTACCGCGTGTGGGCCATGGATTTGCGCGGCTTCGGCTCCTCAGACCTGCAGCCGCACGGTCAAGATCCGGTGCGCATGGCGGCAGACGTAACCGCGGTGCTCGGCAGTTTGAACGTGGCAAAAGCACACATCATAGGCGAGGGCATGGGCGGTATTTTCGGGTGGATTCTGGCCGCTACGAATCCGCGCGTGGTTGCCTCCCTCATGTCTATCGCGCAGCCCCACCCCCTCAACCTGGAACGCTCCACCCCCTCCCCATTTAGCGCAGCTGGACGCACGGCGATGAAGATCCGCGCCCCGTGGTTCAACGTGCGAAACTTGCGTTCAGGAAGGATTGTTGCAGATGCCGCTGCCTCCTGGGCAGCGTCGCAAAACAGGTCCAAGCTACAGGCTGACGAGCGCGTGTACCGCTACGCGTTCTCCCGCCCATTCGCAACTGAAACAGCCCTCGAGGCCGTGATCCGCGCGAACTCGTTGACCCGGCGCACCCGCGCTCGCATCGACACGGTTGTAGACATGCCTGTCTCTCGCGTCATCTGCCTGCAGGACGGGCTGCGACCTCCAAAAACGTTCCTGCGCGACCAGCAGTGGGCAAAACAGCCAATCACCACATTCCAACTGGACTGTGGCCACTTCCCCACCGAGGAAGCGCCCGAGCAGTTGAACGAAGCCGTCCTTAACCACCTCAAGGCCTGCACCGACTGAAACTCCCGCTGGCTGCACGAGCTGGGCCCCAGCCTCTTTAATCGATCTGCTTTAACCCGCTGGTTCTAATCGACTTGCGCAGAAGGACAAAGGGGCGCGAGGGCGCAGCTATCGCACTGCGGGGACCGCGCGTGACACACGCGCCGCCCATGCTCGATAAGCCGATGGCACAGCACAGTCCAGTCCTGCCCCGGTAGTGCTTTCGCAATGTCCCGCTCGATCGCAAGAGGCGTCTTGGCACTGGACCAGCCGAGCCGCTTCGCTAGCCTGCCCACATGCGTGTCCACGGTGATCGCAGGGACCCCAAACGCGTTACCCATGATGACGTGCGCGGTCTTGCGCCCTACTCCGGGTAAAGACTCAAGCTCGGACCGCGAGCTTGGAACCTCGCCGGCAAACTTTTCATCCAACGCCTGCGCCATCTGCCGCAACTGGGTTGAACGCCGATTTTGAAAACCCAAGGGCCGCACTATCTGAGCAATGTCAGCTTCGTTCGCATGCGCCATGTCGCGCGGCGTGGGATAGGCGGCAAACAGCGCGGGGGTCACAGTGTTCACCCGCTCGTCAGTGGTTTGCGCAGACAAGATAGTGGCTACGAGCAACTCAAACGCATTCTCATGCACCAGGGCACACTTCGCGTCCGGATACAGATCGGCCAGTACCTGCGCAACTTCTTCCGGCTGACTTTTGATTTCTTGAACGCTCATACCTAGAGCATACAAAACGCGAAGTTTAGCGCCTGGCAAACGTGCGCCGCATGCACCAAATCGTGAAGGCATGTGTTGTTTTCCTCATAAACGCAAGAAGAGCGGTTAAACTGGTGTGTAGGTGCGCACATCCACGTTACGGGGGCGTACATACGCTTATAACCACTTAGCCGCTTTAGCGGAGAATGAAGGTGACCGTGGAAGGAAACTACATCAGCCAAGTCCCTCTGTTTGAAGGGCTAGATGAAGCGCAGCAAAATTCGTTGCGCTCCAAAATGGGACAGACCACCCTGCGTCGCGGGGAGGTTCTATTTGAAGAGGGCGAGCCTGGCAACCGTCTTTACATCATCACGGAAGGCAAGGTTAAGCTCGGCCACACCTCTATGGATGGGCGCGAGAACCTGCTTGCAGTGCTTGGCCCCGGCGAGATCATTGGTGAGCTGACCCTGTTTGATCCGGGCCCGCGTTCCACCACCGCAACCGCGGTTTCGCCGGTAACGCTTCTGCATCTGGATCACGCTGATTTGAACGCGATTTTGGATACGAACCCAACGATGGGCAAGCACATGTTGCGCGCGTTGGCTCGCCGCCTGCGTCGCACCAACGAGAGCCTTGCGGACCTCGTCTTCTCCGACGTTCCGGGCCGTGTCGCTAAGGCCCTGCTAGACCTTGCGGATCGTTTTGGAACCCCGGCCGAAGATGGCGTTCACGTGCCGCACGACCTCACGCAAGAAGAGCTCGCCCAGCTGGTTGGCGCTTCTCGTGAAACCGTTAACAAGTCGCTTGCCGACTTCGTCTCCCGCGGTTGGATCCACCTGGAAGGCCGCGCCGTTACGCTTCTTGACCTCGATCGTCTGGCACGCCGCGCGCGCTAGTTCGATATACGAGGCAGTAGCCTGAACAACAAAAATGAGGGAAGGTGAAAACCTTCCCTCATTTTTTAAACCCGTGTGGGCACTACGCGCGGCCTAAGCTTTTGGCCTCTTCATGTACGCCACGAGGTTGTCTGGATTATTGGGTGCCGGCACAACCTGAACGAGTTCCCAGCCGTCCTCGCCCCACTGGTCAAGGATTGCCTTCGTGGCGTGAATGATTAGAGGTACGGTTGCGTATTCCCATTTAGTCATAGGTCACTCCTGTAAACGGTATGCGGGCTAGCGCCGAACGCGAGCCAAGACGCGGGGGATCTGCGGCGAGCGAAGCTCCTCCGCGAGCGGGTCATCAGACTCCATGATCCACGTGCGCCAGTCAGTTACGTGAGTGTAGTAGCGTAGCATCGCGCGGCGCTCACGTTCTGTAAGACCGCCCCAAACTCCGAAGTTTGCTTCGGATTGCAACGCGTCCGCTAGGCACTCAAGACGAACCGGGCATGCAATGCAGCGGGAACGAACCTGGCGTTGCGCCGCACCCTGTACAAATAACGCGTCTGGAGTCTCAGTTGCGCAAAGCGCCTTTGCCGCCCAACTTTGATCTTTGTCGGAATGTGCGTAGCTCATCTTCACCCCATTGTTCGCATGTGCTTCAAGCACTGAATCTGATGTGACCATACACACAATTTGGGTTTGGGAGCAAGTTGAGATCCGCTAACGAGCCGCCCAGAACCGATCGTTTACACAAATCACGCCCACCTAGCAGAAAAATTTTCAAAATCTCTAGGCATAAGGTCCGATTACAAAGTTTTTCTAATTCGCGGCGTTTAGCGCCCGGTCGTTACAAAAAAGCGTTTTCAAAGTAGGCTTGAATCATGTCGAATTCAGGTTCTCGTCACGTCGGAAAACGGCAGTTCGCCACGTTGCTTACTACCTTCTTGGCGTCTTCCGCGCTTTTTGGCGTGCTCTTAGCGGGGCTAGCTGTTCCCGCCGCGGGCGGAGTTGGGCTTGTAGCTAAAGCCGGCCCGCAGGTGTTTGACGCGCTACCCGCCGAGTTTGAAATCCTCCCCCCATCCGAACAGTCCACGCTACTTTCCGCCGACGGCTCAGTGCTGGCAACGTTCTACGCCGAGAACCGAATCATCGTTCCCCTCGAAGAAATTTCGCCCTACCTGCAAGACGCGATTATCTCCATTGAAGATAGGCGTTTTTACGAGCATAAGGGTATCGACCCGAACGGCATGGCCCGCGCTGCCATCAACAACGTTTCAGATCAGAGCACGCAGGGTGCTTCCACCATCACGCAGCAGTACGTGAAGAACACCCTCCTCGAGGCCGGATTGCAAGAGGGCGATCAGGACAAGATCGACGCGGCAACCGAACAGACCATCAGCCGTAAGCTTCGCGAGGCGCGCTACGCCCTCGCACTTGAACAAAAAATGTCAAAAGATGACATTCTGACCGGCTACTTGAACATCGCTCCGTTTGGCACGAATGTTTACGGGGCGGAGGCATCCGCACGCAGATACTTCTCGAAGTCCGCAAAAGACCTCACGATTGCCGAGGCCGCAATGATGGCCGGCATGGTTAAATCACCCATCCAGTACGATCCGCTTAACGATCCGGAAGCCGCGCAGAACAGGCGCGACACGGTGCTTGCCGCGATGCTTGCCGAAGAGAAGATCACGCAGGAAGAGTATGATCAGGCAACCGCAATCCCTATCGCCGACATGCTGAAGCCAAACTTCCGCTCACAGGGCTGCGCGGGCGCGGGTAACGCCGCATATTTCTGTGAGTATGCGCGCCAGTATCTGCTGGCCTCCGACCAGTTTGGCGCCAACGAGGCCGAACGTAAACAAAAGCTACTTCGCGGTGGCCTCACCATTAAAACGACGCTGAACTCAAACATGCAGCAGGCCGCGTTCGAGGAAATCACGGGGCTGATTGGCGTAAATGACGCATCTGGAGCCAACACGGCGTTGGTCACGCGCGAGGTATCCACCGGACGCATTCTTGCGATGGCGCAAAACACGAACTTTGGTGTTCCCACAGAAAGTGACCCGCAGGCCACGCAGTCGAACTTCAACGTAGAGAAGGAAAAAGGCGGCGGCGACGGCTTCTCCGCAGGATCAACGCTAAAGCCCTTCACTATGCTGCAGTGGTTCCGCGAAGGGCACGGCGCGTGGGAGCGAGTGGGCGGACACTCCTCGCACTTCGCGGCCTCTGAGTTCAACATCCCATGCGGCCCCGGATACGCATCCGACTGGACGGTTGGCGACCTTGCGGGCAAGGGCGGCACATTCAACGTGATAGACGCGACTTCGCTGTCAATCAACCGTGTATTCGCGGAAATGTCAACCAAACTGAACATGTGCGAAATTTTTGACGGCATGGCTGCGCTTGGTATCGCAGAGGCAGACGGTTCGCCGCACAAGCCGTACCCGCCGCAGATAATCGGCGCTCCCGCAACCCCACTGGCCCTCGCTGGCGCATACGCCGCGCTTGCGAACGAGGGAGTGCTCTGCCAGCCGCTACCGGTTGACGAAGTACTTGACCGTGACGGTGAACAGATCGTGGCATACAAGCCATCCTGCGAGCAGGCGGTTCCCGCTAAGGAAGCGAATATGGTTTCAACCGTGCTACAAAGGGTGGGCCGCTCCGGCTCTTACGCGAATATCGCTATCGGTCACCCCTTCATCGCTAAGACCGGTACTTCTGACGACAACGCTAACCTGTGGGCAGCTGGCGCAACCAAGCAGATTTCAACGGTTGTGTGGGCGGGACACGCCCGGGCGTCGTCGCAACCAATGAACGGCATCTACGCCAACGGCGTGCAGTGGGGCTACGTATACGGCGGCACGTTCACCGGGCCCGTGTGGCGCGCATACATGAACCGCGCTACCGAGGGAATGGACTACATAGACCTCCCGCAAGCCGAGCTAGGTGCCGCGCCACCTCCTCCCGCGCCGCCCACGCAGCCGGCGCAAAACCAGGACGATAACAAAGACTAGAAGATGGCTAAAGCCCGTGAATCCGCGTATTCAGCGCGGATTCACGCGTACGGAGGAGCATGAAAGCAAGAGAGTTGCTTAGTTCAGCTGCGGCCGTCGCTACCGCAGCCGGTGTGGGCGTGGCCGCGTGGACGCAGATTGAGCGGCGCATGCCGACGCTACGCCGCTACGTGGTAGAGCTCCCCGAGGGCCTCGAAACCCGGGCGCTGCACATACTACAAATCGCGGACCCTCACCTGTACCCTGGCCAAGACTTCCTCGTGGACTTCATTCGAGGGCTCGCAGATGAAGAGTTCGACTTCGTGGTTGCAACGGGTGATAACTTTGGAGCGATTGCAGGCGCAGACATGGTTAAGCGCGCTTTTGAGCCGCTAATGGACCGGCCTGGAGCATTCGTTTTTGGGTCAAATGACTACTATTCTCCGCGTAAGAAACGCTGGTCCACCTACCTGACCGGTCCGTCAAAACACAGCAAGAAGCGGAACGTGCCGGACCTGCCGTGGGAAGATCTCGCAAGTTTCTTTGAAGCAGCAGGCTGGGTGAATCTAACCAATCAGGCAGAAATCATTGATGTGCCCGTAAAGACATCCATTTTTGCAGGCGATGCTGACCGTACTAACTTTGTGCGAGTTGGCTTGATTGGCGTTGATGACCCGCACATCAAACGCGACCGCATCCCGGAGCTGCCGGACGGCTGGTACGCGGCTGACACGATTCGCCTGGGCATCACGCACGCCCCTTACCAGAGGGTTTTGAACGAATACACCTCGGACGAAGCGAACCTGATTCTTGCTGGACACACGCACGGAGGGCAGCTGTGCGTACCCGGATACGGCGCCTTGGTTACAAACTGCGACCTGCCGCGCGAGCTTGCCTCCGGCCTGGCCACTTGGAGCTTTGCCGGCAAAGAGTCGCCACTACATGTGAGTGCGGGCCTGGGGACCTCACCCTACGCGCCGGTTCGCTTCGCGTGCAGGCCAGAAGCCTCCATTATCGAAATGAGGCCGGCGGCCCGCGCCTAACCGTTGGAATGTGAGGTAAACGCATTCCTTTCAATTTTGGGGTTTGGCCCCCGCTGGTTATACTTGTTGAGTCCAAGAGACACGGGGTGTGGCGCAGCTTGGTAGCGCGCTTCGTTCGGGACGAAGAGGTCGTGGGTTCAAATCCCGCCACCCCGACACACTGGCTAGGAGTTTGAACCTCCTAGCTTTTTTGTTTCCCGCAAAACTCCGACGAGATGAGGCAACCATGTCTGCGCGGCTCACCTATGACCTCGAAACAAAAATTTCTAGAGCACTAAGCTCGGAAAATTTACCGGAGCTATCTGAACTTATTGCCAACCTATCCGCAGGTGACGTTCTTGAACTGATGGGGCGCTTTGGCGAAAAGGAGCGCGCGGTCATCTACCGCATGTTGCACAAAGACACTGCTATCCGCGTGTTCGACCTCTTGCCGCCATCTATGCAGGCAGACCTCATCGGAAGCCTGCGCGACACCGAAGTTGCAGCGCTTTTTGAACAGATGGACCCAGATGACCGAGCCGAACTACTAGACGAAGTTCCAGCGGTTGTGGCCAGCAACCTAATGGCCGGCCTTTCACCTGAAGAGCTTAAACTTACCGGCATCGTCCTCGGATATCCCGAAGACTCCATCGGGCGGCGCATGAGCCCAGAGTTTATACGGCTCCACCCCAACTCCACCGTTAGTGAGGCAATCGCAACCGCACGCCGCGAACTCGACAATGCAGAAACCATTTACACCCTGCCCGTTGTCAGCGACCAGCGAAAACTCGTAGGAATTGTTTCGCTCCGCGACCTCATGCGCGCAACCGACGACACCCTAGTGGGTGCCATCATGTCTCGCCCCGAATACGTGAACGCCACCGACTCCGCGGAACTCGCAGCGCGCAGATGCGCAGATCAACGCCACCTCGCCCTCGCAGTTGTTGACGCCGAATCCCGGCTGGTCGGTATTTTCACCGTTGACGATGCGCTCGCAATTCTTGAAGAAGAAGACTCCGAAGACCACGCGCGCATCGCAGGCACCGAACCCCTGCGCCACCCCTACCTTGCAGCCCCAATCCTATCGATCGTGCGTTCGCGAATAGTTTGGCTACTCGTCCTCGCAATCGGTGCAACGCTAACCGTTCAGGTGCTCGAAGTTTTCGAAGATACCATCGCGCAAATGGTTGTACTCTCCGTTTTCGTTCCCCTCCTAATCGGAACGGGCGGCAACACGGGTAACCAGGCGGCAACAACCGTGACACGCGCACTGGCACTCGGTGATGTGCGCCCGCGCGACGTACTAAAAGTCATGGGCCGTGAGATCCGCATCGGCCTACTCCTCGGCTTCATGCTCGGAGCGATCGGATTCCTAGCCGCGTCGGTCTTCTACAGCACCCAGATCGGCATGGTGATTGGCCTAACTCTCCTGGCAATCTGCACTCTAGCTGCAACCGTGGGCGGCACCATGCCCCTCATCGCCCGCAAGATCGGCGTGGACCCGGCCGTGTTTGCAAACCCATTCATTACAACGCTGGTGGATGCCACCGGTCTGGTCATCTACTTCCTCGTAGCCAAGGCAGTACTCGGCATCTAACAACCTCTTTATTGAGGCGAGGGGCAGACCGCGACCTCGTAACAAAAAGTTGGAGGGCGCCGCCGCGCCCTCCAACCAATATCAGCTCTTTTCAACCACTACCGGCTAAAACCAGCCTCTTGAACCGTCTTGCCAATGCGGTTTGCGATCCGCTGCTTGACCTCATCGGTAGCCGTTTCACTAATGAGCTTCGGGTTGCCAAATGCATCCGGGTAAAGCTCAACCTTTAGCGGGTTACGCTTCGTCTTGGCAATCCACCAGATGTGGTAGACAAACAGACCCGCGTTGAACGCTAGCGCCAAGAAGGCGATGGTGAACATTGCCGTCGGGTTTTGGCTGTGCTCGTGCGCGAACTGCGTCTCATAGGTAAACCGTGGGAACGTGAGCACAAACGCAGACCAGAACGTGAGGGTGTAGGCCCGGTACTGGATCCAAGCACCTCGACCCATCTTCATGAACGCAGGAATGGTACATGCCGCAAGCAGAGCAACACCCGAATACCACGCGCGATCAGACAGACAGTTGTACACGTATGCAAAGTTCCACAAGTCGTAGCCGATGATCCACCAAATCGTCAGGTCAGCCCAAATAATGTGCTTGTCCTTCTTCGAAACGTAGATCCCAACCCAGCCCGCAATCATGATCATGTTCAAAATGCCTGCAATAGCATTCATGATGTTCCACGGGCCACCCATAGTCCAGATACCGCTAACCGGGTCTGCACCATGAATGCCGTAACACTGGAAGTCACGAATCACGGCCTCCAGGATGTTAACCGCAAGGATGATCGGCGGAATCAGCAAATAGTAGTTGTTACGCCGCAACTTAGGGAAGTACTGCAGCGCCACCAGAGACAGTGAACCGAGGAGGGCGGAATATTGCTTAACAATCGCGAACCAGCCCGCACTCTGAGTGCCCTGCGTTGAGTAAGGCCACCAGAAAATGGTTAGCAATACGGGGATGACAATAAACAAAGCTATTGCCGCCCACTTGCTACGCACCGCTATCCAAGCCAGGAACGCCAAAGCGGCGATCACAACGGCCAGCATCGCGTAATCCCACCACTGCCCTACTTCAAAAAAGAAGAGATTGGCTTGCAAAGGTAACACGGTTAATTATCCTTTCCCCATCCGGGAAGGTACGTCTTCTCCATCTTCTGGCGAATCTGCTCATCCCAGCTAAATTCCGGCTCGGACCAGCCGTCAAAGTATTCCTTATCAACGCGGTCCGCCCAAGGCGAATCTGGGCCCGTTGGCGGCCAATCCGGGTTGTCAGTAACCGGCGGCCTGATCTCCGCAACCGCGGGGGCCTGCCTGCCGTAACGGAACCACTGGGTTTGCGTATCCTCAAACAGCGGGGTGCCAGACCAGCGGCTTGCGGGGGTTCCCGACTTGAAGAACTCTCCGCCCAAAACGCCGCGCATGAACTTCGAATGCCACTGTTCCTTCTTACGGAACTCAGCAACACGCTTCACGTAAATGTTCTGCATGTGTGCCATCACGCCGCCGATCAGCTCAATGTTGATCCAGTTGATCGCGTTGTTCCACAGGTTGTCGTCCTCAAAACCAATGCGCCAGTGGTTGATGAGGCGGGTGCGCTCACCCTCCAGTGGAACCACGTAGAAGCACCAAGCCGCCGCATAGTGCTTCATGCCCGGGTAGCGGAACGCGTACGAGCCGGGAGCAGCCGGCGGATTCTTAGTGTCAACCCACTGCACCAAGTACTTGCCCGGAACCACGTCTGCCCACTCCATTGACATGCCGTGGTAATCAAATGCCGCAATATCGCCTGGAGCAATAGCGTCAGCGTTTTGGAACTCCTCCTGAATTTCGTACTGGTTAAAGAACGGTAGCCGCGCGAACGCTCTTTCTAGGAACTCTGAAGAGTAGGAGCCTGCCTTCTGCGCACCGATCTGCTTGAAAATGCGGTACACGGCGTAGGCCGGCGCATCGATGTCGATCGCGTAGGTCGACGAGCGTCCGTTGGTGTAGTTCGCATCGATAATGTCATCCGCGGGATACACCCACTCTTGTTCCGCTTTTGTTGCCTTACCGCTGAACTGGGAGAAGTAAACCATTCCTCCCAATGTTGCGGCGCCGGCAACGCCAGCAGCTTTTAATATTTTCTTCGTCATTGAAGAGGCCAAATTAATCACCTGCTATGTACTGTGTAAACTTCGACAAAATTTGTGCCAAAGATTTGATGGGTCATATTACAAATTAACATTGAGCTACATCACAAAACCTGAACATAACCTGCAATTTCGTTCAGCTTTGTGCGGATCTGTTGAACAAATTTTGAGTTCAAAATTTAGAACCTCCTCAGCGATAAGCTTTGAGTGGATTTTACTTATGTGATCCACATCATCCCAACACAGTTATTAAGAAAGTCGGAAAGATGGATTCCCTATTCCTATGGGAGGTCGGACCTCTTCGCGTCTGGATCATCTGGATAGTAGTTTTTGTAGCGCAAATTGCCATCGCTGAGATCAACAGACGATGGAACTGGACAATTTTTGCGCTGTGGACAGTAGGTGGCGTCCTCATGATGCCCTACGCCGCAATAGTTGGTGAACCCGTTTTTGGTTGGTTCCCGTTTGGCAAATACGTCCTCATGGTCCTCACCGCAACTATGACAGGAACACTGCTGGTCATAGGTAAACGAAACCCCGAACTAGCACGCAGATACGCCATTTGGTTTGGCGTAGCCCTGTGGATCGGTCTTGTTTTCAACATCATGGAAGCGAACATCCGCGACGTCGTGATCTACTTCCAAGCAGACACGTACTACCAATGCGCAGCGGACTGGCAGTGCTTGAAGGGCATTAATGACACTCACTCGGCGGACATGCTGGCCGGCCTACCCGAGGCGCGTGGAGTCACCGAAGTCCTCCACTCTGACGCCTGGTATCAGGCTCTTGCCGCTAACTTCGCAGCCGGACACGTAGGCATCGACCCCGCAACCGGCTTCCGTACCATCGGCGGATACTGGAACCTGATGAGCGCGGCCGCCGGCCTCCTCAACTGCATCACCGTAACCGGCCTGGGCAAGATCATTGTCTCGTCCAGGGGCAAGCAGAAGGTTCAAGGCCTGCTCTGGGTTGACCAGGTGTGGCCCTGGATCATCGCCTACGACCTGTGGAACCACGCCTTCTTGTACAACTCCCTGGCGGACTACACGTGGTACTGCACGCTAGCGCTACTACTGGCCTGCACAATCCCGGCATTCACATGGGCTAAGGGGCAATGGATCTGGTTCCGATGCTTCACCCTGGTGTTCTGGATCAGCTTCTACAACTGGTTCCCATACCTATCAACGCCACCGGGGGCGATGCACAACTTCGCAACCATGGATCCGAATGCGAACATTTTCAGCTCCGGCTTGGCGCTTGCGTTCAACATTGGCGTGTTCATCTACTGGCTCTACAAGGTGGTCAAGCACCGTCGCAACCCGATCACCAACGCGCTGTTCTTCGAGATGGGTGCTTTCCGGAACCTCGTTAAGGACCACTGTGATGACAAGGACAAGTACTTCCTGACCGACATGATCCCCGAAACTCCGCGCGAGCTTGGATTTGAACCGGAATCGGACACGCCTCCGGTTGACGGTTACGTAAGCTACATGCCGTGGTGGAAGAAGGTGGACAAGCGTTGGCCGAAGCTGCGCACACCGCTTTCCGCCGATCCGAAGCTGGTTGAAAAGGGCGTTCAGTCTGACCCTCAGTGGGACGTGAAGCCAAGCGATAAACAAGTTGAACCGTAACCGATTCAGCTAGATAGTTTCATCACCTAAGCGGGACGCACGTCTTGTGCGTCCCGCTTTTGTGACGCCCTGTCTGAATCTCATAACGCCACTCGCAATAGCCCATATCACGCGCATTAGTAGTTGCCGAAGGACACGCGCCCCGTTTGCTCGCCGCTCTGCTCGCGTTTAATTGGGGCATGAGTAGCGTTAGCTCAGCAAGAAGAAAGAGGTCTCCCCTCCTCCAAAATGGCTGGATTCCAGACCAACACGGGTCCTGGCCCATGGCGCTCATGCCACTTGCCGCCGGCCTCATCATCGCTACACCCAAAACGCCCTCGCACATTTTTCTTGCGCTCGCTTGGATCAGCGGGTTCCTGCTGTTTAGCGTCAGCGAAAAGTACATTAAGTCCCGCTTCCGCCCTCGCTATCGCACCGCAACAATCACTTACGGGGTGGTAGCCGCCGCATTCACTGGCGCCCTACTTGTAACTTCACCTCACTTACTTTGGTGGAGCATCCTGTTTGCCCCTCTGGTTGGCTACTGGTTTCTCAGTGTGCGTAACCGAAAGGAACGCGAGCTCGCTTCCCGTTTTTCTACGATCGCAGCCGCGGCCCTGGTGCTCCCCGTGGCCGTCAATGCGCCACTGCTGCAGCCGTGGTTCACTCACTTCGACACGCAGGCGTGGCTAATGGCGGGTCTGCTTGGCACTTATTTTGGTTTGACGGTGCCGTATGTGAAAACTCTAATTCGCGAACGAGGACGTGCCGGCTGGCTGTGGGGATCGATAATCGGACACGTAGTGGCAACCTCGATGGCACTCGCGCTTGCACTATCGGGCTGGATTTCGCTTTGGCACGCCCTGGCCTGGGTGGTGGTGTGCGTGCGCGCGGCGCTAATGCCCTGGCTTGCTAAAACTCGCAACAAACCGTGGAGGCCGGCCGTGGTGGGGGTCTTGGAGACAGTTCTTTCGCTGATGGTGTTCGCCACTTTGCCGTGGACCTTATAACTGGGCGTCTACTGTCAAGGCGCGACTGTGGCGCTACGTGCCTAGACTGGAAGCATGAGTTTTCTACTTTTACTGATTGCAAACATGGTTGGCATTTGGTTTGCCAGCCTCATAATTCCTGGCATTACGTTACCTTCTTCTGAGGGAGCCTTACAGGCCATTTTGATTCTGGCCGTTATTGCGCTGGTCTTTACAGCGCTTAACCTGGTTGTGCGCCCCTTGCTAAAGGTGCTCACATTCCCGATCTACATCCTCACCTTCGGCCTGTTCTCCCTGGTGGTTAACGCCCTCATCTTCATGCTGACCGGCTGGGTAACCACTCAGATTGGCTACGGCATGGAAGTGACCGGGTTCTGGGCCGCCCTGTTTGGTGCGGTAGTGACAGCAATTTTCTCGTCCATCGCCGGCGCTATTTTGGGCGCCACAGTGGGGTCGAAGAAATAATCTTGCTGTAGGACGGCCAGCGTTACCGCCTTGTAAACGTGTAACGCTGGCCGGTTGTTTCACTATTTGCGGTGAGCCCAAGGGCACGCTCACGCCTCTCATTCCACGCCTGCAAGTCCGCGTTCCCCTGCCCCTCCGCGCTTCTCGCATCTAGCGCATACTGGGTTAGCGAATGTGCATCTTTCGCCCTCCCGGGCGAATAGACCGCGATTTTCGAAGGTGAGGTTTGTTGCCTCGCCCCATCTAAAGACGCCACAAAATCATCGGCATTCTCATAGGAGAGCACCAGCGTTGAGTTTGGAATCGGCATCGTTGAAATGGGAGATCCAGCCGCCACCACACTGGCCACCTGAAAGCGAGTGTTGAACACCGGGTTTGCCGCCATCGCGCCTGCCACCATGCCGCCCTGTGAGTGCCCGGCAAGCTCCACCACATCGCCGGGTTGCGCACCCTCCAATTCCAGCGCCGCCATTATCGCCGACTGCTCATCGGCCGGAACCGCAGCCATCAACTGCAGATTCGCCTGCAGATCCTTCGGGTTAGGTGTGCCCGGCGTCCACTGCTGCGTGCCCCGCACGATCACCGACCAAGAGGGCCTTCCCTCCCCGTTGTTGTGACGCAAAATCTCAAACTCGCCGTGCGTAGAGTCATCTCCCTTTGCACCGTCAGCAGTTGGATGCATGCGCATTTCTCGCACTCGTTCCACCAAGTCGCTGGCCTTGCGCGGTGTGGCCACCCTGGAGGGCGGGCCTGAAGCGGGGCCACCAAGCGCACCCACCGGTAGGATCGTTGCGGTTAGCGGCGGGTATAGCACCTGCTGAACGTTGGAAGAAAGCTTTGCGTCACGGCGCAAGTTAAACCCCTCAAGGCCGTATTTGTACGAGTCGCGGCTCCACACGAGGGCCGGAGTAGCTGATTCAGATCGATGCATGACCAGGTTGCCTTTGTAAGTTCCCGTTAGCTTCTCAAGCGTGGGGTAAACCTGCGTGAGTATCGCCGCTGAACGTTCCAGCGGAGTGTCCGCACCCCGCAGCAACCGCCCGCGCTGCGCCGCGAGCGTAGCGAACGAGACGGCCGTACTTACCCGATAATTTGTGACGTCAGAAAAGCCCCACGTAGCAGCAGTCAGGGCACGCGCATACCAATCCGCGTTCGAAATGAGGGGGCTCAGGTGCTCGCCTAAAATCCCCATACCTGCCTGCGCGCGATCGGCGATCCCCAGGTTGGTTGGCTGCAGGCCAAGCATCTGTGCAAATGTCAGGGTTGCGGCCCCCTCGGCCCCCTCATATACGTCGGCTCCGAGACTTAAACTCGCCGCTAAACAGCTCATGTTTTCGCGCGCTACCTGGAGCAAACCGGCCACGTCCGACAGATGTGAGCTTGCGTGCAAGTAGCCGGCTCCTCCCATATCAAGCGCGCCGCTGAACCCGCCGGAAAACAATGGTTCAAACTGGAGGGCTCCCGCGCTAGCCACCACCCGGGCCTGAGCCGAATCTAACGCTCCTGCCGCAAGTCCCACCAGGCGCGCCCCATTCCGCACGCTTCCCGCGTCGACGCGCACCGGCCCCGAGTCGATAAACACCGCGCTACTCATAGCGCCCCCAAACACGCAGCGCTCATCTGCGCGTAATAGTTCACCCGAGCTGCAACGACGGCCTCTCGCGCGTCAAACAGGCGGTGGCGCAACTCCACCAGTTGTCCTATTTGAGCGTTCAGTTGCGCATTCGCCGCTCGCGCGGCCTCACCGTCCCACTCCATGCGCACGCCCGCCGCGTACGAGATCGCCAAATCTAAAGCCTGCAGGCCAGCCTCAGCCTCCAAAATTGCATCCATAGCGCCAAACCTAAAAACCTTCCCCGGCCCGTAGCGCAACTGATTTTCAAAGTCGTGGATACACCCTCACACGCAAGTGTTGTGGACGAGTAGCCAAAAGCCGGACCGGCGTCCAAAACCTGCCCGCTTTATGCCACGATGAAGACATGGCGTATGCAAACGAAACAATGCAAGACATGGCTCAAATGCAGCCCCCAGTCGCACTCGGTGCACTAGATGGACGCTACCGCGGCGCGGTGGCACCACTTACCAACTACTTCTCCGAAGCCGGCCTAAACCGGGCGCGGGTATACGTAGAGGTGGAATGGCTCATCTACCTGCTGGACAACAACGTCCTACCCGGGGCGCCGAGCCTCACCGACCTCGAGCGCGACTATCTGCGCGCACTCACCTGCGATTTCAACTCGGGCACCATCGCCGAACTTGCTAAAACTGAGGCCGTCACGCGACACGACGTCAAAGCCGTCGAGTACTACATCAAGAACCGGCTCGAAGCCGCGCCTTCCGAACTTGGCGAAACCAGCCTGCCGAGCCTGCACGAGGTAGTGCACATCTTCTGCACCTCCGAAGACATCAACAACCTGGCCTACGCCCTCGTCATTCAAGCCGGCATCCAAAACGTTTGGCTACCCGCCGCCCGCGGCCTCAAAGATGATCTACTTACCCGTGCCCGCGAGAACGCCGACGTACCGATGCTTTCACGCACGCACGGACAGCCGGCCACCCCCTCAACAATCGGGAAAGAACTCGCCGTATTTGCCTACCGCCTGGGCAGGCAAATCAAACGTGTAGAAAACACCGAATACCTGGGTAAAATCAACGGCGCCACCGGCACCTTTGGTGCCCACATTGTGGCCGTTCCGGGCGCCAACTGGTTTGAGATCTCGCGCGGATTCGTGCAGCACCTGGGGCTCACCTGGAACCCCGTTACCACGCAGATTGAGAGTCACGACTGGCAGGCCGAACTGTACGCCGACATTGCGCGCTACAACCGCATCGCGCACAACTTCGCAACCGATGCGTGGACCTACATTTCGCTGGACTACTTCCACCAAAACCTCGCGGCACAAGGATCCACCGGGTCCTCCACGATGCCGCACAAGGTGAACCCCATTCGCTTTGAAAATGCCGAGGCGAACCTGGAGATTTCCAGTGCCCTCCTTGATACCCTCGGTGCCACCCTGGTGACCTCGCGTATGCAACGCGACCTCACCGACTCCACCACGCAGCGCAACATTGGCGTTGCCATCGGGCATTCCCTACTTGCCCTCGATAATCTCCAACGAGGCCTGGCCGGCATTGACATTAACGCTGAGAAGATGGCCGCCGACCTTGACGGTAACTGGGAGGTGCTGGGCGAAGCCGTTCAGCAGGCCATGCGCGCGGCGTCCATCGCGGGAGCCAGCGGCATGGAAGATCCGTACGAGCGCCTTAAGGAGCTCACTCGTGGCAACCGGGTAACCGGCGATCAAATGCGTGAGTTCATCAAGGGCCTGAACATGCCCAGCGACGTCGAGGAACGCCTGCTTGCGCTCACCCCCGCAACCTACGTTGGGCTCGCCGCAGACGTAATCAACTACGTGGACTAGCGCACTTAAACGAGGAGGCGCGGACACCGCAAGGGTCCGCGCTTCCTAACAATTCTGACTACACCGGGTTGGCCGTGTTTGCGGCTTCTTAGAAAAACTCACGGCTTCCACGTAGGATCCGCGGCCGGCGCTCCAAACCGCTCATACAGCTCGTAGGGACGCGCAACCTCATCTGGGAAATCCAAGTCCTTCAAAGTCCACTGCTCACCCGGACTCGACAGTGTCACCTGCAGCGCAACCGGACTCTTGGGCGCACCATCCCACACGTAGCGAGCCACGCGCTCCAACAAATCCGCTGGCGAAACCGGCATCTGCAAGAGCTCAACCGACGTGCGTACAAGCAGGGGTTTACCAAACGACTGCTTTGTCTCCACACCAATATCTGCCAGCCCCGGCACTCGCTCCAACTTGGCGTGCAACAGCTTCAACAGCTGCTGATCCTGCCTCGACGCGGCCATCGGCTTCAAATACTTCACCGCAGCCCCCGCACCTACAGCCGCCACCCCCAGGCCGCCAATAAGCACCGGATTGCTAATAGTTGGCATTCTGCGCGAGCGGCGCGCACCAGCCTCAAACTTGTTCACCGGCAAGTTCTCACCCATGCTGCGCACAACCCTGCGCCACCTATCAATGCCAGACAGCGGCCGTGGATCAGTCATCGCGCCTCCCTTTACCCATTCTGCGCTCTTTCCATTGTGCCAGCGCTGGCCGCACCAAAGTGGTAACCCGGCGATCACTAACCTCACTACCAACCAGCGAGGGAGGATAAACACCCTCCGGCATTTCCGCAAACACCTCAATCGCCTCCTCTAAATCAGGACCCGAACCGCTCAGCAGCTCTTGAACCACCTCGTACACATACACGCGGGAGGGCTCGCTCTCACGCGGCAAAAATGGTTCAATGCGCTCCACCATTCGTCCAATCCGCGATTGCGGCGACACCTTGGCACGGCGTTCCATCAAATGAACCGTTTCCGTATAGGTCGACGACGCATGCGCATAAAAGAGGGCGCCGGTGCGGGGGCGAATCAAATGCCGGCCCACAACCACGCGGTCATCCACCCGGCGACGCGGGCGGCCATCAAGCGAGGGAACTACGTCCTGGTCATGTTCCAACGTCAATGCCGCAACATCGCGCGACACGCGAAGCCTACGGCCCGGCGTTCCCAAAGTGACCACTGCGCGCACGTTCACCTTTCGCGGATGCTTATCCGCCAAAGAAAGCGCCACCATGCCGCCTTGCGAGTGGCCCATTATCACCACCGGCTCGCGCACCATGTCGCGCTCACTCACTCCCTCCAACGCCATCGCGTGGCGAAGCGCCGCTACCACACCCGACTGCATTGCTGATGTAAGGCCCAAAACCTCGCGCACATTCGTCTCCGGATCCGCGGGATTCAGCGTAGACGCGGGGTCCATGTGGTCCGTTCCGGGAAGCGAAATCAACCACCTGCGAAGCTGCCCCTCGCCCACACTCGTGATCTTCACCGGCTGACCCATGCCCTCAATCCAGTACATGTCGTCAATATCGGCCGCCATGTCCGTGAGCGTTCGCGGCGCCTCCAACCTGCGCGGACGCACGTTAGGGGTGCCCGTGGGCAGATCCAAAAACTCGCCGTTTCGGTACCACAAATTCGCTGTTACCGTTCCCCCACGGAACCAGCCCACAGCTGTACCAATGGTCAGATAGCTAACCATCAGCGCCTCAAAATCTCGCTTTGGCACCAGCGGAAGCATTCTTGCCGCCCGGCCGTCCCCATCCAAGCCAAGTGCGATCTTCGCGCGCAGGTAACCTCTGCCAGCCTTTACCGGCACACGCCACGCCCGCGCAAAGGCCTGCACCACCAGCGTGTCCAAACCCGGATTATCAAAGAACCGGCGCTGTGCGTCCTCCAACAACTCCTCACCCTGGCGAGCAGAGAACTCTCTTATGATGGCCTTCGCCGCGGGAGGTAGCGGGGCGGCCTCGGCAATCATTGAGAGTGCAAAATGCGCCCCCACCTGTGCAACCAGTGGCCCCAACACATCTAGGGCGTCACCCAGCCACATCGTCTCGGGCACCCTGCGCGCCCCGTAATACCTAGGCGTCTGCCGGTGCCTACGCGGCGTCACATCCGCGTCTTCCGCTATCGGCGAACGCTGCCAAAAACGCCCAGAAAGCAGTGCTTCACGGCGCGCGAGAAGTCGAGAAAGCCGCGACCTGCTGGCCATAACACCATCCTTCCGAGACGAAAATACCTGGTTATGAACACCACTTTAGCGCCCCACTCTACCTGTCGACACTGCAGGCTTTGGGGGCTACTCTTGAACGTGGAACACGCGTTTTAGGCGAATATTCGCGCAAAATTACATCTAGGAGAAGCAAATGACGAACATTGATCTTGACGTCAAAGGCATGACCTGTGGACACTGCGTCATGTCCGTAACCGAGGAGCTATCTGAAATCGGAGCCGTCGAATCTGTAAACGTAGACCTTTCCGGTAGCGCCGACGTAGCGTCCAAGGTGCACGTAAGCACCACCGACACTGTCAGCGACGATGAGCTACGCGATGCTATTGCCGAGGCCGGATTCGAACTCGCAGGTATCAACCGATGATCTCAAGCCCGCTGCCAGCCCGATCTCCACAAGTTGGTGAAGCAACCCGTGAGCGCGCCAAAGACCTAAAGAAGAGGTTAATCGTAGCCGCAGTATTTGCGACTCCTGTGATGACCCTTTCTATGGTTCCCGCACTCCAATTCCCCGGCTGGCAGTGGGCGGTAGCCGCAATGTCCGCACCCGTCGTGGTGTGGGCAGCGTGGCCCTTCCACGTTGCGGCCGCCAGAGCGGCAAGACACGGCTCTTCGACCATGGACACGCTGGTATCCATGGGCGTGATTGCCTCCACGCTCTGGTCTCTTTGGGCCCTATTCTTTGGCGGAGCAGGCCACATTGGCATGACCATGAACATGAGTTTCATGCCTCGCCACGCCTCCACTAACCACGCTGAAATCTATTTTGAGGCCGCCACGATGGTGGTCACCTTCCTACTTGCCGGTCGCTACGCGGAAGCCCGCTCGCGCTACCGCGCAGGAGATGCTTTGCGTTCCCTCTTGGAACTTGGCGCTAAATCCGCCAATCGCGTTAAACCAGAGGGAGGAATAGAGGTTGTACCCGTTGACGCCCTCCAAGTTGGCGACAAGATTGTGGTTAAACCCGGCGAGAAGATTCCCGTTGACGGCACTATCGACACCGGTCACGCCGCCCTCGACACTTCTTTACTTACCGGCGAATCTATTCCCGTTCACGTTGGCCCAGGCGATGCGGTAACCGGTGCCACGATCAACACTGACGGCCAGCTGACCATTACCGCTACGCGTGTTGGAGCAGAAACCACACTGGCTCGCATCGGCCAAATGGTTACCGCAGCGCAAGCTGGCAAAGCCCCTGTGCAACGCCTCGCCGACCGCGTCAGTGCAGTATTTGTACCCGTCGTTATTGCGATCTCCATCCTGACCCTAATCGGGTGGCTGGTCTTCGGACCGGGCGTACAACCGGCCGTCACCGCTGCCGTAGCCGTACTCGTTATCGCATGCCCGTGCGCCCTTGGCCTGGCAACCCCAACCGCACTACTGGTTGGATCCGGCCGTGCCGCCCAGCTCGGTATCGTCATTAAAGGCCCCGAAATCCTTGAGTCCACGCGCGAAATCAACATGATGGTTTTGGACAAAACGGGAACTGTAACCAAAGCGCAAATGCATGTAACGTCCCATTTTGGGCCAGACGAAGCCCTGCGCATGGCCGCGAGCGTGGAATCCGGTTCATCCCACCCCGTTGCCACCGCAATTACAGACGCATTCGAGGCCGACGCCGAAGCCGAAGGTTTCGTAAACCATGCCGGCTCTGGCGTCTCTGCAACGGTTGGTAACCAGCGCGTGTTTGTGGGCAACCCCGCGTGGATCGAAGATGTTGGCTTTTCCTTGGAGAGAGTCCAGGAAGCTATTTCAGACGCTCAGCGCGGCGGCGCCACGGTCTCGGTAGTTGCAACCACCGACCTCGCCAATGTGATTCTGGGTGAAGAACACCAAGTAGTAGCGGTGGACGCTAACGATTCTGGGGCCGACAAATGGGCCGTGGATCTTAGCGTTGGAGGGATGACCTGCGCGTCATGCGTGAACCGAGTGGAACGCAAACTCGGCAAAATTCCAGGAGTTAGCGCGCAGGTAAATCTGGCCACCGAAGCAGCTCACGTTGTTCTTGACGACGCGGCGATAACCAATGAGCAACTGATTGAAACCATTGAAAAAGCCGGATACACCGCCTCTTTAACGGGCCGCACACTAATGCGCGAAGGCGAGGCGACACACACCTCGGTGACCACTACGGGCTGGCAGGAAGCCCGCGTCAGTGAAGGATTTGCAACCGCTGTCATTGCTGTTGCGGACGAGGTCAAAGAAACGTCTGCCGAGGCTATCTCGCAACTGCGAGAGCTGAACATCGAACCTGCACTACTTACCGGCGACAACGAAAATGCTGCCAACCAGGTTGCCCAAGAAGTGGGTATCGATCAGGTTTACGCGAACGTTCTGCCCGATGAAAAACGTGACATAGTGGCCCGTCTTCAAGCTCAAGGACATAACGTCGCAATGGTTGGCGACGGCGTGAACGATGCTGCCGCTCTTGCCCAAGCTGGTGTCCAAGGCCTCGGCATGGCCATGGGTTCGGGTACCGAAGTCGCAATCGAGGCAGCTGACATCACACTTACCGGCTCCGACCTGCGCTCGGCTGCAACCGCTATCAAAATCTCCCGCAAAACCCTGCGCATAATCAAACAGAACCTGTTTTGGGCGTTTGCCTACAATGTTGCGGCCATTCCCCTAGCCATCGCCGGACTCCTCAACCCCATGATCGCAGGAGCCGCCATGGCTGCCTCTTCCGTCATCGTCGTAAGCAACTCACTAAGACTGCGCAGCGCGGAAAAATAGGCTTGCACGAGGGCTAGCCGGAGGTTTGCAGGCGGTCTAGCCGGAGGTTTGCAGAATTTAACTACCTGCAGGCCGTCAGCTCGTACAGCGTTCCCCCGTCAACACTCTTCACAACTTCAAAACCGTGAGACGTATCCACCCCGTAAAAGCCCGGGCGAACCTCGGAGCGCAGCGTGCGATAGTACGGCCTGTCCGCACCCTCGTAAAAGTGGGTTACGCCAATCCGGTTAAGAGTTTCACACACCGATGGATCTGTGTGTAGCTGATTGAAACTCCACTGCAAACCGCGTACGTCCGCATCTACATCCGCGTTAGACAAGCCCGGAAACACCACGCGCACGCCTCCAAGCGACTGGAAATATACCGTTCCTACCGACGGATCACCCAGCACCAACGCGTCACCGGGCAACACAGATCCGGCCTCACGGAACAAATCGAGCTGCTCACTAGACGCCATACCTGCCGGGCCCAGATTCTGCGGGTCATAAACCGAACGCACTGCCAACGACCTCGAATCAATAGCGCCAACGCCACTCAATACGACTATCAGCAGCACCGGAAGAGCCCTATGCATTGACTTCTTTTGCCGCAACCACGCCGAAAAGCGCATAGCGCCCAGCGTGAACAAAAGCACCATCACAACCTGCATTGCACCCATCAAGCGGCGCGGATCTGAATACCACGGACCGGTCAATATCTGCAGGACGAAGTTTGGCGCGTACGCCAAGAAAACAAGAACCGCGAACATCGCCCACGTGCCAATCAGCCAGCGGGACTTCGAAAGCTTTCGCGCACGCATCAAACCAAGCACCAACAACCCGGCAAACACTGCCATCGCAAGTACAAAACCCGGTGCCAACGGGAACGGCGGAACCGGCATAAACGGGCGTACCAGCGCGTCTATCAGTGAGCGCCGGCGTTCGAACGTGGCCGTTGCAAGCG
Source organism: Actinomyces sp. HMSC075B09 (assembly GCF_001812395.1). Lineage (NCBI taxonomy): Bacteria > Bacillati > Actinomycetota > Actinomycetes > Actinomycetales > Actinomycetaceae > Actinomyces > Actinomyces sp. HMSC075B09. Next base: position 455,357 of record NZ_KV808731.1, read on the forward strand.
TCCGCGGATTAAACACCGCAAGAGCCGTTAACAAGAGGGCACCGCCCATGGATACACCCAGAAATGCGGCCAGGCCGCGGCGACTAGCCTTACGCGCACCCCGCATAAGGCGAACCATCGCGGCCGTCAAGGGAACAAGCACAAACACCAGCGCGTTGAAGAACGAAATCGGATGGATCGCAACCGCACCCAGCGCAGCGAGCAGGAACAGCGTGGTCCAAATCGTGGTGGCGCGCCACTGATTGGAAGAAAACAGGGTTCGCACCCATGCGTTTCCAACCACCCACGCCAGCGTCAACAGGCCGGGCAGTAGCGCCATTGAAACCGCGTTAGGCCACTGTGCGTACATTGACACGAAGTCAGCTGGGAAACTCAAAGTAAGCGACGCGAGCACCGGCGCCGTGAGGGTTGCCACGCGATTATCCCACAGGTAGTGCGCCAGGGCCGTCATCCCCACAATCCACCAAACCAAAAGCGCCAAGGAAGACGTATTCACCGTCTGCACAACAGTTGAAGGCGTTGCAAACAAAGCTGCAAACGCGTGCCACATAGACGGATAATAAGTGCGCGCCTCACCCATCAGGGAGAACATAGGAGACAAACCAAACAGCGAACCGTCACCCGAATGCACCATCTGCCACACGCCGTTGTAGTGGAACGACGGATCCCACTGTTGCAGTGGATTACGCGGATCAGCAAACACCAGCAGCGGTAGCGCCGCAATCGCGACAGCACCCGCGATAGCGCCAATCAGGGGCCAATCCCACCTCGCAGGCGAAGTCCCGGCAGCCACCGCGCGGCGTCCTCGACGAACAATCAAATCAACTACAAATCCAGCGGACGCAACCACCATAAGCGCGGTCACCGCAAAGCCCGCCGTCCAGCGGATACCCAAATGGGGCGCCAGATTAGCCAAAACCGCAAGCAGGCCAAACGCCAGGAGCGGCGCGGCGGCAAGTTGCACCAGTGTGCCCACTCGTCGATCCGCAAAACGGAAGCTAAAAACGCGCAACCACATCCATCCTGGAAGCGCCACAACCAGCAACATTGCCACCAAAATTGGCAGTTGCAAAACCCAGTACATCCGCTAACCTAACGCCGGTTTTATTCCGAATCAGGCAGAGAAGTAGAGGTAGAACTAGGCGAGGACGAAGGCTCCTCGTCATCTCCAACAACAGCCTCGGCAATCTGCTCCGCCACATCGAACTCGTTCTTACTACGAATCCGATGTAACACGTACTCGAACACCATCGGCAAGAGCGACACGAAAATGATCACGAAAATGATCACCGTCAAATTGTCATGAATAAACGCCACGCCGCCCAGCGCCGCTCCCACCAGCGTGAGGCCCGTACCCCACAGCAGTGCGCCCAACAGGTTCCACAGCGTGAACCGCATGTGGTTATACCGCGCAATGCCTGCCGCAATCGGCACGAACGTGCGCACAAACGGCACAAAACGGCCGATCACCAACGAGCGTCCCCCGTAGCGCACAAAAAAGTTCTCCGCCTGCACCAGATACTCGGTTTTCAACACCCGCGCGTCATCCTTAAACAGGCGCCTACCCCAGTGATGACCAATGTAATAACCCACCTGCGAGCCAGCCACCGCGCAAACCGTAATCGTCGCCACCAACACAAACAGGGACAATCCCAGCTGGGAATGCAACAAACCCGCGGAAAATACAAGAGAATCGCCCGGCAAAACTGGAAACAACACGCCCGATTCAATAAACACAATCAGCGCGACGCCAGCCAGAACCCACGGCCCCATCGCAACCAGCAACGTCTCCGGATCCTTAAACCACTCAATCACCGTCTCCAACCAAGACGGCGCACCCGGCACCACATGCAAAACTAAATCCGAAATCGCATCAGCAAAAGCAAAAGTAAGCGACAAGGAATCCCCCTAACAACAGTTCGACAACAGCCTAACCGTGCCCGCAAACAAAGCCTCCACAGAAAACACAAGTGTTGTTAGGTTCACCAAAAACCATTATCAGGCCAACTCAACGTAAGCTGTAACCATGAGCGCAACCCCAGTAAGCTACGAGCCCACGCCCGTATCGCGCCTACGCGGCCCCGTGCTCGTTGCCGACCGGCGCAGCACTCGCGCACGTCGCACCCGCGACCTCATTGACGCAACCCTGGCACTCCTTGCCATCGCGCTCATCATCTTCATCGGCGCCTTCGCTCAATCCACTACCATCGCCGTCACCGAAGACGTCCGTAGCGCTCTATCCGGTGTACTCCGCCAAATCCTGCTCCTGCCCCTCACCCTCGTCGAATCCGTCGTGGTCCTGGCCGCCCCCATATTCATCATCGTTCAACTAGCCATCCGCGGACGGCTGCGTCAAATCGTTGAAACCATCATCACCACAACCGTCACCGCGCTACTCATGACCGCGCTGATCTCCGCCGGCCCCCACCTCCCCTCCGAAATCACCGGCCCCCTAACCATCACCAGCATCACCAGCACATACCTGGCCCTCGATACGCTCATCGCCGTCCTGGCCGCATTCCTCACCAGCGCATCCGAAGCCTCCGAATCCAAAGCCGTACGCTACACGTGGATATTCCTCTACGCCATGGCATTCATCTACGTGCTCCGCGGCACCCTCACCCTTCCCTCCGCCCTTGTCACCCTCCTTATCGGGCGAGCCATCGGACTACTTTCACGCTACGTCCTCGGCTACCGCGAAGAACGCGGCGGCCCCACCGACCTCGTTGACGGACTCCTCCAAATCGGCATCACGCCCACGCGAATCGTTCGCGCCGACCTTGACACCGAGCAGCACCCCCTTGAAACCACCATCGTCACCGAAAAACCCGGCGACCAAAACAGCTGGAGCACCGCCTACCTTCCCCTCATCGAAAGCCCCGAAGCTGCCGCCGAACACGACCTAGGCACCCTCGAATTCAACACTCTGAAAAGCCTCGCCGCCGAATCCGACCGCCACTACGTCTGCTGGGACACAACCGGCACCCAATACGACCTCATCGTGCTCGACCCCGACACCGAATACACCTCCCTCATCCACGACCTGTGGAGCAACATCCGGCTGAAGAACCTCAGTCGATGGATCGCGCCATCCCTACAAGCCACAGCTGAACGCGGCCTGCTCGTCAAAATCTCCGCACACAACGCCGGCGTTATGACGCCCAAGCCCATCGCCGTCACCTCCGCCGGCAGCTCCGTATTCACCGTCCAAGAACCCGTCTTCGACGCCACCCCCCTAACCGAACTTCCCGCCGAACGCATCACCGACCAAATCCTCGACCGCTTCTACACCGAACTAAAACGAGCCCACCACCGCGGTATCGCCCACCGCTCCATCACCGCCACCTCACTAGCCGTAGATGAAGGCGACCGCACGTGGATCCTCGGCTGGGACGAAGGCCAAGTTGCCACCTCCAACGTCAACCGCCACATTGACATTGCCCAAATGCTCACCGTCCTCGCCCTCATCACCACACCTGAACGGGCCCTCGCCTCCGCGAACCGCGTGTTCGGCCAACGCACCCTGCAACTCACCGCGCCCGTACTTCAAAAAGTTGCGCTGCCCGCCCCCACGCGCGCGAAGCTACGCCGCTCCGGCCTTCTGACCGAACTGCGACAAAACATGATTGGCGAGATTCCTCCCCAACAGGTGCCCGAAACACCGCTCACTCGTTTCTCACTCAAAACCGTCATCCTCGCCATCATTGGCGTCATCGCCCTGTGGGTCATCCTCGGATCCCTCAACTTCGAAGCCGTATACGAGGCCGTGCAAACTGCCAACCCCTGGTGGATTCTTGGCGCCTTCGCCCTCGGCCTACTCACCTACGTGGGTGCCGCCATGCCACTGTCCTGGTTCGTACCTGAAAAACTCCACCTGCGTGAAACCACACTCGTTCAAATTGGTGCATCCGTCGTATCTCTCGTTGCCCCCGCCGGTATTGGACCCGCTGCACTCAACCTGCGCTACCTAAATAAACGCGGCGTCTCCACACCCGTTGGTCTAGCCACGGTTGCCCTCATCCAATTCACCCAATTCGCCACAACCGTCATCACGCTACTGCTCGTCATCCTTGTAACCGGACGCTCCACAACCCTTGAAATTCCATCCGGCACCCTCGTCTACGTGATAGGCACAGTAGTCACAATCGTGGCGATCATCCTCGTCATCCCCAAACTGCGCAACATGATCTGGGAGAAAATCCAGCCCAGCTGGAACCAAATCTGGGAACGCCTCGTGTGGGTAGCCAGCCAGCCAAAACGTCTAGCAATCGGCGTACTCGGCAACCTCGTCATGACCGTCTCCTACGTCGCCGCATTCGGCGCATCCCTCGCCGCATTCGGCTACAGTCTTGACGTCACCACACTGGCCATCACATTCCTTGCCTCCACCTCCCTCGGCTCCGTCATCCCCGCACCGGGCGGCATCGGCCCCGTCGAAGCCGCACTCACGGCCGGCCTCACCGTCGCGGGTATCCCCTCCGGTATCGCCATCTCCACTGCCCTCGTCTACCGCCTCGTAACCTTCTACGCCAGGGCGCCACTAGGCTGGATCGCCCTGCGCATCCTGCAGCGCCGCAACCTCATCTAGCCCCCAAATCCGTGACGCGGGCACACCAATCCGCGAAACAACTAATAATCCCCGCCGAAGATGACAAGCCACGCAAGTTATGTGAGTGTTTAGACATGGAAAAGACTTCAACCACCACTCTCAAGAACATCCTGATCGTCATCGCGATAATCCTCGCCATGGTGATCTCGTTCTTCCTTGGTCGCGCAAGCGTTAGCACGCCAGAAGCACAGCCAGTACCTAACGAGCAGACAACGGCCGCGACGGAACCCGAAGCAGCGCAATCGCAGGATGAGCGCCCCCAATACTCCAACTCGCAAGAAAAGCCTGAAATTCTGGAACTACTTCGCGCCCAACCGCGGCGCGAAGACGGCGATCCGCGCGCATTGGGCAAAGTGGATGCTCCCGTCGTTATGGTGGCCTACGAAGACTTCTCCTGCCCCATGTGCACCGTCTTCTTCACCAACGTCTACCCGCAGCTCAAACCCCTCGTTGACGAAGGCAAACTGCGCATCGAGTTCCACGACCTCACCATCTTCCCGAACTACGGGTCCGACAAAGCCGCACACGGCGCACGAGCCGCCGCGAACCAAGGCAAGTTCTGGGAATACACCGAAACCGCCTACGACATGGCCGGAGCCGGCAATCACCCCACCTACGACGACGCAAAAATCCTCGAAATTGCCCAGACCATTGGTATTACCGACCTAGACAAATTCGAAGCCGACTACAAAGCACCCGAAACTGCGGCCTCCGTCAAAGAAGAAACCGACCATGCCATGATGAAAATCGGCATCACCGGCACGCCATTCTTCATCATCAATGACGCGGTAATCTCAGGTGCCCAACCCGTCGACTACTTCATCAACACCATCCAGCGCCAGCTAGAACTAGCAGGATAACCCATGGAAATCAGCTACCTAGCTGCCTTCCTTGGCGGCGCCCTCATGATCTTCGCGCCCTGCGCTGCCATGCTCCTCCCCGCGTTCTTCGCGTACGCCTTCACCTCGCGAAAAACACTGCTCGCCCGCACCCTCGTATTCGCCCTCGGCGTCATCATCGTGCTGGTCCCTCTCGGAGCTTTCGCGGGTAGCCTCGGAGCCCTCATCCGCAGCTATTCTCAAACAGTGACCCTGGTAGCCGGTCTACTCATCATGGCGCTCGGCATCATCCAAATGTTCGCCATCTCTATACCCACGCCGCGCTGGGCATCCTCGCTCATGGCCCCTAAATCAGCGGGCAATCAAGAGGGCGGTGCAGGGGCGCCTACCAACCTTGCGGTATTCCTGCTGGGCATCGGCTATGCCATCGCCGGCGTGGGGTGCTCCGGGCCGATCCTCGGTGCGGTTCTCTCCTTCGCCACCCTTGGCGGGTCCACTCTGACCGGCGCCCTGCTCATGGCCACCTTCGCGATAGGCATGGTCCTGCCCGTTGCCCTCCTCGCCCTCCTATGGGAACTGTTCAACCTCAGTGAAAAGAGCTGGCTCAAACCCAAACCCGCCAAACTACTTGGCCGGTGGACCACTCGCATGAACATCATTTCCGGCACCATCTTCGTCATTCTTGGAGCCGTACTCGTATTCTTTGGCGGACAAGCCGGGTTGCCCTCCATCCTCACCGCAACGCAACAAGTCGAACTAGAATCAAAGATTATAAGTAGCGTTGCCGGCGTGCCCGGATGGCTCTTCTTCGCATTCGCGGCCGTCCTCATCGCCCTCATCATCGTAACCGTGAAAGAAAGGCGAAACCGTGGCAAGTGAAACGCGAAGACTCTGGATCAGACTGCTGCTCCAGTACTTCGCCGTATACGCCCTTGTTTTCGCAACTACCCTTGCCGGCCACTTCTGGGTAGTTTCCAACGGCTACGAGCCCCTTCCCGCCTTGCTGCGTCTGCGCGAGCCAATGTTCGCCATTTACGAGGTTGCAATCCCCATGATTCTCGGGGCAATGCTCGTCAAGTACTTCGCGGTGCGCGCCCACCTCACGCACATCATCTGGCGCGAACCCGAATACGTGCTCCCCAAGAACGGGGGCAAGGCTCCTACGCATGCTCCGCCCCTCGACACCTCGGATGATCTTCTACTGGGCACCGCACTATCGTCAGAACCCGAACCACTCTACGAAATCAACGTCCAACCACGCATTTCACGCCTGTGGTGGCTGGCTGGAACTCTCGCAACACTCGGCGCCCTCATAGTCATCACATTCGGCCTTGCCGACAGCGAAGTCACCCCCACGGGTGCCATAACCGGCCTCTTCGCCGCTTTCTGCTGGGCATTCACGCAAGAATACCTGCTACGCGGCCTCGTGATTGCTCAGGCTCGCAAACTCTCCCGTACCGACGCAAAACCGTTACTTGCCTCTCTACTGCTTTCAATCCTGTGGATGATTCCCATCGCCACCACCGCACCCTCCCTCACTAACGGCGTGATTCTCGTAATCCTCGGGCCCGTTCTCGGCGCCGGCACTTTCGCGCTGCGTCGCATGTTCACTACGCTATGGGCAGCAATCGCAGCTCAATTCCTGTTCATCAGCGCGTTCTACGTGCTGATCTAACTAGCGGCGCTCAATCACCCTTGCAGGAACGGCCGGATTCGCGGGCGCCTGCGTGATCTCCTTCGCGTCCCCCATCACCTCTTTCAAATACCCGTAGTACGCGGCATTTGTCTGATTCGACAGAAGTGATTCCGGGTGATCCGCCTGATTGTAATTCGCAGCAACGTACACGTGGTTCGTGTCCGTATCCAACACGAGGCCGGTATAGCCCACCTCATCCACAGTGGCAGCTCCTTTAGCGGGAACCGTGATGGTTGCTTGGGCAATGTAACCGTTCTGCGTTCCCCAGCCCATGTGCGGCCCCATGTTTGACACGAGGTTGCCCGTACCGAAGAACGCCCACATTCCCTGGCCTTCAACTCCGCCTTCAAACTGTTGGATAGGTTGCGGTACGTGCACATGGTGGCCCAGGTAAAGATCAACCACGCCAGAATCTGCAAGCGTTTGCGCCCATTCCACCTGCTGTTGCGATGGTTCCGCCTGATACTCAATGCCGCCGTGCGCGGAAACGATCACTACATCGGCTCCCTCGCTTCGCGCCTGCTTTGCCAACTGAATCATGCGGTCCGGGTTATCGATGTTCACCAGCCAGGGGTTTTGCTCGACCTCGGGAACATACTCATAGTTCAACCCGTACGTATACGCGAGGTGGGCAACTAAAATCTTGCGGCCCGCGCGTTCAAGCTCGTAATACTGGATGGGAGACTGCTCGGCAGACACCGACGTGCCCACAGCTCCCAGACCGTTCTCCTGCAGAATCTCCACCGTCTCAACAAGGCCATCCCAACCTCGATCCCACGAATGATTCGAGGCCGTTGAGCAACCGTCATACCCCAAACCAACCGTTGACTTAGCCCACCCAGCCGGCGCGGCAAAAACCGGGTACCCGTGCGCAGAAGCCTCATCTCGCGTCAGTGGAACCTCCTGGTGACAAAGCGCCAAATCCGCACCCTCTATAAACGGCCTTATATCCGCTACCAACGGCGCGTAATCATAAGAACCATCAGCCTGAATCGAATGCTCCACCACCGGCATGTGCGACAGCACATCACCCGTACCCACAACCGTGAAAGTCACCGGCTGGACCTCAGGCTCAGTGGGCTGCGTAGCCGCAAGTGTAGGCTGCGTTTCGACAACCGGCTCGGCCTCGTGCGAAGGCGAACAAGCGGCCAACCCCAACGCGGCGGCCAACGCTAAACCAATCAGTGGCCTAAAGAACCTCACCAAAACCACCCGCCCCTCACTATCTGCTAGTCGTACAAATCACTACTAATTGCCGTAGAAATGGCACTCTCTACATTCGAGTCAAACCACGAAATATCTGCTCCACGATACGGATTTGCCCCCGTATAGCGCTGCGACTCCCCATTATTCACGAGGCCAAGCACCTCGGCCCACGCAGGAATGAACTCGCGGTGATAAACGTGGCCATGCCCGTCCGCCGCCAAACCGGCAACGGGAAGATCCGCACTCACCTGAATGAACGTGGCTAGTCGCGTCCACTGCATGTCCGGATTCAAATCCGAAGGCGGGCGCTCCTTAAGCCAATCTGGCTCGCGACGGATAATGTTTGTGTTCCACCACACCACCGGGTCCGTAGCATGCTGCAACACTGCGACACGCGGATACTGCCACTGGGGCAGGTCTCGCCCATAAATATCGGCCCGCAAATCCTCCGGCTTCGTAGCGAAACGAATATTATGCCCGCTACTCACCACCGGCGCGATCATCGGGCTACCCCCATTGCGCTCACGCGTCAGCTTCTGCCACAGCCGCGTCACATTAGGCGTTCCCGCCCACACCGCGCCATCCACATTTTCGAGCAGGCTAGCTTCATCCTCGAAAATCGACTCCGACCCAAACGCGCCCAAAGACACGCCCTGAAGATAAACCGCGGGACGCTCATCCTCGGGAAGCTTATTCACTTCATCCATCACAGCTTCAAACAAGATTTTCGAGGCGGTAACCGGCTGGTCGAACTCACGCAAGAACGCGATGGCAGAAGGCACGTACGAATACTGGGTTGCGACAATCGCGCAATCTCCGCCGGTCAAATACTCGAACGGCTGAACAGACCATTCCTCTACCCAACCGGTGCCCGTAGTGGTCACAATCATGAGCGCCGAACGCGACAGGGCGCCCGTGCGCTGCATCTCGGCAGCCACCACGCGGGCGCTCTCTTCCAAACTGCGATGCTCGGCCAAACCCGCGTAAATACGGATCGGCTCCATCGCCTCGCGGCCCGTCACCTCCTCGATCTGTTGCGCTCGCGGCCCTTTAGACAGGAATCTTTTGCCCTGCTTGCCAATGTTGTCCCAATTCTCATACGAGTAGATCGAGCCCGACCGCTGCGGTAAAACCGGACGAGTCACACCCGCCTCTTCCGCCTGATCCACTGCCGCAAACGTACGATAGGCGTACTCCATGCCGCGCGTGAACAACACGTCTGAGATCAAGAAAGTGGACAGCACAGCCAGAATCACCGTAGCTACAATGGCCGCGCCCCACCTGGGAAGCAGGCGTGACGCCCATTTCGCAACCCAACGCCACAGTCCGACAATCAAAATCGCGAGCCCTGCGATTACTGCGGCCGTTAATATGGCCATCGCGGTTGCAGCCAGATAGTCAATAACACTCAGAGGCGTAAAACCCATGAGCCTGGCAGCGCGATTATTTGAGATGAACGACCTCACCAGCATCCACGCAGCCCACGAACCGATGACTATCGAAAGTATCCATTTGCCAGCCCTCACCCACTTCGGGTTCGCGCTGATCCGCACGTCAGCACCGCGCCAAATACGACTCAGTAACCAGCCAGCCAGCGCACCAACCGCATAACTAACCTCGATCACAATGCCCGAAACCACGCCCTGCCACCACCACATACGTGGCAACAAAGACGGCGACATCGAGATTACGAACATTATCGCCGCAAGCGCCATTCCGGCCCGCGACGATGGTGAAAAATCTGAGAGCGTGGATACAAATCGCTTGAGACGCGACGTGCTTTGGCGTGCAATCTCCACGTTTGTTTGGCGAGCTGTATCCACGCTCTCGATCTTATGGGACAAGTGCGAGTTAGGCCTCCACAGACTGTTGGTTTGGACGCTTGGTCCAGATGTGGTCTCCCTTAACAGTGTCGATAATCAGGCCGATAGCAAAGCCCAGCAACGCGGGAGTAACCCATGACATGTTGACCGGCCCTAGCGGGAACGAATCCAGGAACGGCAGTAGCCAGTTGAACGAATCACCGATCGAACGCAGTGCTTCCAACACGCCAAAGCACGCGCCAAGCCATGCTGCTAGACGGTACGTCCAGTAGAGTTCGCCCGGTACAAAAATATCGAACAGGGCGATGAAGACGATGCAGATGACGATCGGGTAGATCAGCTGGTTGATTGGAGCCACCACGTTAAGGATTGTTTGCAAACCGAGATTTGCGAGGGCGAATGAAACCAGCACGTGGATAGAAACCATCTGGATGCGCGAGATACGCGGGAACAGCGTCATAAAGTATTGCGATGACGCTCCAACCAGGCCAACCGCGGTAGTGAGGCAAGCGAGCACAACGATCAGGCCGAACAGTGCCTGACGTCCTGACCCAAACAGTTCCACGGAAGCGATGGCCAAGGCCTCGGCACCGTTATCCGGGTTAAACGGACTCATGCGAATACCGATCTGGCCAAGACCAAGATAAAACACGGCCAAGAGCGCACCCGCGATTACGCCTGCCGTGGCGGTGCCAGCAAAAACCTGGTTCTTCGTCTTGAACAAGCCAGAGTGCTGAAGCGAGGAGATGATGACAATGCCAAACACCAGGGAGGCGATCGCATCCATCGTGAAGTAGCCCTTCAGTAGGCCCTCAGCAAACGGAGTTTGGGCATACTCTGCGGTGGGCTCTCCCATCGCTACAGGAAGTTTTGCCATGGCAGACACGATCAATACCACTAGCAAGACAAGTAATGCCGGCGTCAGCCACGCACCAATGCGATCCAAGAATCCCTTCGGATTAAGCGCCAAGAAGAATGTGACCGTGAAGAACACTGCCGTGTAAATCATTAGCGCTCCCGAGCCCGCACGCTCAGCGCCAATCAGCGGTACCGCCGCCATCTCGTAGCTAACCGTGCCAACGCGCGGAATCGCATACAGCATGCCCGTGGACAGGAAGATCACAATCGTGAACACCAAGCCCGGATACTTACCAATGCGAGACGAAATGCCCGTCACGCCCTCCTGCGACGTAGCGGCCGCAACAATGCCTAGAACAGGTAGTAGCACACCGGTTCCTAGGAATCCTAGAATCGCGGGCGTGAACGAAACGCCAGCGTCCACGCCAATCATGACGGGGAAAATAAGGTTGCCCGCACCAAAAAACATTGCGAACAAAGCCATACCGGTTACTACAAGCACGTACGTGCGACTGTTACGCATTTTGCGCACCATCTTTCAAACGAAAATCGGACGGTCACATTATTATCAAGATTGCTGAAATCTCCGCTAATCCGTCCATTCTCTGGAGAAATTAGCCATTTTGTGAGCTGTTAGATATCAGATGCTCCAGATTTCAGCGTCGTTTTCCACACAAGTGTGTAATACGGGATCTCGATAACGTCCGTTTTGCCATAGCCAAGATGCTCCGCCAGGTACCATTGCAAGTTCGCCTGCATCTTCTGCCTGTTCGCCGGCGTGGACTTCAAGTAAGACGAGCGTGTGCGCGCCAGCGCCTTCACTCCTTCAATATCGAGGCCGGATACAAAATCAGTTTTATGCAACGAGGGCGCTGTCCATCCTGCGCCGAGTATCGGGGGCCGCGAGGGAGTGTGAACATCTCCCGAACGCATGATTCGAGTCAGGCGATGCACCCACGGAATCGACACATCCATCTGGTTAAACACGATCGCAACATGCCCATTTCGGCGCAGAAGCCTTGCCGCCTCTACCAGTGCCGCGCCGGGATCAACCCAATGCCAGCTCTGCGCAAACACCACCACATCAGCAAACCCCTGTGGAAGACCCGTAGCCTCAGCGACTCCCTCAATTACCTGCAGATCATCCGGGTAATTCTTTTGCGCAGCAGCCAACTGGCGCCTCATCGCCAACGCGGGCTCCACCGCCCACACGCGCGCCCCGGCCTCCAACGCCCGGCGCGAAAACTTACCCGTGCCTGCGCCCACATCCACAACCCGCAAGCCACGTGCATCCTCAACGCCTAAGGCTGCCCTCACTGACTGGGGCGGATACGAAGGACGATAATCCTGATACTCACTGCCGGCACGCTCAAATGCGTTAGCCGGCGCGCCCTCATCCCACGGATCACCAGCGACCACACATCCTCCTTCAACTCCTTCGCACAACGTACCACGCGGCAAAACTGGGCGAAAAGTCGCGCAAATCACTACGTTTACGACATGTCATTTTGGATTATGGGAAATCCCAACGCGGCGTTTGCATCGTCTTGCCTTCCCGCTATTCTCGTAAGTAGTTGCGGCTTCTTGGACTAAAGAACCGGTAAAGCCGCCTTAACCTCGAACACAAAGGAGCAGTTTTGCGCATAGGGGTTCCAAAAGAAGGGAACGGGCAACCACTTGTGGCGGCCACTCCCGATACAGTCAAAAAACTTATAGCACTGGGCTACGAAGTTGCCCTCGAAGAACGCGCCGGAGAGTTAGCCAGCTACCCCGATGCGCAGTATCAAGAAGCCGGCGCGCGCATCGCCACGTCAGAGACCGTTTGGGATTCCGACATCGTGCTAGCGCTCGATGCGCCCACCACGAGTCAGCTAGACATGATGCACGAGGGAGCAACCCTCATCGCTCGCCTAGCTCCCGCACGTAACCCGGAGCTCATCGAAGCGCTTGCGACCCGAGGCATCACCGCCCTCGCCATGGACACCGTTCCGCGCATTTCTCGCGCGCAATCCATGGACGTGCTCTCGTCAATGGCAAACGTGGCCGGCTACCGCGCCATCATTGAGGCCGCCGCCGAATATGGCCGCCTGTTCACCGGCCAGGTCACGGCCGCTGGCAAGATGCCACCCGCACGCGTTTACGTGATTGGCGCAGGCGTTGCCGGACTGGCCGCAATCGGCACCGCAAACTCTATGGGTGCACAGGTTTCCGCCACCGACGTTCGCCCCGAAGTTGGCGAGCAAGTCGAATCCATGGGCGCCAACTTTGTTGCCATTCCAGCAGCCAGCGAGGTTTCCTCCGACGGCTATGCCAAGGAGATGACCGACGCCCAGCGTGACGCCGCACTTACGCTATACACCGAGCAAGCCGCGACCTCCGATATCGTCATCACCACGGCAAACGTGCCGGGCCGGAAGTCGCCGCTTTTGCTCACCGCCCAGGCCGTTGCCGGTATGAAGCCCGGTTCGGTCATCGTCGACATGGCCGCCGCAAATGGCGGCAACTGCGAACTCACGGTTCCCGGCGAGCGCGTAGTCACCGATAATGGCGTGATCATTCTGGGCATTACCGACCTTGCGGGCAGGCTACCCGCTCAGTCATCGCAGCTTTACGGCCAAAACATAGTGAACCTGCTAAAGCTCATGACGCCGGAAAAGGACGGACAGATCGTTTTCGACCTCGAGGACGAGATTGTGCGCGGCATTACCATCACGCATCTGCGTGATGTGATGTGGCCACCCCCTCCGGTAAAGGTGTCGGCGGCCCCCGCCGCTGCTACCCCCAAGCCAGACCCGGCACTCGAAGCCGCTCAAGCGGCAGAAGAGGCACGGAAGGAGGCCGCTAAGAAGCGCAACCGGTTTATCTGGACTCTGGTAGCGGCAGTTCTTGGCCTGGCTCTGGTATGGGTTTCACCCGCGCCCGTGCTCGGTCACTATATGGTTCTAGCCCTGGCTATTATCCTCGGGTTCTACGTGATCACCTCAGTCACCCACTCGCTGCACACGCCCCTCATGTCTGTAACCAACGCGATTTCCGGCATCATCCTGGTGGGCGCAATCTTGCAGGTTGGCTCTGGCAACCTCCTCGTCTCAACCCTGTCGTTCATTGCGATTGTCGTGGCTTCCATCAACATTTTTGGTGGCTTCACGGTCACGCACCGCATGCTCGCCATGTTCAAGAAGGACTGATATAGATGTTTACTTCTCTCATTAAAGCGAGCACTCTGCTTCCTGCCGCTCCCGTTGAAGCCACCTCCGCATCGAGCGTCCAAACGTTCGTGTCGTTGGCATACATCATCGCGGCACTGCTATTTATTCGCGCCCTCGCAGGCCTGTCTAAGCACGAAACCGCCCAAAAGGGTAACAATGCGGGCATCATTGGCATGACCATTGCGCTCATCGCCACGATTGCGCTGGCGATATCTTCCAACCCCGATCGCGGTGTAGCCGTCACTGCCATGTTGATCGCAGTGGCAATGCTAATTGGAGCGATGATCGGCATTTGGAAGGCACGCAACGTCGAGATGACCGGCATGCCCGAGCTCATCGCACTACTCCACTCGTTTGTTGGCCTTGCCGCCGTGCTGGTGGGTTACAACTCTTACCTGGCGCCAGATGCTCAGGCCGAGCTACTCGGCGGTTTCCACCTGGGTGAGGTTTACCTGGGCGTCTTCATTGGCGCGGTCACGTTCACGGGTTCGATCATTGCCTACCTGAAGCTGTCGGCCAAGATTAAGGGCGCCCCGCTGATGCTACCCGGCCGCAACTGGATCAACCTGGCGGCCCTAGTGGTGACGCTGATCATCATGGTGGTATTTATTCGCGAGGGCGGTGTTACGCCGCTAGCAACAGCGATGCTGATCCTGATGACGTTTATCGCTTTGGCATTCGGCCTCCACCTCGTGGCGGCTATTGGTGGCGGAGACATGCCTGTGGTTGTGTCGATGTTGAACTCCTACTCCGGTTGGGCTGCGGCCGCCGCCGGCTTCATGTTGAACAACGACCTGCTGATTATTACGGGCGCCCTCGTTGGTTCTTCCGGTGCCTTCCTCTCTTACATCATGAGTAAGGCCATGAATCGCTCGTTCATTTCGGTAATCCTGGGCGGATTCGGCTCGGATGGCGCGGTAACTTCCGGCGACGAAGAGCAGGGCACTCATCAAGAGATCCAAGCATCAGAGGTTGCCGAGCTGCTGAAGGACGCGAAGCGCGTCATGATCACCCCGGGATACGGCATGGCTGTTGCGCAAGCGCAGTACCCGGTTGCGGACCTGACTCGCAAGCTCCGCGACGCGGGCGTCGAGGTCGAGTTCGGCATCCACCCGGTTGCCGGTCGCCTACCCGGCCACATGAACGTGTTACTGGCTGAAGCGAAGGTCCCTTACGACATCGTTAAGGAACTGGACGAGGTGAATGACGATTTCGGTGATGTGGACGTCGTCCTCGTCATCGGCGCTAATGACACGGTGAATCCAGCAGCTGAGCAGCCGGGTTCGCCGATTGCCGGCATGCCGGTCTTGAAGGTGTGGAACGCCCACGATGTGATCGTGTTTAAGCGCTCCATGGCCACCGGCTACGCGGGCGTACAGAATCCGCTGTTCTTCAAGGAGAACACAAAGATGCTGTTCGGAGACGCAAAGGCTTCGGTAGAGAACATCATCGCAGCGCTATAAACCAGCGCTGAGCTGGAAGGGCGCGGGCATCGGCTCGCGCCCTTCGTCTCTTCTTGGATTGGATCAAGGCGTTTTCAGAGGGGATTCACTGCTCACTTTATCCACACAGACGTGAGATGCTAATCACATTTTCTCGAGGTGTCGTATACGAAGTCACATATTTTGAGCTGTTTTTCGACTCGGTGACGTGGCTAACACGCGGGCGTCCTGTTAGCATTGAGGATGTAGCTCGACCCGCACAGCGCAGTGAGTTAAGAGCACAAAGTTGTGTCAGCTGAGCTTAATTTATTGTTGTCATATTTCAATTCCGACGATTGGAAACACCGTGGCTCAAATTGTCGTTCTTGGTGCAGGCATCGCTGGTCACACGGCCTCGATGATCCTCGCAAGAGAGCTAAAGAACACAGAACATCAAGTCGTGGTCGTCTCGCCAAAACCAACCTGGAACTGGGTTCCTTCCAACATTTGGGTTGGCACGGGCTCAATGCCTCGTGAAAAGGTGGTCTTCGAACTTCGCCCGCTTTACGAAAAGTACGGCATCGATTTCCGCCAGGCGGCCGCTCACAACATCTACCCGGAGGGCACGGAAGATAACCCGCGTCCGCAGGTAGAGTTCGAATACACCGATCCAGCTCATAAAGGCCAGACGGATCGCGTTGAGTTTGACTACTTGATTAACGCAACCGGCCCGAAGCTGAACTTCGCGGCAACGCCGGGTCTTGGCCCGGACGGCGGCTACACGCAGTCCGTGTGCACCGACGCTCACGCTGAGGTCTGCGGTGAGGAGTTCCTTCGCGCGGTTAACCGCATGAAGAATGGCGAACGCCTCCGCTTTGTTATCGGCACTGGCGCCGGTAACTGCACCTGCCAGGGCGCTGCTTTCGAATACACCTTCAACACCGACTTCGAGCTTCGTCAGCACGGCGTGCGCGACAAGGCTGAGATCGTTTACATCACGAACGAGCCGAAGCTGGGCGACCTTGGCGTTGGCGGCATGACGTTCAAGCAGGACGGCTACTACACCACCTCACAGCTGTGGACCGAGTCCATTTTCCGCGAGCGTGGCGTTAAGGCTATTGCTCAGGTTGCGGTCAAGAATATCGAGGCCGACAAGCTGACGTACGAGAACGCTGACGGTGAAGAGCACGATCTCGACTACGATTTCGCTATGCTTCTACCTCCGTTCACGGGTATTCCGATGAAGGCATTCGACCGCGAGGGCAATGACATTTCTGACGTTGTCTTCAACCCGGCGGGCTTCATGAAGGTTGACGCGGACTACACGCCGAAGCCTTACGAGGAGTGGCGTGCAAAGGACTGGCCGCGCACCTACCAGAACCCGACCTACGGCAACATGTTTGCTGTTGGTATTGCGTTCGCTCCGCCGCACGCAATTTCTGAGCCGACCAAGACGCCGAACGGCACGATGATTGCTCCGGCGCCTCCGCGCACCGGCCAGCCTTCGGGTACGATGGCAGCTAAGGTTGCTGAGTCCATCCTCGATCGCCTAAACGATCCCAATGCTCCGCTTCGCGAGGCATCCCTGGGTGATCTCGGCGCGATTTGTGATGCTTCTACCGGTCGCAACATGCTTTCCGGATCCGCAGCCGCGATGGTCATGTACCCGGTTGTTCCGGATAACACCGTGTACCCCGAAACGGGTCGTCACCCCACCCTCACGCAGGGTGAGCTCGGCCTGTTCGGCCACTGGGTCAAGATCCTGTACCACTACCTGTTCATCTACAAGGCGAAGGCTCTTCCGGGCTGGAACCTACTGCCGGAGTGATCAACATGTCAGAAAAAACTGCGGAAGCAATGAAGACTGTCGAACAGCTTGACCCGCGAACGGCTGCACGTCTTTCACGTGCACCGCTTCCAACCAAGTACACGACTTTCAAGCGGAACTTCATTCCCTACCAGCTTGTACGCTTCGCATTGTTTAACATTCGCACGCTCGACATCGTGCGTCGAAGCATGTAACAGCGCTACTTAGCTGAATACTGATTTTGGTGGGCCACGAAAGTGGTCCACCAAAATTTTTCCCAAGAAACTTCCAGGTTAGTTTTAAGCCCTACCCAGAATAGGGACTTACATTTTAATTAATCGCTGAGGAGATCGGCGAGACGCTGTTTTCAGATTTGTTTCCTCGAGACTGAAAACCTTGCATTGTGTTGATGGGATGACATGGGGGCGGCCCGAGTAAAAGCTCGGGCCGCCCCCATGTTTCGTGTTCAATGCCGCAACGCTTAAGTCTGAACGGATGCGACGTTTAAAAACCACCGGCGGCGCTATCGTTGCTATCTCCGTTGGATCAGCATGAAAAGGATTTGCTTGACTCTTGAAACGATAAGTGCAGGTGTCACGTATCGGTTAGTATTTTTGTATGATGACCGGCAACCTAGTGCAAGCGTTCTTGGAAAATACGTCCAAAAACTTGCCGACGAGCCTAGACACTGGCCGAATTGCGTCTATTAATAGATCCAAGGCCACGATGGACGCGGTGAAAGCGTACATTCTAGATCACCAGCTAAAACCTGGTGATCCTCTGCCCACAGAAGTTCAGCTGTGTGAAGATCTTGGTGTCTCACGCTCGTCCGTGCGCGAGGCTATTCGCAAACTCGAGGCCCTAGACATCGTGCGAGTCCAGCAGGGACGCGGTTCATTCGTCGGTGAAATGTCCTTGCAGCCTATGGTTGAAACACTGATTCTGCGTTATGCCCTTGACCATTTTGAAGGATCGGAATCCTTACGGCACGTAGTGGCTATCCGTCGATACATTGATCTTGGGATGAGTAACAGCCTAGCTCGAGAGATGAAGGGAACCTCTAATCCCGAACTAGAAAAGCTGGTTGCAACAATGATCGAGAAGGCCGAGGCGGGGCAGACCTACCTGGAAGAGGACATTGCTTTCCACAACGGGCTGGCCTCCTACTTGGACAACAGCCTGCTAAATCAGCTAGTTGCCGCTATGTGGATGGTGCATCAATCTTTCATTCCAGACATGGAAGAAACGATTAAACGTGACCTGGTTTGCACAGCAAAGGCCCACGCCCTAATGTTGGAAACCGCGCAGGCTGGTGATGCGGATGCATACCGCGATGCGGTCTACGCCCACTACGAGCCGCTCGCAAATATTCTTGACCTTAGCTGAATTGGCGTAGGAGCCGTATCGCCGGACTCTCTCTCCCCCCCCCCGTTCGACCTGCACAGGATTCAAGAATTTCGACGACGCGTCGCAAACGCCTCGACCACGGAGGCGGTAAATCTACAAAACCGACACGCGCAGATTTAACTGGTACGGAATTAAAAATTTCGGCCACCCACAAAGTAATATGCTCATAAATACATAACTAGAGCGAAGCCAAAGAGGGCGCCCAATGAACGCACACCCCACTAGAACTTTCGTAATGCAGATCCTGCGACTGCTGATCTGGGTGGTAATCGCCGTTGCGCTAGTTAAGTTCGCGTTCTTTCCAAACCAACAAAAGGCGCCGGATTTGGTGGGAGATGGGGACTTCACGTTCCCCACCACGCAGGTGACGCGCTCTGATATTTCGCACGAGGTCACGCTGGATGCGTCGGTTGTGCGAAACAAGTCTGAAACGGTGAAGGCAACAGCGCAAGGCACCATCGTGTGGCTGTTCGTTGAGGACGGCGCAAAGGTAAACGCAGGCGATCGCATCATGCAGATCATGCAAAAGGAAGTTCCTGAGGCTCCCGATCCGGGCCCCGATGGTGAAGCGGGGCCGCCCCCTGCCGCGGTTGTGACTTATCACGACGTGGTTGCGGCCTCGCCCGGCACGATTTCTTTGGATGCCCTCATCGACCAGCAGGTTGAGGTTGGCACGCCCGTTGCAACTATCGTGCCCGACACGTTCCACGCAGAAGTTCCCGTGACGCCCGATCAGTTGTATTCGCTTCAGGGCGTTCCCGAGGAGGCCGAGCTGGCCGTCACCGGCGGGCCCGCACCGTTTAAATGCACCGGTCTTAAAACCGTTACCGGCTCTCCGGCACAAAAAGAGGGCGAAGAGCAAAGCAACTCCGGTCCTCAGCTACGCTGCGATATTCCCGAATCCGAGCTCGTGTTTGACGGCGTGAAGGCCAAGCTAATTATTCATGGCGGCGAGGCCAAGAATGCCCTCGTCGTACCGGTTACAGCTGTGGAAGGCCGCTACCAGAAGGGCACGGTCTACCTCCCCACGGACGACATTACGCAAAAGCCCGAAAAAGTTGAGGTTAAGCTTGGCATTTCGGATGGCTACCTCATTGAAATCAAAGAGGGCCTAACGGAAGGCCAGGAGATTTTGGAGTTCGTCCCCCGCCAGGACAACCAGAATAATGATCCGGCAGGTGACGACATGGGCGCGGGTGGAGTCGGTTAAACCGTGTTAGAACTTACCGGCGTAACCAGAACGGTCACTCTTCAAAACGGCAATCCCCTCCCGATTTTGCGCGGGGTTGACCTAACCGTGTCCGCGCGCGATCACATTTCGATTGTGGGCCAGTCCGGAACGGGTAAGTCGACGCTACTAAACATCATTGGCATGTTGGATTTACCTGATTCGGGTTCGTACATTTTTGCCGGCGAGGACGTAGCTAAGCTCTCCGAAAGCAAGCGTGCGGCTCTGCGCGGCAGCTCGTTTGGTTTCGTATTCCAACAGTTCAACCTGTTTAATGCACGCACGGCCCTGGAGAACGTCGAGGTGCCGCTACTGTATTCGTCCTCAACAAAAACGCTTTTTCGCCGCTCGAGTTTGGCCGCAGAAATGCTTGAGCTGGTGGGCCTAGGGGACCGTTTAGAGGCAATGCCCAGCCAGCTATCGGGTGGCGAACAGCAACGCGTTGCGATTGCTCGCGCCCTTGTACGCAAGCCAAAAGTGATCCTCGCGGATGAGCCCACGGGCGCCCTTGATCTGCAAACCGGCAGCATGGTGATGGACTTGCTGGAGCGAGTGGCAGCAGAGATGAACTCCGCCCTCATCATCATTTCGCACGACATGCAGGTGGCGGCTCGCGCGAAGCAGATTTATCAGATTTCCGAGGGCGTGCTGGTTGAACGTAGCCATGAGCAGGTACACGATGCTTTAGCTACCCGGTCCCTAGAGGTGGAGGCGCAGTGAACAAGATTTTGAGCGCCCTCATCGAGGCCTGGGGCGAGATCAAGATTAACAAGGGTCGGTTTGTACTATCGCTAACGGGTGTGGCCGTGGCCGTGTGGGCAATGGCAACCGTTCTGGCGTTAGGCTCGATGGCACTTGCAACCGACGAGTATTTCCAAACAATCTCGGGAAACCGACCGGGTATCCTCACTTTCCAAGCCACGCCTTCAAGCGGTGGCGACGCCAATCCAGAAAGCAAGTTTGGTCCCTACGGTCCGTACGGCCCCGCCGGTTACGGCGCTGGGTCGGATCAACCGCAGTTTGGCAAGAGCGCCGACCTCGTAGAGGATTCCACCGGCACGCGTACAAGCAAGTTCGGGGCGGCCGCGCGCGCAACCATGACGGACCTAAAGGTCACCAACTGGTCGCGTTCGGTGAGAGTATCTCCGAACATACGCACCTCCTCGTGGTCCTCCAAATGCGATTACAAACAGGAAGACTGCTTTGATAAGCAGGTGGAACTAAGCGGCGTTGACCCGATTTACTTCAAGTTTTTTGCGCGCCAGCTTTTGGTGGGGCGTTTTATTAATGACGCCGACGCGATGCTGCAGATGAATCCTGTTGTGATCAACGAGAAGCTGTGGGACAACATGGGCAGGCCCAATCCGCTTAACTATCCGCGGATCATTGTTGAGGGCGACCCCGGCTTAACCCTTACCGTGGTGGGCGTTGTAAAAGGGCAAACGCGGTGGGATCAAAACGAGATTTTCATGCATTACGACGGCCTGATTTGTTCACAGCCTCGTCTTGCCACGGGAGAAAACGCCGCTCCGGATCTGGAATCTGGCGAGCTACGCGCACTGGTTCCCGTTGGCGAAGAAGAAAATGCGAACGATGTTGTACTAGCAACGCTAAAGTCTCAACTTGGGCCTAACTGGCAAGTTGAAAGCTACTGGTCCGGTGAACAATCCGATGTGGGCGAGGGGCAGCGAGCCATCATCACAACCATCGTCTCCATCATTGGTGGCATTGTGATTATGCTAGGCGCGTTTGGTTTGTTAACCGTTTCGATTGTGACGGTTCGCCAACGCATTCGCGAGATCGGCATTAGACGCGCAATGGGCGCATCCGCTCGGCGCGTGTTCTTCTCTGTGTTCCTCGAATCCGTGGTGGCCACTACGGCCGCCGGCTTTACCGGCGTGCTGCTATCTATCCTCACTATCCGGCTTGCCCCGAATGGCTGGTTAGACTTCCCCATCCCAATTTCATCCATCCCCTACCCGATGACCGCCGCCCTTCTGGGCGTCCTCATCGCGGCCGGTGTGGGAGCTCTTGCAGGCATAATTCCCGCTGCCATCGCGGTAAAGGTAAAACCAATCGACGCAATCAGGTACTAACACCTACTAGCATTTGGCCCGCTTACCCGGATACTTATCGGAATGTAAGCGGGCCTTTTCACGGCTTTGGTTGCGATTTGCTAGACAAACTGGCTTACCCACGAAGCCTGTTTTAGGAAGTGGTGCAGGCCGCCGCCATCATGCCCGGCGTAGGGGTAAACCTCCATTTCGGCGGGCGCGTTATAAACGTTGTAAGCCGCATATGTGGTTGAAGGCGGCACCGTCACGTCCATCATGCCGAGGCTGAACAGTGCCGGGGCCTGAGCGATGCGTGCAAAGTTCACGCCGTCAAAATAGTTCAGTACTTGCTCGTAATGATCTACGGAGCCCGGGTGGGTGTTGAAGAAGCGCGCTAGTTCGCGATACGGATTGTCATCCGTGAGGTCAACTCCCCGCATCAGGTAACAAAAGCCCGCAACATCGGGCATGGAGGCACGCACGCGATCATGAAGGGCCCCCGCCGCGATGGACAGGTAGCCGCCCTGGGACGCACCCGTAACGAACACTCGCGACTTATCCACAAACGGAAGCTCCAACGCAGTATCCACAGCCATTACTGCGTCGGTTACCAGCCTGCGGAAGTAGTAGTCTTCCTTGCTTTCAATCCCGTTCGACATGAAGCCGCGAGCGTGAGGAGAAGCTGGATGAGGATCCGGCGTAGCAGCGTATCCTCCAAAATCACCGCCCTGCCCGCGCGAGTCCATCGACAGGTGCACGTAGCCTGCCATCGGCCAGTGCGGGTAGGCGCCGGGGATTCCTCGCCCTCCCCCATAGCCGTGATACTGCACCATGATTGGCAGATCGCTTTGTTGCATAAAACCGGCCGGCCCGGACAGCCAGCCGTGGATTGGATCCCCCATAAAACCGGGAAATTCGAGGTCGTAATACTCTACTTGCTTATACGGGGTGTCAAGTGGGGTGAGCGAATAAACAAGGTTGCCTCGAGCGATCTTCTGGCGGGTTTGTGCCAGCGTATTCTCCCAAAACGAGGTGAAGTCAGAGGGCATGTGCACGTCGGGTTGGAACGTGCGCATCTCGGTCAAAGTTAGATCTGTAAGTGCCACCCCACCAGATTAACGCTCGCCCGCGAGCGCGATTCCATTTTCAAGACCAACACCCCTTTCGTCTGATGTCTTATTTGTTAGGATTTGAGAGAAACATTTTGTGCACGCAAAGGAGCCAGCGGTGGCACCAACCTCCTCAGCCACAACCAGTCCCCGGCGTTTTATCGCCATCGACATTGGCGGCACCAAAATAGCCTCAGCCATCGTGGAGCTTGCCAGCCCCCTCCCCCTCGTTAGCAACAAGTCCGAGGTTCCCACCCCCGCCCAATCCGGATCCAAGGCCGTAGTTGAGGCCGTGTTTGAATCAGTTCGACGTTGCCTCGCGCTCGAAAATGAAGCCCCTTCAGCTATCGGCATTGCATCTGCAGGCGTTGTGAATACTGAAACCGGAGCGATCATTTCCGCAACGGATTTGATCAAAGGCTGGGCGGGAACACCGTTGGCAAAGCTGGTGGAAGAAGAATTTGGCTTGCCCGTGGCCACCTTGAACGACGTGCACGCTCACGCCCTTGGCGAATGTACTTACGGGGCGGGGAAGGAATACGGCTCTGTGCTCGCGGTAGCGGTTGGCACAGGCATCGGCGGGGCTATTGTTGCAGACGACAAGCTCCACATGGGTGCGCACTTCGCCGCCGGACACGTTGGCCACGTTCCCCACCCGCTCGCGGCCGGTTTCCCCTGCTCGTGCGGCGCTAGTGGACACATCGAGTCCGTTGCGTCCGGCACCGGCCAGGTTGATCTTTACAATGCGCGCACAAGTGCGAATGAGGACCAGGCCAAGAGCGGGAGAGAAATCACTCAGCGCGCGCAGGCTGGCGAGGCCCTTGCCACTCAGGTTCTGGCAGATTCGGGCGCCGGGCTGGGCGATGCGATTGCGGGGATCGCGAACTGTGTTGACCCTCAGGCGGTGGTTCTATCGGGTTCGGTCACAAGGTCGGGCGAGATCTGGTGGTCCGCGCTCAAGAATGCCTTCCAAGCCGGAGCCCTGCCCATTCTTAAAGAAATCGAAATACTTGAAGGCACGCTCGGATCTGACGCTCCCCTACTTGGCGCCACCACCTGGGCCGCTTCCAAACTTGAAGGAGTAGAAAATGAACGATAGGGCAAACACCCTTCTGCAACAGATCAAAGGCGGCCTTGTGGTCTCGGTTCAGGCCTACCCGGGCGAGCCAATGCGCCACCCCGAAACGATGGCGCAGATTGCGCTTGCCGCGCAGCAGGGCGGAGCGGTGGCTATTCGCTGCCAGGGCCTAGCCGATATTTCTACGATTCGCGGTCAGGTGGACGTGCCCGTTATCGGTCTGTGGAAAGACGGCCACGACGGCGTATTCATTACCCCCACGTTGCGCCATGCGCGTGCGTGCATGATGGCCGGAGCCGACATTGTTGCTCTTGATGCCACGCGCCGTCCCCGCCCAGATGGCCTAACCTACGCACAAACCGTGGCGGCCCTGCACGATGAAGGCGCCGTTGTGATGGCTGATTGCGGGTCTTTTGAGGATGCTGTTATGGCCGCCGAGGCCGGCAGTGACATTCTCTCCACCACGCTTTCGGGCTACACCGGTGAACGACCCAAAACCGATGGCCCCGACTTTGAAGTGCTCCACCGCATCGTCAAGGAATTCCCTAACCATCCCGTGCTGTGCGAAGGCCGCATCCACACGGTTGATCAAGCCCGTCAAGTAATGGAAGCGGGCGCCTGGGCAGCCGTGGTTGGCACCGCAATCACACACCCCACGTCAATCACCAGGTGGTTTGCCGCCGCCGTCAAAGAGGGCGTAGCCAAGTAGCTAACAAAGAGCCGGTAGCAAAATCCCGCTACCGGCTCTTTGCCTAGTCTTGCAGTTCGAACTCGACTTCAACCTCAACGGAAGCGTCGAGCGGGAGCGCGTTTACTCCAAGCGCGGAGCGCACGTGCTGACTACCAAAAATCTCCTGGTACAGCTCCGACGCCCCATTAATCACGGCCGGTTGGGCGTGGAATGCGCGCGAGGAAGCCACAAAACCCGTCACCTTCAACACTCGCTTAATGCGATCCACTCCCCCGGCGGCCTCAGCTGCGGCAGCCAGCGCGTTCAAAGCACATAGGCGCGCAGCCTCGTACGCCTCCACTGGACTGGTCCGGTTCGGCCCAACGCGGCCCTGGCACGTCACCCGCCCGTCCGCCATCGGCAACTGACCGGACGTGCGCACCGTGTTTTCAAAAACGAGGGCCGGCGTGTACGCCGCTACAGGAGCCACCACCTTCGGCAACTCGATACCAAGTTCTTCCAAACGCTCACTAACACTCATAGCAGCTCCTTCCGCCCCAAATTTATCAAGCAGGGCCCGAGCCAAAACTCAAACCACGCGCACACACGCCTGGATTTGCGGCACTCGGCACAAAGAATTGAACGCGCCCTTACTTGCGGGTATCGTCCACAATTCGGGCAGAAAACAAGCGCCCTTCGGAGCGCGAAGCGTTTTGCTGTAAGTTTCCCAATAGAAAATAGCATTCGAGATTGGAACCGTGATGAGCGCTCCTCAAAATACCCCATCGAGACCACAGGCTGGTGAGTCTGGGTCAAACCCGGAGAAGTTGCAGCGAAAGCTTGGGGCTCGCCACCTGAACATGATCGCTATGGGCGGCGCTATCGGCACCGGCCTCCTCGTTGCGTCTGGCGGTTCCATCTCTCAAGCGGGACCGGGTGGCGCCCTAGCCGCCTACGCAGCCATCGGTTTCATGGTCTACCTGCTGATGCAATCGCTGGGGGAAATGTCCACGTGGCTACCCACCGCTGGTTCGTTCGAGAACTGGGCAACCCGCTGGATTTCACCCTCATTTGGCTTTGCAACCGGATGGAACTACTGGTTCAACTGGGCTATCACCCTGGCCGCAGAGATCGTGGCCGTTGCGCTAGTCATGCGGTACTGGTTCCCAGACGTGCCCTCCTGGGTGTGGTCAGCCGTGTTCCTCACCGTCCTATTCCTTATCAACGCATTCACCGTTAAGGGATTTGGGGAAACCGAGTTTTACCTCGCCCTCATCAAAGTCGTTACGGTGATCGTGTTCTTGATCGTTGGCGTTGCCATGATTTTTGGCATTTTGGGCGGCCCGTCCCCCGGCACCCAAAACTGGACTTCTGGTGACGCCCCGTTTGTTAACGGATGGTTGGGATGGTTCTCAATTATGATGATCGCGGGCTTCTCGTTCCAAGGCACCGAGCTTATTGCGGTTGCCGCGGGCGAGGCCGAGAACCCTGAGCGCACCATCCCTAAGGCTGTGCGCACCGTATTCTTCCGCATCACCTTGTTCTACATTGGTGCGATTGCTGTCATCGGATTCCTGTTGCACTACTCTGACCCGCACCTACTAGCGGCAGATATTGGCGACATTTCCATCTCGCCCTTCACCCTCATTTTTGAGCGCGCGGGCATTCTGGCTACGGCAACCATAATGAACGCAGTGGTGCTAACCGCGATCTTGTCAGCAGGAAACTCCGGCATGTACGCCTCATCCCGGATGCTGTATTCGCTAGCCCTGTCGGGCAAGGCCCCCAAGATTTTCACCAAGGTAAACAAACGCGGCGTCCCCATGCCCGCCCTCCTGGCCACCACCGCGGTAGGCGCATTCGCCTTCATCACGTCACTGATTGGCGATGGAGCGGCTTACCTGTGGCTCATCACCGTCTCCGGCCTGTCCGGCTTCATCGTGTGGGCGGGCATCGCGTGGAGCCACTACCGCTTCCGCAAGGCCATGAAGGTCCAGGGTCACGATCCGGCCGAGCTTCCCTTCCGCTCCAAGCTGTTCCCACTCGGCCCCATCGTTGCCCTCATCATGGTTCTGGTCATTATCTTCGGGCAGAACATGGAGATATTCTCAGGCCAGTTCAATGTTGGCGCAATCTTCTCAACCTACGTTGGTCTGATCGCGTTCCTGTTGCTGTGGATCGGCCACAAGATAGTTACCCGCTCAAAAATGGTAGACCCCGCAACCGCCGATCTTTCACGCGTAGACCACTAAAGCATTCGTCTTCATATTTTAGAGGGCGCCTACCGGTAAAAATCGGCAGGCGCCCTCTGCGTAAACCATCAGCTGCAGATGTCCCCGCGGCAAACCGTGCTGCACTCCAAGCAAAACTCGTGAGAGCAGAGGCTCTTGTTAAGCGATGCGCAAAACGTTGCTGAAGCGGCGTAGCTCCTCGATAGTGGAAGTTGATTTTGCCAGACCTTCCAGGGAATTAACCTCAATCAACACACCAAGAACACTCGGATTGTGGCGCAAGCCAGAGATGGTCTGGGCGGGCGTATCAGCATTTACCGAAACGATCACGGTGGTTCCCGCTCGGCGCGCCGCCGCGAGGATTCCTGCGGTGGCCTCGGCCCCAAAGTCCGATGCGTTAAACGAGACGTAGCTAAGACCCACTATCGACATTGCGCGCATTGCCTGACGGACCGTGCGCACACGCACACCCCAATTGCGAACCAGGCCCTCATCCTTCAAGGAGCGAAGCGTCTGCACCTGCTTGCGCGAGAGCAAATGGTCGGCGCACTGTCCGGTTAGCTGCACGATGTCCAGGTTTTCTCTGCCCGTGCGTTGGAGTGCCGCCAAGATGCTAACTTCAAGGAGCTGCGGGTCCATACCAAGATCGGGCAGCGCCGCGGATTCGCTTGGGTTACCAAGGTGGATACTCAAAGCGGACTGAGCGGGAGCATCTGCAAGAAGGGATTGCGAAGAGGAGTCCGTGGCCTCAACAAAACGCAGGCCGGAAAGATCAACCTGTTCCACGCCGGCGCGCTGTGCGCAGCGAGCGAACGCATTGGTCAAGCTAACACCGACTGGCGCGTCCAGGCTCACCGATTGTGAATCGAATGCCGCATTCATCTCAAACATCGCAACCCCCTATCCTCTTTTACGATTAGGTAAAGCTACTTTACCATCTATTGACTTTGTTCTTTGCCTCATTTTGCAAATTGTCTAATTGATCGCAAAAGGCTCGCTCCTTCGAGCGAGCCTTTCCTTAAATCATTAGCTACTTCAACGCCGTCTCAAGGTCTAACCTCAGCCCGGCTTTGCAAACTCCAACCCTCGCCGGCTAGACACACAGACCAGTTCACCCGTTTGCGGATCAGTGAACTCGAGATTCTTCGCCAGCAACTGTAGCTGCGCGAATCCCGGCGGGGTTTCGTCTAGCCCGTACTTTGCCGCAAACTGTCCTCCATACAGCGGGTCACCCACAATCGGAATACCCACCCCAAAAAAGTGTGCGCGAATCTGATGCGTGCGCCCAGTCACCGGCTCAACGTCCCACACCTGCAAACCCGCTCCACGCACCGGCCCGGAAGCCTCGGGAACAAAACCGGTAGCGGGGCGCATAATCGTCTGCGAGTTAGGCTCACCAGCCTCGTTAAAAACCCTCATTCCGCGCTTTTCAATACGCGAAGTAACGCACAGGTAGGGGCCGCGCTCATCCACGCCGCCTGATACTGCAACATTCTCGTGCGCCCGAGCCGCAAACCAGCTCACGTCCAATGCGCCCGCACTATCCACGCCAGAGGGCTCTCGGCCCGGCAACCCCGCAGCGTCCTCCGCTGGGAGACCCGTAACCGCAAGGTATCTCTTCTTCACCTCGCCGCGCGAAAACATCTGCTGATACATGCCGCGCTTAGCCGGATCCGAGGTCGCTAAAATCACCCCGGCCGTGGCTCGGTCCAAGCGGTGCGCAAACACGATGTCATCATTGCCCTCCTGCCGGCGAAGCGCCACCGTTAGCGTGCGCGCCACAAACCTACCTCGCGGCATTGTGGCTAAATCATGCGGCTTATCCGCAATCAGCCACCCCTCACCGCGAGCCAGCACCTCCACCTCAATCGCGCTCGAAGGTTCGTCCGGGATTGGCCTATAAATCCACACGCCCTGCGAAAGACTTACCGTAGAAGCGTCCGCATCCAAGCTCCTCCCTCGCGAATCAACCACATCCCCGGACGCAAAAATTGCTTCAATCACGGCCTCATCCAGGGTTGGAAACCGATTCACCAGGGCGTCGCGAAGCGTCAAAAAATCCGAAACGCCCACGCGAATCGGGCGCACTCCCCCACGAGCGGGAGGCACGTGCCTAACGGATCGCATCCATCACGCGCACAGCATCCAACGCCCGCATATGCGGCAGCGGGTCAACGCCCATCGAGATCACGTAGTCCGTCAACTGTTCGCGCACCTCGTCTACAAGTTCCTGCACGTTCCACGGCTTTGTGAAATAGTGATCCAAGCTCGCCTCATTCAGCGCCCGAATCGTGTCTTCCTGATCCGCCTGGCCCGTCACCAGCACCTTGCGCGTATCTGCCGTCTGCTCATCGGAGGCCAGCGCAATCAAGAAGTCAACGCCAGACTCTCCCGGCAACCTGTGATCGGCCAGAACCAGCGCAAGCACGTCGCCGTCCTCTTCAATCTCATCAATCGCAAGGCGCGCGTCCTCCGCCGAATCAGCCACCTCAATGCGGCATACGCCCTGAAACGACTCGAGGTCACGCTCTAGCGCGTCGCGAACCTCCGGCTCGTCCTCCACAATCAAGATCGCAAGCTTCATCATTCCTCGTTTCCACTATCTTCTAACAACAACTTTTCCACATCTGACCCCGCAACGGGTAGAACCACAGAAATCGTCGTGCGCCCTGGCACGGACGCGATCGAAAGCGAGCCGTCGTGATCATCCACAATCGACTTCGAAATCGACATTCCCATACCCAGCCCAAACCGCACCTGGCCGCCCTTCGTAGTGAAATGAGGCTCCAAAATGCGATGCACAAGCTCTTGGGGGATGCCCGGGCCGTTATCGGTAATGGCAACCCGCACGTGCGCTTCATCCGGAGCCGACGTTTCCACCACAATCTTCGCCGCTTCCTCACCGCGCGCCGGAAGCGAGGGGGTGGGCGCCTGCGCCACCTCTCCAGCTTCGTCCTGGATAGCCTCTGCTGCATTAATGAGTAGATTGGTCCACACCTGCTCCAACCGCGCCGGATATGCGCGGATCGGTGGCAAATCCGCGAAGTGGCTCTCCACTTCCACCCCGCGCATGCGATGCGCGGTTAGGCGTAGCACGTCCTCGATATTCTCATCCAGATCCACGCCCTCCACAGGGGACGTATCCGGACGCGCATACGCCTTCAAAGAAGACACCAAATCCGTAATCCGTCCCGCGGCAACCGTGGAGTTTCGCACCGAACGTCCGATTCCAGCCGCGGCCTCAACAACCTCCAACGACGGGCCATCCGAGCCGCGTCCAAACCGGCCCTTCTTCTGCCCGCGCAACACATGTCGCACCTGATCTGGATCCGTAATGCCAGCGCCCACCAGCCTCTTCGCCAGCTCCCGGTTGTCATCAGTTAAAGCCATGACCTCGCGCACCAAAGCCCGCTCCTGCGCCGTTGAACGCGGACGCGCATCGCGGGCGCGCTCCATCGCTTCCGCCGCATCCTCCATGCCACCGCGAGCGCCCAACACTGTAGCCACATCGCTGGCAATATGCTCGGTGGCCCGCTGCAGCGCCGCCACGGGATTGTTCAACTCGTGCGCGATGCCAGCCGAAAGCTCACCGAGCATCGCGAACTTCGTTTGCTCCACCAGCTGTTCACGCGCTGAACGAAGCTGCTGAAGCGTTTCAGACAGGTTCTTCCGCTCCATCTCAAGCTGTTCGGCTAACTCATGGTTTTCGATATGTAGGTACTCGGCGCGCACCAACCGGGCGGTGAGAGCCTGGATTGCCACCACCGCCAAGTTGGCTGAAGTATCGGGAGAATGTTGGAGCACGAACTCCAACTGCTCAATAGACAGGCGAACCAACTCCACCTGAGTTGTGGTGGTGGACGTGAACATGGCTCGCTGTTGGCGGGCCAGCGACAGCAATCCGATGAGCGGCCCAGAAGTAGCATGATGCAAAAGCACGTCCCCAAACTGGGAGGAGCGATGCAAAGCCACCGAACCGCTGAGCACCAGGTACACCGCGTCCACAGACTCGCCCTGACGTGTCAGGTCCACACCCTCGGGCAACACCATGCGTGGGCGCGGCCCCAAAATCCGCTCGATGCCCTCCAGAAGCACGCGCTGCACCTGCTCACCCGGAGTGTCCAATCCGTACAGCAAATCACCCGCTCGCGGTTCATCCCAAGCATCAAACCCGGCAGTCACCCGCGTTATTTCCGCGTCCGGCAAATACTTGAACAACCACCTGTTGATCACCGCCGAAACCTGCTCAACCAGTGCGGGCGGAGTCCACGGCACCGCCACCACCGACACCAAAGAGCCATCATTCACAGACCGGGCCACGTCCTCGTGCCGCTTCTTATCCGTGATCAACACAAAGCCAGATCGCGCCAGCACACCAAACTTACGTAGGCGCTCCACCACCTCGTCCACATTTCCAAGATGCGGGGAAATGAGGACGCCCGGCACTAAACACTGGCCGGTCTCGCACTGCGATGCGAGCGTGCGCTCCACCTGCTCAAACCCGAACGCAACACGCACGTCGCAGTTTTTCAGTTGCCCTTCAATATCAGAGGCCGCCTGGCAAACCGGATCGCTCTCATCTGCGGCAACGGCCAAAATATGCAGCATGTATTCTGCCGAATCGCCGCCCACGCGCGTCACGCTCACATCTACCTGCTTTCCGCTAAACGCCTCGCGTTACAACAGGCCTGCCCAGCCCCAGTACAGTGGCATCACAAAAGCGAGTAGCAATGTGCCGGACACGCCAACCACAAGACCCGTCTTGATCATGCGCGGCGTGCTGATCTCGCCCGTCGAGTAGGCAATAGCGTTCGGAGGCGTCGAGATCGGTAGACACATGCCCAGCGAACAACCCAGCGCCAACACCACTGCGATCTCGGCCGGCGTTGCCGCAACCGATGCGCCCAGACCCATGCCGAGCGGAATCAACAGGTTTGCCGCGGCCGAGTGCGAAATAACGTTTGACATCAAGAAGCCCACTCCCGCGAGCGTCAGCATAAGCAGGGCAACAGGCACGGCCTCCCAGTTAATGAGGCCAATTATCCAAGCGTCGAGGCCCGTCTTTCCCACACCGATACCCAGGGCAATACCACCCGCAACCAGCCACAGCACAGGCCAGTCAAGGTTGCGTAGATCATCGCCCGACATCGCCTGCGTCACCATTAGGAGCACAACGGGTACGAAACCAACCGTGTTAGACGAAATACCGTGTAGTGGTTCCGTCATCCACAACAGCACGGTTATCCCTGCCACCACGTAGAAGATCATGGCGTTGCGGCCACGATCGAACTTGGCGCTTAGATCAAGTTCGATTTTGAGGTCCTTCGGCATGTAGGCAAACGCCAGCCATGCCCACGAGATTGCCAGCACCACCAGCATTAGTGGGATCGCCAGCGCCATCCAGCCGATGAATGAAATGTGAATGCCTGCGCTTTGAAGTGCACCCAGCGCAATAGCATTGGGCGGCGTACCCACGGGAGTACCAATACCGCCCACGTTTGCAGCCACCGGGATTGCCAGGGCTAGGCCAACTCGAGACTTCCCCTCGGGCAACTGCGCCAAAACCGGCATGAACACCGCAAACATTGTGGCCGTGGTGGCCGTATTCGACATGAACATCGACAGGGCGGCCGTGATCAGCATGACGCCCATCAACATCATCTTTGGAGAAGACAAGAACGGCTTCAACATAACCGCTGCAATCGCCTTATCCACACCAAACTTCGCTGCTCCATCCGCAAGCATAAAGCCGCCCAAGAACAAGATGATCACCGGGTTAGCGAGCGATGCAAAGAACGTGGCAGAAGTCGGCACACTGTCAGGAACCGGCAAAAGAGCCTGATCGGAAACCAGTAAAACCTCTGCCATTATCACCAGCACAGCGGTAGCAGACAGTGGGATAGCTTCAGTCACCCACAGCATGATCGCGGCCAAGAAGATCGCCAACATGCGCGAGCCCACCGGATCAAGACCCGGAATGTCCACAACAAACGGAACAATAAAGCCTATTACTGCGGCGATCTGACCAAATCGCTGAAGCTTGGTGGTCTGTTGAGCCATCACTGCTTTTGGCCCCGACTTACGGGGCTCGGACTTCCTAACCGTCGGCGTAGCTGAACGACGCCGAACCTGCTTAGATCCGGGGGTCATACTTTGCGTCCTCATCCATATTTGCAAATGCCGGCTCCTCGTTGAGCACGGCTTAACGCCCCTATAGTCTAGCTCACACTTACGGGGCAAATTAGGCCAAATGGCACGCGTACAACACTCGTAGTCATTTAGACCTGAGCGTTTTCTCCAAACGCACAGTCTCAGCCTTCAAGCGCAAAGCAGGCGTGTAGCTATTTTGGTTTTAATTTCGCAATTAGCGTTACAACCTACGGCATTTCATCGGAAGGAACGATTCGTACTGGCGTGTCCGCAGGTAGATCATAGTAGAACAAATACCGTTCCTGGACGGACTCTCGCGGTTGATACCAGGTGAAATAGTCCTCGTACGGATACTGCTCGGGTAAGTACAAGATATCGGATTCACCCTTGCGAATATCCCCGATATTCTTCGAGATCTTTGCTTGAACTTCAACATTTGCGTTCACATGATGAATAAGTTGAAGCATTGGATTTACGGTCTTAAGCGCTATCGCCAACACCACTAAAATGCTCGCTGCAATCGCTTGGTTAGTGAACCTTCGAGACCAAACGGACCCATTTCCAAAGTTTTGAACAATAACGACGATCGCTAGACAAATAAAGACCACGAGCAGGACGTGCACTAGAAACATCGATCGCACACTCATATTCCCAGCAAAAGCTGTCATAGCAGTCGCGCCATAAGCGCAAGCGAGTGGAATAAGAGGAATCATGTACAAGGTTTTTCTCAGCAACACGGCGAGCGTCGCCATGCAGATAAGATGTGTCACTAGAGCAACGAAAGAAACTAATGCCGACGGCGACTGATACAAACCTGGTAAGGCATCACCTGACACGAAGTTTCTGGCAATTCCAAGTCGCCCAGAGAGATACACAAAGATAGCCAATACCAATAAATTGATCTCTACGAGTATTAACACTCTACGATCTTTCACCCCTAACATAAGCGCCGCACTGATCGTCAAAAGTGTGATGAAAACCAGGGTTGCGAACCAAAATGTTCGATATGAAGAAACGTATCCCTGAAGGGAATAGAGAAATGTAGAAGCTCTTGAGACTAAAAATGAATCGTTTTCGAGTATGAACTTTTCAATCCGTCCGTTGCGCGCCCACATTCCCGGTACCCCAAACCGCATGAGCGCGATACCCATCGCTAACAATACGGTGATGAGAGTTCGTGTAGGTAGCTTCTGATGACTCAGAAGAAAAGCAACAAAATACACGAAAAGCATTACTGCAACCATCTCGTGATGGAGAGATGCCAGAAGTGTTAACAGGAGAAACGCAACGTGCACGCCGTACTTGGAGCCCTCACGAATACGAAGTAGTGTTCCAACTACAAGGTAGAAGAGAATAAACCCGCCAAGATAACCAACCGTAGCAGCCATAAACATGATGGTGGTTCCTGCAGTCTGGAACGCCAGCGCATCGATAATAAATAGGGACATCGCAGAAATAACGAAAACAACAAACTGCGTGGGTTGACCTATCTGCCAAGGCACTTCTCGCGGAATATGAATCCGAATAAACCGGTACACTGCAACGCTAAAGAAGATACATATTAGCGGAAATATAAATGCGGCTGCCTCACCAAAAACCAGAACAACCTGTAAAACAATATCTGCTGTACGTCCGTTTCGGTCTCCGACATCACAAAGAAGATCTTGCCATAATGAGGTGAATGAAGTTCCGCCCCAGGCATAGCCGTCGCGAGTGACAAAATACAGGTCGTCTATCGACCAGATTGGATATCTCCAAAGGAAAAACCAAAGAGCAATAACCGATGTCGCCAATACAACCTCAAGGGCGAGGAAAATCCGCGCCGAAACCGAAAGATCTCGCAACGC
Source organism: Actinomyces sp. HMSC075B09 (assembly GCF_001812395.1). Taxonomy (NCBI): domain Bacteria; kingdom Bacillati; phylum Actinomycetota; class Actinomycetes; order Actinomycetales; family Actinomycetaceae; genus Actinomyces; species Actinomyces sp. HMSC075B09. Next base: position 490,599 of record NZ_KV808731.1, read on the forward strand.
CATCAAGTTTTCCGTCCCTTCATCTCATGTACCGAAGAACTGACATCAATAACTAAGTCAAACGGTTATCGCTCGATTGAAATAGTATGCAAATGCTTCCATAAAAACCAGCAACCCGGCGTTCTGCCTCGCTACTGGAACGACACAAACCACGGGCGCGGTTCAATACCCATGGTCTGCTCCGCGTTCAGCATCGGCTTGTCCTCATCGATGAAGTTCTTCCACGCCATCCAAACCCACGGCTGCATGTCTTCACGAATCACATCCCACGTATGCATCTTCGCTTCCGGACTTCCATGGCCATCCACGTGAACAACCGTTGCCAGCTCAAGATGCTGCACCATCTGGTCACGGTCCCGAATCATCTGCAACTGAAACTGGTGCAACATAAACACCTTCTGCGGCAGATTATTATCGCGCACAAGCTCGGCCAGCCACTGCGAAACCTCATTCACTTCCGCAATCTCAACGTGACCAACCTGCTGCAAATGCACCTGGTCTCCATACAGCTTCCACTCCGGATCGAGCGCCAATCCAACGTTCGGACGCTTCAACAGTTCCGCGTAAAGTTTCGCCTGATCAAGCAGTTTCGCATGCCCCGGTTGCAGGTCGATAATCGCGTAACCACCCACCTCGGTAATCACATCAACAGAAGGAGCCAAATCAGCTGCCGGCGTCACATCCGAATAAAGGCCGTCATCTCCCGCGCCCGCCGACGCAACCGTCGCAATGATCTCAAACGCCGGAATAACCTGCACATCACTGAACGGCTGGTACTGCTGCGCATACTGCAATGCCAGCTGTGCCGCTTCAGTTGGAGATTGCTCACCTAGCACCCCCAAGGCCGCCAGCTTCGGGTGGCCGTACAGAGCCACCATTCGCCTGCCCGGGAACACCAGGCCACCCCCGCCCGGCAACTCATCTGCAGAAGTCGCCAACTGGGCGGTCTGGGCCAGCATCTGCGTGCCACCAAAATCCGGGCCTAAACCAACCGCAACCCTACCCTCGCGCATCATCTTCATTGATTCACTCGTCGCACGCGGATCGGCCTGCGCCAGCACACTCACGTCAAGACCCGCAGTCAATGCGTTAGCTACCGCGCCCAAAGGAGAACCCTGCGTGGCAAACGCAACCGCGTTCGGATTCGCCTTGCCTCTTTCACCGTGCGGAAGGGCCGCTATATCTACCATTCGCGAGGTGGGGGCGGCCTCAGTATGCCCCGTCTCGATTTCCTCCACGCCGGTTTGGCCTGTCTGAGCGGGGAGTTCCGTGACATCCTCGGCCACAGGCTGTGGTTCAAACTCCGGCACCGCCACATTGGCCGGATCAAGACTTAGCAGATCATCCACGCCAAATTCATCGATAACGCGGACCTCGGACCCCAAAACAGTGCTCAGCGCCTGCACGTCGCCCGCATCCGTCATCACATCCACATCAGCTACAACGTCCACCGTACCCACGGCCAGCACTGTCTTCACGCCCAAACGCGTTAGCTCTGCGCCCACGTCGCTGGCGAACACTTCAGTCAGCATCGGGATTGAGAGAGCCCCTGCCACCGCGGCCGCCCGTGCCTGCGCAACCGGTTCTGTAGATGCAACCACCGCGGCCTCAGCCTGATCAAACAGCGCCTTTGAAACCTCCACATCAGTATCAAAAGCAACCGTTTCAGTAGGCGCGGCGGGCTGCGTGGCCTCCGTAAGTTCAGACGCAGATTCAGAGGAACCATTAGGCGCACTCGAGCAGGCCGCTAGACCACTCACCATCAATGCGGCAACCAAACCGGACAGAAACCGTGCCCTAATCGAAAACGCACGCATACCAAACCCCTCAGATCACTAGCGCCCAAAGTCTAACAAGTATGCGAACATCCGCCCGAACACAGGCCCACTGAAGCCAGCCAAAGGTCTACAAAACAAAGTCGACTGCACGGCCTCGCTAAATGTAACGGGACACCCAGCTGGCGATGATTTCCCCCGCCCAGGCAGCTACACCCGGCCTCGTCAACAAATGATCCGCTCCATCTAATGCCACAAAACTCTTCGGCATCTGCGCAGACCGGTAAATATCCATTGCGTTATGCACATCCACAACCCCATCTTGAGGCGAATGCATCACCAGCAGGGCGGCCGAGAGAGAACTGATCTTCTTATGAAAATCGTCTTGATTCTTAAGGTCGTGGAAGATCGGCGCACCCACCAGCATCTCGTGACCTGCAATCTGAATGACAGCCGTGCCCTCTTGAAACACCGGTGTCAAACGATCCTTCAAAATTTCGGCCACATGCCCCGGATCCGAGGGCGCTGCAATCGTTGTGACCGCAACAACCGAATCTAAATCCCCAGCTGCCGCAAGCACAGCCGCGCCGCCAAGTGAATGACCGACCAACAACTTCACCGTGCGTCCCTGCGAGTTCATCCACCGGCACGCGGCTTTCAAGTCTTCAACATCGGCAGAAAACGTGGACTCTGTGAAGTTTCCAGCCGACGCTCCCAGCCCCGCAAAATCGAAACGCAACACGCCAATCCCGCGATTCTTCAAGGCCTTCGCAATCCGTGACACCGCGGGAACAGAAATGTTACACGTGAAACAATGCGCAACAATAGCCCAAGTTTTCGGCTCGCTATCAGGGGTATCCAACACCCCGCTGAGCTTCAGCCCCGTCGCGCCTTCAAACGTAACCTGCTGCGCCATGCCTCGCTCCTTCGCGCGCGCACCGGCCTCTTAGAATCCGACCTCTTTATCGACTACAAAATGAGGACGATGCTTGACCTCACGATAAATTCTACCCACGTATTCGCCAATCACACCCAACGCAAGTAGCTGAATTCCTGAAAACGCAATGATCGCCGCAATAGTCGTAACGTAACCGGGAGTCTGCACGCCGTAAATCGACCAGTTGACGATTAGCCAAACCAGGTAAACAAGGGCCAGGGCAAACATGAAACCGCCGAGACCCGCAACCATGCGTAGCGGCTTCGCATTGAACGAAACAATCCCGTCCCAACCGTAGTTGAACAGAGACTTCAACGACCAAGAAGAAGCCCCCGCAATGCGCTGCTCATTCTCATACTTCACGTAGGAAGTGGGGTAGCCGATCCAAGAGAACAAACCCTTTGAAAACCGCGAGCGCTCATCGAGAGCGAGGAGTGTTTCCACAGCTCGGCGCGAAAGCAGACGAAAATCGCCGGCTCCGTCCACGAGCTCCACTTCCTCCATCATCTTGTTGGACAGCCTGTAATACATGCGCGAAAAAGCGGTTCTTAGCTTCGAGTCACCATCGCGATTGCGAAGCGCAACCACCTGGTCAACGCCCTCTTCCTCCATCGTCTGAATCAGCTTAGGAATCAGCCGGGGCGGATGTTGCAAATCCGCATCCATGATCAAAGTGGCGTCACCATCGGCATACGCCAGCCCAGCGAGCATAGCCGGTTCTTTCCCGAAATTGCGCGAAAACAACACGCCGCGAACCCGGTCATGTTTGCCCGCAAGCTCCTCAATCACCGCGGCAGTATTGTCCGAAGACCCATCATCAACCAAAATGAGGTTCCAATCTTGCGGACCGTCCACAAAAACGGCCTCCACCTGGCGAACCAACTCAGGTAGCGTCTGCTCCTCATTGAAACAGGGCACAACAATGGAAATCTTCTGCAATTGCACGCTTAAAGTATAACAGCGACAAAAGGCGCCCAGTTATGCCGCCGCCAAGCCCAAAAACAAGGGGAGCGCGGCAAACCACCGCGCTCCCCTTAACCGCAAAGCGGCCAAGGCCTCACAGAATCAAACCTGCTCGGGAACCATCGAGATCGAGCCGCACGGGCACTCCTCGGCACAAATTCCGCAACCCTTGCAGTAGTCGTACTTGAACTCGTACTCGCCCGGCTTGATCTTCGTGATCGCATTATCTGGGCACACGCCAAAGCAGTTGTCACAACCAAAACAGTTGCCACACGACATGCAGCGGCGAGCCTCAAACAGTGCCGAATCCTCGTCCAGACCCTTCACGACCTCATCAAACGTAGACGCGCGGCGCGGCCCCTCCAAACGAGCGCGCATACGCCTTGGCGCATCCGCGTAATACCAGGTGGTCAGGCGCTCAAACGCAGCGTCATCATGCTTGACCGCCGGCTCGTACTCGCCTCCGCGCAGATATGCGTCAATGTAGCGAGCAGCCTTCTTGCCGTGACCAATCGCAACCGTAACCGTGCGCTCAGATGGCACCATGTCACCACCCGCGAACACGCCCTTCAGGCCCGTCATCATCTGGCGATTAACCTGCACCACGCCATCTTCAATCTGAATGTCCTTAGCGTTTTCAATCAGCGACAGGTCGGCCTCCTGGCCGAGCGCCATGATCAGTGAATCCGCGCCAAGCTCTTCAAACTCGCCGGTGGGCTGAGGGAATCCCTTCTCATCCAGCTCCATCTTCTCAATCGTGATCGAACCGCCATCTACGTGCTTAACCGTGGAGAGCCAGCGCATCATAATGCCTTCCTCCTCGGCCTCCTTGACCTCAGAGTCGTGTGCCGGCATACGATCACGCGTGCGGCGATACAAAATCACAGCCTCTTCTGCGCCGAGCCTCTTAGCTGTACGAGCAGCATCAACAGCCGTGTTGCCACCACCGTAAACCACCACGCGGCGGCCCAGCAGCGGCTTGTCACCCGTCTCCACCTCGGACAGCATCGAAACTGCGTCCATGATCTTCGCCGACTCACCCGCAGGCACGTAAGCGCGCTTACCGATATGAGCACCAACCGCGAGGAACACCGCGTCAAAGTCGTCCGTCACGTCCTCAACGTTCTCAACCTTTCGGTTAAGCTCAATCTTCACGCCCATATCCACGATGCGCTGAATCTCGCCCTCAAGGATGCCGCGCGGCAGACGGTAAGACGGAATACCGAACCTCATCATGCCGCCAGCCATCGGACCAGCCTCGTAAATCGTCACGTTATGGCCCAAACGGCGCAGATGATACGCCGCGGACAAGCCGGACGGGCCCGCACCAACAATCAGCACGTTCTTACCCGTATCCGCATTCACCGGCTCAACCGTCCAGCCTTCCTCAAGCGCCTTATCGCCCAAGAAACGCTCAACCGCATTGATCCCCACGGTCTCATCAACCTTGCCGCGGTTACACATCGTCTGACACGGGTGGTAGCAAACGCGCCCCATCACGGCAGGCATCGGATTGTTCACCATGATTTCGCGCCAAGCGGACTCGTAGTCACCCTCTTCGGCGTGGTAAAGCCACTGCTGAACGTTCTCACCAGCCGGACACGCCTTATTACAAGGAGGTAGCAAATCCACGTAGATCGGACGCTCCGTGCGCCACGAACCCGTCTCGTTTGCCAGCGACGAACCCACGTCCAAAGTGATAGCAAACGGCTTCGTATCACCACTAATGCCAGAAGTTGCGTCACTGCGTGCCGCCGCCGAAACGTCTACGGCCTCACTTGTCACATCACTCTTACTCATCGTCAGTTCTGTCCTTGCTTGTCCGCCTTGCCAGCGCCCTCGCCAGCCTTCACATTTGCAGCCCCGTCAGCGCGCGTTTGCGTGCCCGCAGAGTATTCACCTTGCGTTGAGGTCGCGTCCGTCTGCTCCGTGGCGCCCTCGTCAAACTCATCAAATGGCTTCCTGAACCCGTAGCGAGCCTCTTCAAACTCCACAAAACGCTCAGTTGCGAGGTCATAATCCTCATCATCCACCAGGTTGTAGCGGCGAATATTCCTATCCGCACCCGCCTGGATGCGCCTGATCGCCTCCTGGTCGCCACCCTTCTTAAACAGGTGTGCGAACCGGCGTTGCGGCTTCAAATACTCCTCAACCGGGGTGGGCCTACGTAGCTTCATCACCGAAGTGACCTCACCATACTCGGCCTCGTAAACCGGGAAAATACCCGTCTGTACGGCAAGGCGTGCCAAATGGACCGTCTGCGCCGAGGCCGAGCCCCAACCCAGCGGACACGGCACCAAAACGTGAATGTAACGCGCTCCGTGGAACTGCATCGCGCGGTTCACCTTGTACTCCAAGTCGCGCAAGTCCGCCACGGTTGCCGTTGCCACGTACGGGATTTCGTGAGCCATCGCGATGCGCGGCATGTCTTTGCCCTGACCCCACTCGTTGCCCGGATTCGGACCCACCGGTTGGGTGGTAGCCGTACGCGCCGTCGCCGGCGTAGCACCCGAACGCTGAACGCCCGTATTCATGTACGCCTGGTTGTCGTAACAGATGTAAAGCACATCATCATTGCGCTCAAACATGCCAGACAGCGGGCCAAAACCAATATCTACCGTGCCGCCGTCACCGCCCTGAGCCACCACGCGCGTTGTACGGCCCTTTGCCTTAAACGCTGCGGCCGCGCCCGTTGCCACCGCCGCCGCGTTGCCAAACAGGGAATGCAACCAGGGAATAGTCCAAGACGTTTCCGGATAGGGCGTTGAAAATACCTCCAAGCATCCGGTTGCATTAATAGCCACCATGTCCTTATCGGTTGCACGCATCGCCGTATCGAGGGCATAGCGGGCGCCCAACGCCTCACCGCATCCCTGACAAGCGCGGTGACCGGAAGTCAGCGAGTTATAGCGGTCCGGATCCGACTGAACCGAACGCAACTGCTTGTCAGCCAGACGGTTACCCACCGCATAAGAGCCAACCTGGTAAAACTTAACCTTCTCTCGCGCCGGAATAGCAGTTTGGCGCACCTGCGGAAAGTCCTCACGTACTCCACTATCAGTACTCATCAGTTATCCGCCTTCGTAGAAACTTCCAAATCCAACTTCGCGTTCACCCGATCCTGCATGTCGCGAATCATGTTCTCAGCAGGAGCACCCGAACGACGCGTGCGTGCCTCGCGCTCCAACTCACGCTCAACGAGTTCCTTATCCAAATCTAAGAAAGTGAGGTGATCGACGTCGTCAACAACCGCCCTATCGAGGTATTCATGCAACGAGCCCGCGGTAATGTTGCGGCCACCCAGGCCTGCGATCAGCTCGTGACAGGTGAAGTTCAATCCGCGCATTGCCGCCCGGCAGTGCGATGACACGATGCCACCAATGCCCACCGAGAACGCCTTTTCCAAAACCACAAAACGCTTCGCGCCCTGCAAGACCTCACGAACCGCGTCGGAGGGGAAAGGACGGAAAGAGGTAATGCCGAGAACGCCAATCTTCTCGCCGCGAGCGCGGCGAGCATCAACGACGTCCTTGATCGTGCCGAGTACAGATCCAAGTGCCACGATGATCGTTTCCGCGTCCTCGCACTTATACGGGCGCACCAAACCGCCAGAATCGCGGCCAAACACCCGCTTAAACTCTTCTTGAACCTGCGGAATAAGCTCCAACGCCTGCAACTGCTTCGCGTGAGCCAGGTAGCGGACCTCAGTGAACGCCTCCGGACCCACCATCGCACCAATCGAAACCGGATCGGACGGATCCAGCACCTGGCGCGGCTCGTAGGACGGCAAGAACTTCTCAACCTGCTCAGCCTCGGGCACATCCACCTGCTCCACCGCGTGAGTCAAAATGAAGCCATCCATGCACACCATGACGGGCAACGAAAGCTCCTCTGCAATGCGGAAAGCCTGCACGTGCAAGTCCGCGGCCTCCTGGTTGTTCTCCGCGTAGAGCTGCAACCAACCCGAATCGCGCTGGCTCATCGCATCCGTGTGGTCATTCCAAATGTTGATCGGAGCGCCAATCGCACGGTTCGCAACCGTCATCACAATCGGCAAGCCTAGACCCGAAGCGTTATAAACAGCCTCAACCATGTACAACAAGCCCTGCGACGCCGTAGCCGTGTACGCCCTCGCGCCCACCGCCGACGCACCAATGCATGCCGACATTGCAGAGAACTCCGACTCCACATTCACATACTCGCAATGCTCCAACTTGCCGGACTTAACCAAGGCTGAAATGGCCTCCACAATATGGGTTTGCGGACTAATCGGGTAGGCCGCAACGACCTCGGGATGGCACGCAGCAACAGCCTTCGCAATGGCTTGCGAACCCTCAATCTGCTCAAGCATTATCTACCTTCATTTCCTCAACCAAACGGAATGCGGCCTTCGCGGCCTCCTGGTTCGCCTCGCCAACCTTGCCTGCAAATCGGCTCGAGATCGCACCGAGCACCGACTCCAAACGCACAATCCCAGTTAGCGCCGAAACACCGCCCAAAAGCACCGCGTTAGGGAGCGGACGCCCCAGGTGTTCCAACGCAATCTCAGTGGCTGGAATCGTAACGATATGTCCCGGTAAAGAGCGTTTCTCCAACTCGGCAAGTCCGAGCTCTTCCAGCGACTTTGCCGAATTCACAAGACCGTAACCGTCCGGCTGCAAGCCTGAAAACACGTCCATAATTGGCAAAAGAGTTGGATCTTGAACAATAACCACATTTGGCGAAAGCACGGGCTCGCGACTGCGAATCACTTCATCGCGGATCCTGCAGTAAGACACAACCGGGGCGCCCGTACGCTCAGACCCAAAAGAAGGAAAAGCCTGCGCGTGGTGGCCGTCTTCGAATGCCGCCATTGCCAACAGGTCCGCGGCAGTTACAACACCCTGTCCGCCTCGACCATGAATTCTTATTTCGACCATATGTTCATGCTAGGCACGTGCCAGTTGCGCAATGGTGCAAGCCAGCAGATCGTTGAATTAGTGCGGCTTAACCCTGTTAAACAATTATGAAAATGGCGCGGTTTTCATAATTTGCACGTTACATATATGTACCTGCCGCTAGGCTTCAGCAGACTCTTCCAAGCGCTTGGCAAGCCTGGTGAACACGCGCTCAATCACCTCGGCCTCCCCCGTCGATAACTCGTTCAACATCAGTTGCTCGACCTGACGCGCATGCAACTTCCCAGCCTCCAAGAACGTATGCCAACCCGCTTCCGTGAGCTGCACGTACAATCCGCGAGCGTCACCCTCTACATCACCTCGACATATCAAGCCGCGCTTTTCCAGCACCTTCACCTGGTACGACAAGCGGGATTTCGAGAACGACATCTTGGCGGCGAGGTCTTTAAACCTCAACCTGCGCCCCTCGGCCTCCTGCAACAACACGAGCACGTTATATTCCGCGAGCGTCACGCCAGCACCCTCGCGAAGCACCACCTCCATAGCGTCCTGCGCGCGTGCCGTAGTTTCAAAATAGACACGCCAAGCACGCCACGTAGCTACCTTGCGTTTCGCTTCCTCCGGCGAAGAAGCTGCGATGTTAACGCGCGGCCTCGCGTCCTTTTCACTCAACTCACCCAAGGGAATCCAGCATTTCTTCCAGTGGCGTCACGTTTTTGAACTTATCGTCAGCCTCCGCCCGACCAATCGCGGGACGAGCAACTAGCGCCATCGCGAACTGAGCACCCGCGCTCTGAATCCTCTCGTGCAACGGCGCGTCGCGCGTGCCGTCATTCTTATCAATCACGTCGCCAAAATCATCGGACGCCGCGAACACGGCCGAAGGAAGTACGTCCATCCGCAGGTACGAAAACAGGGGGCGCATCGCATAATCGATCATCAGCGAGTGTCGAGCCGTGCCACCCGTAGCGCCCAGTAGCACCGGTTTTTCACGGAGCGGATCCTCAAACAAATCCCAAAACGCCTTGAACAAACCTGAATAGGACGCTTGAAATGTAGGCGAAACAGCTATTACACCATCGGCCTCGCGCACCGCCTGCAACGAGTCAGCCAAATCCCCGACCGGGTTCATCGTCAGCATCGCGTCCATGATCGCACCAGCCAAAGGCCGCAACTCAACGACCTGCACATCCGCGCCCACACCCTCCTGGGACAAGTGGTTCGAGGTTGCCTCAGCAAGCGCCTTAGCCAGCCTCGTCGACGACGCCGACTCGGACAGGCCACCACTTACCACCACCACGCGACGCGAAGCCGGAGTGAACGGATCACGCGTAGAGTCAATCGCTCCGCCCTCAAAAATCTCACTCATCTTTCCTCCAAATGCTCTACTTCGAGCCGCTTTCGCCACGCTCGGACCGATCCGCAAACACCTGTGACCCAGGGCCACCACCCGCTATCGGCGCCCTACCTGCACGGTCGCGTTCCACCAGGAACTCGTGAGTGGGACCATCCGGCACATGCGCGGGCCTCATCGAATCGAACTCCGCCTGCAAAACCGGAAGAACCTCACCCCACATATCAAGCTGTTCCAATACCGTCTTTTGCGGCAAACCAGCATGGTCAATCAGGAACATCTGGCGCTGATAGTCGCCCACCCATTCGCGGAACTCGAGCGTGCGATCAATAACTTCCTGCGGCGACCCCACAGTCAGCGGCGTCATACTCTGATACTGCTCCAACGATGGGCCATGACCATAAACCGGCGCATTATCGAAGTACGGGCGGAACTCATTCACGGCGTCTTGCGAATTCTTCCGCATAAACACCTGTCCACCCAGCGCCACAAACGCCTCATCCGCCTTCCCGTGACCGTAATACTCGTAGCGTTCACGGTACAGGTTCACCATGCGGATCACGTGGTCCTTCGTCCAGAAAATGTTGTTATGGAAGAAGCCGTCACCGTAGTACGCGGCCTGCTCCGCAATTTCGGGACTGCGGATCGACCCGTGCCACACAAACGGGGCCACCCCATCCAACGGACGTGGCGTGGCAGTGAATCCCTGCAACGGCGTGCGGTATTTACCCTGCCAGTTGATCACGTCCTCGCGCCACAAACGGTAGAGCAGATTGTAATTTTCAACCGCCAACGAGATGCCCTCGCGAATATCCCTTCCAAACCACGGATATACCGGGCCGGTATTTCCCCGCCCCAGAGCGAGGTCCACTCGACCATCAGCCAAATGTTGCAAATAAGCGTAATCCTCAGCCAGACGCACCGGATCCATCGTGGTAATCAAGGTGACCGCGGTTGAAAGGATGATGCGCTCGGTTTGCGCTGCCAAATATGCCAGAAGAGTCGGCGGGTTGCCGGGCGCCACAAACGGAGGATTATGGTGCTGACCAGTTGCAAACACGTCAAAGCCGACTTCCTCGGCATGTTTTGCTATCTCAACGGTGTTCTTGATGCGCTCGTTTTCTGAGGGTGCGGTGTGGTTTACCGGGTCACGAGTAATGTCACCGATGGTGAAAATCCCAAACTGCATGGCTCTCCTAGGTAGAAAATCAGACTCAAAACATGATTGTTCAAGTTTGAACGACTAGGTTCAGTTTAACAACTACATTCCCGCACGCAACGGATAAGCCCATTTATGAGCCGCCCAACCACAACCTCCACGCACGATGCACACAAAAGTGGCCGCGAGACTAAACTCGCGGCCACCTTCAAGTAGCTAACAACAGCGCCTCATGCGCCAGTAACCATTAACTAGGCTTGCTGCCACACAGCATCAAACGGGGTGTGCGCGGGAAGACTTCCCGCAATACCGCGCGTCACAATCTCCTTAGCGACGCGCACAGCCTCGTAAATATCCGAGCCCTTAGCAAGCTCGGCCGTAATCGCGGCAGCAAGCGTGCAACCCGCGCCCGTTGGACGCTCATCGCCAATCTTCGGCGAGGCATAGCGCGTGATCTTCTCGCCGTCCCACAGCAAATCAACGGCCTCGTCGCCTCCAAGCTGCATGCCACCCTTAGCAAGCACATACTTCGGACCAAGTTCGCCGATCTTTTGCGCCGCGCGAGCCAAATCGGCCTCCGTGCGCACCTCAATGCCAGAAAGCTGCTCCGTCTCAAACAAGTTCGGCGTCACAACCGTTGCCAGCGGCAACACCTTTGTCTTCAGCGCCTCGTCCGTATCGTGCGCGTCACCAGCCTCCTGGCCCTTACAAATCAAAACCGGGTCAAGAACAATGTTCTTCCACTCGTTTGTCGCCAGTGCCTCGCGCACCGCCTCAATAGTGGCCACAGTGCCAAGCATGCCGATCTTCGCCGTATCCACATCCCACGTGGAAACCCCAGCCTCAACCTGATCCTTAATCACCTGCGGATCAACCGGAACAAACCTGTGAGCCCAGTTATTCTTCGGGTCGAATGACACGATGCAAGTAACCGCACCCATACCAAACACGCCAAGCTGGTGGAACGTCTTCAAATCCACCTGTAGCCCGGCACCGCCAGTTGCCTCGTTGCCTGCGATCGTCATGACCTTAACTGGATTGCTCGACGACATTTCCACCTCGATATAAATAGTTCGAAAAGCATAAGCAAGCGCCTTGAGAGCGCACCTACAACGCAAAGATTACACTCAAACTACTGCCTTGCCATATCCACAAAACGCGCGTAATGACCCTGGAAAGCAACCGGAATCGTTCCCGTCTCACCATTGCGGTGCTTGGCAACAATAATGTCGGCCTCACCCGGGCGCTCATCCTGATCGTAATAATCCGGACGATGTAGAAGCATGATCACATCCGCGTCCTGCTCCAGCGAGCCCGACTCTCGCAGGTCGGCGATCATCGGCTTCTTATCCGTACGTTGCTCCGGACCGCGGTTCAGCTGCGCAACCGCAACCACCGGGATCTCCAACTCTTTGGCCAAAAGCTTGAGAGAGCGGGAGAACTCGGAGACTTCCTGCTGACGCGACTCCACCTGTTTGCCTGACGACATCAGCTGGAGGTAGTCAATAACGACGAGTCCAAGATTGTGCTGCTGCTTCAAACGGCGACACTTCGCGCGAATCTCATTCATCGCCATGTTCGGCGAATCGTCGATAAAAAACGGCGCCTTTGAGATGTTAGAAATCGTCTTCGACAGCCGCGTCCAGTCGCGATCTTCCATCTCCCCTCGGCGCATCTTGCCGAAATGCACTCCGGCCTCGGCAGCAATCAAGCGCATACCGATCTCTTCTCGTGACATTTCCAACGAGAAGATCACTGAGGTGATGTTGTGGTGCACCGACGCTGCCCTCATGAAATTCATCGCGAGAGTTGACTTACCCATTGCCGGGCGAGCGGCAACAATAACCATCTGGCCCGGCTGTAAGCCCGTAGTGAGGTGATCCAGGTCTGCAATACCCGTAGGCACGCCCTTCGAAACGTCCTTGTTCTGCGCAAGCTCATCAAGATGGGCAAGTAATGGATCTGCGATCTCAGACAGCTGCACATAATCCGTAGTGCTCCGCCGCTCAGAGACCGCATAAATCTCAGATTGCGCGGCATCCACAATGTCATCAACATCCCCGCCCGTCTCGGCGTAACCGAGCTGAACAATACGAGTGCCTGCCTCCACAAGACGCCGCAGTTGCGCCCGCTCCCGCACAATGCGCGCGTAATAACCCACGTTTGCAGCCGTCGGGACCGAAGCGATCAGAGTGTGCAAGTACGTTGGCTCTGGCAGACGGCTTAGATTTCCCTGGCGCTTGAGCTCACCGGCAACTGTGAGGGTATCCACAGGCTCGCCGCGGGAGTACAGCTCCATGATCGTGTTGTGGATCATCTCGTGATCCGGGCGGTAGTAGTCCGAGCTATCCATCGCCTCGATGACATCGTTCACGGCGTCCTTGGAAAGCATCATGGAGCCGAGAACGGATTGCTCCGCTTCAATATCTTGCGGGGGGATTCGATCAAAACCCGACTGGTCTGCCACAAAAACCGCCTTTTAGTTACATGCACCCTGCGCCCACGATTTTAGTGAGGCCGCGCTAGAGACACGCTCTATTTTGCACACAGGCGCGGTTATCAACAGTTACTGAGGGAAACAGTTAATACCGGTAAGGTTATCCCCGAAAGGTCAACTCCAAAAACCCTAAATGTTAATAACTTGTGCATTTTCGGTGGATAACTCCCATAAATTGTTTAAAACCTGTGGATAACGTGTGGATTGTGTGGAAGTCGTGTCAACGATGTCCATTCTCAAACCCTTGGAACAGCGCCAAATTATCCACAGTTTTGTTCACACCCTGTGGAACAAAAGTCGAAGGTAAATAGGTGGATAACTTTGGCACAACACTCAAGTAAGACTGAACCGCAACTTGAAGGTTTAGAGCTCAATCGAGAGATTCTCCGTCTCGCCCTCCCCGCACTCGGGGCACTTTTGGCTCAGCCACTGTTCACTACCATCGACTCGGCTATGGTGGGGCACCTAGGAACGGAGCAGCTAGCGGGCCTCGCCCTCTCTTCAACGATCCTTATGACGGCGGTAGGCCTATTCATTTTCCTGGCTTACTCCACAACATCGATCACCGCGCGAGCACTAGGTGCAGGGAATATTGCTTCTGGCTTGCGTGCAGGCATTGAGGCAATCTGGTTAGCCGCACTTCTTGGCGTCATAACCGCGAGCGCTCTCATTCTGGCAGCCCCCATCATCATCAGCTGGTTCCGAGCCGACACTACTGTTATCCCACACGCCATCGCCTACCTGCAGTACTCATCACCCGGACTCGTAGGCATGCTCGTAGTTCTTGCAGCGACGGGAACATTACGCGGTCTCCTCGACACAAAAACCCCGCTGTACGTTGCCACGGCAGGTGCAGCCGGCAACGCAGCTCTAAACGCGATCTTCATTTACGGGCTAGACATGGGGATTGCCGGTTCTGGTTTGGGCACCGCAATAGCACAAACCTTGATGGGGATCATCCTCGTGGCCGTAGTGGTTAAAGGCGCTCGGCGTGAGGGCGTCAGCCTGAAGCCATCATTCGGAGGATTGCTAGGCGCCACAAACGCTGGCCTGCCACTACTTGTGCGCACTCTGACACTGCGCATCGCGATCCTCGCAACCGTTGCTGTAGTTACGCGTGCGGGCGCGATTGCCCTCGCCGCCCACCAGGTTGTAAACACAGTGTGGAACTTCGCGGCCTTCGCTCTCGATGCTCTTGGAATTTCCGCCCAGTCATTAACCGGCTACTCCATCGGTACCGGCGACCGTGCACGAACCCGCGCGCTCGTTCGCCGCATCACTATTTGGGGTGTTGCAACTGGCGCTGTGCTCGGACTTGTGATTATCGCTGCATCCGGCCTACTTCCATGGATCTTCGGAACCGACCCAACCATGCACAGCGCAGCTATGCGCGGCCTGTGGATTGCGGGCGGTTTCCAAGTTCTGGCCGGTTTTGTTTTCATGATGGATGGCGTGTTGATAGGCGCGGGAGACAACCGTTTCCTCGCTGTGGCCGGCATACTCACGCTGGTGCCATACCTGCCCGTTTTGTGGATTATCCTGGAGGTTTTCGCGGATGAGAAGACCCTTACTGCCACTACGCAAACCACAGTACTTATGTGGGTGTGGGTAGCATTTGCCGGCATATTCATGGGAGCGCGTGCGCTCACTACCGGACTACGCGTTCGCGGATCGAAATGGATTGCTCAAGCCGAAGAGACTCAGTAACACGCGTTTTCGTGGGAGTTGCTCACATTTGTTCGCGCGGTCTGGTACATAAGGGGCCATCACGATAGCATGAGAGTTCGGTCCACATTTGTGTACCGATTCGCATATCCCTCCTGTCACGGAACTACCGTGACCGTTGAGACCAGAGGAGGTGGGGAAACATGCGTAAGTACGAACTGATGGTGATCTTCGATCCCACCGTTGATGAGCGCACCGTCGGCCCCTCGATGGAGAAGCTTCTGACCAAGGTAACCGAGGCTGGCGGCTCCGTTGAGAACGTCGACATTTGGGGCAAGCGTCGTCTTGCTTACGAAATCAACAAGCAGTCTGAAGGCATTTACGTGGTTGTAGACATGACCACTACGCCGGAAGTTTCCAAGGAAATCAACCGACTGCTGTCACTAAACGAATCCGTGATGCGCACCAAGCTGATGCGCCCGGAAGCGTAACACTGGATGAGAATCTGAGGAGCCAAAGATGGCTGGAGATACCGTAATCACGATCATCGGCAACCTGACTTCCGACCCGGAGCTTCGTTACACCGCGTCGGGCGCACCGGTTGCTAACTTCACCGTTGCGTCTACTCCGCGTAGTTTTGACCGCAACTCTGGGCAGTGGAAGGACGGGGAAACCCTGTTCATGCGCTGCTCTGTGTGGCGCGATGTTGCAGAGAACGTAGCGGACTCCCTAACTAAGGGAACACGCGTGATTGTTCAAGGGCGTCTCCAGCAGCGTTCCTACGAGACCCGTGATGGCCAGCAGCGCACAACCATGGAGCTCGCGGTCGACGAAATCGGCCCGTCGCTTCGTTACGCGCGCACGCAGATTACCCGCAACCCGTCCAACTATGGGGGCGGCGGCGGATACAACCAGGGCGGAATGCAAGATTCCTCTGGTTCAAGCGGACCGTCTTACGGCGGTGACGCTGGCTACGACGCGCCTCAGGGCGGGGCTTCTAATGACCCGTGGGCAACGGGTGGTTCCACGAACTTCGATTCGGAGCCTCCGTTCTAACGGTTCTTATCTAACTTTGCTCAACAACAAGGGCGCACGCTAGTGCGAGAGATTTTTAGGAGACACCATGGCGAAGCCTCAACTTCGCAATAAGCCGATTAAGAAGAAGGCGAACCCGCTAAAGTCCGCCAAGATTGAAAAGATTGACTACAAGGACACCGCGCTTTTGCGCAAGTTCATTTCGGACCGCGGCAAGATCCGCGCCCGTCGTGTAACTGGCGTGTCTGTTCAGGAGCAGCGCAAGATCGCGAAGGCCGTGAAGAACGCCCGCGAGATGGCTCTTCTGCCGTACTCGAGCTCCGGACGTTAAAGAGGGAGGAGACTGAATAATGGCAAAGCTAATTTTGACCCACGATGTCCCTAACCTCGGTGCTGCTGGTGACGTCGTTACCGTTAAGGACGGCTACGCTCGCAACTACCTCGTTCCGCGTCGTCTAGCTGAGCGTTGGACGCCGGGCGCACAGAAGGCACTGGACAAGATCGCTGAGCGCGCGCGTGCGAAGGAAATCGCAAACGTGGATGACGCTCGCGAGGTTCGTGACCAGCTTCAGGAAATCAAGTTTGTTGAGATCTTCAAGCTTGCTTCCACCACCGACGCCCTTTACGGCGCTGTCAAGACCGGTGATATTGCTTCCGCTATCAAGGAAGCTTCCGGCATCGACATCGATCGTCGCAAGATCGTCGTGGAGAAGGCTATCAAGTACGTTGGCGACCACAACGTGACCGTCAACCTCCACCCGGAGGTTTCCGCACGAGTCAAGGTTCGTGTAAGCGCCAAGTAGTTTACGCATAAAAGGTGCCGCCCTCATGATTTTGAGGGCGGCACCTTTTATGTCCTACGAAATTGAAGGACGCCCCTGACGAGGCGCCGTCCAACCTATGGGTTAATGATCCTCACCGGGTTCAGTTGCTGGCTCGGTGGGAGGATTAGTTGCGCCTGTTTCGTTCGGAGCTTGCGTCTGCGCTGGTTCCTGGTTCCTCTCTGTACTCCTAGTTTCTGTAGCTGTAGTCTCCGTTGGAGGCGTGTAAGTTTTGAACGTGGACTTACGGAAGTCAGGCTTGTACCAGTCAAAGTCTGCGACCTCGTACTTGTCGATCGCTTTCAACATGTACGATTGCCACACGGTACCCGGCCATGTGGATCCGGTAACTTCGTATTCTCCACCGAATGGGGTGATGGAGACTTCGTTGCCGTTTTCGCCGATCTGGTACATCGACACGACGGTTGCAAGTTGCGGGATTGCGCCTGCGAACTGTGCAGAACGATTTTCTTCAGATGAACCGGTCTTGGCCAAAACGGGTCGGCCGATTATTCCAGCTTTTTCACCGGATCCCCACTGGGCACTGGCCTGCATGCCCGGAAGCGCAGCGGAAATGATTTCGGAGTCGAATACGCGCTCGGTGCTTGTAGGGCCTTGATAAATTTGTTCGCCGTCGTAGCGGGTAACTTCCTTAATTATGTGAGGCGTGCTACGAAGGCCCCCCGACGCGATTGTGGCGTATGCGCGGGTTAGGTCCAGATTGTGCGGTGATGCTGATCCGAGGATATTACGGATCGTGTCGTCAAGGCCCAGCGTGTCTTCTGGAAGGCCAAGCTTAACTGCAGCCTCGCGCGTCTTGCCCGGCCCCATTTCGTTATTCATTTCAACAAATGGGGTGTTTATGGATAGCGCGGTCGCACGAATCATATTGACGTAGCCGAATGAGTAGTCTCCATAGTTACTGAGCGGGGGCGTGACTTCTCCGGTGCGCTTGTCGGTGATTTGTAGCGGCGAGTTGCCGTTGTACATGTCCTCGATTGTTCCACCGGCTTGCATGTATGCGATGAGGCCAAATGGCTTCATCGTTGATCCTGCCATTGCCCTGTCCTGTGTAACGGAGTTGGATTGGCGTTCCTGGTAGTCGGCCCCAGCAAATTCGGCCAGTATTTCTCCGTTGGCTGGGTTAATGGACGAAAGAGCCACCTGAAGTCCTGCATTGTGATCGTCCGGAAGTTCATTAACTGCCTCAACGGCAAAGTTCTGCAGGTCCTTATCCAAAGTTGTAACAATCACGTAACCGCCCGAATCCAGCTGTTCAGGCGTGATGCCTGCACGGCTTTCAAATTCGCTGCGGATCTGTTGCATTAGGTGACCCTTCCAGCCAGTCATGCTGGTTTCAGATTGCGGGTCAATAGTTTCGGGGAAGGCGGTGTTATCTGCTTCTTCCTGAGTGATCCAACCATCTTCAACCATGTGTTTAAGGACGCGGTCAAAGCGGGCTTGTGCCATGTCGGGGTCTACTGCAGGATCCCACGCGGAGGGCGCGGGAATGATGCCGGCAAGCATGGCTGATTCGCTCAATGTCAAGTCTGTTGCGGGATGCCCAAAGTATTTGAGCGAAGCTTCTTCTACTCCGTACGCGCCGCGCCCAAAGTAGATAGTGTTCAGGTAGTTCTCCAGGATTTCCTCCTTGGATTGCTGCCTGTTGATTTTGAGGGCTAGCAGGGCTTCTTTAATCTTGCCCGGGATACTCGTGGTGGTGTCCAGGTAGTATCGCTCGACGTATTGCTGACTGAGTGTGGAGGCACCCTGCAGAGAACCACCGCGTACGTTGTTGATGAAGGCGCGGGCTACGCCCTTCAGATCGATACCAGAGTTGGTGTAGAAAGTTCGATCCTCAGAAGCTATGACTGCTTTCCCAACGTAGTCGGGAATGGTTGAGGTGTCGATTATGGTGCGGTCAATTTCGGCAAAGGTGCCCAGTTCGGTTTCACCATCGGAGTAGAAGACGGTCGTTTTTTGTGCCATCGCAAACTCTCCAGGTTTTGGCACAGTAACGGAGGCGTAAGCGAGCATAAACCCGACGGAGCCAAGAATGACCATCATGAGGATGGTAATGAGAATGCCGATTCCAATACGCGCGCCGGTAGATTTCTTCTTTTTCCCGCCGCTTGTCTTTTTGACGTTTTTGCTAGCGGGTTTGTTCGCGGTTTTCTTGCCGGTTTTGCCGCTCGGTTTACTCGCACTGCTTGTATTTTTTCGAGGCGAAGGCGGCGCTGTATCGGCGGCTTTACTTTGGGGGCGCTTAGGAATAGAAGAGGACGCCTTAGATCCGGTATTGGCGGTCGAGCCCTTGTGGTGGATGGAGCGGCGCGAAGGCAGTCCGGAAGGTTTCCGGTTGCTGTTTTTATTAGGTTCGCGACTGTCAGCCATGTGAACCACCTTTCTAGAGCATTGCCCGGCGGCTATCGGATGCCGGGTTCCTCGTTTCGTCTATGTAGTAATTGTGCACGGATTTATTGCGATTCCCACCATTTTAGTAGTTCGTGTTCGGCTTCCGCCTTGCTAAGGGGGCCTCGTTCCATGCGTAGTTCGAGTAAGTATTTGTATGCTTTTCCAACTTGCGGACCCGGCTTTAGGCGCAGCAGTCGCATGATTTCACCGCCGTCCAGGTCGGGCCGTACCGCGTCTAGTTCCTCTTGTTTTTGGAGTTCGTGGATGCGATTTTCGAGGTCGTCGTAGGCGGCTTGGAGGTATGCGGATTTGCGTTTGTTGCGCGTAGTGCAGTCGGCGCGGGTGAGACGGTGGAGGTATTCGAGGTAGGGACCGGCGTCGGTAACGTACCTGCGTACGGCAGAGTCGGTCCACTGTTGTTCACCGTAACCATGGAATCGTTGATGCAGGCGCACTAGTTCGACAACGGCTTTGGTGGTGGCTTTGTCAAAGCGGAGGGCGACCATGCGTTTTTTGGTCATTTTCGCGCCGACGATTTCGTGGTGGTGGAATGTGACGGTTCCGTCGGGTTCGAATCTGCGCGTGGCAGGTTTGCCAATGTCGTGCATTATGGCTGCGAACCGGAGGATGAAATCGGGGCCGGGAACAGGCCCGTCGGGACCGGATTCGAGGGCGATTGCATGTTCGAGGACGGTGAGGGTGTGTTCGTAGACGTCTTTGTGTCTGTTGTGCTCGTCTTTGAGGTCTTGGAGGTTGGATAGTTCAGGCAGGACGATGTCGGCAACCGTGGTGTGGACCATGAGTTCGAGGCCGCGCCGTGGCTTAGGGGATGTCAGTAGCCGTTCGAACTCGGAGCGGATGCGTTCTGCGGAGACGATTTCGAGGCGGGGTGCTTGCTGCTCCATGGCTTTCATGACGTCTTCGGACACGTCGATGCCAAGTTGGGCACTGAACCGTGCGGCGCGCATGATGCGTAAGGGGTCGTCGTCAAAGGATTGCGTGGCGGTCACGGGCGTGCGCAGAACGGCATCTGCGAGGTCTTGGAGGCCGCCGTGCGGGTCTACGAGTTCAAGGTCGGGCAGGGTGATGGCGCAGGCGTTGACGGTGAAGTCTCGCCTGGTGAGGTCACCTTCTAGTGTGTCGCCGTATTCAACTTGGGGTTTGCGTGAGTTCGGGTCGTATGCTTCTGTGCGGTATGTGGTGACCTCAACTTGGAGGTCGCCTTTGCGCGCCCCGATGGTTCCGAAGGCTTTGCCGACGTCCCAGGTTTTG
This sequence comes from Actinomyces sp. HMSC075B09, assembly GCF_001812395.1. Classification (NCBI taxonomy): domain Bacteria; kingdom Bacillati; phylum Actinomycetota; class Actinomycetes; order Actinomycetales; family Actinomycetaceae; genus Actinomyces; species Actinomyces sp. HMSC075B09. Next base: position 511,390 of record NZ_KV808731.1, read on the forward strand.
TCGCCCCAGATGCCAAGGAGGCGTTCGGTGTCATCAGGTCTGGCGTTTGTGGTGAGGTCGAAGTCGTGCGGTGTTACGGCAAGGAAGGCGTCGCGTACTGGTCCGCCTACGAGGGCGAGTTCAAATCCGGCCTCGTGAAAAACGTGGCCAAGTTCGATGATTTGTGAGGGAAGTTCGGCGAGGGCTTTTTGGGCGTTGCTACGAAGCAGTTCGAGGTCGCCGCACCCCACGGCGTTAAGTGCGTTCGCATTTTGGCTTGCTTTAGTTGCCCGTTTGTTGGTTTCTTGTTCCTTTAGCATCCCTATTAGCGTGCCATGAATCCTCCCAATTCGGTATATCGGACGCGCCACGTCATAGAGTAGGGGCATGGATATTCATGACGGCACTCCTCGGATGGGTGTTCCGCGTCCCCCGCGTCGCCATTTTTCGGTGCGCGGTTTTAGGGTGAGCGCGCGGCATTTGCCGGTTGTGGATGAGACGTCGGCTGGAGGCCTGGTAATTAAGGTGCGCGAAGGCGTGCCGTGGGTCGCTGTGATTGCGCGCCGCAATCGGGCAGGCAATATCGAGTGGTGCTTACCGAAGGGCCATCTTGAGCGCGGGGAGTCGGCGGAGGAAGCCGCGGTTCGCGAGATTGCTGAGGAAACCGGTATCACGGGCCGATTGGTGACGGGTTTGACGTCGATTGATTACTGGTTTTCTACGGGAGATCGCCGGGTGCATAAGGTGGTGCACCATTATTTGCTCGAGTACGTGTCGGGCGAGGTAACCGTAGAGAATGATCCGGATCAAGAGGCCGAGGACGCCGCGTGGTTCCCGTTGGATAAGGTTTCGCGAATGTTGGCGTATCCGAATGAGCGGCGCGTGGTGGCAATCGCGTTGGATTTGCTGTACCCAGAGGCGAACGTGTGAGCGGGCGTTTTAGAGGCATTGCGATACTGCTGGCGGGAGCTTTGGTTTCCGCTGTTTGCGGCGCTTTTGGGGGTTTCGAGGCGGTAGCAACCCCAGCGGCCCCCGAGTCTGGATACACCGTGGAGATTGATGATCTGGCGCCCCGTGTTGTGACGAATCAGACGAGTGTGAAGGTTTCTGGCACGGTTAGTTTTGCGAAGGCGCAAAGCGAGGCGACCTTGAGCGTGTTTGTGCGCGCAGATTCAATGGTGACGGTATCGGATGCGAAGGCATATTTGGAGGATTTCAATTATGCGGGTGATTTTGTTGCTGCAACGACGCTGAAGGATGTGAAGGCGGGCACGCCAACTCCGTTCTCGATTTCTATCCCCACGGACGATTTACCTTTTTATTCCCCGTTTTTTTGGGGGCCGCGAGGCATCGAGGTGCGGGCTGAGGTAGAAGGTCGCGTGGTCTCGGACAGGTCTTTGTTGCTGTGGGATTCGGGTTACGAGGTCCAGCCTTTGAACCTGTCTGTGGTCAGTTCAATTGCTACGGGTGTGGATGAAACTGACCAGGGGGTTAGGGCGACGAATGCTCGCGGCGGGCAGGTCCGTGTGGCGCAAAGTTTAGCTGGTGTTGAGGGCGTGACGCTTGCGGTTGGAGCGGGCTTGCTTGAGCAGGAGGATTTCGCTCGGAGTCTGGTGAAGGCGGGTGCGGGTCCGGTGATTTCACTACCGGCAGCGGATGCGGATGTGGCTGGTATTGCCCATCTTTCGCAGCGTTCACAGATTGTGCAGTTGGTGCAAGATTCGAAGTCGGCAACAAATCTGCCGGTGGCGCGCGGGGCCGGTTTGCAGGTTTTGGATGATTTTGTTTTGCCAGAGGTGGAAGAGCTTGACCGCCAGGTAGTGGATTTGTGGGCCGATCAGACGGTTGTGAGCACGGGCCAGGGACTGGCGCCTTTAGATGTCCTCACTTATGACCCGTCTGCGTGGTCTCGCTACGACGCACAGACCGGCAGTGCGGTGAACGCAGAGGAGCCCGGCACGGACCTTTTACTTGCACACAACGCATTGTCGGATCTTCTTTCTTCTTCCTCTACTTCTAAGAGCGATGAGCTAGATGTTCAGCAGATGATTCGTTCTACCACCGCGATTATTACGCGCCAGTTACCCAACCAGTCACGCACCGTACTTGCTTTGACGCAGCGTAATCCGGATAGCGAGGTCACCGTGGCCCGGGTGAAGGCGGCGCTGGGAGACCGTTGGGTGAACCCAATCTCCGTGGCGGACGTGAAAGACATGTCGGGTGCGCCCGAGCCTCGCACTGCCCTGCCGGATCTGGTTCCTTCGGCGGGTAGCATCACGGACGCGGAGGTTCGTTCTCTGTACGAAGCGATTGAGTCTACGGCTGCAATGACTTCGGCGCTGGAGGATTCGACGGGCACGGTTGCAGAGCAGCGCTCTCGCGTGTTGCTGGCGACATCTTTGGCGTTGCGAGAACAGCCAGACTTGCGCTCGCGGTTGATTAAGGGAGTGAATGAGGAAGCCGAGGCGTTGGCGACGTCCGTAAAGGTTGAGCAGTCTGCCCCCATCAATCTGTTGGATCGCAAGGCACATTTGCCTGTACGCGTTAGTTCGGCGCTTGATGAGCCGGTGAATGTGGTTGTGGAGCTGGTTTCACCTGATCCGCGCCTGCAGATCGAGAAGAGTGTTGATGTTAGTGTGCCGGCGCGCGGCTCATCGTTGGCGGAAATTCCGGTTCGCGCGATTGGTTCAGGTAATGTCGCCGTTCAAGTTAAAGTAAAGGGCCCAAATGGCCTCGTGATCGATGATGCGGCACGGTTACAGATTCGCGTTCGCGCGGAATGGGAGTCTACGGGTACGCTCGTTTTCTCGATTGCTTTGGCGCTTTTGCTGGCGGCGGGCATTTGGCGCACTATTAGGCGGGGCCGCCGCGTGGATATCGCCGAGGAAGATGCGAGCGGCGGTTTGGAAACACCGCACGTGAACGAGGGTGCGCCTACTGATTTGAGTTTGGGAGGACATGATGAGTGAGGCCGAGTTGGCTGGCGATCACGACCAGCCGGTGGGTGATCCGAAGGAGTCCTCCCTGTTTAGGTCTTCGGCGATCATGGCGCTGGGCACCACGTTTTCACGAGGGCTTGGCTTTTTGCGTACTGCGCTACTTCTCGCCGCGTTGGGTGCTGCTGGGGCGAATGATGCGTTTAACGTAGCGAATACGTTGCCGAACGTGGTGTTTAACCTGTTGGCAGCGGGTTTGCTGGATGCGATTTTGGTGCCGCAGATTGTGCGGGCATTTAAGACGAGGTCTGGCTCGGATTACGTGAATCGCCTGTTGACGCTGGCTGGCCTGATCATGTTCGGTATCACGATAGTGATGGTTGCTGCCGCGGGCATTTTGGTGAATTTGACGGCCGGTTTGATGGCTCCGGCGTGGAAGTCGCTGGCAATCGTGTTTGCCATTTGGTGTTTGCCCCAGATTTTCTTCTACGGCATATATGGCCTCTTGGGTGAGTTTTTGAACGCGCGCGGCATTTTTGGCCCGTACATGTGGACGCCGGCAGTTAATAATGTGATCGCGATTATCGGTTTGATCGTGTTCATTGCCGTGTACGGTACGGCCTCGGACGTGAATGACCCGTCGGTGTGGGATTTCCAGCGCACGGCGCTTTTGGCGGGGCCGGCAACGTTGGGTGTGATTGCGCAAGCCCTGCTGCTGATCATTCCGCTCCGACGCGCGGGTGTGCGGTTGCGCTTGGATTTTCATTTCCGAGGCACCGGCTTGCGCAGGGCGTCAAAGATTGCGGGCTGGGTGTTCGCAACGCTGGTTGTAGGTCAGGTGGGCTACCTGTCTACGTCGAACATCGCGGCAGCGGCCAACGCGTGGAGTGCGCAAACCGGTGTTTTTGCGGCGTCAACTGCGGCGCTGGGCATTACGTTTACGGTGTACATGCTGCCTCAGTCGATCGTTTCGGTATCTATTGCTACGGCGCTGTTCACAAAGATCGCATCGGCAGCGGCTGATGGTAACCAGACCAGCATGGTGCGTAATTATCAGATTGGCGTGCGCTCCTCACTGTTGTTGACGATGTGGATGGCAGCGATTTTGGGCGCGGCGGCGATCCCGGTTTTCCAGATTTTGGGGCCGTCTAACGCGATTTCAGAGATGGTTGCGTATGCGAACGCTCTGGTGATTATTTTGCCGGGTCTTGCGGGCGCCGTGGTGATTATTTTCAGTCAACGCGTGTTTTATTCGATGGAGGATGGCCGACCCGTCTTTTATACGGTGCTTTGGCCAACGCTGGGCCAGGTGGTTTTAGGCTGGACGTTGATGATGTTCCTTCCTCCGGTGTACTGGCTGTTTGGGGCGCTATTTGCCGAGACCGTCTCGCGCATTGTGCAGGGTGTTTTGTCGACGTATTTTGTTCGTGCGAGGTTGCCGCAGGCGAATCCGTGGGTGGTTATTGGAGATATGGTGAAGTATAGCGCGATAGCGGTTGGCGCTGGCCTGCTAGGTATGGGGGCGCTGCATTTTGTGGGCGCGTTTGATACGTCAAACACGGTAACGGGTGCGATTTGGGGTGGTTTCTGGCGTGCAGTTCTGGTGGCCGTGGTTGTTAGCGTCGGATACTTCGCGCTCATAGCAACGATTGATCGTCGAAATTTCCAGACAGCTCTAGGAATGTTGGGGTCGCGAATCCCGTATTTCCGCCGATTTGCATCCGAGGAGACAGCTTCGGGCGACGGTGAAGGCTTCACCGACAACGGGTAGCCCCGCGTACCGTCCTAACTGAGGATCTGACTTGCTAGAGCCCCACCGATGGCGGGTTTTGAGCGACACTGGGCGGCGGCGCGGGTTTGCCTTGCGTGCGTGTATTAGTCTTGCAGTTGATGTTATTGAGGGGGCTCTATGTCTAAAGACGATCTTGGGTCGAATGAGGATTTCGATTCTGAGCAGGATCGCGGCGATCAGTTCACGCCGGAGCAGACCAGTGGATCTTTTGATGCCCTGCTTGAGGATTTGAACGACAAGATGGTTTCGGGCCGCTTGGCTAGTCGTTTGCGCAACCCTTTTTCCTGGGCAGGCAGACGCGGTAAGGAAACGTCAGATATTGAAGATGAGCTGAACGGTAGCGCGCCCACCTCCGATGACGCCGAGCCCGATGCGCATATCGTGGAGAATGACGCTACCGAAAGTTCGGATGAGACGCGAGAGTTTATCTCATCTTTAGATGAGCGTTTCCCTAGCGTGCGCTCTCCGAAAATGCCCCCTCCCCCCACACTTGAGGATGAAGCTAAGACTTCGGAGTCTAGTGAGGAAGCTCAGGCGATCTCCGATTCGGATGATGATCTAAGCGAGGATGCCGTCGCCGATCATTCACTCACAGAAGAAACTAAACATTTAGCAAATATTTCGAAAAGCTTTATTAAAGCAAAGGCCGCAAAGATTGCTGCTGCAGCCGCTGCTCGAGAGAATGCTCGCCGGGCCAAAGCGGAGGCTAAGCGCCTCGAGAAGCTTGCAAAAGAGGAGGAAGAGGAGCTTCCGGAACCTGTGGAGACCGGCTGGGGCAACATCATTGATGATGCCGTTTCTGACTCGGACAGTTCCGAGAGTTTGCCCAGCGTTGGCGAACCTTCCGACGACGAGAGCGCGGCAGTAGCCTCGAAGAAGGAAGAATCTGTCCGCGAGCGCTCTTCTACGAGCATTCCGAAAGCAACGCCCACAGGTGCGCCGGTACGGATGGCTGGGGACACGGACAGCTTGAAGGCCGTCGATTCGGATTTGCCAAAGAAAGTTAGTTTCACGCGGCGTGGCTCCTCGATTATGAAACTGCCTTCGGGCACACGGGTTATTCAAAACTCGATGCGTTCGGTTCGTTCCACTGTGGATGCTTTGAACGAGGGCCAGAGTATCGATCCAACTCGGCCTACGATTGCGCTGTTTGCGGCGCTGATGGTGGCCGCTACGATCGTGTCGCTAACTACGATGGCGGGCACGCACACGTTCTCTTCATCTATTTTCAACATTGAGCCAAAGCCAACCGAAGTTGTTGAGGCTACGGAGGAAGCACCGTCGGAGGCTCCCACTCCACCACCTGCGGGCGCACCCAAGATCGCTTCGATTGACGTTATTTCATATAACAACGACGACGGTGACCACCCAGAATGGGCGCAGTACCTGTTTGATGGAGATCAGTCCACCAGGTGGCAAACTCGCTACTTTGCCCAGCCCGAACTACCTGAGGATAATCGCATTCGCCTGGTAATTCATTTGGCAGAGGAAAGCTCTGTTAAGAGCGTTAGCTTCCAGGGTCCGATTGATGGTGGGCAGGTAGATTTGCGGGTGAATGATGGTTCGGATCCGTTTGCGACGCCCGTTTTGACGTCCTCGAAGATGGCTAAGACCACTACTCTCACGCCGTCCGAACCAGCTGTGGGAACCACGGTGACGTTAGATTTCGTGGCTCTTCCCACGGATGACGAAGGACAGTTCCGCGCAAAGATTGACGAGCTCACTCTCAACTAGACGCGAACCAGATCTCAAATAGACGTTCGTTGAGCTTTTTGCGCCGCGCGTGAAATATTTACGCGCGCGAAGCGGTTAGTTAGAGTGTTATTGCGTGTAGGCCTTTTGTTTTGCACAGAAAGTTGTTTGTCTCATGGTCCATGATCTGATCATTGTTGGTTCCGGTCCCGCTGGTTATACCGCAGCTATTTATGCGTCGCGCGCGGGTTTGCAGCCGATTGTTTTTGCCGGTTCGTTTACGGCTGGCGGAGCACTCATGAACACTACGGAGGGAGAGAACTTCCCGGGTTTTCCTGAGGGAGTGATGGGTCCGGAGCTCATGGTGAAGATGCAGGAACAGGCCGAGAAGTTTGGTGCTGACGTGCGGATGGAAGACGTGGAGCGCCTTGACCTTGCATCAGATGTGAAGGTTGTTGTTTCGGACGGCGAGGAGTTCCAGGCTCGCGCGGTGATTGTGGCAACTGGTGCTGCGTACCGCACGCTGGGTTTGGAGGGCGAGCAAACTTACGCTGGTCGCGGGGTTTCATACTGCGCTACGTGTGATGGTTTCTTCTTCCGCGATAAGCAGATTGCTGTTGTTGGCGGTGGTGATTCCGCTATGGAAGAGGCCCTGTTCTTGTCCCGGTTTGGCAAGGTTACGGTGATTCATCGTCGCGATGAGCTTCGCGCTTCGAAGATTTTGCAGGAGCGCGCGCTTGCGGATCCGAATATTTCGTTCGCGTGGAACTCTGTTGTTGTGGACATGAAGGGTGAAACGAGCCTGCAGAGTCTGATTCTTGAGGACACTGTCACGGGTGAGCGCCGCGAGCTTGACGCTGACGGTCTGTTTATTGCTATCGGTCATGATCCGCGTACGGAACTGGTGAAAGATCAGCTTGAGTTGGAAGGCGCCTACATCAAGGTGGCTGATCCCACTACGAACACTTCCGTTCCGGGCGTGTTTGCATGTGGTGATGTTGCAGATCCCCGTTATAGGCAGGCCATCACGGCTGCTGGTACGGGCGCGAAGGCCGCCCTTGATGCACAGCATTACCTGGAGAACCTGTAGATAGTTGTAACGCTTAGTTAGGGGTTAAGAATGGCTGAGACAATCGAGATTTCGGATGCCAATTTCGAAGACGCAGTGAACAGCTCTGCGTTGCCGGTGCTGGTTGATTTTTGGGCGCCATGGTGCGGCCCGTGCCAGCAGATGTCTCCGATTTTGGATGAGATTGCAAACGAGCTTTCAGACAAGATTGTTGTTGGCAAGGTAAACGTCGATGATAATCCCACGCTCGCCACGAAGTTCGGAATCGTTTCGATTCCTACAATGATCCTGTTTAAGGGCGGCGAAGCGGTGAAGACAATCGTTGGTGGTCGCGCAAAGGCCAAGCTGAAGGCTGACATCGAGTCTGGTTTGTAGTTGCAGACCTGAAGCGCTGTCTTATTTTCGAGGTTTTTCTTTGGTTCCTTGTGATTTGGGTGGCACAATCGAGAGATAAGAACTTTCCCTTCGCTTTGAAAGATTTACTACATTGGTTGAACGTCCAGATCCGCATTCCGATTCAGGTACTTGGCTAGACCCCTGGCACGGAGCGTATGCAGCGCGAGCTCATGGGTTGCGTTCGTCAGAAATCCGCGCTCTGTTTGCCGTGGTTTCGAGGCCAGAAGTAGTGTCTTTGGCTGGAGGCATGCCAAACATTAAGGATTTGCCTCTGGATTCGTTGGCTGAGTCCGCTCGCACGCTCATTTCTCGTCACGGCGCGCAGGCTATGCAGTATGGCTCTGGCCAGGGGTGGGAGGATCTTCGCCAGCGCATCACTGAGGTGATGACGTATGACGGTATTAATGCAGATCCTGATGATGTAGTTGTGACCACTGGTTCGCAGCAGGCGTTGGATCTGGTTTCTGAGATTTTCTTGGAGAAGGGCGACGTCGTGTTGGCGGAGGCTCCCTCGTATGTGGGCGCGCTCGGCACGTTCCGCGCGTACGAGGGCGAAGTTGTCCATGTGGACATGGACGAGGATGGCCTGATTCCCGAAGCACTTGAAGAGATGATCCGCCGGCTTCGCGCACAGGGGCGCCGGATTAAGTTCTTGTACACGATCCCGAATTTCCACAATCCGGCGGGCGTAACTCTTTCGGAGCAGCGCCGTCCTGTAATCGTCGAGATTTGTCGCCGCGAGCATATTTTGATTGTTGAGGACAATCCGTACGGGCTGCTTGGCTTCGACTCGGATCCACTTCCAGCGCTACAGTCTTACAATCCCGAGGGCGTGGTTTATCTGGGCTCGTTCTCGAAGATGTTCGCTCCTGGTTTCCGGATCGGCTGGGCGCTTGCTCCGCACGCTATTCGCAACAAGCTGGTTTTAGCTTCGGAGTCTGCGATTCTTTCGCCGTCCATGGTTGGGCAGATGGCTATTGAACAGTACTTGTCTGATTATGACTGGTACGGCCAGGTTAAGGTTTACAGGCAGATGTACCGGGATCGTTGCAACGCGATGATGACCGCGCTACAGGATTTCTTACCTGATTTGCAGTGGACCACTCCGAAGGGTGGTTTTTACACGTGGGTGACGTTGCCGGAGGGCCTGGATGCAAAGGCAATGCTTCCGCGTGCGGTAACCGGATTGGTCGCGTATGTTTCCGGCACGGCGTTTTACGCTGATGGCCGAGGGGGCGACCACATGAGGCTCTCGTTCTGTTATCCGCCGCCCGAGGAGATTCGTGAGGGCGTTAGCCGCCTGTCGCGCGTGATTAATGCGGAGCGCGAGTTGGTTGAAATGTTTGGCACGAATGATCGCGCAGAGTTGCCCGATGACGCGGTGTCAGCGCCGGCTCCGGATCAGGTTTAAGTGAGGAGATCGCTGTGTCTGAAACTTTGAAGATTTTGGTTGTTTCTGGTGGTTTGACGCACGAGCGCGACGTTTCGCTACGGTCTGGGCGTCGGGTGGCTACAGTACTTCGCCATGCTGGTCACACGGTTGAGGTTTGCGATCTGAATTCTCAGTTTTTACCTACGGTTGCTGAGTTCGAGCCGGATGTGGTGTGGCCACTGATCCACGGATCGGTGGGCGAGGATGGTTCGGTTCAGGATCTTCTTGAGCTGATCTCGTTCCCCTACGTTGGTTCCACAGCATCCTCGTGCGCGTTGGCGTCTAGTAAGCCAACAGCTAAGTCTTTGGCACAGCTGAGCGGGGTGAGGACACCGAAGTGGCTATCACTAAAGCAGGCTTTGTTCCGCCAGGTGGGAGCGCCCGCAATCATTCAGTCGATTGTCAATAATGAGGCCGGGCTTACTTTCCCTCTGATCGTTAAGCCTTCAGATGGTGGCTCTGCGCTGGGCCTATCAAAGGTATTTAACGAGGAAGAGCTCCGCTCGGCGATGGTTGACGCTTTCGCCTACGGAGACACCGTGATGGTTGAACAGTTCGTTCCGGGAAAGGAAATCGCGGTTTCAGTGCTTGATCTTGGCGAGCCGGTGGCGCTACCTCCGGTAGAGATCGAAACTGATGACGGCAGGTACGATTACGACGCCCGCTACAACACGGGCCGATCTAAGTTTTTTGTACCCGCGCGCCTCTCCGAGGAAGAGCTGGCAGCTGTAAGCGATGTAGCGCTGAAGGTTCATAAGACGGTGGGAATGAGGCACTTGTCTCGTATTGATCTCATCCTTGGTGAAGACGGCACGGTCTGGTTCATTGACGCCAACGTAAGCCCGGGTATGACGGACACTTCCCTGTTCCCGCTTGCCGCTGAGGAATACGGAAGTCTTAGCGGTGTATTGGAAGATATAGCCCAGTACGCTGCGGGTAATCGGGACTAGGACTTGATGTAGTACTTCTCTTTTTGGCCAGCTCTTTAAGGGCTGGCCAAAATTGTTTCACGTGAAACAATTTACGGATAGTGATGCTCAGTTCCTGCTGGCAAAGGTCTGTTCGCGATGCTTTTGAAAGTGATAATCTGTTCAAAAATGAATCGCTCTAGCTTATGGTTCGCTTGGCTTGCCGTTTTAGTTCAGTCGTCTAATTACCGTTCTGGCAGAATCCATGCATAGTTATCTACTTGCATAGTTCCAGTATTCTGACTCGACGAATCAGATCACTCGCCTATTTGCCGCATTGACACTTTAATCAGGTTCGCGAATCTGCATATGCGCCAGATCAACACGCTCTCTGAAGAAGTCCGAACGCCCGCACGCACTCTCTCCTTAAACGAGTACGGCCTTGGATTACTTGCTGTCACCCAGTGAGCTCAAGTTGCGATAATCAATTGTTTCACGTGAAACAATTGATTGGGTAGAAAGAGTTCCACACAAAATAATTCCACACAGATAACTTCAATGTTCTTGGCTTTGATCTACATGGTGCCTACTCAAGTCGTGCAATGAGTGGCACATTGGACCGGTCATTTCATCCGTTCGATCCGCTAGACCATTGATGTGAAACCCGGTCCATTTACAGCGTAGAGCGATCCGCTAAGCATGTCGTTCCCGAGGAATAATGTCAATAGCTTGATGCTCAACCAGATGAGTTCACATGCATTCCAAGAGCGGTAAGCAAAATTGTTTCACGTGAAACAATTTGTGGAATAGCGTCTATCGAGAAGATTGCTTTCAATCAAGTATTCATTGGCACAAGAAGTAACCGCAGCTATCTTCGCGTTCTAGATAACTAACACTCGGTCTTGTCTCTAGCTCAGTGGCTTCACGACGCGTTAGTGTCTGTGCATCAGAGCGACATATATCGGTTTGCGTAGACCCCAGCCATCACACGATTCAGAAAGGGCTGATGAAGTTGTACGTGCGCGCGTGCCATCGGACTGGAATGCTGGTACTGAATGCGCGACCTGTCATGAAACCAATTGTTTCACGTGAAACATTTGGTAACGCGCACAACGTTCGCAAAAGTCGGCGGCCATGGTTCGCCTTACTTTCCGTAGTGATAACGTGAATCCTAACAACCTACAAAAGGAACACTGTAAAAGGACGCCGTTCTTACTTCCAGCACACCCTGGCACCAAAACACTAGCTCGCAACTCTACATCAGCTCGTGCTCACTGCGTACTTTACCCGGCGCAGATGCGAGCGGAATCTCCGCAATCGCCAGAACCATTACGGTCTTGATCTATGACCATTCCGTTGTTGACCTACTTGGGCCAGTGCGGGGCACAAACAGGGCAGAAGCTTCACGGTGCTTACCGAGCAGACCTGTTGAGCGGGCACACGGAACGCTACCGCGCAGATCTAGTTTCCGCCTACAGCGGCGTAGCTGCCCGTCTGGTAGTAGGCGACGATCCTTACCTACGGAGGTTGGCGATTACTTGGGTAATTCTCTCCAGGTCCTCTGGGCCGGCGTACTCAATCGAGATGCGCCCTTTATGTTTGCCTTCAACTACTGTCACACGTGTGTCCAGCAAGTCAGTGAGGCGTTCTACTACGTTCGAGGCGTTTTCTGACAGGGGGCGTGGAATACGCTTCGCGCTCTTCTTCGCGGCAATGGTAGAGACTTCTCCTAACGCAACAATCTCTTCCGTTGTGCGAACTGACAGGCCTTCCGCAATGATGCGATCGGCAAGGGCATCCATCTGTGCAACGCTTGGCAGGCCGAGAAGTGCACGCGCGTGGCCCGCACTGAGCACGCCAGCAGCAAGTTTGCGTTGAACCGAAGGGGGCAGCTTCAGCAGTCGTAAAGAGTTAGCTATTTGCGGCCTCGAACGCTTAATTCGTTCTGATAGCTCCTGCTGCGTGTACCCAAAATCAGACATCAGTTGCGCGTACGCATTTGCTTCTTCAATCGGGTTCAACTGCGAACGGTGCAGGTTCTCCACCAAGGCTTCACGCAGTAGCTCATCATCTTCGGTATTGCGCACGATCGCAGGGATAGTCTGCGCGCCCGCAAGCTTTGAAGCACGAAGTCTGCGTTCGCCCATTATCAGCTCGAACTTCGGGAGCCTGTCCAGCCCCTCTGCCTTTCGCTGTTCAACGAGTTCCTGATAGCGCGCAGCGCCGCCATCAATTTCGCGTACAACGATAGGCTGCAGAACTCCGATTTCCTTAATCGACTCAGACAGTTCTGCTAGTTCGCACTCGTCAAAAATTTCACGAGGTTGCTTAGGGTTAGGCACCACTAAATCAATGTCTATCAACGTGAAGTAGACTCCGGGAACCTCTACCAGATCCGGCGCATCAGAGGTCGTTACCTCGGCATCCCCAGCTTCAGTGTCCTCCGGAATAATGTCTGCAAATAGGGGACGCTTTTCACGGCCAGAACCGCCGCCACTAACAGCGTTGGAGCCAGAGTTCAAGGGACCTCCGGCGCCCGTAGTGCCACCGGAACCACCGCCCACAGCATCTAGCGAAGAAGAACCTACATCTCCACGAACCGCACGTGCATCATCAACAGATGCGCCCCTCTTCGAGGATTTCGTTGATGAAGAAGAACGCGCTTGACTTCGCTTAGAAATGCCAGCGGTCGCCGAACCGCCCTTAGCTGCTCCCTTTGCCAAGGTGTTTTTAGCCCGTGTCCCACGGCCCTTGCGTGGTGCTGGCTTCAAGAGATCAGCGGAGAGAGACTGGGAACGTCTTTCTCCCGAGTCCTTACCCGAGCCACCCGCAAAAAATAGGTCAGAGGGCCGGCCAACTTTATCCTCGTGTGCAATTGTTTCACGTGAAACATTTGCATCTCGTTCCGGAATTAGGGAACCAAGCCCGCGCCCCAGTGCGCGCCTTTCACTCGCCGCCATCTTCTACTCCTAAACTCGCCCAACGCGAAGCCAACTCGTACGCGGCCGCCTTGTAGGCAACAGCACCCTGGCCGCGTGGATCATGCCCAAAAATACTGGTTCCGAAACTTGGAGCCTCAGAGAGCTTAACCAGGCGCGGAATGTAGTTCTCCAAAACCACTCCTGGAAAATAACGTTTGATCTCGGCGGCTACTTCGGAACTAAGATTTGTACGCCTGTCGTACATCGTTAGCAGGATCGCGCCAATGGTTAGACCTGGATTCAAGTAGTTCTTGATCCGCTCAACGGTATTGACCAACATGGATAGGCCTTCCAGCGCGTAATACTCGGTCTGGATCGGCACGATTACTTGATCCGCAGCCACAAAAGAGTTCAGGGTAAGCAGTCCCAGACTTGGCGGACAGTCAACCAGCACAACGTCCACACCTCGATTGACCGCGAGGAAATCCTTAATGGCCTTGCGCAACACGAATTCGCGGCCGTCGACGGTTGAGAGTTCAAGTTCCGCACCAGACAAGTCAATCGTGGCCGGACAAACAAGCAGGTTCTCAGACTCCTCGCACGCGTGTAGACACTCAGCAAGGCTCATCGAGCTGCTCAATACATCATACGTAGAGGGGGTACCCGGCCTGTGGTCCACGCCCAGCGCCGTAGAAGCGTTTCCTTGCGGATCAGAATCAATCACCAGCACGGAAAGGCCTGCTTGAGCTAATGCAACCGAAAGGTTCACAACCGATGTCGTCTTGCCTACTCCGCCCTTCTGGTTCGCGACTGCAACAACCAGCGGTCGCTGAGGACGAGGAAACACAACACCCTCAAGTTGTGCACGCAAACTAGCTGAGCGCGCGATCTCATCTGCAAGGGGACTAGAACCAGTGGTCACCAATGCTCCTTTCAACTACGCCTAGTGTAGTTGTTTTGCACGGTCTGGAACTCGCGGGCTTGCCGGGTGTGAACAATACCCCGCAGCGAAGCCTGTGGAGAACTGCGCTAACGCTTCTTCTGCATCTCCACTACGCGCGTTGATTCTTCTTCCATGAGAGAGGGCACTTCGTGAACATGCACGCGCCCCACGTTGAACTTCTTGAGCAGGGGCCGCGCGGCCTTCACTTCCTCAGCGGCTCGCCGACCTTTCAGAGCAAGCATCTTCCCGCCGGGCAATACTAGCGGCATTGTCCACCGCGTCAACTGCTTAAGGTTGGCAACAGCGCGAGAAGTTACAATGTCGGCTTCGCCAACATTATGAAGCTCCTCCGCTCGCGCATTGTGGATCGTAACGTTTTCGAGCCCGATCTCACCGGCCACATCAGCAAGCCACTCACACCTGCGCACCATAGGTTCAACAAGGTGTACATCCAGATCCGGCCTCGCGATGGCAACCACCAGCCCGGGGAATCCCGCACCCGAACCCACGTCCAGAACCTGCACGCCCTCGGGAATGAAGCCTAGAACGGCTGCCGAGTTCACGATGTGTCTGGACCACAGCCGCGGCAATTCGCGTGGACCAATGAGGCCGCGAAGCTCACCTTCTTCAACGAGCATGCGCGCAAAGTGATCCATCGGCCCAAACTGGGGGCCGAAGAATTCGCGAACTGCCTCATTCGGCTGTTCAACAAAAGAGCCGTCCGGGGCAGCCTGCATAGTAGTTTCCACCTTGTTCGAAGGCCCTACCTACTCTGCCGAATCCGAGCTTTCGCGGGGCTCTTCTTCGCTATCTTCCTCAGCAAGCTTGCCGGGCAGAATCACTACGCAGCGGTTCGGCTCAACGCCTTCGGACTCAGACATGAGGTTCTCGCGCGCGGCCACATCGTGACAAATTTTGCGCTCAAACGGGTTCATCGGCTCAAGCATCACGGCCTCGCCGGTGGTGCGCACACGCGTGATTGCCTCTTCGGCGATCGCGGTAAGTTCCCGACGCCTATCGGCGCGGAATCCCGCAATGTCCAGCATGAGGCGCGAGCGCTCACCCGTCTCGTTCTGTACCGCTAGGCGCGTGAGCTCCTGCAGAGCGTCAAGTACTCGGCCATCCTCGCCCACCAGGCGCTCCAGGCGCGAGGACGGGTCTTCAGAGCCGATTTCCACGAGGGCACGATCGTTCTCAACGTCGAGTTCAATGTCGCCGTCAAGGTCAGCAATGTCGAGGAGTTCTTCGAGGTAGTCCGCCGCAATGTCACCCTCTTCAACGAGGTGAGCGATGCGGTCCTTCTTGGAGGTTTCGTCAGTCATTTTGTACCTTCTGGATCTTTCTAGCAGTACCCGTGGTGCTGCTATGCCTGGTCTTTTTGATCCTTACCTTGCTTCTTTTTGCGTGCGGCGTCGCGACGCTGTTGGCGGCGCTCCTCCCGCTTGCGTTCAAGTTCTTCAGGGGACATTCCCTGCTGGCGTTCCTTGATCTGGCGTTCGCGTTCAATCCGGCGGCGCTCCGCCTGGTCTCGCAGCTGCCTCTCACGCTTGGTGAGGCGTTGCGGCTGGTTACGTTCCTTCGCAGCTTCCGCGTTGCGCCTCGCGATTTCAAACTTGCGCGTCCAACGCTCATCCGGCATCGCATCCCACTCGGAATATGCCAACTCGCGGTAGGCGCCAAGCTGCTGTTCAGCAGTTACGTCTGCACCAAACTTCGTGGGAATCTTCTGCTTCGGCGCAGACTTCTTTACCTTCTTCAAAGTGCGTTCAACGAGGTCGGCGCGGCCCTGCTCATCGTCAGCATCAAGCGTGCGAACTTCGTTGTCATATTCTTCGAAAACGGGGCGAGCCCACTCAATGTAGTCCTTGCGGCGCTTGCCCATGAGTTTGATGTACGCGTCGGAGCCAGGAGTCGGCATCTGCGCAATGGTCCAGAACTGCTGGCCCATGGTCCACAGGTTGGTGGTGAACCAGTAAACCAGCACACCCGTTTGGAAGAAGAAGCCAGAAACACCCATGATGAGAGGCATTGTGTACATCATCATCTGCTGGCTACGCATCATCGGGTTCGAGGGGTCCTTAGCCGATTCCGGCATGTTCTTCATGGTCAGCTGACGCATCGTGATGAACTGCGTGATGACCATGAGAACGATCATGACGACGATGACGATCTTCGGGGTAAGACCATCAGCTGTTGGGAACGTTGCAGATAGCGGCGCGCCAAACAGGGTAGAGCCTTCAATCTCTGCCGCCTTCGACGCCGTTAGCGGGCCCAGCGAGGAGTACTGGTATGTGCCTTCTGCAATCGGTCCGGTGGATGCAAGCACACGGAAGAGGGCGAAGAACACCGGCATTTGAAGTAGGACTGGCATACAAGAGGAGTACGGAGAGGTTCCGTGTTCCTTGTACAGGGCCATCATTTCCTCGCTCATGCGCTGGCGAGAAGCTTGGTCCTTCTTGTTCTTGTACTTATCTTGAAGTTTCTTCAACTCCGGCTGCAGTGCCTGCATGCCTCGGGAGGCCTTGATTTGCTTGAAGAATAGCGGAATAAGGAGGATACGAACGATGATGGTGAGGCCAATGATGGACAGCACCCATGCCGGTCCAGAACCGTCATCCATGCCAAGGAAAACGAAGACGTCGTGCAGACGCACCATCACCCAGGCAACTGCAACCTTGAAGGGGTACAGAAGCTTGTCAAACCACACGGTTAGACTCCTTACTTATTTTAGGGTTCTTCCCATTCGTCGTCTTTTGGCCTCACGTAGGGCTCTGGTTTCCACTTACCCTTATCGGGCACGTGATCCACACCGCCCAATGACCACGGATTGCATCTGAGCAGCCGCCACGTCGCAAGTATTAGTCCTTTAGCAGGTCCGTGCACTTCCAACGCTTTGACAGCGTAGCTGGAGCAACTCGGATAGTACCTACAGGTTGGCGGCATTCCCGGCGATATGAACTTCTGATAGAAGCGTACAGGCGCTACCAGGATACGCGAAATAGGATTCATTTCGCGCTCCGCGCCAATGCACGTGAAAGCGCATCATCTACTGCCTCTTCAAGTTCATGGTAGTCGCTACCACGAGCTCCTTCGAGAACTCGAATCACGAGGACGGTGCCAGGTGGAAGTGTTTGCACTCTGTCACGGCAAATGTGCCGCAACTGCCTCTTCACTTTATTGCGAGCAACTGCCCGGGCAAATACCTTCTTAGGTACGACGAAACCGACGAGGCGCTCATTTTGAGAAACCTCGCCGGTCAGTACGTGAACTACTAACTTCCGGTTGCCCGCGCGTTCACCAAAGCGGAATACTTTGCGAAATAGCTCCGGGTCTCGTAAGCGGCTTTGAGCTGATAGCACTCAGGCAGATAGCTGCTTGCGGCCCTTGCGGCGGCGGTTTGCCAAGATTGCGCGTCCTGCACGCGTGCGCATACGCAGGCGGAAGCCGTGCTTCCTGGAGCGGCGGCGGTTATTCGGCTGATAAGTACGCTTCGTCACTTTGATCTCCTCAGGCTTGAGGGCGCCTGAAGGGCCCTCCCTATCTCCACATTTACTGCTAACGCAAAAAGCGCGCACTAAATGGTGCAGTGTCTGCACATACAACGATCCAGCTTATTGATTGCTTTTCGTCTAGTCAACGTGGTAGGAAACGAGATTCACCACATTTACGATCACCAACTGTGAATAACTCTGGGCATAACTACACAGTTGTGGCTGTGCATAAGTTCAATACGAAATCGTTGTATACGAAACTTAATTGCGTGAAAACAGTGGGAACCACATTCGTGTAGTTCTTTTCGTGTTATCCACAAAGTTTTCCCCATTGTGGGGATAACTTCACTAATTAGGTGTAAAAGTGACAAACTAAGGGAAGTTGAATGATCAGCCGTGTGTTACGTCACGTTTGGAGAAGGAGCTGAGGTGGACGGCAAAAAGTTAAGCGCCGCTTGGAACACCGTTATAGCGGACCTTTTAAAAGACGACGAAATTGGTCCATCCGTTAAAGCGTTCTTGTCTACAACGCGTCCACTCGGCGACTTGGAAGGCACCATTTTGGTGGCAGTCCCAAACGAGTTCACTAAGACTTTTATTGAAAAGAATGCCAATGACGCTATTTGTAGCGCTCTTTCAAACTATGTTGGATCATCCGTTCGGATCGCAATCACGGTTGATCCCTCCCTCAATGAGGAAGTCGAAGCCGAGATTGATAAAGCTGAGCAGGCTGAAGAGTTAGCTCCTGCCGTGGATATTGCTGGCCTGTCACAGTCGCGTCCCTCCACTGCAGGGAAGGTCGAAACTGAGGTGCACCCAATCCAAGCGGGCAACCAAGCTACGTCCTCGCCAATTGATCTTTCTGGCTCAAGACTCAATCCCAAGTTCACCTTCGATACTTTCGTTACCGGCTCTTCCAACCGTTTTGCTAACGCCGCAGCTACGGCCGTGGGTGAAATGCCAGCCAAAGCCTACAATCCTCTTTTTATCTACGGCGGTTCGGGACTGGGTAAAACCCACCTGCTGCACGCGATTGGTAACTACGCGCTTTCGCTCTACCCGAATCTGAAGGTCAAGTACGTGAGTTCAGAAGAGTTCACAAATGACTTTATTAACTCAATTCGAGACGACCGCGCTGAGCAGTTTCAACGTCGCTACCGTGAGGTAGACATCCTGCTCATTGACGACATCCAATTCATCCAGGGCAAAGAACAGACAGTCGAAGAGTTTTTCCACACTTTCAACACGTTGCACAACGCGAACAAGCAGGTTGTTATCACCTCGGATGTGCCGCCGAAGAAGCTCGAGGGCCTAGGTGACCGCATGCGGTCGCGCTTCGAAATGGGGCTACTCACTGATATTCAGCCACCGGATCTAGAAACCCGTATCGCTATTTTGCGTAAGAAAGCTATCGCGGAGAACCTCGATGTCAATGATGAGGTACTAGAGTTCATCGCCTCGCGAATTTCCTCAAATATTCGCGAACTTGAAGGCTCATTACTTCGCGTCACGGCGTACGCGCAGATCACTAATCAAGAGATCAACAGGTCGCTTGCAGAAGTGGTTCTGAAAGACGTTCTTTCAGACCCGGATGACACCGAGATCACGATCGCAATGATCATGGGGCAGGTTTCTGACTACTTCCAGGTCAGCATTGAACAAATGAACTCAGCTGACCGATCCCGCCAAATTGTCGAGGCGCGGCAAATTGCCATGTATCTGTGCCGCGAACTGACCGAACTCTCTCTACCCAAGATTGGCCAGGCATTTGGGGGCCGTGATCACACGACTGTTATGCACGCCAATAAAAAAATCTCGCATCAAATGACAATGAAACGTGAAATCTACAATCACGTCACCGAACTCATCAGTCGAATCCGCGCTCAGGCGCGGCAAAGCCAGTAGTATCCACATGGTTTTGTGAATTCATGTGGATAAGGGGCTGATTCTTTACCTTGTACCACGAAATTCTGTGGATATATTTCTATAGGTAATTCCCTAATTCACAACTAGTATTCTCAATCACCAGGGTTATCCAGATTTCATTAACAATATAAAAGTGCACCACATCGGCGAAAAATCGACTTATCCACAGTTTGCACACCGCCTATGACTACTACTGGAATTACAAATTATTATTTCTATGTCCGCACAGAAAAGAAAAATCTGTGGATTGCAGGTTCGCGGCGTGGCACCTTGCATCAGCGCTGGAGTGTGATCCAGCAACGTGCCTAATTGGATAAAATAACGTAAAGTGAAACAGCTAGTACTAATGATTGAAAGTGAGGCGGACTGTGAAGTTCACCGTTGAGCGCGACGTGCTATCTGAAGCCGTTAATTGGACTGCACGTACAGTTCCCACGCGTCCTTCCGTGCCTATTCTCGCCGGTGTTCGCATGGAAGCAGCCGATGGAGTTCTTACGCTTTCATCATTTGACTATGAAATTTCAACGCGTTCAGAAATTCCAGCAACCGTTGATGTTGCAGGAGAAGCCCTAGTTTCTGGTCGCCTGCTTGCATCGATCGCTAAGTCATTGCCCAATCAACCGGTTCAGTTCACGCTTGAAGGCCCGAAAATGAGCCTGGATTGCGGCACCTCTCATTTCACCTTGGCCACGATGTCGGTTGATGAATATCCCCCATTGCCAGTGATGCCCGAGGTACGCGGAACTATTGATGCCCAGGTTTTTGCGCAAGCCATCGCTCAAGTTTCAGTTGCAGCATCCTCTGATGACACCATTCCACTTTTAACTGGCGTGCGAATGGAAATTGAGGATGACACGATTACGCTTTTGGGCACAGACCGCTACCGTCTAGCCATGCGTGAGTTTAAGTGGGAGCCGGCTCAGCCCGGTATTTCCACAGCTCTCTTGGTGAAGGCGCGGGTGCTTGGTGATGTCGCAAAGTCGATGACTTCAGGGGGAAGTGTTGAACTAGCCTTCGACACTGAAGCAGCGGGCGCAGCGAACTCTCTAATCGGTTTTGTATCTGGCTCCAAGCGCACCACGTCAACTCTCATGGATGGAGACTACCCGCCGGTACGTCGTCTATTCCCCGATGATGCGCAGATTCAGGCAGTGGTCGATCGCCACGAGCTTGTAGAGGCAGTCAAGCGCGTATCTTTGGTAGCAGAGCAACGTACTTCTGTTCGTCTCGGTTTTGAAGACGGGCAAGTGAATCTAGAAGCGGGTACCGACGACAACGCACAGGCCTCTGAAGTAGTAGCCGCGACCGTCGAAGGCGGTAGCTTGACTACTGCGTTTAACCCGAGATTCCTTGAAGGTGGACTTGGCGTAATTGACACAAGCCACGTCCGTTTCTCTTTCACCGATGCCGCTAAACCTGCAGTAATTACCGGACAAAAAGATGAGTCTGGTGATCAAGACGATTCCTTCAAGTACCTCATTATGCCTATCCGTTTTGGAATCTGATTTCACTAGCGGTGCCGCGGTATATTCGCACGTAGATGAACGCACTGATTGCTAAGGAAAAAATCAAAGATTAGCTAGTGAGGAGAAGATATGTATATCTCGCATCTAGCTCTTGATGACTTTCGGTCCTACAAACACGCAGTTGTTGAGTTTGCACCGGGCACCACAGTTCTACTAGGCCGCAATGGACAGGGCAAAACTAATCTCGTAGAAGCTATTGCATACCTTGCAAATCTTTCTTCACACCGCGTGGCAGCGGACACTGCTCTCGTGCGATTTGCTAAATCAGATGAGCAATCCCCAGCCGGCGCAGTAGTACGCGCGAAGGTAAGAACCGGAGGCAGAGACCGCGTAGTCGAGCTGGAAATTATTCGCGGACGCGCAAACCGAGCCAAGCTTAATCGTGCGCCAGTACGTCCAACTGAGTTAATGGGAGTTGTCAAAGTTGTCATATTTGCTCCCGAAGACCTCGACCTAGTCAAGGGTGATCCAAGTGGTCGACGCAAGTTTCTTGATGAAATAGCAACACAAATGTGGCCTGCTGCCAGAGCTGTAAAAAACGATTTTGATCGGGTGGCAAAACAGCGTGCGGCTCTGTTAAAACGGTTGGGAAAAGATCGTAGAGCGGGTAGGCACGTAGACTATTCGGGTATAGAGATCTGGAATGAGCAGTACATTCCGCTGGCCCGGCAGGTACTTGCATATCGTTTGAAGACTGTTCAAGCTTTAAATCAACCCGTTACTCTTGCTCATGACATCGTTTCTGAGGAGGCTCGCAAGCTAACTCTAAGGTACGAGCACTCGTTAAACGAGGTTGACCAGGTTGATAATGGAGATATATTTTCGCAAGTTCTCGAAGAGCCCGAGGCATACGAGGAACGACTTCGACTCGCGCTAAGTCAGGCGGTTGACCAAGAGATTGCACGGGGCGTGAATTTAATCGGACCTCATCGGGATGAACTTGGAATGACTCTCGATGAGATGCCGGTCAAAGGTTTTGCCTCCCACGGCGAATCCTGGTCGGTTGCACTAGCCCTGAGACTAGGCGCATTTGAGGCTCTTACTGGCGAAGCAGAAACTGGTGAGGAACTGGATCCTCCTATCTTGATTTTGGATGATGTGTTTTCCGAGCTCGACGGTAAACGACGAGAGGCCGTATTGGGAGCCATAGAGCGGGCGCAACAGGTATTCATAACCGCAGCGGTTGGAACGGATTTGCCTGCAGAACTTGACGCGACGGTAATGACGGTTCACCTTGACCGGCAGGAGGGCTCGATTGTCGAAGAGTCCCTAGCAGCAGATATTTACGAGAAGTCAACTACGCCAATTGATGATGCACATTCCACAGGCTCTGATAGAGCGAGTGCTCTATGACATCAAAGAATGAATTTCAAGTCAGGGCGGCTAGCTATGCCCAGGAGGCCGTGCGCCGGCAAAAGCAACTTGCACAAGATTCTGGCTACTATCCCGAGACGGCTACCAAGGCCCGATTGCTGAGCGAGCGCAGCGGTAAATCACGCGCTAGCTCATTTCGTAGCAAAGGCGGCCGATCTGGGAGCAGGGGTCACGGCTACGAGCACGAGGGTTCGAAGGAAGGGCTCGCCACATCCAAATTGGGTACCGGTCCGTCAAAATATGATCCGCAGCCGGTGGACAATGTAATTGGCAATTTGGTCAACAGACTTGGCTGGTCTTCAGTATTAAACATTGCCACGATCGCAGCTAGGTGGCCGAGTATTGTAGGTCCTTCAGTTGCGCAGCACTGCAAGGTGGAGACGTTTGAAGACAACGTCCTTGTGGTTAAGACCTCATCAACCGCTTGGGCGAATCAAATGAAGCTTTTGCTCCCTACGTTAGAGAAGCAGATTGCACAGGCTTTTGGAGAGAATGCGGTAAAGCGGGTCATTATAAGAGGACCTCAGGCACCGTCGTGGAGAAAGGGCCGCTTACACGTTCCTGGTCGCGGTCCGCGTGACACATACGGGTGAGAGATTCACTAAGGAAGGCACATTAAACTCGCCTGTAAAAGTTATGCACAGGTTTTCCCACCATTGTGAATGACTTTTAACCGTCATTTTTGGGGTTTTTGAATTACAAGGTTGACTGACCTACAGCGCGTTGCTCGAATCTGTGGATATGACAAAAAGTGGTAAGATTATAAAGGTTTTTAAGTGTAAATCTGCGTGTTTATGCGGTTTTTGACAGTCATCTTTCCGTGACTTGAAATCCCGCATCTGATTGATCTTTCGGGTTTAGCCCGGGCGCAGTTTGCTTCCCGCTAGAAAGGGGCTAGTTTGGCTGACCTAGAAGCCCGCCAGGCACAGCAAAATGGTGGTTACGACGCATCGAACATTACCGTTTTGGAAGGTCTAGAAGCTGTTCGCAAACGACCGGGTATGTACATCGGTTCAACGGGCGAGCGAGGTCTTCACCACCTGGTGTACGAAGTCGTTGATAACGCAGTTGATGAGGCGCTGGCCGGATACTGTGACCATATTGAAGTTACGATCCGCGAGGACGGCGGAGTCACGGTTCAAGATAATGGCCGCGGCATTCCTGTGGACATGCATCCCACGGAAGGTCGCCCAACCGTCGAGGTGGTAATGACCATCTTGCACGCGGGCGGAAAGTTCGGAGGCGGTGGATACGCTGTGTCCGGTGGTTTGCACGGCGTGGGTATTTCGGTGGTCAACGCGCTTTCGTCTCGCGTGGAAACAGAGGTGCGCCGTCAGGGTTACGTGTGGAGGCAGACGTTCGGTAACGGCGGTCACCCCCTCACTGATCTTGTGCGTGGGGAAGAGACCGACGAAACCGGCACGTCTCAAACTTTCTACCCGGATCCTTCAATTTTTGATTCGGTTGAGTTCTCGTTCGAGGTTTTGCGTAGCCGCTTCCAGCAGATGGCTTTCTTGAACAAGGGTCTGCGGATCACCCTCACGGATGAACGTCCAGGTGTGATTGACGAGGGTGACGAGATCACCGGGGACGACCTCGGATCTAATGACGATCCAATTTCCGGTTTCCGCCAGGTTACTTACATGTACGAGGGCGGCCTGCGTGACTACGTCAACTTCATTAACAAAACGAAGAAGGCTGAAGTCATCAACAGCGAAATCATTGACTTTGAAAATGAGAACGCTGAAGGCTCCATGTCTATCGAAATCGCGATGCAGTGGACCCGCGCCTACTCCGAAACGATCCACACATACGCGAACACGATCAATACCACCGAGGGTGGTATGCACGAGGAGGGTTTCCGTTCCGCGCTGACTTCTATTGTCAACAAGTACGGGCGCGAGAAGGGAATCCTTAAGGATAAGCAGGACAACCTCACCGGTGATGATATTCGTGAAGGCCTAACCGCTGTTGTGTCGGTAAAGCTCACCGAGCCTCAGTTCGAAGGTCAGACCAAGACCAAGCTCGGTAACGCCGAGGCCCGAACTTTCACGCAGCAGCAGGTGTACACGCAGCTCGGTGACTGGTTTGATGCGCATCCGACTGATGCGAAAGCAATCATCCTCAAGGCTCTAGCTGCTCAGGAGGCGCGCTTAGCTGCTCGCAAGGCAAGGGAAGCAACCCGGCGAAAGAGTGTTCTGGAATCCGCATCGATGCCAGGTAAGCTTCGCGATTGCTCGTCGCGCAACCCGGAAGATTGCGAAATTTTCATTGTGGAGGGTGACTCGGCTGGCGGTTCAGCCGTTATGGGCAGGGACCCTGAGCACCAGGCCATCCTGCCTCTGCGCGGTAAGATTTTGAACGTTGAAAAGGCACGCGTTGATCGTGCACTAGACAGCAACGAAATCCGCGACCTCATCTCCGCACTCGGCACGGGTATTGGAGAGGAATTTGATATCTCCAAGATTCGCTACGGCAAGATCGTATTGATGGCCGATGCTGACGTTGATGGCCAACACATCACCACTTTGCTCCTTACCTTGCTGTTCCGCTACATGCGTCCGTTGGTGGAAGAGGGCCACGTGTACCTGGCGCAGCCGCCTCTCTACCGGCTCAAGTGGACCAATGCGCCACACGAGTACGTTTACTCCGATAGGGAGCGCGATGAACAGCTCGCGGCAGGTAAGAATGCGGGATACAGACTTCCAAAGACCGGTGGCGTGCAACGCTACAAGGGTCTTGGCGAGATGAACCACGACGAGCTTTGGGACACAACGATGGATCCTTCAAGGCGACTACTAAAGAAAATAGATGTTGCCGAGGCGGCATCAGCTGACGAAGTGTTCTCCGTTCTGATGGGGGACGACGTGGAATCTAGGCGTTCGTTTATTCAGCGCAACGCACAGGACGTGCGCTTCCTAGACTTCTAGTCAACCTGGTCAAATTCGGATCTAAAGCTTATAAGGAACGGAAATAACGTGAGTGACGAAAATCAGACTCCTGATGAGGTAGCCGCAACCGAACAAACCGGTGCCGTGGTGGCTCAGAAGATTAGCCACGTTGACATTGAAGTTGAGATGCAACGCTCCTATCTCGACTACGCAATGTCGGTAATTGTGGGACGCGCACTGCCTGAGGTTCGTGACGGTCTAAAGCCGGTACACCGACGGATTCTTTACGCAATGTATGACGGCGGCTACAGGCCAGACGCGGGTTTTTACAAGTCGATGCGTGTAGTTGGAGACGTGCTATCCCACTACCACCCGCACGGTGATGCTTCGGTTTACGATGCGCTCGCTCGCCTCGTGCAGCCTTGGTCCATGCGCTACCCCCTGGTGGCTGGCCAGGGTAACTTTGGCTCGCCAGGAAACCTAGGCCCCGCTGCTCCGCGTTATACGGAGTGTCGCATGCATCCCATGGCTATGGAGATGGTTCGCGATATTGACGAGAAGACAGTTGACTTTGTTGACAACTATGACGGGCGTAACCAAGAACCAACGGTATTGCCGGCACGGTTCCCGAATCTCCTGGTGAACGGGTCTGAGGGTATTGCAGTTGGTATGGCCACTCGTATCCCGCCGCATAACCTGCGTGAGGTTGCTCAGGGCGTGCAGTGGCACCTGGATCATCCGGAGGCAAGCCGCGAAGAGCTTCTAGAAGCACTCCTCGGCATCATCAAGGGCCCTGATTTTCCGACGGGCGCAACGATTCTTGGTAAATCCGGCATTGAGCAGGTCTACCGCACCGGGCGCGGACCGATTGTGCAGCGCGCAGACGTTACAGTTGAAGAAATCAAGGGACGCACCTGCCTGGTGGTCACCTCATTGCCATATCAGGTCAACCCAGACAACCTCGCATCCAAGATTGCGCAGCTCGCAAAGGATGGAGTAATTCAGGGCATTGCGGATATCCGCGATGAGACTTCGGGTCGATCCGGTATGCGTCTTGTGCTTGTTCTGAAGCGTGACGCGGTTGCCAAGGTTGTGTTGAACAACCTTTACAAGCGTACGCAGTTGCAAGATTCGTTCCCTGCGAACATGCTTGCCCTCGTCGACGGTGTTCCCCGTACGCTTTCCATTGACGGCTTCATCTACTACTGGACCAAGCACCAGATTGACGTTATTGTGCGGCGCACCAAGTTCCGCCTAGAGAAAGCACGCGAACGCCTACATATATTGAACGGCTACCTTAAGGCACTTGACGCACTTGACGAAGTGATCGCATTGATCCGGCGCTCACCAACCGTGAACGATGCGCGTACAGGCCTTATGGAATTCCTCGAGATCGACGAGATCCAAGCAGACGCAATTCTCGCTATGCAGCTTCGGCGCCTAGCCGCACTCGAGCGCCAGAAGATTATGGATGAGCACGCAGAGCTTTCTGCTCGCGTAGCGGATCTTGAAGACGTTCTTGTAAAGCCGGAGCGTCAGCGGCAGATCGTTTCAGAGGAGCTTGCGGAAATCGTCGAGAAGTACGGTGATGATAGGCGCACGCGTATCGTTCCGTTCTCGGGCGAAATGTCCACGGAAGACCTCATCCCCGAGGAAGATGTGGTTGTCACAATTACCCGTGACGGTTTCACAAAGCGCACTCGCGTGGATTCCTACAAGAGTCAACACCGTGGCGGTAAGGGAATCCGGGGCGCGAAGCTACGTCAAGATGACGTTGTGCAGCACTTCTTCGTCACTACGACCCACCACTGGCTGCTGTTCTTCACAAATCTTGGCCGCGTTTACCGCGTCAAGGCGTACGAGATCCCTGAGGGTGGCCGCGATTCGCGCGGACAGCACGTTGCGAACCTCCTGGCATTCCAACCGGATGAGGAGATCAGCGACGTCCTCGCTATCAAGGACTACGATCAGGCCGATTACCTGGTTCTTGCAACCAAGTCGGGCCTGGTCAAGAAGACCGCCCTTCAGGATTACAACTCGCCGCGAAGTGGTGGCCTGATTGCAATCAACCTTCGGGACGTTAATGGCGAGCCAGACGCGGTGGTATCGGCAAAGCTTGTGAATGCTGACCAGCACCTCATTCTCATTTCTAAGATGGGGCAGGCTTTGCGCTTCGAAGCTAGTGACGAATCTGTGCGTCCGATGGGCCGCGCAACGTCAGGTGTGCGCGGCATGAAGTTCCGCGACGGGGACTACTTGCTATCCCTCGACGTTGTACATGAGGGGCGTGACCTCCTTGTCATCACAGAGGGCGGATTCGCCAAGCGTTCCGCTATCGACACTTACCCAACGCGCGGCCGCGGCGGCCTTGGCGTCAAGGTAGCGAACCTCGTGGATGAGCGCGGCGACCTCGTAGCTGGCCTTGAAGTCACCGAAGAGGATGAAGTGCTTGTCATCATGGAGAGCGGCAACATCGTGCGGAGCGCGGTAAGCGAAGTTCCGCGCACCGGTCGTAACACACAGGGCGTGACCTTCGCGCGCCCCTCGAAGGATGACCGTATTATCGCAATCACTAAAAACTTGGAATCACAGTTGGATGACGATTCCGAGGCAGTAGACTCAGGTGATGAGGCCACAGCAACCACGGAAGCGCAAAATGCAACTGAGGTTGCCGAAGGAGTCGAACCCGATTCCGCGGCGCGAAATGAGGAAGGTGACGAATGAGCGACACCTCGCGATCTGACGTTCAGCAAGGTTGGGAGCAGGACACCCCGCATCAGGTAATGCTGGCAGTTGCCCGAGTTGATCCATGGACCGTCATGAAGGTCAGCTTCATGCTTTCTGTGGCATTTGCAATCGCAACGGTTATTGCGTCTTTCGTGATCTGGCTGATGCTCGACGGCATGCACGTATTTGCCGACATCGAACATTTCCTGGTCAGTATTGGTGCCGAATCGTTCGTCAAGCTGCTTGACTACGCTCGCCTGCCGCAGGTGATGTCCATGGCAACTCTTGTGGGTGTGGTAAACATCGTGATTCTCACGGCGCTATCCACGCTGGGTGCGCTCATTTATAATCTCGTCGCTGCACTTGTGGGCGGCGTGCGAGTCACCCTCATGGACGAATAACCAACCTGCGAAACGAAAGTGCTGGTCATTCTAAATCCTTCTAATGTAAGGATTGTCACTGATGGCAGTTTGGAATTGTCCAACTGCGTTGGGTAATCTTATTTGGTGCGAGAGCGCAAGGGCCTATAGCTCAGTCGGTTAGAGCGCTTCCCTGATAAGGAAGAGGTCGCTGGTTCGAGTCCAGCTAGGCCCACAGGCGTTTGAAGCACAGTAACGGAGGCTCGTATGATTCGCGAAGGACTACGAAATCTAGTTATTGGTGGGATCGTTGGTACAGTAGGTCTTGTGACTTACCAGATCACCCGCGATCTTTCAGACGATAAGAATCTGTGGCAGCCCATCCAGGCTGAGCCATCTAACGCGATGGACTAACAGATTCCCAATAGGGGCTATGGCGCAATTGGTAGCGCACCTGCTTTGCAAGCAGGGGGTTAGGGGTTCGAGTCCCCTTAGCTCCACTATCCTGAGGATCTCAGTGATTGTGGCGCTTTTCTTTTATTGTCGCAATGTGCGTGTGAATACGCGCGTGAATATACGTGTCCTGAATGAATCCAGAGTTCTTCGGAAAAGGGCATCAGAAAATCTGCTTCCCGTATGAAAACGTATGCAGATTACGATTTGGTAAAGCTTTGGGGGACAAGTCCCTATTTCTTGACGAGATTGCCGCAAATGCTCTACTATCTCCGGTGTGGAAACGTATCCACAACTCCGAACTGTGCATAGACAACATATATTGCAACGGAAGGCTCAATGATGCGCGCACGCTACACTGCTCTCCCCGCCGCACTCCTGGCACTCTCTCTCGCCGCCTGCTCTGCCCCCGAAGGCCAGAGCACCCAGGGAGGCTCCGCCTCGGCAGATACCCTGAACATTGCCTGCTCCCAGCAGGAAGATTTCTGCCAGGCGATCGTCGCCGCCTACACCAGGGAAACCGGTCAGAAGGCCACCTACGTTCGCCTGGGTGCCGGCGAAGTCCTCGCCCGCCTCGAAACCAACCCCGGTGAATTCGACGTCTGGTCCGGCGGCCAGGCCGAAAACCACCTCGTCGCCAACGACAAGGGCAAGATCGAAAAGTACGTCTCGAAGAACGCCTCCGCACTGCCCTCGCAGTACAACAACGCCGAAGGCATCTGGTCCGGCTTCTACACCGACTCCATTGCGTTCTGCTCCAACAAGAAGGAACTCGAACGCATCGGCGCACAGGCTCCCACTTCCTGGCAGGACCTGCTCAAGCCCGAATTCAAGGGGCGCATTGCCATGCCGCACCCTGCCACCGCAGGCGTTGGCTACATGGCCATGTACACCGTCGCCACCCTGAACAACGGCGACCAGGAGAAGACCATTTCCTACTTCAAGGAACTGGTTCCCAGCATCATGCAGTTCTCCAAGTCCGCAGCAACCGGTACCGAACAGGCCGGACGCGGTGAGGTGGCCGTTGCCATCGCCCTCGACTCCGACTGCGAAAAGGCCAACAAGGCCGGATATTCCGACCTGGTCACCACCTACCCCTCGGAAGGCACCGGCTACGAAGTGGGCGCAGTCTCCGTCCTCGCGGGTGCACGCAACCCCGAAGGCGCCAAGGCCTACATGGACTGGTTGCTGACCACCAAGGCTCAGGATCTCTACGCGGACGTCCCCTCCTTCGCAGCACCCACCCTGCCTGACGCCAAGGTCGGTCCGAACGTCCCCAAGCAGGACGTCGTGAAGCACGTGGACTGGGATGTACGCAAGGCAGCTGACTCTCGCGCCAACTACATCGGCATCTTCGAAAGCCAGATCGCCGGAGCAAGCTCCGCCAAGTGAGATCACGGGGTGCGCGAGAACCCACTGAGGAACCCGCGCACCCCGTGTGCGTCTCTCCTGCCGTTTTCATTGGAGACAAGCTATGAGCATTCCACAGCTGCGTAAAGGTCGGCAGCTCGACATCCCCGTCGCCCTCATCACCACGGTGACCGTTATCGGGCTGATTCTCCTCCTGGGAATCCCCGTTGCCAAACTCATCGGTATCGGCGTGTCCGAACGCGGGCTGGCAGCTATCACCCAATCCTTCGGCGCCAACGTCGACACCCTGGTGAACACCCTGGTGCTGGGACTGTGCGTCGGAATTGTCGGAACCTTCATCGGATTCGTCACCGCATTCGCCCAAGTGTTCCTCACCTTCCCCGGGAAGAAGCTCCTGCACTGGGTGACCCTCCTGCCCACGATTTCCCCGCCCTTTGCGACGGCCACCGCCATCATCACCCTGTTCGGTAAGCGCGGCATCATCACCTACGGAATCTTTGGCATCGAGAACAACATCTACGGCCTGGTGGGTCTGGTCATGGTGCTCTCCCTGACCTTCGCGCCCGTGGCCTACCTTAATATCCGCGGCATGATGGAAAACTTCGACAACTCCCTGTTCGAAGCATCCGCCACCCTCGGAGCGCAGCCGCTGAGTACCCTGGTGAAAGTCACCATCCCCATGGTGGTTCCCGCAATGCTGGCCTCCTTCCTTGTGCTTTTCGTTGAAGGCATCGCTGACCTGGCAAACCCCCTGGTACTGGGCGGTGACTTCCGAGTCCTGGCCAGTCAGATTTACTTTGCCGTCGCAGGAAGCGGTGACATCGCAAGTGCCGCAGGAATTGCCCTGGTGCTGCTCCTGCCCGCACTCACGGTGTTCGCCGTTCAGAAATACTGGTCGAACCGTAAGTCTGTGATCACCGTGACCGGTAAGCCCGTGGGCTCCCTCAAAGAGGTCACTGCGTCCAGCGTCAAGATCCCCATGCTCGTCCCCGTCTACGGGTGGATCGTCTTCGTCATCGTCGTCTACATGACGCTCTTCGTGGGAAGCTTCGTCAAGATCCTCGGCGTTGACAACACCTTCACGATGGAACACTTCTGGTACGTCCAGCGCCTGGGATCCTCCGCAATTGTCACAACGCTGTCGATGACCCTGGTCGCCGCTCCGATCGCAGCCGTCATGGCGCTGATTATTGCGTGGTTGGTCGTCCGCAAGTTCCCGAAGATCGGTAAAATCTTGGATTTCTGGGGCATGCTCGGTATAGCAATCCCCGGCACCGTCCTCGGTCTGGGATTCGCCCTGGCCTACTCCAACCCCACGTGGCTGTTCGGCAAACAGATTCTGCCCACTCTGGCAGGTGGCTTGGCCGTCGGAAGCGGCGCCATCGCCATCATCCTGGTCTACATTGCGCGCGCCATCCCCACCGGCCAGCAGGCCTGTATTTCCGCGCTCAAACAGATCAACCCGCAGGTGGAAGAAGCCGCGCGATCCCTGGGAGCCAGCCAGGTGTCCACCCTGGTGAAAGTGACACTTCCGCTGGTGCGTTCCGGCATCGTCACCGCCGTCACCTACGGCATCACGAAGTCCATGACCATGATCACCGCGATCATCTTCATTACGACGCCTCAAACCAAGGTGATGACCTCCCAGATCTTGGACGAGGTTGATGCCGGGCGTTTCGGCCACGCCTTCGCCTACTGCACCCTCCTCATCGGCCTCGTGCTCATCATCTTGATGATCGCCAACCTTCTTGTTAACCGACTGAATCGCTCCACCAGGACGGTAGTGAAATGACGACTGAACACCACACGCAGGCAGGCGCACTCCAGCTGCGCTCTGTCACCAAAATCTACGATGCCAAGCAGGGGCAGCACCGAGCTGTTGACAGCATCAACCTCGACATTGAGGCCGGAAAATTCGTGACCTTCCTGGGACCGTCCGGCTGTGGGAAGACCACGACCCTGCGTATGATCGCCGGATTTGAGGACGTTACGGAAGGCGAAATCACCCTGGACGGCCAGTCCCTGGTGTCTGTCCCGCCCGAAAAGCGCCCCATGTCGATGGTGTTCCAGTCCTACGCGCTCTTCCCACACCTGACGGTGAAAGACAACGTGGGATTCGGTCTGAACTACCAGAAGCTCCCCGCCGCAGAACGTGAGCAGCGGATCGCTGACGGTCTGGCGCTCATGGGGATCGAACAGTACGCTCACCGCTACCCGCATCAGCTGTCCGGAGGCCAGCAGCAGCGCGTTGCCCTGGCGCGAGCACTCGTCATGGAACCGAAGATCATCCTCTTCGACGAACCCCTCTCGAACCTGGATGCGCGCCTGCGTCTGCGCATGCGTAGCGAAATCCGTGCACTCCAACAGCGTCTGGGACTTACCGCGATCTTCGTGACCCACGACCAGTCCGAGGCTCTCACCATGTCCGACATGATCGTGGTGATGAGCGCGGGCACCATCGAGCAGGTCGGGGAGCCGCGTGAAGTCTACCATCGCCCGGTGAACCGCTTCGTGGCCTCC
This sequence comes from Actinomyces sp. HMSC075B09, assembly GCF_001812395.1. Classification (NCBI taxonomy): domain Bacteria; kingdom Bacillati; phylum Actinomycetota; class Actinomycetes; order Actinomycetales; family Actinomycetaceae; genus Actinomyces; species Actinomyces sp. HMSC075B09. Next base: position 544,096 of record NZ_KV808731.1, read on the forward strand.
TTCATGGGAACTGCATCCTTCGTGGCCGGCACGGTCAGTGAGGTACGAGGCGACCGCTACCTGGTGGCCACCCCGCTGGGTGATCTGGACACCGCGGGAGTCCCCGGACTTGGTGTTGGCGATCACGTGGAGTTGGTCGTCCGAGCAGAAAACACCGCGGTCGGCTTGGATGCATCCGGGAACGAGCAGGCAGGGGAGGGCAGAGACGTGGTTCTGGAAGCCACAGTGCGCTCCGCAGCCTTCGACGGCTCGGTCAACACCTACGTCCTGGACACCGCGGCGGGCACCCTCGAAGGCCATTCTCACGGCATGAATGAACTTCATGCTGCCGGAGAGAAGGTCACCTGTGTGATCTCGCGCGAGTCCCTGTGGGTGATTCCCGCGGATTCCTCGGAGAAATAAAAGGTCGGAACCATGCGACGCTTTTTTGATCGTGAGGATACGCGGTGGCGCCGAGGAAATGGTGCGCTCCACTTCTACCTCGCGCCCCCCGAGGATTCCCCCCTGTGGGACTTGGTGCGCGAGGCGGAAAAACCCCTGTCAGCGCTCCCGCAGATCGGTATCCAACCGCCGGAGTGCATCCACGTGACGGTGCAACGCCTCGATCTGTATCGAGACGAGATCAGTGACGCCCAATGGGAGAAACTGCGCTCGCAGATGGATCGTCGCATGGCGCAGATCGACCCCTTCACGTTGACCTTCGCTCCGCCGGCCGTCCAGGAACGGGCAGTGGAAGTGATTTCCCCAGAGAACCCCTCATTTACGAGGCTGATCGACGCTGTGCGTGACAGCATCGTTGACGCGGGGCTGGGGCAGGCGCTCACGGATCCACCGTTTGGCCCCCATTTCAGCCTGGCCTATGCGGTTGCGGGGACGAGTAGCGAAGAGGATCGGGCGCTTGCTGATGCTCTTCACGCTCTGAAAACCGACAATTCGATGGAGTGCTCACAGATCGCTCTTGTCGAAGTCGATCAAGACCAAGAGGCCGGTATTTTTTCCTTCCGTCCTCTATATACTTGGACGGTCGGAACCCCGCGCTGACGTCGGGGAATACCCCACCACTCACTGAAAGGCGGATGTTCGAGGATGCCCAGAAAGAAACGAGCCAGCATCATTGATGTGGCTCAAGAAGCGGGAGTGTCGCAGGCGACTGCCAGCCGCGCACTTTCTGGGCATCCCGCCGTCAGTTCCCAAGCGCGCGTCGCTGTGCGCCAAGCTGCCGCCCGCCTCGGATATGTGCGAAACCTCGGTGCTGCTGGGATCGCCAGTTCCAGCACCACCACTGTCGGCCTTTTGGTGCGCAACGTTGGACACAGCTTCTATGGGAAAGTTGCAGAGGAACTCCAAGCGCACACCGACGAACTCGGGTTAGAACTGCTGATTACCGCTGGAGGTGACAGCAAAGAAGGCCAGATGCAGGCCATTAACAACCTCGTGGGACACGGGGTGGGCGTGGTTATCGTTGCTTCTGGTCGAGTATCTAATGAGGCCATGCAGTATGCGGCTTCCTTCGTCCCGCTCATTACTATCGGCTGTGGGGAAACCCGCCCTGAATTTGATTCCGTACGTATCGATCCCGCGTATGAAGCGATGCTGGCGCAAAAAGTTGTGGCCTATGGACACCGGAAAGTTGCTGTCACCGCCACCAGCCACCCCCTCGCGGCCACCCTGCATGCCCGTACCGCAACCTTCATTACCCAGCTGGTTGTCGACGGCGTCCAGCCACATATCGTGACGTCTCACAGCGACTACGGTGAGGATCTTTTCGACGGCATTGACCGGGCGATTGATGCCGGGTGTACTGCGGTCATTGCGGGAAGTGATCTGATTGCGGTGAAAATTTTGGAACACTTGGCGTCGCGAGGGATTGCCTGCCCGGAGCAGGTGTCGGTGACGGGCTTTGACGCGACCGGTCCGTATTCTTCACCGCTTTTGAACCTGACGACGGTTGCGCAACCGGTGCGTGAATTGGCGAGGCGGACCGTGCTGCTCGCGCAGGAACGCCTAGCCGGTTCCGAGGCGCGCAACGCCTCGATCCTGGTGCCCGGAGACTTCATCGAAGGAGGAACTCTGGGGCGCCTTCCTGAGGTCAAATAGGAATCTTTTCTCGTGAAAACGGACTGTGGGTGGAGGGGATCTATAGCTTTCTCCTCCACCCACAGACGTCGCTAGCGAACAATCACTCGATCAATATCAGGAGCCCATGGGGTGTTCCCTGAGATGGTCACAGTATTTGTACCGGAGTGGAGTTCGACTGGAATATCAACGGTTCGGACGATTTCCCATCCGCTGGGCTGCCCGTCATTTCCTTTCCCGGAACGTGGAGGTGCCACCACAATATTGCGGTCGTTGACGCGTAGCAGGAAAGAGCAAGGATCTTCAGAGAGGTATCCGACTGACAGTGTGTAAATTCCTGCCCGGTCTACCGAGATATTCGGAAAAGTGATTGCGCCGTTACTTCCCAGATTTCCTACTTTACGACCGCCTGAACAGCCGGGGCACGGGGAGATCGATGCCTGCCCGGACCTATGAGACAACTCGGCTTCAAATAACGTTCCCGTGTGATCTTCGCAGGGGAGAGGAGTGCGAGAAATATGAATGCTGATACCGCCATGACGAAGCATGCGCAGATCAAGTGAGTCCCGTGAGGTTACTCGCTGGGTGCTGATAGTGAGAGCTCGACCATCGTTTATATCGCTGAAGATCATTGCTGTGTATGTGGTGTTCTGATTTAGGAATGAGAGGGGAATCGAGAGGGAGCGAGCCTCGTCTGAGATTCCTCCGATGAACCACTCGTCAGCATTTCTTCGAGCGAAAACTGCGTAATCATCTGGGAAGCCAGCAAGAAGACGGCTTTCATCCCACACCGTTCGAAGTGCTCGTAGAAGGTGACGCCCAGGCCATGTTTCATAGGCTGCGGCTGAATCCGCTAAATGGAGCATGGCAGAGGAATAGAGAATGCTCAAGGCGAGCTGGTGTGCAACCGTTGTTTTGAGTGTGGAATTCGAGAAAATAACAGGTGTTGCATCCATTTTGCCGACAATGTTGCGAGTGAATGGAAAGGTTGCATCATGAGTGGCTGTGGGTGGGCGACCGTACTTGTATTGTTCGCTTCCAAGCACCGCTTCGCTGGTCACGATGTTCGGATATGTTCGGTTTTCTCCCCCAGGTTTGGTGCTCCCGTGGAAATTCACCACGAGCCGATGCTTGAGAGCGCTTTGAGCAATCCAGCCGTATAGCGTAAGAGTCTCGAGGCGATCAGATTGCATAAAATCAATCTTGAGTCCCGCTATTCCGCCTGAAGCCAGCGAGGACGAGGTGGTTGAGGAAATCTCTGGGATGCTTGCCCTCTACCCCGACGAGGAGGTTGAGCGCGCCTCACGCTGCCATGGCCACCAACAAAAGGTGATCGCGAGCCGGCACGAGTTCGACACGTGCCCCGTGAACTCCACAACCACCCGGCCGAATAGGCCGGGTTTTTTAATGCCCGAGGTTGTCCGCACGGTTGTCCATAACCGGAGCCGATTGTGGGGCGCGATTTGGGAAACATTGCGGCGCTATGCAGCATATTCGTTTAGATTCTCTAACAAACACCACTTATGCACAGGTATATCCACACCTGGGGAAACTTACACATATGTAGTTTCTACAATGTTGTTCCTTGGAATCTCAGGTAGTTTAAAGTACTCAAACAGTAATAGAACCCGACCTGTGGAAAACCAGCAGGTCGGGTTCGAAACAGTTGTGGAAATCTGTGTATAACTCAGCTGTAGAACTGAGCAAGCCCCCAGTAGATCCCGTAGTTCAGGGCTAACAGCGCTACAAAAATCCCAACAGATGCCAACACCGTGGCGGTGGTTTGGCTCTTTTCAGTCTTTCCAGGCCTCGGTCTTGCCAGGCGCACCAAAATCCATGCAACAAGCGCGCCCGTGATCAAACCACCTAGATGTCCTTGCCACGAAACTCCAGACACAACGAAGCCGTAAACAAGGTTCACGGCTAGCAAAACCACAATCGACGTTGTGTCTGAGCCAGAGGCCTTTTGGAGCACGAAAATAGCTGCAAACAAACCAAACAATGCGCCCGATGCGCCCACTGTCGCTCCCATTAGAGAAGTGGGATCAACAAACCCCCACGCCAGCACGAACAGTGATCCGCCCATTGCAGAAGCCGCGTACAGAACCAGGTAGCGCCCGGCCCCAAGGACCTGTTCCACGGGGTTACCAACGATGTAGAGCGTCAGCATGTTCAGCCCTAAGTGCAACAGTCCGCCGTGCACGAGGGCAACCGTGAGTAGGCGCCACGGTTCGTGCATTGACCAGGCGGGCACATACATTAACCAAACCTGGAGCGGCTTGTAAACCGTAGCAAGAAGCGAAACCGCGATGGTTATGCCAAGAATCCAAGTGGTGATGCTCTTACCCTGCAAGCGATATGCCGGCCGGCGCATGCGGGCACGAGTAGTGCTGTTCGCACACTCGGGGCAGATTGAACCTACCTCAGTGTGGATAGTGCAGTCCGAGCAGGTACCTCTTCCGCACCGTTTACATGTGGAAATGGCGGGGAGGTTAGGGTGACGAGGGCAGGCCACAGCGGGCTGTGACCTGCGTTCGCCGTAGCGTGGCTGGTCGCTCACTCTTCGATGTCAATCGTTTCGATTACAACGTCCTCAACCGGCCTGTCATTCATACCCGTTGGGACTGCGGCAATCGCGTCTACAACCGCCTTAGACTCGTCGTCAATAACCTTGCCGAAGATTGTGTGGTTACCCTGCAGCCAGGTGGTTGGAGCAACGGTGATGAAGAACTGCGAGCCGTTGGTGCCGCGACCCATACGCTTGCCTGCATTAGCCATTGCGAGTACGTACGGTTCGTTAAAGTTCAGCTCCGGATGGATTTCGTCGTCAAAGTTGTAACCGGGGCCACCAACGCCAATGCCAAGAGGGTCGCCGCCCTGGATCATGAATCCGGGAATAACGCGGTGGAAAACAACGCCGTCGTAAAGCGGTGCGTTGGTCTTTTCACTCGTTGCCGGGTGCGTCCACTCCCGCTTACCTTGCGCAAGTTCGGCAAAGTTCTTCACCGTAATCGGTGCGTGGTTGGGGAAAAGTTCGATGGCGATATCGCCCATATTTGTGTGAATTGTTGCTTTCATACTGCAATTGTCGCAGATTTGTTTGGATATGTCTTTATTGATCGCCCAAGATTAGCGGCCGGTTCATCCTGCAATGCGCGCGGTTTCAGTGCAAAATGGAAGGGATAGTGTTTCGCTAACGCGAAGCTGATTCTCAACGTAACGGAGGAAATGATGGGCAAGCTAGATACTAATAAGCTCCATCGTGAGGCCGATGCCGCAGCTGAGGCCGCGATGCGTCATGGCGAAGAGTTTGTAACGAAGGCGCAGAACCTGGCGCAAGAGGGCGCAGAATGGGTTGCTCCTCGCGCTCAGTACCTGTGGGATGAGACGGTTAAGGCAACCGCCCCGGTGCTAGAGGAAGCCGCGGATCGCGTCCGTCCCTACTTGGATGATGCTCAGGCTGTAGCCAGTGATTACGCCAAGCGCGGCGAGAAGGCTGCTCGTGCAGCGTCCGCGGCAGCAAAGAAGGACGGTACTATTGCCGAGCGCGTACAGCGCGCGGGTGAGGCCAGCCGCAAGGAGCTCACAAAGCCGAAGAAGTCTGTTGCCGGTACGGTAGCTAAGACGTTCGGGTGGGTACTGCTCGGCACCGCGGCAGCGGGCGTTGGCTACCTACTTTGGCGTCGTTCCCAGCCGATTGAGGATCCTTGGGCAGAAGAGTACTGGGCGGACCTCGACACCGATGTTGACATCGTGGAAACCCCGGCAGAATCTGCCGAGGAAACCGAAGAGTAAGCCAAACTTAGCTTCTTCTCTAAGGGAGGTTGAGGCCGCGAGCCTCGGCCTCCCTTCAAATTTCAAACCCCTTGGTAGCTACAGCTTTACATCGGTGACAGGCATGCTAGAAGCGGCCTAGAAACACAAAAATGGTGGGCATTACGCCCACCATTTTGCGTGAAACTTTAACGCCAGCGCAGTGTCATGAGGAATCCGGTCATCATGAAACCAAGGCCGATTGCGAGATTCCAGTTGCCAATGCCAGGAATTGGGAAGCGAGCCCCCGTCATGTACATGACGACCAGCCAGAGTAGGCCAATGATTAGCAAAGTTACGAACGTGGGAGCCCACCAAGACGGGGAGAGTGGGATGCCGTCAGTCCACGACTTGATTTCCAAATCATCCGTATGAGACGAGTTGGACGTCTTCTTGCGTTTTCTTGATTCAGGCACGCCTAATACCTTCCGACAGAGCCCTACCCGTACACTGGTTACATTGGATTGGGCAAATGATTAAAATCCTGTAATAGCGTACCAAAAGTAGCAGACATCGCGAAGAGGAGGGCTAGTGGAAAACGCGGATATGCACGGCGCTCACCGTGGCGCGCACAGTCGCGGAGCTAACCATAGCCGCAAAACTCCTTTTTCAGAGCGCCTGAAACACTTTTTTGGCCGTGGATTCGTGCTGTTCTTAGCTGGTTTGCTGTTTGCTGGTGCAATGACGTTGCGTCCTTCCGCTGGCTCGAGGTACGACTCAGATCTGTTGTCTCTGGTGGCCCGCAAAGAAGTTACCGTGAAAGAGCTATCGGCGGCCAACGAGGACATGTATAAGCAGATTGACCAGATGATCGCGGCTGTTCCAGATCAGCCGCAACTGCCCGTTTCAGAACGTACGCGTGTGGAGTTAGCCGGGCCAGGCGTCACGGTAACGTTAAATGACGCTCCGATACCGGAACCATTACCGGAGGGCGTTGTGGCGGACGACCTCGTAATTCACCAGCAGGACATAGAGGCCGTTTTTAATGCTCTGCTAAGTGGCGGTGCAGAGGCGCTCAGCGTGCAGGGCCGGTTTGTGCGCGCCGATTCGAAAGTTTCATGCGTGGGCAATGTAATCAACATCGACGGTAAGCTCTACTCGCCCCCCTACGAGATTGGGGCGATTGGCGATTCCGCCAAAATGCGCCGCGCGCTCTCGCAGGATCCACAGATCGCCATCCTGGGTGAGTACGTAGCTCGGTTCAACTTGGGTTACAGTGTTCGAGATGAATCAAACCTCAAAATTAGTGCCGTAAATCAACAGCCGGTATTCAACTTTGCGAAAGTGACGGCTAGCAATGACAACTAGCTCTTACCCCAGCAGGCGTGCAGTGGCGCGCAAGAAACCAAGCCTGTTTATTAGGTTCATTGGTGTTCTTGGCGAGCTCATGATCACGGCTTCGCTTGTGATTGGGTTATTTATCTTCTGGCAGCTGTACTGGACTTCCTGGGAGGTCGAGGCAGACCGGGAGCAGGCGATCAGTGACTTCGAAGCGAAACTTCCAAGAGTTTCTGTCGATAAGGTTCCTCCGGCTCACACGGAGGCTCCACCTGAGTTCACCCCGGTGGGTTATGGCGAAACCATGGGCATTTTGCACATACCCGTTTGGGACAACATGAAAGTTCCGGTGGTGCACGGAACGGCACAGTACCTGCTGGATCAGGCGCTGGGCGGACACTATGAGTTCACGCAATGGCCGGGCGAGGTTGGCAACTTCGCGGTCGCTGCTCACAGACGATCGTACGGTAACAACTTCCGTTACGTAGATACGCTCGAAGAGGGCACACCGGTAGTTATGGAGACCTCGAACGCATTCTTAGTTTACAAGGTGGTGCAAAAAGAGATCGTGCTTCCCGAGCAGACAGAGGTTATTAACCCGGTTCCTGATCAGCCGATTGGCACCACTCCCACCAAGCGAATGCTAACGATGACCACGTGTAGTACTGAGACTGGAGGCCAGTTTGGTAACAGTCACCGCTACATCGTTCACCTGGAGTTCCAACACTGGTATGAGCGCGATGAGGGCATGCCACCCGAACTAAAGTCTGAGAAGGAGGGCGCATAATGTATGCCGCTATCTTCCGCCTGCTGCCGGGCCCGAAGTGGTTAAAGGTTGTCTGGTCGATCCTGCTGATTGTTCTAGTGGCCTGGCTACTTCTTGAGTTTGCCTTCCCCTGGGTCCAAGACACGTTTAACGTGGTTGACAATACGGTGGATGTGCCGGATGTGACAACAACAAGTACGTAATCGTTTCACATAAGCAAATAGATTGGCGGCCCGTGACATGAGTTCACGGGCCGCCAATCTATCCGTAAGGTTTATTCCCCATTTTCAGAGGGCTGTTCCGCAGGTGGTTGTGGCTGCTCCTGAGCGGGAGGCTGTGTGGGAGCGGGGGCCTTGGCAACCGTGACGGTAATCGTCGTGTCCTTGGATACCGTTCCAGTTGCGGAAAGGCTCATTACGGTGCCCTCCGCGTGGTCTGCGCTCTCCTCGGTCTCCACGTTGGTGTTGAGGCCCAGCTCCTGCAGTGCTTGGAGCACCTCGTCGCGGGGGCGCCCAACCAGGTCGGCTGGTACAGAAACGTTGCCAGACGCGATGAATAGCTTCACCGACTCGCCTTCGCTGATTTTAGCTCCAGCCTCTGGATCGGTCTTGATAACCCGTCCCTTCTCCTGCGATGGGTCGTCAACGGTGACAACGTCAGAAACCTGTAATCCGTTTTGCTTGAGTTGATCTCGAGCTTGTTGCTGGGTTAGGCCGCTAACGTCAGGAACCGTTGTGTCTGCAGGACCTGAAGAGAGGACCACCTTGACGGTTGTGCCCTTATCTACGATCGTGCCTGCTTCCGGGTCAGATGAAATGACCGAGTTTGCAGGAATTTCTGAACTTGCTTCGGTGCTTGCAATGGCAAACTCTAATCCGGCTTCCTTTAGCGTCGCGATTGCTTGTTCTTGAGTCTGTCCAACAACGGTTGGAACCGGAACTTGTTCTACTTCCGGCTCCGCGGAGTTAGTGGCAAACCACCACACCAAGCCGCCAATCATGGCAAGGGCAACAACGATAAGTAAAGCGATTGGCCAGCGCTTCTTCTTGGGTTCCTCCTCCAAGGTGTCAATGCGCGCCATGGTTTGCGTATCGTAGGCGGGGGCAGGAGGTGGCATGGTTGCTGCAGGCATCGTCATAGTGGCTGGGGACATAACCTGCGTTGCTGGCGCCTGCCATGAGTCCGTTTCGGGGGCCATTACGAGAGCGCCGCGCGCAGCTCGATTGAGGTCGGCACGCATCTCTTCGGCAGAGCTGTATCTGTCGTCACGGTTCTTCGCTAAAGCCTTGAGGACAACTCGGTCAATTGAGTCCGGCACGTCACTGGTGATGGACGAAGGTTTGGGCGGAATCTCTGACACGTGCTGGTAGGCCACGGCGACAGCAGAATCTCCCTTGAACGGAGGTTGTCCCGTGAGAAGTTCGAACAGGACACAACCCGTGGAGTAAATGTCAGAGCGGGCGTCAACCGGATCGCCGTGCGCCTGTTCCGGGGATAGGTACTGAGCAGTTCCAACCACGGCATTCGTCTGCGTCATAGTGGCTTGAGAGTCCGTGAGGGCACGCGCGATACCGAAGTCCATGACTTTGATCTTGCCGGTGTTCGTCAGCATGATGTTGCCCGGTTTAATGTCTCGGTGAACCAGACCGTGCACATGTGAATATTCGAGGGCGGAGAGCACGCCAGAGATGATCTCTACGGCCTCATCGATAGGAACAGGAGCTCCTCCTGCCAGGAGGTCGCGCACCGTGTGCCCTTCTACGTATTCCATAACGATGTAGGGCACGGAGACGGTTGAGCCGTCGGGTGTTGTCACGTCCTCTTCGCCAGTGTCGTAAACCGCAACTATGTTCGGATGGTTCAAAGACGCGGCAGCCTGCGCTTCGCGGCGGAAACGGGTTTGGAAAATAGAGTCTCGCGCAAGGTCAGTGCGGAGCATCTTGATTGCGACCACCCGAGAAAGGCGCGTATCGAAGCCAAGATGTACCTGCGCCATGCCTCCACGGCCGATCATCGACCGTACTTCGTAGCGTCCGGCTAGGCGGTGGGTGTGGTTGTCAGCCATACTTGAACCTCCGTTGATGTGTTATCTGCCAGAATACTCGTAAATCGCTCGTGGCTCGCTGTGGAGTTTGTGGAGCTCGGGTTGCTTTTGAAAGCAAGCATGACTAGCAGTGTGACAATAAAAATGACAATGGCGACAACTAATAACTCTTGTAGTTTCACCGCGTAAGCGTTTGACGCTGCGTGTCTAAAGGCCTTGTTATTAGCCGGTTGTCGCCGTGATTTAGGGGCGTATTGTGCCCGAGTGGGTAAGTTGCTTTTAGTTGCAGGTTTTGTGGTTCGGTTGTGTTGGTCAGATTTGAATGCGGGGGGCGCGTCAGATCGCAACTTTGTGGCAGTGGTTTTGCGTGAAGTGGCCACGTCAGTGCGTCTTTTGGTTGCGGCCTCGTTAGTGGATTGTTTCTTCGGGATCGAGGTGGTGAAGCCCGCGCGATTGCGTTCGAGGGCAACTGGTGGCGCGTCTGGTAGCGAGACCGGTTGAGGATTGGTGGGGAGCCCAAGGGAGAGAGCGACGCTAGATAGCTGCTTCGCGAGGGTAGCACCATCTTTTGGCCGATCTGATGGTTTCTTTTCCAGTAGCTTCATGACGATTCGCGCCAGTTCTTTGGGAACATCGTCGGGTAGCGGCGGGACTTCATCGTTGACGTGGGCAAACGCGACGTCCACCTGAGTTTTGCCGGTAAACGGACGCTTTCCAGCAAGTGCCTCGTAGGCGATAACGCCTAGCGCATACAGGTCGCCACTGTGGGTTGCGGGATCTCCCATCGCCTGTTCGGGTGGTAGGTACTGAGCGGTTCCCATAACCATGCCAGCCTCAGTCATGGTGGCTTGGCCAGGTGTTGTGGAAATGCCAAAGTCGGTGAGCTTAACCAAACCCTCGGGCGTGATGAGGATGTTGGAAGGCTTAATGTCACGGTGGACGATTTCCCGGTCCTTGGCCGACTGAAGAACGTAGGCAGTTTGAATGAGTATGGGCAGTAGCTGGTCTGGCGCGATGCGGTTACCGCCACGCAGATACTCGTTGAAGGGACGGCCCTCAACGTACTCCATGACAATCCAGCCGGTGCCATCCTCCTCACCGTGGTCGAGGACCGCAGCGATGTTGGGGTGTTGGATGCGCATGGCGTTGGTTGCTTCCATGCGTAGGCGCTGGAGGAAGGTGGCCTGACCGGTGAGCTCTGGTTTGAGGATCTTCACCGCAATGTGTCGGCCCGTCACGCCATCGCGCGCGGTCCAAACTTCGCCCATGCCTCCCGTAGCAACCTGGCGGACAAGTTTGTAGCGCCCGCCCAGTACTTTCCCGCTGTAGTTACTCATTGGCAGACTCAACTTCCAAGAGTTGGCGGACCACTGGGCCGGCGTCAGTTCCGCCACCCACGTACGGGTTGATGTCATCACCCTGGATGGCTACGGCAACAACTACGGGGTTGTCATTGGCTATAAAGGCTACGGACCAGGCGATGTTGTGATCTGCCACCTCGGCCGTACCGGTTTTTGCAGCAACGGTGCGCCCCGGCAGGTACATGGTTCCGCCCGTGCCGTACCGGGTGTCAACTACCGCAACCATCATTGTGCGCAACTGAGAGGCAACTTCGGGTGTGATTGGGGTGGCGAGGAGCTCTGGCTTAGTGTTGGTTTGAACCTCAAGATCGGCGTTTACTACCGAATCGATAAGGTACGGCTTCATCAGTTGGCCATTGTTTGCCACCGCCGCAGCGATCATAGCCATTTGTAGAGGCGTGACTTGCACGTCGCTTTGCCCAATCGCGGCGAGGGCTGTTTGGGCTTGGTCTAAGTCCTCGGGATATGCGGAGGGAGTAACTGGTAGCGGGATGGAAAGATCCTGCTCGAAGCCGAAGTCTAGGGCCTTCTGGTGGAGTTTTTCTGCGCCAACTGTTACCCCGCCCTCTGCAAAAGTAGTGTTGCACGAGCGCGCAAATGCCTCGGTCAAGGTGGGGTTGCCGTCACCGCACGCGAGGCCGCTAATGTTAGGCAGGTCGGTTTCAGTGCCTGGTAGGCGGTATGAGGCTGGGCCGCTCACCTTCGAATCTGGAGTCAGGCCGGATTCAAGCATTGCTGCAGCAGTTACAAGCTTGAACACCGAACCGGGTGCGTAGCGATCGCCTGCAATGGCGCGGTTCTTGAGCGGTTTTCCACTGTCTGCGTCGAGCTGCTTGTAGTAGTCCAATGCGGCCGCCCCGTCTGGGTCGGCTAGTTTGTTCGGATCGTAGGACGGGGAGGAGTAGAGGGCGCGGATTGCTCCGGTCTTTGCCTCGATGGCAACAACGGCTCCTTCGCGTCCTCCAAGGGCAGATTTAGCAGCTTCTTGGAGAGCGGCGTCGATAGTTAGGTTGACGCCGCCGCCTCGCCGTTCCTGGCCGGTGAGCAGGTTTTGGAGTCGCTGGGTGAAGAGGGAGGGTGCGTCGCCTTCAAGAATGTCGTCGGCGGCGGATTCAAGACCGCTGGATGACCCGAGGTTTGTAGAGAACCAGCCGGTGAGGTGCCCGTAGAGGTCGCCAGCCGGGTAGCTGCGGTTGTATCTGCGGGAGTCCGGGATTTTCACTGACTCGGCGATTGCAGTGCCGTTCACGATGATGGGGCCTCGGTCGCGTTCCGCGGCGTGCAAAATGGTGCGCGAGTTGCGCGCGTCCGCGTTAAGTTCGGGCGCCTTGTAGAACTGGATGTAGGTGGCTGCTAGCGCCAGCGAACACACCATGGCGAACAGGATGATGTAAAGCTTACGGATTTGATCGTTCATCTGGCGCCTTCCGCAACATCATTGGGGATAGCAACCGGGGTTGGGGGGCGGCGCGACGCGTCGGATATGCGTAGCAGTAGGGCCACGGAGATCCACGAGGCAACCATGGACGAGCCACCTTGCGCGAGGAAGGGCGCGGTGAGGCCCGTGAGTGGAATCAGGCGGGTGATGCCGCCGAGTACTACGAATAGTTGGAGTCCGAGCGAGAAGCTGATGCCGGTGGCAAGTAGTTTGCCAAATCCGTCGCGCACACCGATTGCAGCGCGCAGTCCGCGCTCGATCAGGATTAGGTACAAGAGCAAAATGGCCATCAGGCCGGTGAGGCCAAGTTCTTCTGCGAGGGAAGAAAGGATGAAGTCAGACTGTGCAAAGGGCACTAGTTGCGGGTATCCGCGCCCCCAGCCGGTACCGAACAATCCGCCTGAAGCCATGCCAAACTGGCCTTGCACTACCTGGTGTGAACCGCCGATGGCGTTGTAAATATCGTTGTCGTACGCGTGTAGCCAGATAGTGATGCGCCGTCCAACGTGGGGGAAGGCTTGGACTGCAAAGTAGGCGGCTGGTGCAAATAGTGCCGCGCCGATGATTAGCCAGGAAACGCGAGCGGTGGCCACGTAGATCATGGCGATGAACAGGCCGAAGAATAGTAGCGATGTCCCAAGGTCGCGCTGTAAGACGAGCACGAGGATCGCTACTAGCCATGTGAGCAGGATGGGGCCGAGATCGCGTGCGCGGGGCAGGCGGATACCGAGGAACTTTTTACCCCCAACGGTGAGCATGTCGCGGTTGGTGACGAGGTATCCAGCGAAGAAGATGGCGAGGGTGATTTTTACGAACTCGGCTGGTTGGACGGAGAACGGTCCGAGGTAAATCCAGATGCGCGCACCGAAATGTTCCTGTCCTAGCCCGGGAATTAGGGGCAGGATGAGTAGCACGATGGACACGAACATGGCGATGTAGGTGTAGCGGCGCAGGTTTCGATGGTTGCGTACGAGGATGAGTACAGCTGCACCGGCCAATAGCCCCACGGCTACGAAAATCAGCTGTTTGATACCGACAATCGGGTATTGCGATTCTGGTGGGAGGTTTTCGTTTAGCGCCTTGTAAGACATGTCGAGCCGGTAAATCATGGCGAGGCCAATGCCGGTCAGTCCGACAGCCACGGGCAGGATCACTGGGTCGGCGTGTGGAGCGAGTTTGCGCACCCCAAGGTACGCAACGGTTGAGAATACGACGAGGATTACCACGTGCCAAAGGATGTTGGCAGGCAACTCATCGGTTCGATTGAGGGAAGTGAGGGCGTAGCCTCCCAGGCCCGCGGCCGTGGACAGGACAAGCAAGAGCAGCTCTAGGATGGGCCGCGATCTTGGAGGGGAGATCGTTACGGTTGCCATTAGCTCTCCTTAGTGGCAACCGTTGTCGACGAGCTGGTTCCGGATTCAGCCGGCGTGCTTTCGCCTGTTTTATCATTCGGCTCAGTTGTCGAAGTTGTCTTATTACTCTCAGCTGTGCGCTTCAAGGACTCAACATACTGGTTGATTTCCTCCATTGAGGATCTGCGTACAGGTTCTTTTAGGCGTGTTCGCTCAACGGGGAGGAGGTCTGCGGCCTTAATCTCGGTTAGTTCAACTGGGTGAGATAACTCGAACGGGCCCACCGCCTGCGGAATGCCTTGGAATATGACAACCCGGTCTTCCACCAATTGCACGTAATACTGGGTTTGCGACCAAACGTATCCGCCCCAAGCGCCTAGAATCACCAGCGTTGTAGCGATGAGGGCGAAGAAGGGCTTAACCCAAGATCGGGGTTTCAGATCTTCAGGTTCTTCCTCATCAACGATGGTTTCGCGCGGCGCGAGGTTGGCGGCGCGTGCGGCAGCGCCCCCGCCTCCACGGCTAGGAAGGTTGCGATCAACCGCTGCGGCGCCCACTACCTGGGGGGTTTGCGCGTCGATGGAACCGGCAGGAACGACGTCTGCGATCACGCACGTGATGTTGTCGGGCCCGCCCCCTCGTAGGGCAAGGTTGATTAGCTCCTCGGCACATTCGCCAGGATCGTCGATGGTGGATAGCGTTTCGATGATTGTGTCGGCGGAAACTACGCCGGACAGCCCGTCGGAGCACAGCAACCACCGGTCACCCACCACGGCTTCGCGTACGGATTCGTCGGGCACAACGTCAGAGTCAGAGTCTCCAAGAATGCGTAGCACGATCGAACGTTGCGGGTGGTTTTCAGCCTCTTCTGGCGTGATTTGCCCGGTTTGGATGAGGTATTGCACGAACGAGTGGTCGGTGGTGACCTGCGTGAGGTTGTCGCCGCGAAGCACGTATGCGCGCGAATCACCGATGTGTACCATCGCAAGTTTTGACCCTGATCGCATGAGGGCAATGCACGTGGTGCCAAGGCCTTGCAGTTTTGGGTCGTTCTTGGAGCGTTCAACCAGTTCCTCATGCGCGGCATTCAGGGCGTCGCGGAGGAGGGGAAGCATTTGTTCGGCCGGATGGTCGTCAGCGTCAAGGGGGGCGAAGTGGGCGACGGCCACGGATGATGCTATGTCTCCGCCCGCGGGCCCGCCCATGCCGTCGGCTAGCAGGAGCAGGTGCGGCCCGGCATAACCGGAATCCTGATTGTTTTTGCGCACAAGGCCCACGTCGGACCTGGCGGCGAAGCGGAAGTCAACTGCCATTAGCTCACCAGCTCGAATGTGGTTCTACCAATGCGCACGTTAGCGCCAAACGTGAGCCGGTGGGGCCGGTCGATGCGTTCGTCATCAACGAAAGTGCCGTTTGTGGAGCCGAGGTCTTCAACCCACCAGCCTTCATCGTCCAGGTGCAGGCGGGCGTGGCGCGAAGACGCGTATTCGTCGTCGATTACAAGCGTTGAGGCAGGCGAGCGGCCGATGGTGATGTCCGCATTACCTAGCTTCATGGTGGTGCCAACCAGGGGCCCTCCGGTGATGAGGAGTTTGGTTGGCATCGTTGGGGCTGCACCGCGTTTGCGGCGTCGTTTGGATTCAGCGAGGTGCTTGTCAGCCTCTTTGCGGCCTGCGCCGCGCGGCGTGACCACGGTTCCGAAGATGTCTTGGCGTAGCAGTGAGACAGCTCCGAGCGCCACCGCCCAAAGTAGGAGGAGATAGAGGAGCCGGAGCAGCGTGAATGCTAGGTCAGAAGCCATCTACGTATATTGCTCCTTTGCGGCAGATGTCCAAAACAGGATGCGCGTGCGTCCAATCACCAGCTGATTTCCGTCCACCAATGTGGCGGCGTCTACCTTGTGTCCTTCGACGTAGAGGCCGTTTGTGGAGCCGAGGTCGGAAGCGATCACGCCGTCCGGGGTTTTTCGTAGTTCGAGGTGGCGGCGAGAAACTCCGGAGTCTGAGATGGTGATGTCGGCTTCGGCTCCGCGGCCGAGGATGGTGACGGGCTCGGTGAGGATCCAGCGTTCACCCTCTACGTCGATGATCGGGTTGGACTCGGTGGCAACTTGGCTGGTGGCTGGGGCTACCGCCCCGCGTTTGGTGCCAACTTCGATTTCGAGTTCACCCGTGAGCTCTTCAGGACCTTCCTCAATATTCACGTCGATGGGGCCGACGAGAGCGAAGTTGTTTTCTTCGGCGTGTTCGCGCGCAGTGTTTTCTACTTCGGTGGCGAGGACGTCAATGCCAAGCTCTTCGAGTCGCTTCATGTCGGAGGGTGCGACGCGGACGGTGTACTGGTTCGGGGCGATAGCGCGATCCCGGGAATATTCCTGGACGTGGTTGTCCATGGCGCTACGCACCGCCGAGCTGACGTCTACAGGCTTTAGTTCAGAGCGGAAGATCCGGGAGAAGGTACCTTGCACGCCTTTTTCGATTGCTGATTCGAATCGGTCAAGAAACCGCATTGTCCACCCCCAATAGGTAGCTCCATGGTTTTGCTACAAGCTCGGAATCTACGCTACTACTTTGGCCATATTATAGCGATTGCGCGAGGTTGGCTGAATTTGCCTCGCAGGTTTTGATTTTATATGCTGATCTAGCTTTAGCCCGGGTGGCGGAATTGGTAGACGCGCACGGTTCAGGTCCGTGTGCCCTTACGGGCATGGGGGTTCGACTCCCCCCTCGGGCACGATTGTTATGTTTCGGGACATCGTTCATACGGTGTCCCGAGATTTTTATGCTTTGGGGCTTTGATGTGCCCCGTCATCGTTCCGTTTTTGGGTTGGTAGTTTCCGGTTATTGCGACGCGCTCAACCTTGGTCGGCTAGCTTGTACCTAAGACATAAGAACGTTAAGTGACGTTATGAAACGGGCGGAAAGAGCAGACGATGTTTGAAGACGACGGGGTAGACAAGCCACTCGCGTATAGTTCAGCGGTTTTATTTCGTAAAACTGTGCGGGAGGACCTGGAGCGCGTATCAGACGGTTCTAACCCGGTAGTGGCAGGGTTTGACCGAACCGGTTACATCATCGACACGCTATCGGCGCTACGCGCATACTCAGCGGGGAGCTTGTCTAGTGGTAAGGCAGAGCTTGAGGTGCCCGTGCTGGACGTGATGATCGATCAGTACAAGCGCTACGGGTACTTCATACAGGCAAGACCGTGTAGGGATGCGGTGTTGCACTGGCTGGAAATGGAAGAACGGGCGGGGAGCGTGGGCGTCATGCCGTTCACGATGGGATTCTTCGACATGTGTGCCGGGCGTGACCGTGAGCCAGACGAGCCGCAAGGCTACGAGGACCCATACAAGTTAGAGGACTGGATCAAACGCGCCGAACCATACTTTAGCGACCTAGTAGAACGCTACGCGCTCGCGGTAAACGCGATGGTGCACGAAGAGGCGAATAAGTACTACAACTAACTCCCGGGCGCCCTTTTGCTACCCCGGTGCGCCACCTTGCCGACGATTCGCCGAAGTCTCCCCCTGCGAACGAGTGTGTGCTGCGTCATACTGGAAGTGTCTCGATTGCAAACGGATGGGTGAGGGGCATGAGCGATTCGCTTGTTAGTTGCAGGTTTCTAGGTGCGGCTGGAACCGTGACCGGATCGAAGTATTTGCTTGAAATCGATGGCCGTAAAGTACTGGTTGACGCGGGCATGTATCAGGGTGAGAAGAAATGGCGTGTCAAGAACTGGGAGCCGTTCTCTCCAAGCCCGCAAACTATCACCGACATCTTGATTACACACGCTCACGCTGATCACGTGGCTTACCTGCCGGTGCTTGTGAAGCAGGGTTTTAGAGGTTCGATATGGGCTACGAGGGCAACTATCAAACTCGCTGAGATAGTCCTGCGCGATGCCGGCAACCTGCAGGTGAATGATGCGAAGTCAGCGAAAAAGGGTGGCTACTCTAAGCACGAGAACCCGTTGGCCCTGTTCACTCCAGAGGACGTGGAGAAGACGCTGCAGTATTTCCGCCCCGTTGAGTTTGATGTGGAAGTTGATTTTGGAGAGTTCTCCGCCCGCTGGGTGCCGGCCAGCCACATCCTCGGGTCGGCTTCGATTCTGATAAAGACAGGGGGCACGCGGATCCTCTTTTCTGGCGATCTGGGCAGGGAGAACCCGTACCTGCTGAAGCCGCGCGGGAAAACCCCGGCAGCGGATTGGGTGA
Source organism: Actinomyces sp. HMSC075B09 (assembly GCF_001812395.1). Lineage (NCBI taxonomy): Bacteria > Bacillati > Actinomycetota > Actinomycetes > Actinomycetales > Actinomycetaceae > Actinomyces > Actinomyces sp. HMSC075B09. The sequence goes on from NZ_KV808731.1 coordinate 562,440, forward strand.
TTATGGAATCCACGTACGGTGACCGGTTGCATGAGGTTGCCGAGGTGCCGCACGAAGAGATGGCGCGCGCGATCCGTGACACCGCGGCGCGGGGTGGGAAGATTGTGATTCCCGCGTTTGCGATTCACCGTACGGAGTCGGTGCTCGCCCAGCTGGTGTCGATGATGCGCGAGGGGAGAATCCCGGATCTGCCGGTGTTTGTGGACTCGCCGATGGGCCTGCGCGCCCTCAGCGTGTACGAGGAGTTTGCGGATGAAGAGATGCGTAGCGGGATTGATAAGGAAGACTTCCTGGGCATTCCGCAACTACAACAGATGCTGAGCGTGGAGGATTCGAAGAAGATCAATGAGTTCAAAGGCTCGTGCATCATAGTGACATCCTCAGGAATGTTGGAGGGTGGCCGCGTTTTGCACCACCTGCAAAGGTTGCTACCGGACCCGAAGAACTGCCTTATTATCACCGGATACCAGGCTGTGGGCACGCGCGGTCGAAAACTGCTTGAGGGTGCGGAATCGATCAAAATGCATGGCTGGTACGTGCCGGTTCGCGCTGAAGTTACGCAGGACCGCGAGTTCTCTGCGCACGCCGATCGCGACGAACTTCTGCGTTGGGTTGCGCAAGCTGGCCAGGGTGATGACGGCAAGGCGGGGAAGGCCCCGCACGCGGTGTTCTTGACGCACGGTGAACCGCGGGCAGCCCAGGCGCTGGGCGAGCGAATCAAGCAGGAGCTCGGTTGGAATGTGGTTATCCCACAGTTTGGCGAGGTTGTGAGGCTTGCGCCAAACCCGGACTGGGTCAGGAACTAACGCAAGCCGCCTTTGCGTCTGTGGTTAATCGTGTCCGCGTAGCACGGCTTGCAGTCTCGGGTCTTCCAAGTAACCATCCAGCACGTTGCGCGCTACGGCAACCGAGTCAACTAGCGGATGGCTTGCAATAGCGTGCCAAGCGGCTCCCTCGTTGGACTCAAAGAACGCGCGCAGTAGTTCTTCTTCCACAGCCTTGACCGTTGAGACAAGGCCAAATTCGGGACCGGTCAACGGCGCAACCTGATGCGGGTGGATGCCGCCAGCGTCAACCGTGCAGGGCACTTCCACGACTGCGGATTCGGATAGGCCCGGCACCAGCAGGCCGCTTGGCCCATCGCCGTTTGCCACGCCCAGAATCATTGTTGCGGGCTCGCCCTTGGTGATGGCTTTCATGATGTTGAAAGCAACCTCTTGATAACCGCCGCCCATGTCCTCATTGCGGCGCCCGGCCCGCTCTTCCTCAGGGCGCGATTCGGCCATGTACGTGGCTTCGCGCTCGTTGTGCGTAGCCTGCCACAGCTCGGCTGCCCGCTGCGGGTCGGCTGCTGCGGCCTCGTAAAACTTTTCTTGCTGAGCGCGCAAGAACTCCCCGCGTGTCTCATGTTCGTCCAGAATGCGTTGCAACGATTCGCGCGCGTAGTAGTAGTAGAACAGGTATTCGTTAGGCAGGGCGCCAAGGGTTCGCACCCAGTCGAAGCCGAGAATGCGGGCCTCTTCAATATGATCGAGCATCTCGTCGGATGCGAGAAGCTCCGGCAGACGGTCAACTCCATCAACGCGCAGTTCGCGCAACCATCCGAGGTGGTTCAGGCCAACATAGTCAAACTCGACCTCGCTTGGCGAAACGCCTATCGCCGCGCACGCTTTGCGCATAAGGCCGATCGGGGTGTCACAGATGCCAACAACGCGATTGCCGAGCACCGTGCGCATTGCTTGCGTGATGATGCCGGCCGGGTTGGTGAAGTTGATGACCCACGCGTTTGGCGCCACTTCGCGCGCAGCCTTCGCTAAACGCATGGCTTCGGGCAGTGTACGCAACGCGTACGCATTGCCGCCCGGGCCCACCGTTTCTTGTCCAATAACGTGATTAGAAAGAGCCACTCGCTCGTCGCGAACGCGACCATCGGTGCCGCCCACTCGGATTGCTGAAAATACGAAGTCCGCGCCAGCAAGGGCCTCATGAAGATCTGTGGCCGCAGTGATTCGAGGCAGGTTAGGCCGGTCAGAATACAATCCACGAATCACGTTTTCGATGACGCCCATTCGCATAGTGGAAACGTCATACAATGCTACGTCAGTGATCTGGAATACAGAATCGTGCTTTGAGAGAACGTCCAGAACTTGAGGGACGCGAAATCCGCCGCCTCCAGCGATCGTTAGTTTCACGGGCGAACACCTTTCAAATCGAAGGAAAAGCAAAGTCGCTTGCGCATACCTTCTTATTTTATAAAGTCTGCACGCACACGTTACCTATCCAGTTTGGGATGCGCAGATTGTTTGTCATGAACGAGACGTGGGGCGATACTGATCGAAACGGTACGCAGAAGGAAGCAGGCTGTATGTCTACCGGTGCAATAGCGGTTTGTGGCCCAACGTTTTTGGACGTGGTGATGGCTGGGATGCCACATGCTCCAGTGCTGGGTGAGGAGATGTGGGTTGAATCTTCGGCGCTTACAGCAGGAGGGGCTGCCAATCAGGCGGTTGCCGTGGCACGGCTGGGGTACCCGGTAGAGCTGATAACTCGCCTCGGAAATGATCGTGCGGGTCAGATTGTGCGATCAGTGCTTGAAGAAAACAAGGTTGGCACCGCCTATGCCACGCCCGTTGAGTGCCAGTCCGTAACTGTTGCGCTGGCGTGGGACGCAGACCGGGCAATGGTCACCCACGGGTCGGATGAAGGTGGCGCATTACCGGAAGACTTCGCGCCTTCCGTGCTAATCGCAGACCTGCGTGCGATCGATAATAATGTCGAGGTTGTGAAGAAGTGGCGCGCTCGCGGCACGAAGGTGATTGGTGACGTCGGTTGGGATTCTACGGGCGCGTGGCGTACCAGCGATCTGCTCCCTCTTGCGCACTGTGATTATTTTGTTCCCAACGAGACCGAAATCCTGCACTATGCGCGCTGTTTTGATGTTCGTGAGGCCGTTTCGATGATCGGTCAGCTGGTGGAAACTGATGCGCGGATAGTTGTGACAAGAGGCGGTCGTGGCGTGATCCTGGGGCCGGATAACTACCAGACTTTGCCCGGTATTTCGGTTGATGTGGTCGATACAACGGGGGCGGGGGATGCGTTCAGCGCCGGGCTCGCCGTAGCCGTTGCTAATGAGGCAACGGAGCGTGAGGCCGTGTCTTTCGCCCTCCTTCTAGGCGCACTATCGGTTGCTAAGGCGGGAGGAGCTGGTTCTACTCCTACCGCTTCAGAGCTTGCAAAAAGGATCGAAGAGCTCGATATTCCTGGATCTTACGATTTAGAATTCGTTCATCGTTTTGTAAGAACATTCGGGTTTAATAACCAAAGCGTTTCGTGAGATGAAACTCTAGAGCAGACGGAGCAATTTTCGAAAGGGGAGGGCGATGAGGCCTGCAAAGTTTATTGCATCTGCTGCAGTTGCGGCTGTGGCGCTAATGCTTGGAGCATGTGCTCCCGGACCTTCTAACGAATCGAGCCCCGGTGAGGGCGGTGCGTCAAGTGAGGTCATTACGGATATTTCGAGCTTGCCTGAGCAGACTCTGACAGTTTGGGACCAGGAGGTTCGCGGAGGCCAGGATGAGCAGATGAAGCGCTTGAATGAGGCGTTTATGAAGAAGTATCCAAACATCACCATTGATCGGGTTTCGCAGTCGTTTGATGACCTGCAAACCACACTTCGCCTCGCACTTTCGGGAGATGACGCGCCCGATGTTGTGGAGGCAAATAATGCGCGCTCCATGATGGGGCAGTTCGTTTCGGCCGGACAGATCATTCCGCTGGATCCATGGGCGGATGCTTACAAGTGGCGGGATCGCTACTCTGACAGCATTCTTTCTTACTCTTCCTATTCGGCTGACGCCACGAAGTTTGGCGAAGGATCGCTTTACGGCTTGCCGCAGGTAGGCGAGGTTGTGGGTGTTTTCTACGCGCCTTCACGGCTCGAAGAGGTGGGCCTGCAAGTACCGAAGACGTGGGATGAGTTCAGCGACCAGTTGAAGACTATTAAGGATGCGGGAAAGACGCCGCTTATGCTCGGCAATGTGGATAAGTGGCCGGCGTTCCACCTGTTTGGCGCGGTTCAGGCCGCTCACGTTCCGGCGGACCAGGTGCGCCCACTTGGTTTCGGTAATGCGGGTGCTACGTGGAAGTCGGATGAGAACGTTGCGGCAGCGAAGCAGTTGCAGGACTGGGCGACGTCCGGCTACTTCAACGAGGGCTTCAACGGCGTTGATTATGACTCGGTCTGGCAGAGCTTTGCCAAGGGTGACGGCATTTACTTGATTGCCGGTTCTTGGCTCGCTCCGGATCTGATGGAGGCGATGGGTGACGACGTTGCATTCATGGCTCCACCAATGGTGGGCGATAAGTCGGCAACAACCGGTGGCACAGGCTTGCCATTTGCGATCACGTCCTCGGCAAAGGATCCGAACGTAGCCGCGGCATACATTGACTTCATCACGTCTGATGAGGCCATGCAGGTGCTTGCTGACACGGGAAATGTGCCGGTTAATGACGCTGCGAAGTATGCGGGTGGAACTAAGGGTGTTGTGGCAGACGTTTTGAACGTGTTCACAACCGTTTCCAAGGATGGCGAGATTCTGCCGTACTTGGACTACGCAACTCCGACGTTTGACCAGACGCTTGGTGATGCGTTGCAGCAGTTGATGGCGGGATCGATGACTCCGGAGGCATTCTTGGATGCCCTGGAGGCGGACTACTCCGGTTTTGCGAAGTAGGCACATGTCAACGGTTTCTAACGGTCCGCGCGCAGACTCAAAGAGTGGCGCTGCGCGCGGATCGGCCGTGAAATTTAGCCAGACTAAGCGGGGCAGCAATACGCTGGCCGCGCTGGCTTTGATGGCCGTGCCTTTCGCCGTGTATGCGGCGTTCATGCTCTACCCGTTGATCCGCGTATTCCAGTTGTCTTTGTATAAGTGGGATGGGCTGGGTTATTCAACGTTTGTAGGCTTTTCTAACTACATTGAGACGTTTTCGAATCCGCGGTTGTTGGCAGCGTTTTCGCACGCGCTGATTTTGATCATTTTTTACGCGGTTATTCCCCTGTGCGTGGGTCTGGTTTTGGCGTCGCTATTGACAAGGTCGAAGATTCGCGGCCTGGGATTTTTCCGCACGGTGGTGTTTTTGCCGCAGGTGATCGCAATGGTGGTGTTAGCGATTGCGTGGCGGGGAATTTACGCCCCGGACGGGCCAATTAACGGGTTTTTGCGTGCGATTGGTTTGGGATCGTTGACGAGGGCGTGGCTGGGTGATTTCACGTTTGCTCTGCCTGCGGTGGGCTTGATTGGTTCGTGGGTGAGCCTGGGCCTGGTGACGGTGCTTTTGATGTCGGGTATGGCTGCGATTCCGCGTGATTTGTATGAGGCTGCGATGCTTGACGGTGCGGGCAGGGTGCGTCAGTTCTTTGCAATAACGGTGCCCTCTGTTCGCGCGGAGATCATAGTGTCTTTGACTCTGACGATTGTGGCGGCTTTGAAGACGTTTGACCTCGTGTATGTGACCACATCGGGAGGGCCGGGAAGTGCTACAACCGTGCCGTCTTACGAGGTTTACTATCAGGCATTTCGAATTGGCGAGGTGGGAACAGCCTCGTCGCTCGCAGTGGTGCTGACGCTGGTGATCTTCTTGATTAACTTGGCCCTCAACCTGGTGGGGGAGCGTGAATAATGAGACCCTCGCGTACGGAACAACTGATTAATTACGTGGTGCTCACGCTGTTTGCAGCGGGAGCGTTGGTGCCCATTTTGCGGATTCTGGTGCTGTCATTGCAGCCGGAGTCTTTTGGCGGGGAGGGTTCATTCCATTTTGAGAACTACGCGGCGGCGTGGGAGCAGGGGCGCTTTTCGGTTTACATGCGCAACTCGATAATGGTGGCGTTGCTGGTGGTGACGGTGGCGCTGGTGTTGTCGATAGCTTCCGGCTATGTTTTGGGCGTGTTGCGCCCGCGTGGGGAGAAGATCTTATTCTTCACTTTCTTGCTTGGGATCATGGTGCCGTCTGAAGCAATTGTGTTGCCCTTGTTTTTTGATTTGAGGTCCCTGGGGCTTACGGACACGATTTGGGCTATTGCATTTCCCCAGATAGCGCAGTCACTGGCTTTCGGAACGTTTTGGATGCGCGCGTTCTTTAGGAGCGTGGATAGGTCTTTGATTGAAGCCGCGCAGATAGATGGGGCCGGAAATTTGCGGATTTTGAGGTCGGTTTTGGTGCCGATAGCCGTGCCAACGGTAGTTACGCAGGTGGTGCTGACGTTTATGTGGACGTGGAATGACTTCCTGATCCCGTTGGTCATGTCGCCATCGGGCAAGATGCGCACCGCACCGTTGGGGTTGGCGTTCTTCCAGGGCCAGTACACGCAGGGTTCGAGCCCGCTGGCTGCGGGTGCTGTGCTGGTAGCTTTGCCGATGGTGATTTTGTACTTTGCCCTCCAACGCCATTTCATGGCTGGTATGACAGATGGGGCAGTGAAGGGCTAGATTCATAGCTTTTTGTGAATCGCAGGCATAATTTGCGTTTGCCGGGTGGCTTTTGCTGGGCATGGGTAAGCTTTCAGGTATTGGAGGATTAGTTATGCGTGTTCCACTTTCTATTTTGGATTTGTCGCCGGTTTCTGCTGGTTTGGGTAGACGCCGGGCGCTGGATGATTCGCTTGAGTTGGCGCGCCTTGCGGAGAGTGCGGGGTACAACCGGTATTGGATGGCGGAGCACCACGGTTCTCGTTTGTTTATGTCGTCGGCAACCTCGTTGTTGTTGGCGCGCGCAGCGGAGCACACTTCCACGATTCGTTTGGGTGCGGGCGGCGTGATGTTGCCAAACCATTCGCCGCTAATGGTCGCGGAGTATTACGGTACGCTCGCAACGATTTATGGTGACCGGTTTGATTTGGGGCTTGGCCGCGCGCCGGGCACCGATCCGGTGACGGCCTCGGCTCTGCGGCGCGGAAGCGGCCAGTTGGATGATTTCAGTGTCGATGTGGCCCAGCTGGTGCAGTATTTCCAGCCGAGCCCGGTTGACGATTTTGGTCTTGCTGGAGCGGAGGCCGCGGCGTTCGGGCTGTCTCCAAATCCCGCCTCGATCCGCAATAGGATTTTGGCGATCCCAGGTGAGGGAACCGAGGTTCCGCTGTGGATGCTCGGATCTTCGCTCGGTGGCGCCCAGGTGGCGGCCGCGCTGGGCTTGCCCTACAGTTTTGCGTCGCATTTTGCACCTCAATACTTGCGTAACGCGGTAGCGACGTACCGCGCGAACTTTAACGCGGAGGCTCCTACGGTCCAGGTGGATCGCCCGGTCTTCATGGCGGGCGTGAATGTGCTGGTGGCACCAACTCGGGAGGAGGCAAACTACCTGTTCACCTCTTACACGGATTGGAAGGATGGGCTCAGCAAGGGCAAGAATGAGCCGCTGTCGAAGCCTAATGCGGCCTTGCAGTATGACGTTGCAGCGCAAGGTTTGAACACGACGGCCGTGGTGGGCTCGCCTGACGATGTGGTGGAGTACCTGGATGGTTTTGTGGAGCAGTTCCGTGTGGACGAGTTGATTGTTGTCTCTTACGCGTGGGATCCTGAGCTTCGCCGTCGGTCTTTCCAGCTTCTTGCTGACGCGTGGCTGGAGCGTGAGTGAGTTAGACGCGCCCACCCCACATCGCGGCAGGCTAGTGCGCGTGCGACGTGAACATTCGGATGTAGCGCTATCGGCGGTGGGGGCGGTTTCAGCGATGGCCGTTGGGTCTGCCCTCGGCGTGCCGTGGGAGCTTGCCACTCCACCTACGGACGCGCAGCGGTTAGATTTGCGAGGACGTAGCGGTCAGTTTGATGAGGGCGAGTGGGGCGCGGACGTGCAGCTGGCTGTTTTGGGGCTGGAGGTAGCTGCTCAGAGCCCGCTTGGTTCGCAGGTGGCGCTAGATCAGTTGGCTGTGCGATTGATGGCTTGGTATCGCTCGCATCCGGTGCAGGTGGCTCCGGGTTTGCAGGCGGTTTTGCAGTGGGCGGATCAGCCTTCGCTTGCTCCAGCGCATTTGCGGGGGCGGATTGAGCAGGAGCAGGGCGAGCCGCCCGGCGCTGCCCGGTTGGTGGCTGCGGCGAGTGCTCGTTGGGAGAGTTTGCGTCCGCGTGCACGCGTGGCTGGCAATGAGGTGTTTGCACTCATGGTGCCGGTGGCACTGTCTGCGGCGTTGGATTCTCGCGAGTGCACCCGGGTGAGTTTAGAGGTTGTGCGCATGGTGACGCCGGATCCGCGTACCGCTTTGCTGGCAGCCTCGTACGCGCAGTCGCTACGCGGGGCGCTCGCGGGTTTTGCGCCAGGAAAGCCATGGCAAGAATGCCTGGACTGGTATGCGGCAGTTGCAAATGTTTTGGATGGAATCGGCAGTCTGGGATCAGAATGTCCCATTTTTGGCGTTGCAGGCGTGGCGGGCGAGGACGAAGCGTTCTTGCTGTCGATGGTGCGAGGCGATGATGCGGGCGTAGCGTCTGGGTTGGGCGCTGGTTTGGATGCGGTGTCGGTGATGGATCGCGTGTTGGCGGCTGTCCGGGTGGCCGAGTGGGAGCAGCGCGGCAACGCGCAGTTGAACCCGGTTTGGGTGGGGGTCAGTTCCGCGGTGCGTGCGGGCGGGGACACGGACACGGTGGCTTGCCTGGCGGGCGCGTTGCTGGGCGCGGCGGCAGGGGTTGGTGCGGTGCCTGCGGATCTGACCGGCCAGGTGTGGGGTTGGCCGGGCTTGCGCCAGGATGGTTTACGCGATTTAGCAACGGCGGCGGTATACGCAGGTCTTGCGAGCTAAAGCCTCGCCACCAGTGCGCGCACGGCCTGGGCGCTGATTGCGGCCGCTACTTCGCCGTCGATGTGGAAGTCTTGGTTGGCGGCGGGTCCGCAAAGGTCCGAGACTGCCCGCACAGAAATGAACGGCACGCCGGCGCGGGCACAAATCTGGGCGGCCGCCGTGGTTTCCATGTCGGCGCCGAGGGCGGCGGGGAAGGTTTCGCGCATTTGCTCCACGTTTGCCGCGGTGATGAAAGCGTCTGAGGAGGTCACTTGGCCAAACCAAACCTTGCCCGTGCCCTGGAGGTAGTTAGAATCCTCAGATTGATCGCAGTCTTCAGGACGGTCAGCCGCAGAAAGATCGCCGGGCGAGTTTTCATTCGCGAGGGCGGTTCGAGCTTTCTCTACCAGTGCCGGATCCGCGAAGTACTGCTCGGGCATGCCGGGAACCTGCCCGGGCGCGTAGCCAAAGGCGGTGGCATCGGCCCGCGAGTAGGTGAAGGCAGTACCCACAACAACATCTCGCACACTTGTTTGCGCGCCCAGGCCACCCGTGGTGCCGCCGCACATGTATGCGCACAAGTTTTCTCCAAAAACCAGGTGCGCTCGGGCGGCCGCGCTCGCGGCGTTAGCCAGGCCAATGCCCGTGGTGATAACACAAAGTTGGAGTGGCCCCGCCTCCCCCTCAAAAACGCCTACACGCCAGTTTTGGCCCGCAATGTCAACGCTTGGCCCAAAGCTGGTGAGGTCAAGGAGCGGTTCGGTCTCCATATCCATGGCAGCCGCGATAGCGACCGTTTTAAGATCAGTGCTTGCGTGTAAATCTCGTAGGATGTGCATGTGCCCGCTTTCGCTGGTATTTCGTAAAACCTAATTTAGCTCAAGGAACCCGATGGTTTTTGAACCTTCTGCCGCTCCGGCCCACGTGGATGGGCCAAGCCCTGCTGGCATGATTTCCGGTTTGATTGATGTTGAGGATTCGGTGCGCCCCCTATCCGTGTTCGACATGTTCCGCATTGGCGTGGGTCCCTCGTCTTCGCACACGGTTGGGCCGATGAGGGCAGCACAAGCGTTCGCGCAGGAGCTTTACGAGCTGGATTTCAGGCCGCAGGTGGTGCACGCGGAGCTTTTCGGTTCGCTGGGTGCCACGGGCCGCGGCCACTCCACCGACCGCGCAGTGTTGCTGGGCTTGGAGGGCTACATGCCGGATACCGTTCCGGGCGAGGTGGTCACGTCAATCTCGCAACGTGTGGAAGGCACGGGTGTGGTCAGTCTTTTGGGCGGTTGGTGCGAGGCCCGCATGGAGCCGATCGTGATGACACCGTTCACTGTTTTGCCCTATCACGTGAACGCTCTGACGCTTACCGCGAAGCGTGATGGCAAGGAGTTCTCGCGCACCTACTATTCGGTTGGTGGCGGTTTTGTGATGGAAGACCTGTCCGATGATCCGCAGCGGCCAGACGTGCGGGCTCTCGCCACGCCGCAAGCGGCGCAGCTGCACGCCACTGCCGCACCTTTCCCGTTCACCACGGCCTCGGCTCTGTTGCAGACCTGCGCGCGCGAGGGCTTGTCAATCTCGGATGTGGTTCGCGCTAACGAGGAGGCCGCGCGCTCGCGCGAAGACGTGGACGCCTACCTCGATTTGATTGCAAAAACCATGGAGGAATGCGTCGAGGCAGGGTGTAATACCGATGGCGTTCTGCCCGGTAGCCTGCGGGTGAAGCGGCGCGCGTCGAACCTGTTTAAGAGCCTGGGCGGGCGCAGTTCCGGCCCCGCGCAGGGTGATAAGTGGGCGTGTAGTGAGGACGACCCGCTGCGGGCGATGGATTGGGTGAACCTGTATGCGCTCGCGGTAAATGAGGAAAATGCGGCGGGTCACCGCGTGGTGACGGCCCCAACGAATGGGGCGGCTGGCGTGATCCCTGCGGTGCTTGGGTACCTGTGGCATTTCACGCCGGAGGGCGAGGTGAACCGCTTGGAGGCCACCCGCAAGTTCTTGCTGGCGGCCACGGCGATTGGGTCGCTGATTAAGACGAACGCTTCGATTGCGGGCGCCGAGGTGGGTTGCCAGGGTGAGGTAGGTTCGGCCTCGGCAATGGCGGCTGCTGGTTTGGCTGAGGCGTTTGGGGGCAGCGCTCCCCAGGTGGAGAATGCGGCGGAGATCGCGATGGAGCATTCGCTTGGCCTCACTTGCGATCCGGTTGCGGGTTTGGTGCAAATCCCCTGTATTGAGCGCAATGCGATTGCGGCTGTGAAGGCGATTAATGCGGCGCGTATGGCCATGTGGGGAGATGGGCGTCACACGGTTCCGTTGGATGCGGCGATTGAGACGATGAGGCAGACGGGCCTAGACATGATGTCGAAGTATAAGGAAACTTCGGCTGGCGGCCTGGCCGTAAACGTCGTTGAGTGTTAACGAGTGTGCGACACGCCCGAGCGCACTAATTCTCGAGGGCATTTAACATCCGTCCACTCCACAGTTTCCACAGCATGTGAATATCTGTTGTCCACAGTTTCAACAAGCCCTGGACCGGGCGCAGCAGCGTCTGGTTTGAGGCTTTCAAAATGTTTGTCCTACCCCTGTTAGACCATTGTTTATGGCCGGTTCCAGACAGTGATGAAGAGGGGGTGAGGCCGCGTATACAGGGCCGTTTCACGTCCACAGACTGCCGTCAGGCCATCCACAGCCTCTCTTTCTCGGGTGAACAAAAATGCTCCATATTGTGGTCGTGATGTAACTCAACCACTAGGTATAGTGTCTAGAAGTTACATACGGGCTAAACATCTAGTACAATCACATGAGTGTAGTTACAAGGCGCGGATTCGTCTGGGTCTTAGATAAGAATCGTTAAGGAGAATGCCATGAGCATCACCGTTTACAGCAAGCCGATGTGCGTCCAGTGTGACGCTACTAAGCGCGCGCTGAACAAGCAGGATTTGGTGTACGAAGAGGTCGATCTGACTGAGGATCCAAATGCGCTTGAGTTCGTGAAGTCGCTCGGCTACGTGCAGGCTCCTGTAGTTATGGCTGGCGACCAGCACTGGGCGGGCTACCGTCCCGATCTGATTAAGAAGATCGCTAAGGAAGCCGCCCTCGTAGTCAACGGCTAAAGCCAAACCCGGCCGTCACATTTGGTGGCTGGGTTAACTATGCGTGAAACCCTTTCGAATCAGAAGTATCCAAAAACAGCAGTTGAGCAGAAGGTAAGCCATGTCGGAAAAGAAGAGTGTGGACAAGGACATATTTCTTGTGTACTTTTCGTCAGCGACGGACAACACTAAGCGGTTTGTGGAAAAGTTGGGGTTTAGGAACTCGCGCATTCACCTGTTGCCGCGCGATGAGTTCTTGTATGTGCATGAACCGTACGTGCTGATTGTTCCCACCTATGGGGGTGGAAACTTGAAGGGCGCGGTTCCAAAACAGGTGATCAAGTTTTTGAACGTGAAAGAGAATCGAGATTTGTGCCGCGGAGTTATTTCGGGGGGCAACACGAATTTCGGTCAGGCTTACGGCCTTGCGGGCGATGTGATTGCTCGCAAGCTGGGTGTGCCACACATGTATCGGTTCGAACTTCTTGGCACCAGCCAGGATGTTTCTAAAGTGCAAGAAGGATTGAGAGAATTTTGGCAGAAAATCTGACTGACACGGGGTTGGAAAGCGCGCTTCCGCCCGAGCTGGATTACCATGCGCTGAATGCTCAGCTGAATCTGTATGACCGTGATGGCAAGATTCAGTTTGATGCGGATAAGAAGGCCGCAAGGCAGTACTTCTTGCAGCACGTCAACCAGAACACGGTGTTCTTCCACACGCTGAAGGAAAAGCTCGACTACCTGGTGGAAGAGGGCTACTACGAGAAGGACGTTCTGGATCAGTACAGCTTTGAGTTCATTAAGTCGCTGTATGACCACGCGTATGAAAAGAAGTTCCGTTTCGAAACGTTCCTTGGTGCGTACAAGTACTACACGTCTTACACGCTGAAGACGTTTGATGGTAAGCGTTACTTGGAGCGTTTTGAGGACCGTGTTGTCATGGTTGCCATGTACTTGGCGCAGGGCGATGAGGAACTTGCAGTCAAGATGGTGGATGAGATCCTTTCGGGTCGTTTCCAGCCGGCAACCCCCACGTTCTTGAACGCGGGTAAGCAGGCGCGCGGCGAGCTCGTTTCGTGTTTCTTGCTTCGCGTGGAAGACAACATGGAGTCGATTGCGCGCGGCATTAACTCGGCGTTGCAGCTTTCGAAGCGTGGTGGTGGCGTGGCACTGTCGCTGACGAACTTGCGCGAGGCGGGTGCGCCGATCAAGAAGATCGAGAACCAGTCTTCCGGCGTAGTTCCAGTAATGAAGTTGCTTGAGGATTCCTTCTCGTACGCGAACCAGCTTGGCGCCCGCCAGGGCGCTGGTGCCGTGTACCTGCATGCGCACCACCCCGACATCATGTCGTTCTTGGACACGAAGCGGGAGAACGCGGATGAGAAAATCCGCATTAAGTCGCTCTCCTTGGGTGTGGTGATCCCAGACATCACGTTCGAGCTGGCTAAGCGCAATCAGGACATGTACCTGTTCAGCCCGTACGACGTGGAGCGCGTGTACGGCGTTCCATTCACGGAGATTTCGGTTACTGAGAAGTACCACGAGATGGTGGAGAACCCGAAGATCCACAAGAAGAAGATCAACGCTCGTCGTTTCTTCCAAACGATCGCAGAGATCCAGTTTGAGTCGGGATACCCCTACATCGTGTTTGAAGACACGGTGAACCGTGCAAACCCGATTAAGGGCCGTATCTCTATGTCCAACCTGTGTTCGGAGATCCTCCAGGTGTCGGAGCCTTCGGAGTACAACGAGGATCTGACGTTCGCCAAGGTTGGTAAGGATATTGCTTGCAACCTCGGTTCGATGAACATTGCGAAGTCGATGGATTCACCCGACTTTGGGCTTACGGTTGAGACGGCTATCCGCGGCCTCACCGCAGTTTCAGGTCTTGCAAATATTGCGTCTGCCCCGTCTATTGAGCGCGGCAACCAGATGTCGCACGCCATTGGCCTTGGTCAAATGAACCTGCATGGATACCTGGCTCGTGAAGAAATCTTCTACGGTTCTGAAGAGGCGTTGGACTTCACGAACATGTATTTCTACGCCGTGGTTTACCAGGCGATTAAGGCGTCCAACAAGATTGCGCGTGAGCGCGGGGAAACGTTTGTTGGGTTTGAGGATTCGAAGTACTACTCGGGTGAGTACTTCAAGAAGTACATTGAGGGCGAGTGGGTGCCGAAGACCGATAAGGTGAAGGGCCTGTTTGAGAAGTCCAACGTGTACTTGCCAACTCCTGATGATTGGCGTGAGCTGGCAGCGAATGTGCGCGAGTACGGCATGTTCCATCAGAACTTGCAGGCGGTTCCGCCTACGGGTTCGATCAGCTATATCAATAACTCGACGTCGTCGATCCACCCGATTGCCTCGAAGATTGAGATTCGTAAGGAAGGCAAGATTGGGCGCGTGTACTACCCGGCTCCGTACATGACGAACGAGAACTTGGAGTACTACCAGGACGCTTACGAGATTGGTCCGGAGAAGATTATCGACACGTATGCTGCGGCAACTCAGCACGTGGATCAGGGATTGTCGCTCACGCTGTTCTACCCGGACACGGTTTCAACGCGCGACTTGAACAAGTCTTACATTTACGCGTGGCGTAAGGGCATCAAGACGATGTACTACATGCGTATTCGCCAGATGGCGCTTCAGGGAACAGAAGTTGAAGGCTGTGTTTCCTGCATGCTGTAAAGGCTGACTTCAAAGGCGCGGAGCGTCTGGATGATTCCAGAAGCTCCGCGCCTTTTGCTTGCGAAGGGGTGCGGAAGAAGATCCGGTCCTCAGACCGATCTGCCAGAGAGCCCCAACCTGTTGGTCGAGGCCCCATGACAGCAACTAGGTTTACGCCTCTAATACTGATTTTGGTAGGCGATGCACCGTCACCGCACCAACTGCGTTGAAGGGGTGTAGCGGGTCAGGGTTTTCAGAGCCGGTGGGCCCACCTAGCTCCGAGTGTGCTAGGGCGCTCATCACCACGTAAGCATCCCCCTCATCCCAACCGTTATTGACGGTGAGGAAGTCGAACATATCCTCATAACCATTAGTGATCGACTGTTGCACTGGGTGGCCAATACCGATGAAGCACCACTCATCAGCTGTCTCAATGCGGGGTGCGCGAATCTTCTTCCCCTTAACCAAGTCAACCTCAACCACAGCTACACCCTCTGCCTCAATAGCGACAAACGAGGATTCGCCGCGCGCCATAATCGCGTGAATATCACCGATGGAAAGATAAGCGCCCTCCACCTCAACAGGCAGATACACGATAGAGCCCGGCTTCGCGTCGGTCAGATCCATGTTGCCGCCGGAAGGGAAGCTCGGCATGATCGTCGAACCCGGCTGCCCCGCAGGAGCCGTACCAATACAACCAATCATCGGGCGAACCCCAGCTGAAAGGTTTTCCGTCAGCTTAACCACGCCATCCTCGATTGGAATCTGACGCGAAAACACATCCTCACCCATACGGCTCGCAAGAGCGCCTGAGCCGGGAAGCGACACGGACCAGCCGTACTCCTTCAACTGAATGTCACGAATCGTCACCTTCAACGTGTCACCAGGCTGCGCACCCTCAACATACACCGGGCCCGTAACCGGGTTAATCGTGGATTCACACTGGCTTAAATCCTTCTTGTCGTGCAGCTCCGCGTAAAGAGCGTCATCAGTTTCAAAACCAATCGTCTGGCCCGTTCCCGGCTGGATGCGCAGAGCCGGAGCAATACTGGCATCAAAACTAGTGCGGCCATACTCTTTGCCAAGAAAATGATCAATATGCGTCACTTGGACTCCTACCATTCAGGTGGCGTTCACGGTTTCCCGCCACGGGTTTTGGCCATGCTATCCAAATGCCATGCGAGGGGGGCGAAGCCAGCTCTAAACGATCCACAAGGTGGACAGCGTGCTCATCAAAAGCCTTGCTCACTTACGCGCCGCCGAGCCCTCTATCGCTAAACTACTCAGCGCAACGCGGCTCCTCTGAAATCGAACAAAGACGTATCAAGCGATTCGGATTGAACGGTAACGGTTAAGCGCCGCTGCTAAATCAACCATGCGGGGCCGCACCATGAACGCCGACTTCTCTGGACCGCCAAGACCATCCAGGCCGTGCTGCTCGATAATCTCATCCAACGCCCTCAAAGCATCGGCCAAAGTGGTTTCGCCGTCAAACGCGGTTGCACGCTCCCCATCGGTAAGCGCCCGAATCGCCCACGCGATTGCCTCCGTTTGGCCTCCGTCCACAATCTGCTCCACGTTAGACACGTCAATATCTTGACGATCCAGCGAAATGCTGTCCAGCCCCTTAGCCTTCGTTTTCGCCTTACCGCCATGCGCCTTAAGCGGGAGCATCACGCGTTGCTTCACAGCCGGGAAATCCTCCACGTCCATACGCTCACGCGGCTGAGCAGCCACAATCTCGCGCGCCTTCTGCGTCACATCATGCGCCACATAACTATCCATCATGAGCACCAAGTCCACCACATCCAGATAGTCTCCAGAGCCGCCCATAACCAGAATGGTTGAAACGCCAGCCCTCGCCAGGCCCCCAATGCGATCCACAAACGGGGTGATCGGCTCCTTCTCATCCGCCACCAAAGCGCGCATACGCTCATCACGAATCATGAGGTTAGTAGCCGAGGTGTCCTCATCCACTAACAGCACGGGGCAGCCCACCTCCACGGCCTCCACAATCGAGGCCGCCTGCGAAGTTGAACCCGACGCGTTCTCCGTAGAAAAAGCCGCGGTATACGCCCCGCCTGGCAGGTCATTAATAAACGCGGACACGTCAACCGAAGTGACCGCCCGGCCGTCCTCAGCGCGCACTTTCACAGCACTGGGCACAACCGCAACAAGTTCGCGGCCATCGCCCGGCACGTGAGCGTAAACGCCGCGCTGCAAAGCATTCAGCAACGTGGACTTACCGTGATAACCACCGCCCACAATCACCGTGATTCCCGGCTTCAAAGCCATGCCCTTAACCTCTCCCGCGTGGGGCAAGGTCACGGTTTGCTCCAGTGAATGTGGCGAAGTGAAACGCACGGCCTCATCCATTGGATAATCCGAAATGCCGGAGCGGCGAGCCAGCACCGACTCATTCGCCACAAAACCAATCCAACCATTATCAGCCAGTGCGGCCTGCAACGCCTGGTAATCCACGTACGTCTCCACGTGGCGACGCAGGTTAGCTAGGTGTTGCGCGGCGTCCTCGGAAACAAAATCAAACGTGTCCATCACCGTGTACGGAATATCAACGTCTGCAAGACGCGCCATGGAACGCCCCATGATTGTGCGTCCGCGAGCGGGGAACTGGCACTGGAATCGCACCTCAACCGCGGTTTTGTCAACGGATGCGTAAGAGCGCTCCAAAATCTCTTGGCCGCAACGCGCAATGCGGATCTCTGGGGTCTTTGCACTGTTCTTCGCAAACTCGCGCGCCAAGAAATCAGCCACAGCCACGCGCTTTTCACGAGTATCAAGCAGATCTTCAGGGATGCCCATCTTCACCGGCGATGCGGTAGCACGCAACTGCGATGGTGGCGCGTACGGATCGGACTGCACGCGGTCGATATGCAAAGTGAAATCGCCATAATCGTAATCGCCAACCACGGACTTGTACTGCCCATAGTTGCGGCCATCAATTTCGTGGAACCGATCAATCAGATCCTGATCCGAACCCGACTTGCGTTCAAACTCGCGCTTACCGCGGTATCCGCCCCTGTCGCCGCGGAACCCGCCGCGGCCTCGATTGTCACGAAAACCGCCGTCACGCCCGCCCCGATACTGATTGCCGCGATCATAAAAGTCTGCCATGTTACTTCCTAAAACCTGTAAACCCGCTCTAATTTAACAAATCAAGATATTGTGTCCGAGCCTTCATTGCATGAATAACGAGTTCATTTCCGCTGTCAAAGATCAGCACGACGAGCTCTAATAGTCTTCCTGCGTTGTCGAAACCGAGCCTGAGTTCTCGTTGGGGATTTTCATCATCTAAAGCAGCGACCCACAGAGGGAATGTTGCTGCCTTGAGAATGTCGTCATCGTTAATATGGTCGCGTTCTTGGTGTTTTCGTGCCGAGTTGTGCAGTGAAATCTTCACGCCAGAACTGCTTCGCGGATCAGTGCGGATCGGGTGATGTTTTCTTGGGCCGCGCGTTGGTCGATGCGTTTCAATTCGTCGGCAGTGAAACGGATGGCAACAACCTGACTTGGTTCGGCTCCGCGGCCTGGCCGACCGCGTTTCTTCAGCTGTGTAGCGTTGTATCCCGCTTCAGCTTCTTGAACCCACTTCTCAATCTGTTCTTCGGTGACTTCTTTCCCTGCAATAGTTTCACGCATATGAATATCGTAATACGAAATAGGTAAGGAAGGAAAGAGCGATTGCCTGGTAATCATCGCTTGACGAGGATGTCTGGCTTCATCGTTAGAATGAGCGTATGACTTTGATTGCTGCCACCGACGGATCCTCCTTGGGAAATCCTGGCCCCGCCGGCTGGGCCTGGTACATGGACGAGCGAAACTGGAGTGCCGGAGCGCTAGAAGAGAGCACGAATAATGTGGGCGAGCTACTTGCCGTACTTGACCTCCTGCGCCAAACCAGGGGCGCGTCAGAAGACCTGCATATTTTTGCCGATTCGCAGTACGTCATTAACGCCCTCACTAAATGGCGTTTCGCTTGGAAACGTAAGGGTTGGAAGAAGGGCGATGGCAAACCGGTAGCTAATCGGGAAATCATGGAAGCTTTGGACGAAGAACTTGAATACGCTCGCAAGAAGGGCCGCAAAGTCGAGTTCGAGTGGGTGCGCGGACACAACGATCACAACATGAACGAGCGCGCCGATGACCTTGCCCGCGGCGCTGCAACCGCAATCCAAAGCGGGAAAACGGTTAAAGAGGGGCCGGGGTTTTCTCGCATCGGCCAGGGTGAAGTTGACGCGGGTCCGTCCGAAGAGGTGGGTCCGTCCGGTGAAGAATCCGACTCGTCCTCGAAAAGTGGCAACGTAGCGCACGCAACCGGCGGCCAGGAAAGAAAACTAGAAGAGCCTGTGAACGAGATGAACATGCTGTTCTCATTCGATGAGCCCGTTAAAGGAACCACGGTGAAAGAAACCAGTAACTCAGACGATAAGCATGTAGAAAGCAGGCAGCAGAAAGAAAAGAAGGTAGCTTCGGTGAACAGTGCGGTTTCAAAGTCGGCTAGCGAGGGCGCGAGCCGCCACACTTACATTCAGCACGGTGCACACGTAACTGAACACCGCCTGCAGGTGCCACTGGATTACTCCGACCTGAATGGACGTCAGATCGAACTGTTTGCCCGCGAAGTGACGCTGGATAAGAACGGTCCAAACACTGACCAGCCCGCAATCATTTTCATGCAGGGAGGCCCGGGCGGACGTGCGCCGCGCCCCGGCGACTTCAACAGTGGCTGGATCGGTGAGGCGCTGAAAACCCACCGGGTGATCCTAATGGACGAGCGTGGCACCGGCCTTTCAACCCGCCTGGACGCCCTGACGCTTTCCGAGTTCGCTACGGTTAAAGACCAGGTCAACTACGTTAAGCACTTCCGCGCAGACAACATGGTGCGCGACGCGGAGCTGCTGCGCGGTGAAATCAACGCCGGCAAGAAGTGGGCCAGCCTGGGCCAATCCTACGGTGGCTTCATCAACACGTCGTACCTTTCCCATGCCCCCGAGGGCCTCTCGGCGGTCTACTACACGGGCGGCCTGCCTGGCCTGGTAAGCATTGACGAAATATACCGTCGCACCTACCGCGCAACAGCGGCTCGCAACGAGGTTTACTTCAAGCGATACGAGGCGGACCAGCAAACGCTGAAAGACGTGCTCACCCACCTCGACACACATGAAGAGATTTTGCCAACGGGGGAGCGCCTGACTTCCCGCCGTCTGCGCATGCTTGGCCTCATGCTCGGAACCACCACCGGATTCGACCAGTTGCACTACTTCTTTGAGGGTCCGTTTGTGAGCGTGCGCGGGCAGAAGCGTCTGAACACGCAGTTCCTCGACATGGTGGGGCGCCAGCTCTCGCAGGGCGATTCGCCAATGTACGGGGTATTGCACGAGACGATTTACGCCGGCGCTACGCCAGACCTTCGCGGTGAGGCCACAAATTGGGCGGCTGAGCGCTTGCTAGCCGAGGTGGGATCAGGGATCCCTGAAGGGTTCGCGCCCGCGCCGGACTACCGGGCTGAAAGTCCGGTTTATCTGACCGGTGAGCACATGTACCCCCTCATCTATGATGAGGATCCAGCGCTTGCTCCCATGCGCGAATTGGCGCACGAACTCGCGGCTTTCACGGACTGGGAGCCGGTTTACAACCCCGAGCAGCTGGCAAACAACGAGGTACCCGGAGCCGCAGCCGTCTACTTCGAAGACATGTTTGTGCCCACCGACCTGTCTCTTCAAACCGCGGAGCTCGCCGGCATTCGCACCTGGGTGACCAACGAATACCAGCACGACGGACTCCGAGCTAACGGAGCTGCGGTGTTCCAACACCTGCAAAACCTGCTTGAAGATTAACTGCCTAGACGTCTCGCCGAAGTCTGTCGCAAACTGTGATGGTTCCAGCCGCGTAAGCCGCATCATTTCGTAGGAAAATGAATAGTTACGATTTGATCACCTATTGGCGTGTCCAGTTGAAACCGCTACAATTGGAACGTTCGAGTGCGAATGTGGGGTTTTATGAGGCAAAAGAGGCTTTTTAACAGCCGCCTCCTAGCGATGGGGGCGGCAATTGTTCTGCCACTCTCCCTTGCTACACCAGCCCTTGCCGCGCCTGATCTCTCGGTGGACGCGCGCACAACCCTCATCTCCACCACTTTTGCCGGCGACATTCAGATGGTGCGTTACGAAGAAGCCCCTAGCGAAGCCGCTATTGCAACTTCTATTCGCCAATTCAATCAGTCCGCAAAAACCGTTTACCTTATCAACCCGTTTGTTGATGGCGGCACCGCAACCATCGCGGGAGCTCCCAAATCGCAGCGTCCCGGCCCCGTCCTCTTCACTGAAAAGAATGGGGAACTTAGCGAGCGCACACTACTTGAAATCGCGCGACTTTGCCCCGAAACCGTAGTTGTTGTTGGTGAGGGAGTGGCTGAACAAGCCGGCGCGTCCGCACGCGAATTCGCGCAAACCGCTCGTGACAACAACGGTGCCCTTACCGGACAGGTTGAACTATTGACCTGGCAGGGTGAATCCGCCGAGGCTACTTCAAACCTGATTGCGGAGGCCATTTACTCAAAGGGCGCCAAACGCGTTTACCTGGTGGGGGCTGACGACGAGAACAAGGATGCGCTCGCGGCGATTGCTGGCACCATGGGTGATGGCCCCGTGCTCCTGGTCAGCAAAGAGCACGTACAGCAGGCCAAGCAAATCGCTGCAAGCCTAGAACCGGATTATGTTGTAGGAATCGGTGCGCTAGACCCGAAGCTGGTGGACGAAGTAGCAGGATCGTTCCGCAAGAGCTCCATCAGCGGGTCCGTTAAGTCAGTTGCCCTAAACGCTGCAACCGCGCGGAAAGTTGAAAAGAACTCCGTGACAGCGGTTGCCGCGCAAGACGACCCAGCCAGCCTCATTTTGGCGGCTGAGTCCGCAAGCGGTCCCCTTATTCCACTACCTGCCGATACAAGCGAAACCGAAGCGGTAGCTACTGTGCTGCTGACAAATAAGCTGACTGAGGCCTCGTCAAAACGATTTGTAGTCTTTGGCGCAAAGGATCCTGACGGCAAGCTTTTCAAAGCGGCGCAGAAGTAGCCTGTTGCTTGTCTCGCCCTAGTCTGCCAGCCGAACTACACTAGAGCGTAACCGTTGTTAAGAATGCTAGGAGCAGCCATGAGCACGCAAGCCGCACTCGAACAAGACTTTAAAAGCGAGGTTGTGAAGACTTTGACCGAGCTGCACGACTGGAGCGTTGACAACCCCGTTGAGACCGAATCTATCGTGCTTGGGCTAACCATATTCGCATGGTATGCAATGCCTGACATTCTGCGCGGATCCGGCACTCGCTTTGTGGCAAAGAGCGCTCTGCTTGGTGGGATTGGCGCCTACTACAAGCACGTGGGTTATACCGCTGAGGACGTGAAAGAGGCGGGAGCGCAACTGCAGTACTCCTGGAAGAAGAACTTCGGTGATCTGCCCGTGGCTGCGCAGGTGGGTATTGGCGTTGGGGCGGTAGCGGCCGCACTTAAAGTGAACTCGCTTGTGGAACGCTACATCCTCCATCGCGGCGAGCGTCGCAAGCGTGCGGGCAAGAAGATGCCACACATCCGTCAGGGGCTAGCTCTTGGCGCAGTGGCCGGCGGGGTAACCTACTTCGCCCTCAAAAATCAGTAATAGTAAGGAAGTCACGCGGCACGCGTGCATGATCGGTTGCAAGTGAAAGGAGCAGTTGAAGTTGGCTGAAGGAAACGTTTTCGAAGCGATTAACTGGAACAAGCTTGAGGACGAAAAAGACCTGGAGGTTTGGGACAGGCTTACGGGTAACTTCTGGTTGCCAGAAAAGATTCCGTTGTCGAATGACATCCCGTCTTGGCGTACGCTAAACGACGCTGAGAAGGATATGACCAATAAGGTTTTCACAAACCTCACGCTTCTTGACACCCTGCAGGGAACGGTCGGCGCGATTTCGCTGATTCCCGACGCGCGCACGCAGCACGAAGAGGCCGTGCTCACGAACATTGCGTTCATGGAGTCCGTGCACGCCAGGTCTTATTCCTCGATCTTCTCCACGCTGCTTTCCACCAGCGAGATTAACGAGGTGTTTCGCTGGTCTGAAGAGAACGCGGAGCTGCAGAACAAGGCGCGGATCATTAACAGCTTCTACGTGGGTGATGACCCAGAGAAGAAGAAGGTTGCCTCAACGATGCTTGAGTCGTTCCTCTTCTACTCTGGCTTCTACGCGCCCATGTACTGGTCTGCGCACGCCAAGCTTACGAACACGGCGGATCTGATCCGTCTGATCATTCGTGACGAGGCCGTGCACGGTTACTAC
Organism: Actinomyces sp. HMSC075B09; assembly: GCF_001812395.1. Taxonomy (NCBI): domain Bacteria; kingdom Bacillati; phylum Actinomycetota; class Actinomycetes; order Actinomycetales; family Actinomycetaceae; genus Actinomyces; species Actinomyces sp. HMSC075B09. The sequence continues at coordinate 585,300 of NZ_KV808731.1, forward strand.
ATTGGTTACAAGTACCAGCTGGCGGTTGCAGAGGCGTCGCCGCAGCGCCAGGCCGAGCTGAAGGATTACACGTTCGAGCTTTTGGACGAACTGTACGAGAACGAAGAAAAGTTCACGGAAGACCTGTACGATCCGCTAGGTCTAACGGAAGACGTGAAGAAGTTCCTGCGCTACAACGCGAACAAGGCCCTCATGAACCTGGGATACGAGTCGCTATTCCCGCCGGAGAGCACGGACGTCAACCCCGCAATCCTCGCTGCGCTTTCGCCAAACGCGGACGAGAACCATGACTTCTTCTCCGGTTCAGGTTCCTCTTACGTTATCGGCGACATCGAAGACACTGAGGACGACGACTGGGATTTCTAGTTTGAAAACTGAGGTTTACCACCGATTTTGAGGTGGTTTGCCAAGGTAAAGCAGAAGAGCCTGGACTTGCACATACGAGTCCGGGCTCTTTCATAAACATGGCGCGCGTCACAAAAGTAATCAGATTGTTACAAAATTTGTTTGCTACGTGGCAAATGTCTTTGCTACGTAGCATATAGTCGGTATATGAGAGTCAACGATGACAATTTCTTCAAATGGTTAGAAGCCGGCTATCCACGGCCGCAGCTGTGCAGAGAAGAATGGCACAGTCTTAATGGCGAATGGGGATTTCAAGAAGATCCCGATGATGTTGGGCTAGATCAGAAGTGGTATAAAACCGATAGGTCGGATGCCTTTGGTCATGCCATTATCGTGCCGTTCCCACCGGGGTCAAAGAAGTCTGGCTATACGTGGCAAGACGCTCAAAATGACTCGGAAGTTGTTTGGTACAAACGAACGATTACAGCTGAGAATCTGACAAGCTCATTGAAACGTCCGGAGTGGTTCATAAACTTCGAAGCGGTGGATTATGAGTGCGATGTTTGGGTTAATGGTCAACATGCCGCTCGTCATCGCGGAGGTTATACGCCGTTCTCGGTGCAACTTGAGGGCGATGCTCCTTTCGAAGTGGTGGTTCGGGCGAAGGATTGCCCTATTGCTAGCCAACCGAGGGGTAAGCAGTCTTGGCGTAAAGAAATTAATGGAATTTGGTACGAACGCAGTACAGGAATTTGGCGCGATGTTTGGCTAGAAGCTCGCCCGGGGCTGGCTATCGAAGATCTGTATTGGCGCTCTGATGTTGAAGGTGCGCAGCTGATCGGCCAGATCACTTTGTCGAAGGAGCCTGAAGCGAACACCAAGTTCACGGTTCGGGCCAGGAGCAAGAACAACGATATTGCCGACATTTTGGTTTGCCCTAACACGCGAGTTTTTGATGTGGTGATTCCTCTTCCGCAAATCAAGAACAACATGGATTCACAAGAATGGTTGTGGGCGCCAGCGCATCCGAACTTGATTGACCTCTTCCTAACCTTGGAATCTGGCCGCGGTGTGGATCGCGTAGTGTCTTATGCGGGTATCCGAAGCGTTAGTGTGTCAGAGGACTACCTGCACATCAATGGCCAGCCTGTATACATCAGGGGAATTCTGGACCAGGGATACTGGCCAGAAAGTTACTTTACAGCCCCCTCCCCTGAAGCCATTCGAGATGAGATTCGACTTATCTTGGACCTTGGGTTCAACCTTTCAAGAATTCATGAGAGAACCCCGGATCGCCGCTACCTGGCGTGGGCCGATTCGCTTGGGCTCTTGCTTTGGGCAGAGTTCCCCTCCTCGTATGTTTTTGACGACAGTGCTTTGACTGATCTTTCTACAGAATGGCTCAGTGCAGTTCGTAGAGACAGGTCGTCTCCGTCAATCATCACCTGGGTTCCAATAAACGAATCCTGGGGGGTTCCGCAGATAGCCGCCGATGTAAGGCAGCGAGCCTTTGTGGAGGGGCTGGCGAATCTAACCCGCGCGGTAGATGACACGCGCCCAATAAGTTCAAACGACGGTTGGGAACAGCCCGCTACGGACATAGTTACCACCCACGATTACGCGGATAAGCCGGAGCAGCTCCAGTGCGCGTACGCGAGTGAAAGCGCCATGAGGCAATCCGTAAACGGCATCGGTCCCCAAGGGCGTCGGACCCTCCTCGATTCGGATTGGGATTTCGATAAACCCGTCATTGTCTCCGAATTCGGAGGAATCGCCTTGGCTGAGGGGAATTCGAAGCACTGGGGTTACAGGACGGTTGGTTCTAAGGAAGAGTACGAGAAGGTCTTTAGAGGACTTGTCTTTGCTCTACTTGAATCACCTTTCTTGGCCGGTTTCTGCTACACGCAGCTAACGGATACCGCGCAGGAGGTAAACGGGATTTGCACTCCTGATAGGAAACCGAAACTGCCTAAGGAAACCGTTCGAGAGATTATTACCGGCTCAAAGCCGCACGATTCTCAAGTGCGTCCCCGAGTGGTAACCGAACACGCAGTGGGGGTAGCTGAAAAATGACCTCAACACGTAGTGCTCGCGACATTAGACGATGGTTCACCAACTTTGGTTTCACAGTTCCATTTCTGCTCTTCTACATAGCGTTCATCCTTTACCCCGTTATCCAGGCGGTACTGATGAGCTTCTTCGACTGGGATCTACTTGGTAGAACACCGCAGTGGGTGGGATTCGATAACTACAAGCAGATGCTTGGCGGCGCCGGAATTGAGTGGAGCATTGGATCTTCTTGGTGGGTGCAACTAACACTTCTAGTTCTTGCCGCAGTAGCTGCAGTTTGGGCAGTACGCAATAATCGCCTTCGTTCAGGTGAAATCTTGCTAGTTGCTTCCCTGATAGTAGCTGCCTTTCTGCTCGGCTTTAACGCGGGAGACACCGGGGCTTGGAACGACCCGCGCTTTTGGAACGCCTTCAAGAACACGGTGGTTTTCACAATCGTGTCAACACCCATCATTGCTGGGTTGGGCCTAGCTTTTGCACTATTGCTTGATCTGGGCAAAAAAGGAAATGGATTTTACCGAGCAGCCCTTTTTGTCCCGTACATCCTTCCAGTATCGGTAGCCACCCTTATTTGGGGATACATGCTCAACCCCTCGCGAGGAATAGTTGCCAAACTGACCGACACATTAGGTGTTGGCGTAGTGGCTTGGCTGTCGGATCCACGCACTGCAATGGCCGCAATCGTTGTGACTACCGTGTGGTGGACGGTGGGCTTCAACATGATCCTGTTCGGAGCCGGCCTGCAAGATATTGATCCCACTCTGTATGAAGCTGCAGCAATTGATGGTGCGGGGCCATGGCGAAAGTTTGTATCGATCACCTTGCCTGGACTGAAGCACGCGACGCTACTGGTTGTAGTTACCCAGGTGATCGCCTCATTCCAGATTTTTGGTCAGGTGAACATCATGACAAATGGTGGGCCTGGAGGCGTCACAGATGTTTTGGTTCGATACATCTACCAAACCGGTTTCAGGGATTCGAACCTGGGGTATGCCTCCGCGATGTCACTTTTCCTATTCGTAGTCATGGTCTTTGTTTCACTTATCCAGTTCCTCATGTCGCGCGAAAGGAGCAACTGAAATGACTGCTCAGACACTCTCTCTCGCTCCGGAGGTAACCGAGCCGAAGCCAAACCCTAAGCGAAACACAGCTAATGTGCTGTACCACGCTTTGATGATCCTAATCGTTCTGATTTGGCTCATCCCTCTAATCTGGATGTTGTCTTTGGCGCTGACGCCAAATGACGTTCTAAAAACCAATTCGCAAAGCTTGCTTCCGCAGGGATTCACGCTCTCAAACTTTGCTGATGCGTTCCTTACAGGGGCAACTCTGCGGTGGTTCCTAAACTCCACGATTGTCACGGTCATAACCACTATCGTCACGGTAGTTGTATGCGCGATGGCCGGGTACGCCTTTGCGAAGTTGCCGTTTGCGGGCAGATTAGCGGTTTACTCGCTCACTCTGGCCGGAATGATGGTTCCTAAAGAGGCAATGTTCATTCCTCTGTTCATGATGTTTAGCGACATTAACCTGCATAACACCTACTTGGCGCTGATTCTGCCACGAATTGCCTTTCCTTTAGGTGTTTTCATAATGACGCAATTCTTCGCGCAAGTTCCGGATGAGATTCAAGAGGCAGCCAGCATTGACGGGGCTTCTTCCTGGAGAATTTTCTACTCGGTAATGCTGCCCCTTGCCCGCCCATCACTGATCGCTCTAGCAACATTCACATTTGTGCAGACGTGGAATGACTATCTGTGGCCACTCGTATCTGCCACGAAACCAGCGATGTTTACGATCACGACAGGTCTTGCATCGTTGCAGGGGACCTTCTCACAATCAACGGAACTAGGTTCATTGATGGCTCGAGGAATCGTGGGCACGTTGCCTTTGCTACTTGTATTCGTTTTCTTCCAGAAGTACCTCATTCGAGGAGTGTCCATGTCTTCTGGAGAAAAGTAACAAACCCAAGAAAGATTGGAGAGGAAAATGAGGTTAAGGAAATTAGGTGTTCCAGCAATGGTGCTGGGCGCTGTTTCACTAGCTCTTACGGGTTGCGGTGTGAGTGGTTCGGGAGGATCCGGAGGCGAATCTGGATCTAGCGAGGACATGCTCCAGAAAATCGCAGAGGTTTCAGATGATGACCTTCAGGGCGCCACGATAACCTTGGCACGGTTTTTTGGCGATTGTAACGAAACCACCAATGGCGTTACCGACATGGATAAGGCGACCACAGAATGTGAAGCTATCCAGATCCTGACAAACAAGTTCGAAGCTGAAAATCCTTGGGGGATCAAGGTTGAGCGGCTGGGTGGATCCGCCTGGCACTCGTACTACGACGGGTTGAATACAGCTCTGGCTAGTTCGGAAAAGCCTGATATCGCCGTAATGCACGGATCGAACCTGCCGGAATACGCGGATAGGGGCCTACTCATGGAGGTTCCTGAATCTATTGGTGTTGACACTTCTGATTACACTGACCCGGCATCTGCAGCGGTTGAGTATGACGGTAAGCAATACGCGCTTCCCTTCGATTCGCACGCAACGGTTTCCCACCTGAACATGGATATTCTTCGCGAGGCAGGCTTGGCCGCAGAGGGCGAAGTTTACAAAGTTCCAACAGACCCGAAGGTATTCCTCGAGCATGCTCAGATTGTGAAAGACAAGACCGGGAAGAACTTCCTGGATGTCGCGATGACTGCTGACCCGATGGCTTCGCGCCTGTGGGAGACTTTCATCTATCAGCAGGGTGGAACGCTTTTGGATCCGCAGAGCGGTGCAGTAAACATGAACAGTGAGGAAGCTGTAACCTCTCTCGAGCTCGTCAACAAGCTAGTTGAAGGAGGATTTACCGCGAAGACTCACGACTATGATGCTTCCATGCAGGCCTTCCTGCGCGGGGAGTCGGCCATCATGTACAACGGCTCATGGGCAGTCAATCAGTTTGAAGCTGAGACGCCTTTTGATTACGAGGTCGCTGACGCACCGATGCTATTTGACAAGCCTGCAACTTGGGCGAACTCGCACGTCTGGACCGTTCCCGTTCAGGAACAAGGTGATCCTGTACAGTACCGGGCCGCATTTGAGCTTGCTAAGTTCTACTACGAAAACACTGGAGTCTGGGGCGTTAAGACGGGACACATGCCGGCAAGTAATACGGCTTTGAACTCCGAAGATTACCTCGCAGCTCCGCATCGCGAACAGTATCTAGAAACTGCAAAGGCATACGGTACGTTGCCTCCACGTGTTGTTGAGTGGTCTGCTATCGATTCATCTAGCCAAGAGACCATCGAAGCTACCTGGTTGAACGACGCTGACATTAAAACGACGCTAGATAAGCTTCAGACAACTATTGAGGGAATCCTCAAGTAGATCGAAAGCTATCTGTCCACCAACGTAGGGTGCCCACCGGTTTAAACCGGTGGGCACC
>NZ_KV808731.1:591244-813948 GCF_001812395.1 Actinomyces sp. HMSC075B09
GGTGCCCACCGGTTTAAACCGGTGGGCACCCTACATGTAAATCGCAATATGGGGATCACGGGCACTGTCTGTAAACTTGTATTTGATCCTTATTTTGTAGTTTCACTATTTCCAAATGGCGATGGAGTTAGGGCTTGCGACCACCAAACATGCAAGACGTTGCGGCGCTTGCCGGCGTTTCGCAAAGAACTGTTTCAAACGTTGTTAATAACTACGTGCATGTTTCTGAACAGACCCGCAAGAAAGTGCAGGACGCCATTCAGGAACTTGGTTACAGGCCAAATATCGCTGCTCAAAGACTCCGGTCTGGGCGTACCGGCATGATAGCGCTGGCCGTACCAAACATTTCTTGGCCATATTTTGGGGAACTAGCACACCTCATTCAAAAAGAAGCTCAAAAGTACGACCTAACCCTACTCATCACCGAGACCGAAGGCATGCGGGACCGGGAACTGAAATCCCTTGAAGGGTTCCGACCAGACGTAGTTGATGGAGTGATCTATTCCCCGATCGTCCTCACCGGGCAAGAGCTACCCAAGATTGACGTGCCTCTGGTTCTGCTGGGTGAGAAGATCTCTGATGTTGGCGTCCCTCACTTTGCAGTTGATGGGGAAGCAGCCGGCAAGGCGATTACAGAACATCTATTGGAGCGCGGGGCGAGAAGGTTCGTTGTTGTAGGTTCCTCTGAAACAGTGATGACAATTGGGCCAGGGCCTCAACGCCGACGCGGTATTGAAAAAGCGCTTGAAGAAAAGGGACTGAGCCTGACCCCTGATTGTGTGGTGGAATCTCCGTGGACATACGAGGACGCGCACGGTGCCTTAACGTCCTGGCTCACTACTCATGAATTACCAGACGCGATCATTGCTCTCAATGACATTGCTGCGGCGGGCTCAGTGCGTGCATTGGCCGACATTGGCGCGCATGTGCCTGACGATGTGATGGTTACGGGCTGGGATGACACGGACGTGGCGTCCTATACTCTTCCATCTCTAACCGCGATCAGTCCGGATAAGGTTGCTATTGCGAGGCAATCCGTGAAGGCGCTCATGGAACTGATTGAACTCGGGAACACCGATTGCGGTGAGGAACGAGTTGGTTTTGAACTCGTAGTCAGGGAATCTTCAACGCGACGCTAATGCTCACTGATCGTGCAAGAGCCCAGGTTTAGTGCACGCTACCCCTGCTCGATGCCGGCACTTATTCACGGTCTAACGCGTTCAACTGCGGTTTTCGCTTTGTCGTTACGTTGATAGGCTGAGCCCTATGACGTTTCGAGTACTTTTTGTTTGCACCGGAAACATTTGCCGATCCGCCATGGCCGAGGTTGTGCTAAATCAGCACTTTAAAGCCGCTGGCCTCGATGCCGTAGCTACCTCGGTTGGTATTTCTGACGAGGAACACGGTAACCCCATTGATTACCGAGCCCAGCGCACTCTAAAAGCCGCTGGCTATGACATCTCCAATCACTTCGCCAGGCAGATCACTGCGCAAGACCTCAAAGATTGTGACCTCGTGCTCGCAATGACGTCAAACCACTATGCGGCAGTCGAACGGTTGGCCGCACACACCCACATTGACGTGATCGAAAACCCGCAGGTGGGGGACCAGCGTTCAACTGATTTGCGCATGTTTCGCGCAATGGACCCGGCGCTTGCCGGCGCGCGCAGGCGAGAACTTGACGTTCCTGACCCCTGGTACGGCACCCAACAAGACTTTGAGGACACCCTCGACGTCATCGAATCCGTTGCCGACTACATCGTGGAGTACGCGCGCGAGGCATCAGAAACAAACGCGTAAGTAGTTGTCCTTTTGGGCCGCGAGGGACTTCACGCGCGCAACATGGCGTACAGGCGCTTCAGTGACACCTTTCGTGAGGTGCCAAGTTCCTGAGCGAACAGGGACACGCGAAGCTCCTCCACCAGCCACAGGGCCTCATCCAACTGCGCAGCTCGGGTCACCTCGTGAACTGGAAGTGCCGCCCGGGCAGACACCAATGCAGCCTCCACATCCTTAACGGAGCGCCACAGCCCCTCATCGCGTGCAAGTACGCTCGCGGACTGCGAAGTCTTCTCTACCCGCAAACGGTCAGCCTTCACAAACCGCGCCACGTGCTGCAACCACTCAAAAGGTACGCGCGTTAAGAACCCTTCAAACACCAAGCTATTCGAATGTTCGCGCACATCCGCCAGCACCCTGACCATCGCCGGCGAAGACACCGAACGAACCGCGCGGTCAAGCTCGCCAAACTCGGCGAACGCCTCCACGGCCCAACCCAAAATCAGATAGGTGCGATCCTCAATCCGATCCTGCACCCACCCGGCCAATGCCTCAAACTGAGCCTTGGAGCGTATCTGCACCGCAGGAGTTTCGTACTCATCAATTAGCGACGCCACAGCTGCTAACTGTGCATCCGCCACCAAGCTTTCCGTATCCGGGTATGGGCCGCTAGCCAGAATCAGTGCCTCCCGGCCCGTCCAACGAGTAGACACCCGGGCCGTTGCCAAACGCGTGTGCGCCAGAACCAGACGAGCCAGACCCTCCCTATGGCTGGCATCGGCCTGAGTGCGCTCCGCAATAACTCGCACGCCAGCGGACGGCTCAGACGCTGACCCCTGCGGCACCAACGCCGGGAATGCCCGAACAGAAAGTCCTGCCTGCGTGCGCGCATCCACGCTGAGGGGCAGAGCACCTCCTTCAACAACGGGCCAATCCGACAAACCATCCAATTCCGGGACCGACGCAAAAACACCTGGGGTCGGTTGATCCCCCGAAGTAGCCGTACCTTCCGACGCGCGCCCCTTCGGGGATGCCTGCACTCCCGCAAACGCCTTTTTAGTGCGCTTAGACGGCTCTGACTTTGCACCCGACTCCTTCATCGCCTGATCCAAAGCCTCGCGCATTGCCGAACGAACCGCCTTTTGCGACTGCCCGCTCAACTGCTTTTGCAACCACGTCAGATCTTCACCGGAGCGCAACTCGCGACCCTGCGCATTGACCACCACGAACATGGGCGTAACATGCGAAGGTAGCGTTAAATCGTCCCATGTTTCACGTGGAACATAGACGCCCTTAACTGCGTCCGTAGCGCGTACAAACGCATCAAAATAGTGGGGGAGGAACTCGCCAGCTTGAGTACCCGGAATCCGCTTCACTCGCGGTTTATCTTGATTTTCGAGGCCGGCCTGCGGCTGTTTGGGCAAATCCGACTGCTGGTTCTGCGTTTGCTGATCCGTGGGGGATACCGGTTTGCGCTTGGCTGCCGGATCCGTTTGTGACTGCGAGGAAGAACGCGCGGACGCCCGCTTCATCTTCGCAATCGACTTCTGATTCGCTGTGCCCGACTTTGAAGCCCAGGCGGCAAGCCTTCCAAGCGAAGCTTCAAGCGAACGAGGGTCCACCTCGTCCTCGCCTGCAGACTCCGGCGAGCTCGCGGCAGACACAGCTGAACCTGACGAGTTCCCACTCGAAGCGATAACCCGCTCGTCCGAGTTTACCTGCCCAGATGAGGGGCTCGACGCATCCTCGGACATCCAAATGTTGTGCTTGATCCAAGTGGCGAGCTCGCGCGCAACATCGGGCGCGGGCACAAGCTGGGCGCGCAACTGCTTAGGCAAAGCGCGGATAGTGGCCGTGAGCAACTCTTCCAACATACCCGGAACCAACCACTCAAAGCCCGCATCGTGCAGACGCGGCAACACCGCCACAGGCACGCGAACCGTCAGCCCATCGCGGGGCGAACCCGGATCGAACTCATAATGCAGCGGCAAAGTGATGTCCCCTTGATGCCACTTAGCCGGATAGCCGCGCTGATCCACCTCGCGCGCACCCGGAAGCACATCCGCGCGCTCCATCTCCAGCAACCGCTTATCGCGCTGACGGCGCCACCACGCATCAAAATGTGCAGCTGACACGATCTCACGCGGCACTCGCTCGTCATAAAACGCGAAAATCGCATCATCCGAAACCGTGCCGCCCTGGCGCAGCTTCTTTTCTGCCTCGTGAATCTTTGCCAGCAGCTCACTGTTCTTGCGCACAAACTTATGGTGCGCATTCCACTCACCATCCACGAGGGCGTGCTGGATAAACATTTCGCGAGCCACCTGCTGGGGGGACCCACCCAACTCGCCGCCGGTAACTCCGGCCCGGGCCGCAATCGAGGTGGCGTTCGTTGGCGCCTCCACCTTCGCTCCATGCGGCACGTTTGCGAGTAGCAGGGGCCGATCAGCTACCAGAGTGAGGCCGTACAGCATCACCTTCTCGCGCACCATCGCCGCCCCCATCTTGGAGGACCAGTACGGTTGCGAATACGAATGCTTCAGCAAACGCTTGGCTGACTTCTCCACCCACTCGGGTTGGATCTTCGCGACCGTGCGAGCGAACAGACGTGACGTCTCTACCAGCTCCGCAGCCATCACCCAGTCATAGTGCTTGCGCGCCAAACCAGAGCCCGGCCAGACCACAAATCGCGTTCCACGCGCCCCCTGATAATCCTGACTGGTCTGATCCCACGAACCCAAGTTAGATAGCAAACCAACCAGCAGGGCCCTGTGAATCTGTTCGCTGTTACGGCCGGATGTACGCGCGGTCAACGCCGTGGTTGCGCGCGCCGCAGCATCAACCGCTCCGCCCTCGCGCTCTTGATCGCGAACCTCTTTGCGTGACGGAATCTGGAGCGCGTCCACCTTCAAACCGAGGGGACGCGCCAGATCGCGCAACTGGCCAGCGACGTCCTGCCACTCACGCCACCGCAAGAAGTGCAGGAACTCGCGCTTGCACATCTTTCTAAACTGAGTGCCCGAAAGTTCACGCGACTGCAAACGCAAATATCGCCAGAGCGACAGGTAGGTGATGAAATCAGACTCCGGATCTAAGAAGCGCTCATGCGCCCTATCCGCATCCTCTTTGAACTGCTCCGGGCGCTCGCGGACATCCTGCATGGATAGCGCGGCCACAATAATCAAAACTTCCGAGGCCACGCCCTCTCGATCCGCTTCGATCAGCATGCGCCCCAGGCGCGGGTCGATAGGCAGGCGAGCCAACTGGCGTCCAACACGAGTGAGTCGCAGGGGATCACGAGGGGAACGCCTGGTTACCGCTCCAATTTCTTCTAGCAGACCGACACCATCACGCACGGCCTTAGAGGCCGGTGCATCCAGGAACGGGAAGTCCTCTACCGCGCCGAGCCCTAGCGAAATCATCTGCAAAATAACGGAAGCTAACGATGTGCGCAGAATCTCGGGTTCTGTGTAGCGCGACCGCGCCTCGAAATCTGCTTGCGAGTAAAGGCGAATCGCCACGCCATCGCTCACGCGCCCGCATCGGCCCGAACGTTGGTTTGCAGACGCCTGCGACACTGGTTCGATGGGCAGACGCTGCACTTTAGTGCGGTTCGAATACCTCGAAATGCGGGCCAAACCCGGGTCCACCACATAGCGGATTCCCGGCACGGTCAGCGATGTTTCCGCAACGTTGGTGGCCAGCACAACTCGCCTCCGCGGGTGCGGCTTGAAAATGCGCTGCTGCTCCGGGGCTGAAAGGCGCGAATATAGGGGGAGCACTTCCACCCCGTTAGCCGGACTCTTGTCCGTCGCATCACCGGCGTGAATATAGCGCGGGCCCAGCGAATCTGAGAGCGCGTGCGTAGCGTCGCGAATATCGCGCTCGCCGGGCAAGAACACGAGGATGTCACCCGGCCCCTCATCGATGAGCTCCTCAACGGCTTCACATATGCCCGTTAGGTAATCGATGTCTTCACCCATGCCGTATCCGAGGAGGGCGAGCGGCGCATCCGCGTCCTCTAAAACTAAGCCCTTAACTGACACCGGGGCGTCGTCCGTAGCCTCAGTATTCGAGGGAGGATCGGACTGCTCTAACGGGCGATACCGGATTTCCACGGGGTAGGTACGTCCCGAAACTTCCACAACCGGAACCGGCTTTCCCAGTGCTTTTGCAAAATGATCTGCAAACCTGTTCGAATCGATCGTTGCGGACGTGATGATTACCTTCAAGTCTGGTCGCTTTGGCAACAGTCGCGTCAGGTAGCCAATCAGGAAGTCGATGTTTAGAGAACGCTCGTGCGCCTCGTCAATGATTATGGTGTCGTACTTATCCAGGTTCGGGTCATTTTGCACCTCGGCCAGCAAAATGCCGTCCGTCATCAGCTTTACGAGGGTGGTGGGGCCAACTTCGTCCGTGAAACGCACCTGGTAACCAACCACGTCACCGGGCCGCTTGCCCACTTTAGTGTCCAGCTCATCAGCGATCCGGTCTGCAACTGTTCGAGCTGCCAACCTGCGCGGCTGGGTGTGTCCAATCATTCCTCTAATGCCACGGCCGAGTTGCAGGCAAATTTTGGGAAGCTGGGTGGTTTTACCCGAGCCGGTCTCGCCCGAAACAATCACTACCTGGTGATTCTCAATGGCCTGTGCAATATCTTCGCGCCTGGCCGACACGGGAAGTTCCTCTGGGAACGTTATTACCGGCAACGCCGCTACGCGACCTGCCAGTTCTTCGCTTGAGAACCCGGATTTTCTTCCCTTCATGCTTCTATCCTAAAGAAAATAGCCAGAACACAAGCATTTGAAGCGTCTCGCTATCTGGAACGAGAATTTCGAAATAGTAAGCGTACGTCACAAAAATCTACAGCCGGCAAAAATTACAATCCCCTACATACAGCGCAAAAGTGTCCTTTTGGTTTCGAAATGCTAACAATAAAGCGTCTCAGACTTAGAACGCTCAGATTTCAAAAAACCGCATCCTGCTAAAGTTCAACGCAAATGAAGCGCGACATTTCGCCCTTCATCGTTATCCGACTTTACGGAGGAAAAATGAAACGTTCATACTTGCGCCTAGTCGCCCCCTTTGCGGTGGCGGCACTTGCGCTGACCGCCTGCTCCGGCGGTTCCGGTGACGGCGGCGCGAACGCGCCCGAGGGTGAGTCCGGTGGCGGTGTTGTTGTAGCAAACGGCTCCGAACCGCAGAACCCGCTCATCCCGACCAACACCAACGAAACCGGTGGCGGCAAGATTGTTGACCTGATCTACGCAGGCCTCGTCTACTACGATGCAGACGGCGCCGCGCAGAACGACCTCGCCGAATCGATCGAGACTGAAGATTCTCAGAACTTCACGATCAAGATTAAGGAAGGCGAGACCTTCTCTGATGGTTCTCCCGTTACCGCTAAGTCGTTCGTTGACGCTTGGAATCAGGGTGTAGCGCAGTCGCACCTTTCCTCCTACTTCTTCGAGCCCATCAAAGGCTACCCGGAGGGCGGCGAGGCTCCTGCTGACTTTGCCGGCCTCGAGGGTCTAAAGGTTGTTGACGACCAGACGTTCACCGTTGAGCTTTCCCAGCCTGAAGCTGACTTCCCGCTCCGCCTGGGCTACTCCGCGTTCTACCCGCTTCCTGAAGCAGGTATTGGCGACGCCGACGCGGTTGCAGCATTCGGCGCAGCTCCGGTTGGTAACGGCCCCTACCTGCTAGAGTCCGGTGACGACTGGAAGCACAACGAGTCGATCATGCTGAAGCCGAACCCGAAGTACGACGGTCCGCGCAAGGCCCAGAACGGTGGCGTTGAGATCAAGTTCTACGCCCAGCAGGACGCGGCTTACAACGACCTCCTTGGTGGAAACCTGGACGTCCTTGACGCAGTGCCCGACTCGGCATTCTCCAGCTTCGAAAGCGAACTTGGTGACCGCGCTGTAAACCAGCCGTCCGCTATCTTCCAGTCCTTCACCATCCCGGAGCGCCTCCCGCACTTCGGCGGTGAAGAAGGCGTCCTGCGTCGTCAGGCAATCTCCATGGCAATCAACCGCGAGGAGATCACCGACACCATCTTCCAGGGCACCCGTAGCCCGGCACACGACTACACCTCGCCAGTAATCGACGGTTACAACGAGAGCGTTGAAGGCAACGAGGTTCTGAACTTCGATCCGGAGAAGGCTAAGGAACTGTGGGCCAAGGCTGACGAAATCTCCCCGTGGGAAGGCTCCTTCGAACTCGCTTACAACGCTGACGGTGGCCACCAGGCATGGGTAGACGCAACCATGAACTCCATCAAGAACGTGCTCGGCATCGACGCGAAGGGCGCCCCGTACCCCGACTTCAAGTCGCTACGTGACGAGGTAACCAACCGCAAGATCGAGACCGCGTTCCGTACCGGCTGGCAGGCCGACTACCCGGGTCTTGGTAACTTCCTCGCCCCGCTGTACGCCACGGGTGCTGGCTCGAATGACGGCGACTACTCCTCGGCAGAATTCGACGGCTTCCTCAAGCAGGCAGCTGGCGCCAAGTCGGTTGAAGAGTCCAACGAGCTTTACCTAAAGGCTCAGACGGTCCTCTTCAAGGAGCTACCGGCAATCCCGCTCTGGTACTCCAACGTGACCGGCGGTTCGACCGAAGCTGTAAGCAACGTACAGTTTGGATGGAACTCCGTCCCGCTTTACTACCAGATCACCAAGTGATTACCCGAATATAAGGTAGCGTAGGCTCGGAGGGGTTTCCCTCCGAGCCTCGCTCCTGTGAGTGCGGGGCTCGCAACTGTGAGACCATAAACTCACAACTAATAAATAAAAACTGCGTAAGCAGTTACCCAAGGAGACCACAATGATCCGATATATCGGACGTAGACTCCTGCAGCTAATACCCGTCTTCATAGGCGCAACGCTGCTTATCTACGCATTAGTGTTCCTCATGCCCGGTGACCCAATCCAGGCTCTCGGTGGCGACCGCGGCCTACCACCGGCAGTGGCGGAACAAATGAGGGCGCGCTACAACCTCGACAAGCCATTCCTCGTCCAATACCTGCTTTATCTAAAAGGTATTTTCACACTCGACTTCGGCACCACATTCTCTGGCCGTGAAGTCACCGACGTGATGGCAGGCGCATTCCCCGTAACCATCAAACTCGCCCTAATGGCACTCGCATTTGAAGCAATTTTTGGCATTGGCTTTGGCCTCATCGCTGGCATGCGTCGCGGCGGCATCTTCGATGGCACCGTTCTCGTGGTCTCCCTATTTGTCATCGCAGTGCCCACGTTCGTTATCGGCTTCGTCCTCCAGTTCCTCATAGGTGTGAAACTCGGGTGGGCGCCAACAACGGTTGGTGGAAACACCACGTTTGAAGCCCTCCTAATGCCAGCAATCGTGCTCGGTGCCGTGTCCTTCGCTTACGTACTTCGCCTAACCAGGCAGTCCGTATCCGAAACCATGTCATCCGACCACGTGCGCACCGCATACGCCAAGGGCCTCTCCCGCGGCAAGGTGATTCAAAACCACGTGCTACGCAACTCGCTTATTCCAGTTGCAACATTCCTAGGCGCCGACCTCGGAGCCCTCATGGGCGGCGCAATCGTCACCGAAGGTATCTTCGCCATCAACGGCGTAGGCGGCAACATGTACCAGGCCATCATCAAGGGCGAACCCGCAACCGTCGTGTCATTCACGACCGTCCTTGTGATCGTCTACATCATCGCCAACCTGCTAGTAGACCTGCTATACGCAGCTCTGGATCCGAGGATTCGCTATGAGTAATCAAACTACCTACCGAAAAGGCCAAGAACACTTCGTCTCTGACGTAGACGAAACCGGCCTGGGGGCCGTTGACGCCGTAGCAGATGACTCTGCGCCCTCGTCTATGTGGGGTGAAGCCTGGAAGAACCTGCGCAAACGCCCCCTATTCTGGATTTCAGCCGCAATCATTGCTGTGGCTCTGCTGCTGGCCGCATTCCCCAGCCTGTTCACCTCAATGGACCCGAACTTCTGCGAACTCTCGCGTTCTATGGAGGCCCCATCCGGCGGCCACCCATTCGGTTTCGACAGGCAAGGCTGTGACATCTACGCGCGCACTGTCTACGGCGCTCGCGCATCTGTAACCGTAGGTGTATTTACCACGATTGCCGTGACCATCATGGGCGCAGCATTCGGTTCTCTGGCCGGCTACTTTGGCGGCTGGCTCGACTCGCTACTTTCGCGCATCACCGACGTCGTGTTCGCCATTCCGTTCCTACTTGCTGCAATCGTGGTTATGCAGATGTTCCGCTCCTACCGTGCAACTTGGACCGTGGTGCTCGTCCTCGCAATCTTTGGATGGCCACAAATTGCGCGCATCACGCGCGGCGCGGTTATGAGCGTCAAGAACGAAGAATATGTGTCTGCAGCCAAGGCTCTTGGCGAGTCCAAGTGGACCATCCTCATGCGCCACATCCTGCCGAACTCTGCGGCACCCATCATCGTTTATGCAACCGTAGCGCTCGGCACGTTCATCGTGGCCGAAGCAACCCTCTCATTCCTGGGCGTTGGCCTACCACCAGACATCGTCTCGTGGGGCGGCGACATCAACAAGGCGCAGGTTGCGCTCCGTACCCAGCCATCCGTGCTGTTCTACCCCGCAGGCGCTCTCGCCCTGACCGTGCTCAGCTTCATCATGATGGGTGACGTGGTACGCGACGCTCTCGACCCGAAGTCACGAGAGAGGTAAACGAAGTGGAAAACGAGATGAACACTGACGTCGAGCCCCTGCTCGAAATCAAAGACCTCGAGGTCGCCTTCCAATCTTCCACGGGCATGGTTCCCGCAGTGCGGAAAGCCAACCTCACCATCTACCCTGGCCAGTCCGTTGCCATCGTAGGAGAATCAGGCTCCGGTAAATCCACTACCGCGCATGCCATCATCAACCTCCTGCCCGGCACCGGCAAGATCGTGGGCGGCTCCATCAAATTCCGCGGTGAAGAACTCACCACTAAGAGCCGTAAAGAGATGGAACGCATTCGCGGACGCCACATCGGCCTTGTTCCGCAAGACCCCATGTCGAACCTCAACCCCGTTTGGAAAATCGGCTTCCAAGTTCGTGAAGCCCTCAAAGCCAACAACGTGGTTAAAGGCTCGCAAATGCACCAGCGAGTCAATGAACTCCTCGCTGAAGCCGGGTTGCCCGACACCGAACGCGTTGCGAAACAGTATCCGCACGAGTTCTCTGGCGGCATGCGCCAACGCGCCCTCATCGCTATCGGCCTGGCCGCTCGTCCCGAGCTACTCATCGCGGATGAGCCGACCTCGGCCCTTGACGTGACCGTGCAGCGGCTCATCCTGGACCACATGGAGTCGCTCACCCACGAACTTGGCACCGCAATGCTGTTCATTACGCACGACCTCGGCCTGGCCGTTGAACGCGCTGAACACCTCGTTGTTATGCACCGCGGCCGCATTGTGGAATCCGGGCCCGCCATGCAGATCCTGCAACGTCCGCAGCACCCTTACACCAAGAGGCTGGTTGCCGCTGCTCCCTCGCTAACTACCGCGCGTATCATGACCGCGCACCAGGCTGGCATTCAGGTGACCGAAGAAGAACTGCTGGGCGCAGGTAAGGGCGCGACCTCAACGGAAGCTGCGGTTGAAGTTAAGAACCTGGTGAAGACCTTCCCGATTCGCGGTAAGCGCGGACAGACCTTCAAGGCGCTTGACGACGTGTCATTCACGCTACGCAAGGGAACAACGCTAGGTGTTGTAGGCGAATCCGGTTCTGGTAAGTCCACTGCGGCAAACATCATTCTGGGCTTGCTAGAGCAAGATTCTGGTGACGTCATTTTTGAGGGCGAAAACGTTTCTGAGCTTTCTAAGAAGGAACGCTTCGCTATGCGCCGCAACCTTCAGGTGGTGTTCCAAAACCCGTACGGCTCCCTGGACCCCATGTACTCCATTTACCGCGCGGTTGAAGAACCCATGCGCGTACACAACTGGGGGACCAAGAAGGAGCGCGAGGAGCGCGTTGCCCAACTGCTCGACATGGTTGCCCTCCCTCGCTCCGCGATGAGGCGCTACCCCAACGAGCTGTCCGGCGGTCAACGCCAGCGTGTAGCCATTGCTCGTGCACTTGCGCTACGCCCGCACGTCCTTGTGCTTGACGAGGCCGTGTCTGCGCTGGACGTGCTGGTGCAAGACCAAATCCTGCACCTGCTAAACGACATCCAAGCCGAAATGGAGCTGTCTTACCTGTTCATCACCCACGACCTCGCGGTTGTCCGTCAGATTGCTGATGACGTGGTGGTAATGCAACACGGCAAGGTAGTTGAAACCGGTGACACGGACTCGATCTTCGACAACCCGCGCACCGACTACACGCGCAACCTAATCGACTCGATCCCCGGTAAGAGCATCGAACTGGGAATCACCGACGACTAACGCGTTCCAACTCGACAATGATCGCCGCTGGTAGCTCCGGTTACCGGCGGCGATACTAATTCGCTCTCAAGCAGTGAGCGCCCGCAACCAGCCTGAGATGTTCGCTAAAGCCGAGACTAAGTGCCTAATGGAAACTCGTTGAGGGATTGATTATCCCCCTTAGTAGATGACTTAAGTGTCGAGTAGTGACTCTATTTGGTGACGCCGGCTTGAAAGCTCTCTTTGAGCCCCATGCAACGGGGATCCATCAAATGGTAATTCGCTCAAATCGATACCCTTCGCCACTCTTAGTACCAAACGTTGAGCGCTGCGCGCCGCTCTAATTGGCAGACCGATATTATCTGCAAAAGCATCCCAATGACGGCCCCGGAGATTCTTCGTTTGCCCATCAATCGGGAGCGCCATCGTGAAATCGCGATAAAGAGCCGTGCAGGGTAGGTCGTACATCGGAGCGACCTCCCACACGCCCTCCGGATTTCGTAAAATTGACAGGTTCTTTGCGTGAACATCACCGTTTCCGGTAAGCCAAGCGAACAGGAACTGTACATATAGAGCTCGAATAGCAACCATAGGGGCACTGGTGTGTTGCGCGAGCGCCGCAACCACGGCTTCGGATTCGACGTTGTACTTTTCAGATGGTGGAATCTGCAGAACTTGCGAAGCGTCCTCTTGAGCGAGACGCACAATCTGTCCGCTCGCATCAACACGGCGGTCAAAACGCTCAACGAGTAAGCCTTCTACGCCTTCTTTATCTACAACCAACTGAGACTTAGCTACAGGGATTTTAAGGCCGCGAGCATGACGTAGATGTAAAGCTTCATTGCGCACGAGGTGAGGGTACTGGGCCGGGTCGATCTTGAGGATCGCGTGCGTGCGTCTCGTTCGAATCGGCATATTAATCATCGATGCTGATGCTTTTGGCTGAACACCGGGAACTGCGTAGGGGTCAACCATCTCGGTTAGATCTTGAAAACTCCATCTAGATGGGTCCTCGTATAGTGGTGGAACTTCATTAGGCGCAGCCTCGGACGTAAAAATCCTTACATCGCCGGGAGTGTCAGCGCCCACCGCCAGAAGCATCGTAAACTCATCATTCATAGATGTTTTGGTTGCTCTGTTCAATACATTGAGGCGGTGTCCCTCTGGTAATAGTCCCGCGAAGAATGCGGGGAGCGCGCCACCTTGTTGTGTGGAGGTTTCACCCAACGGCAACGAAAATGCTACGGGATCCCCCACATAGTCATCCCTGTATTTGAACTCGACCACTCCCTCCGAGTCGCGTGACAACGTTCCAGCCAAGTGGTTGCCTTTGTAGACATTCGCGCGCTTTACAAATCGGAGCTGATCAAGGCTTATGGATGCAATACTCACCTGTTGGATACCTCTACCTTCAAGCCCAAGGTTCCTGTGACCGCCAGTAACGACCTCAATGTTGGGCCGAGTCCGCCCTGCTCCAAAGTGCGCACCGTACGATCTGAAACTCCAGCAAGTTCAGCCAACTGTTGTTGCGTCAATCCGTATTCTTTGCGAGCAGTTTTAATCACTCCGCCAATCTGAGCTGCAGGTAGGGGGAATTGCCCAGATGTAGAATCATTGGCGCGGTCAGAGGCTAAATTATTCGGAGACATATTTCCGTTTAGAGCGTTCATGTGTATGAATCTACACTCTAAACGCTGGTTTCGGAAGCATGCTTCCTATTACGATGGGCGAGCGAGCGAGAAGAGTTATTGTTCACGCCCCTGCGTCCACTATCAAGGAGCGTAATATTCGCGTCCTCCTATTCCAATGAGATACTTAAACCATGTACGGACTTTTCGCTGGGATCACCACACTCGACGTTGCCCAACTAACCGCAGGCACAGTACGCGAGAACCAAAAAGTAACCTCACTTGACCAGATCCTTGCTGCGGGCGGGCCCGCAACCAACGCGGCCGTTGCGTTCTCTCACCTCACCCGCGCAGCCACCCGTGCCGCGAGCGCGAGCGACCTCAATCGGGGTGCGAATCCGGGAGGAGCGATGGCCTCCCTCCTCGTTTCCGCAATCGGTGAAGGCCCTGCCGCGCACCTCATTCTTGAAGACCTGGAAGCCCAGGAAGTAGCGCTTGTAGACTGCACCGATTACGAGGCCGAGGCGCCCGAAACCACCGGCAAGCTAGATCTGACCCCCAGCGTGTCTGCGATCCTCATTAACGCGCAAAACAATGCGCGCACCGTTGCCTCCACCAACACGCGACTGCCACTAAAGCCGGAAATTGCGTTGGAAACCCTAGAAGCCATGGGCCGGCCGCAGGTTGTGCTTGTTGACGGACACAATCCCGATCTGGCGATGGCTGTCCTTACCAGCGGTGCCCCCGAGGATGGAGAACCATTCGCGGCGCAAGAATACAAGCCCGAGTATCTGCGCATCCTTGACGGCGGATCTTGGAAACCGTGGCTACCCACAATGCTGGGATATATAGACGTGGCCATCATCTCCGCAGACTTCCTGCCACCCGGATGCACGGACTTCGATGACACCGTGGCCTTTCTCAAAGGCTTCGGCATTGAACGCGTAGTGCGCACAGCCGGACCAGACCCCGTGCAATGGGCCTGGCTTGGCGAAACCGGGACTGTTACCCCTCCTGCAGTTGACGCCATCGACACCCTTGCAGCTGGTGACACGTTCCATGGAGCCTTCGCGTGGGGATGCGCTCACGGCCTCGTAAATCGAGAAACAACCGACCCGTCTGCGCTCATCGACTTTTCCAACCGCATCGCATCGCTCAGCACCACCAGCTTTGGAACGAGGGCGTGGCTAGGTGACCTCGAAAATCTGGAAGCGGAAACCGCGCGCGTACTTTCATAGATCACGCGAGGGGGTGGGCTAAAGCTGGGGTTGCGTTAGCCTACGCGAACGGGAACATGGCGGCTAGCCCACTGCACCGACATGTCGCGAAGCGTATCTACGCCCTCATGTGCACCAAAACGGGCGTCCCGCAGGACCTCAACGCGAGAGCCGTCCGGCAGGCGCGCAAACTCTTCCTGAGCCATCTCAACCAAGCCCAAATGCTCATCGTCTGCGTCATAAATCGCCAGGATCGGGGCAGATAAGTCATCTAGCAAGTCGTCTGCCTCATTCATCGACAGATCAATCAACGTCTGCTTTGAAATCACAAAAAACTCGCGTTTGGAATACGTATCATCTGGGATCTGTGCGCGGCCAGAACGCTCCAAATCATCCAACTGTGTGGACGAAAAAATCTGATCCCACTCAAACGACAGTGGGCCTGTAATCATACCGGTTAGAAGCATCGCCTTAGCGGCCTGCGGGCGGGCTTTCAAAGCTACCAGCGTGCCAAACGAATGCGCGTGCAAAATCTGGCGGTTAAAACCCTGCGTGCGAAGCCACGCCGAAGCCGAATGTAAATCCTCCACCTGGCTGGCCAGCGTAATCACGTCATCATCAGAATCGCCGCAACCGGAAAAATCGAACTCCAGAGTTGCATAACCCGCGCCCCGGTATGCTGCCGACAAACGATCGAAATGCTCGCCCGAATGCCTATCAGCCAAGAAAGAATGCGCAAACAAAACCGCAGCGTCCGTAGAATCAACAGGGTCCACAAACGTGCCCGCGAGCTGAACTCCGCGGGGCGTCGTAATCTGTACCTCTGTCACAACCTAAGCCTAAGGGAAAACTAGGGATAAAGCGCCCCTAAACCCCGGCTTGTTCAAAACCGCAGGCAACACCACCTCTAAACACTTCCAGCAAATGCGCACCCGCCGTCTGGCCCGGTAAACTAGCTGAGAAACATGCAATAAGGAGGAGCCTTGGGCGCAAAATTCGGATTCATTGTAGGAGCCGGCCTTGGGTACGTGCTCGGCACGCGCGCAGGACGTGAACGCTACGAGAAAATCAAGATGCAAGCATCTAAAATCAGGCAAAGTCCGCTGGTAGCTGAGCGCATGGACCAGGCCTCTGAAAGAGTCTCCGAAGCCCTTAAAAAGGGCGGAGCAGCAGCCACTGACAAGCTCGTTGGAGTAGTCAAAGAGCGCGTCTTTGGTGAACCCCAAGACCAGTACGTTGACGTAACGGTCATAGAAGTTGATGACATAGACACAGAAGAATAACGAGGCGAGGGCGGCAATACCGCCCTCGTAACAATTTCAACAGTCTTTAGAACAGCCCCACACTGCCCTTCGTAGCACTGGGGTGCAAAGTTCGGTGCGAGGAACAATCACATGACACCTGGCAATCAGCCAACCGAGGAACAAATCAAACGCTGGCGTAAATACCTTGCCGATGAGCAAATGGAACGCCAAACCTATTTGAACCTAGCGCAACGACGCACCGGGGAAGAAGCCGCCATCCTGCAAGCGCTTGCCGACGCCGAAACACGACACATTGAGCACTGGACCTCCCTTCTTGGTGAGCACGCACATCCCGCCCCCAAACCCACGCTATACTCGCGCGTCCTCGCCCGGTTTGCCGCAACGTTCGGCTCCATCTTTATCCTCGCCCTCGCCCAACGCGCAGAACAGCGCCAGTCTTACGACGTTGACCAAGACGCCACCGACGCGATGGCTGCCGACGAGCACATCCACGGTGAGGTTGTGCGCGGCCTCGCCGCCCGCTCGCGCGCACGCATTGCCGGCACGTTCCGCGCCGCAGTGTTTGGAGCCAACGACGGCCTGGTATCAAACCTTGCCCTCATCCTCGGCATTGCCGCTACCGGTGTTCCAAACAGCATGGTCATCACAACCGGTATTGCCGGTCTGCTAGCCGGCGCCCTCTCAATGGCAGCAGGCGAATACATTTCCGTCACCTCCCAACGCGAACTACTAGAGGCCTCGGACCCGTCCACCGACGCGCCCGTGCAAGTATCCAAACTCAACGTGCAACAAAACGAACTGGAGCTCGTGTTCCGCGCTCGCGGTGACACCGCTGAAGAGTCCGAAGAACACGCACGCATCATCTTCGACGCGATCAACCGACCGGCCTCGGAAATGACCACGAGCTCGATCATCACGCCCCGCTCCCTGCTATCTACCAAGGAACGCCACCGCGACCCCTCCGAATCCCACGCGGAAATCGGACATCCGTGGGGCGCAGCCGCATCCTCATTCCTGTTCTTCGCAATCGGAGCGCTGGTGCCACTGCTACCGTTCCTGTTTGGCGCTAGTGGAAACCTAGGAATCCTACTGTCTGCGATCGTGGTTGGTGTGGTCCTCATGTTCACGGGTGGTGTAGTGGGGGTGCTGTCAGGCAAACCTCCCGTGAAGCGCGCGATTCGCCAGCTCCTCATCGGCTATGGGGCTGCGGCCGTCACCTACACGCTAGGCCTCCTGTTTGGTGCCAACGGAATCTAACGCGCAGGGTTAGGAGGATCTATGTGCGGCCGCTACGTACTGTGGACGCCGGAAGAAGAACTTACGGCCATCTTCGACACTGACTTTCGCATAGGCGAAGTTACTCCCACGTACAACGCTGCCCCCTCCCAACAACTACCGATCGTGTTTGAAAGATACGAGGAGGAGCCCGGGCGGGTGCTACGGCGCATGCAAACGCACCAGTGGGGGCTGGTGCCTTCCTGGGCGCGCGATGCCAGCCGCCCCATGATTAACGCGCGAGCGGAAAGCCTGGTGGACAAACCCTCGTTCAAAGCTGCTGCACGGCGACGCAGGTGCCTCGTGCCCGCCAACGGCTACTACGAGTGGCAGGCCGGCGCTGGCGGCAAGCAACCCTGGTTTCTGTCCGAGGGGGAGGGGGACCCGGTGATGGGATTTGCCGGCATTTACGAGGCATGGCAAGGCCCTCGAGACCAGTGGCTGCTGACCTTCGCGATTGTTACGCGTAGCGCGCCCGACGCCGTCGGTCACATCCACGACCGCTCCCCGGTGGTGGTGCCGCCCTCCATGTGGAGCGAGTGGCTGGACCCCGAAACAGAAACAGACACCGAGGTCAGGCACTTGCTGGATGCGATTGCCAGCCCCGTCCTCGTTCCTAGAAAAGTTGGAAACGCCGTGGGGAACGTGCGAAACAACGACCCCAGTTTGATCGAAGTAGTGGACTGAATAAGGTTCTGTCAACGAATCACAGGATCGGTAGATATGGGTGTGGGCCAGGCAAATGCCTGGCCCACACATGTGAATACGGTTTACTTCTTCAGCTGGCGTTCCTTCTCCAGCTCATTTTCATAAGCGGGAAGATCCAGCAAACCATTACCGGACAGGCCAATCACGATGACCTCGCCATCGCGTGCCTTGCCAGACTTAATGTAGTTCAACGCGCCTGCAACTGCGTGCGTGGATTCGGGAGCCGGAATGATTCCCTCTGCGCGCGCAAATTCCAGGCCGGCGGCGAACGTCTCGTGTTCACCAATAGCAACCGAATCAAGCAAGCCCAGCGACTTAGCGTGAGACACCATCGGGCTCATACCGTGGTAGCGCAAACCACCAGCATGAATCGACGGCGGCACAAAATCATGACCGAGCGTGTACATCTTCATCAGCGGAGTCATGCCAGCCACATCACCAAAGTCGTAGCGGAACTCGCCCTGAGTCATCGACGGACAAGCCTGCGGCTCACACGCAACCACCCTCGTGGTCTTCCCATCGCGCAAGTTCTCACCCAAGAACGGGAACGACAGGCCAGCCAAGTTCGAGCCGCCACCGGCGCAACCAAACACCACGTCAGCCTGCTCTTCGCCTGCCTCACGCAACTGCTCAATCGCCTCCAGACCAATCACCGTCTGATGCAGCATCACATGGTTCAAAGCCGAACCTAGCGCATAGTGGGCGCTATCTGACTTCAGAGCAACCTCCACGGCCTCCGAAATCGCCATGCCAAGCGAACCCGTAGTGTCCGGGTCCTGCTCCAAGATCTTACGACCGGCCTCCGTTAGCGTAGACGGCGACGGATGACACGTGCCGCCATACGCCTCCATCTGCATGCGACGGTACGGCTTCGCGTCGAACGAGGAGCGAACCTGGAACACCTCGCATTCAAGCCCAAACATCGCGCAAGCCATCGACAAAGAAGCACCCCACTGGCCAGCACCAGTCTCGGTAGTTAGCTTCTTCATGCCCTCAAGCGCGTTGAAATACGCCTGCGCAACCGCCGAGTTCGGCTTGTGCGAACCAGCGGGAGACACTCCCTCGTACTTGTAATAAATCTTCACCTTCGTATCGAGCGCCTGCTCCAACCTACGCGCACGAACCAAAGGCGACGGACGCCAGCTCGCATACACCTCGCGAACAGCCTGCGGAATCTCGATCCATCGTTCGGTGGAAAACTCTTGTTCCACCAACGCTTTGGAAAACAGAGGATGCATTTCCTCTGGCTTAAGTTCCTCACGAGTCTGGGGATTCAAATGCGGAGCCATCGGCTCTGGGAAATCAGCAGTGAGGTTGTACCAATGCGTGGGGACTTTCGACGGAATTGCAAACTCGAGCGCGTCAGTAAGCGCATGTTTCATAGCCAATTTCATCCCCTTTACTCAAGATAAAGCTGTTCTCGCAAGGTCCTTCCTAGCGAGTGGCAATAATGCCGCCTTCAACATTACGCACCAAGCAATGAACAAGACGACGCGTTCCAAAGGATGATATTACGAGTGGCGAAAATTAGCGAAGAATGCCAAGTGCCCTTGCCCGGTGCAGGAGCTCGAAGCCGTCCTCGCCAACTACCACCGGGATTTTTGGGTCAAGAGATTCGATCAGCGGGCCCAGCTCCTCGCGCGGATCGGGCGCGCCGTGATTCAAAACCTGCTCGGTCGTAGTCAAACTGCGAATAAAAATCGCCGCCACATTTTGCGGATGCTCGCGCGCGAACTCTGTATAGATCGAGGGGTCGTGCTGACCATCATCGCCAACCAGAACCCACTTCACCCACGGAAACATGCGGGCTAACTCACGCAACTGCGAACGCTTATGCTCCCGCCCAGAACGGAACCAACCCGTCTGAGAAGGCCCCCAATCCGTCATCAGTGGCGTGCCCGTAGGGAAGTTTGACCGGAACAAGAACCGGCGCAAACTCGGCGCCACATTCCATGCTCCCGTAGACAAATAAACCGCGGGAGCCGGTAGCGTTCCAACGCGCCCCCTCGACGTTTGCATATGCGAAATCTGCTGCAACAAGTTCGCCATTCCCGGCACTACTTGGCGCGAGGACACGTACGTGAAAAATGCGTTCTTTGCTGCTACCAGCGGGCGAGGCAACCACGACACCATCACCGTGTCATCCACATCCGATACCAGGCCAATGTGTTCCTGCTCCGAAACTACTCGAACCGGCACCGCAATTGGGCGTGATGCGCGCACACGCCTCTCGCCTTGCGCCACCTCATCGGGCTTCAGCGCCTGCAACGTCGCCGCATGCCAACCCGGCTCCAACCCATGATCCTCAACCATAAGATCCACATAGCCGCCACGATCCGTATAAACCAGCAGCTTTCGGCTACCGACCGTCACCAGCACCGGCGCTCTCGGCACTTGCGCGTCCACAAACTGGCGCCACCCGCGTTCGCCGCGCATATGGGATGTTGTGTTCGTATCGTCGCCCTCGTCGGCGCCAATCGCGTCTTTCACCACCTCGCCAAACGCGTGCGGAAGCCTATCTGCCGCGCGGGAATGAAGTTGATACCAGCTAGGTAAACCGTGCCGGTTAGCCCAAACCTCGTACTTTTCTTCAAAATACGTAGGGGCCATCAACGCCCTGGCAATGATGCGTACGCGCTGCGCGTTTCCGAAGCCGCCGTACGCGATAAGCTCTGGGCGCCAACCCAAATCCGAAAGCGTGCGCGCTACCTGCGTGTTAAACGCGTCTTCCAGCCGAGTGACAGCAGTTAAAAGCACGCCCTCAGTCTATCGACTTTCGCGGCCGGCGCTTCCACAAACCCCCAAGACCCATGCGGCGTGAACGCACCTGCACCGGGATCCGCGCCCGCTTCTTATGCGAGGTGGCCCGCAACGCTGGAATCGCAATCAGAGAAATCGTAACCATGACCCACGCGAAACCAATTGCCGTGTGGAAACCGCCCACGTGTCCACTGTGGTCAACCACGCGGCCAGCCAGTGCCGAACCCAGCGAACTACCCACATTCATAGCCGTGGACATCCACGTGAGGCCCTCCGTTAAACGCCGTGGAGGAACCGCCTTTTGTACCATCGCGGTCACGTTAATCATCGTGGGCGAAATGGAGAATCCCGTGAAGAACAAAATGACGCCCAGGCCGATTATCGTCCGCGCAAAATATGTGAGACTTACGCCCACTGCCAGCAGGAAAACCCCACCGACAAACAACTTCCACAATGGGATCGACGTTGCCCTCGCCCCATAAAGGAGGCCCGCCAGCATAGAACCGAACGCGAACACGCCAAGCAGTACGCCAGCCGTCGCTTTTTGACCCATGGACTCGGTAAACGCAACCACCGAAATGTCGATTGAGCCGAACATTGCGCCCGCACCCACATACACCAGAGCCAACGCAATCATTACCGGTTGCGCCATCACGGAGCCTTTAGGACCGTGAATGCTTGAGGTGGAAATAGGCGGCTCCGTTGCCCGTTGCGACAATAGCCAGAACCCGCCAGAAATCGCGAGGATAAATGCTAAAACCATGCCCGCAACCGGGTTGACGTTAGCCGAAAGAATGGTTGCTAAGATCGGGCCGATCATGAACACGACCTCGTCTAGCGTTGCCTCCATCGAAAATGCCGTGTGCAACTGCGCCGGATTTTTTACCGCTACCGTCCACCTCGAACGCACCATCGAACCCAGCGAACCCGAAGTTGCACCCGAAATAGCCGTCAAAACGTACAGGTACACCACCGGCGCGTGCATTGCTGCCGCAACGATCAATCCCAACAAGCTGGTAGCAGACACCGTAACCAGCGGAATCATCACGCGCGCCTGCCCAAAACGGTCAACCAAACGCGCCACAAACGGGGCACAAATAGCAAACGCAATAATATTTGTTGCCCCTACCTGGCCCGCCAACGTATATGAGCCATACAGTGTTGAAATCATCAAAATCTGCGAAATTCCGACGATTGACATGGGGAAACGGGCAATCAAACCCGCCAACGAAAATTTCAGTGCCCCCGGAATCGACAAAATTTCGCGGTAAGAATTCAACACAAATGCAGTCTACGGCAAAGCAGTCCGCACAGACCTCACAGGACTAAAAAACAACAAAAACGTTCCGGGTACGCATCAAATACACGTACCCGGAACTACAACTAACCGAACGCGCTAGCAGACCCGCTAGGCTGCTCGGCTCTCAAGCCGTAAAGGTTTAGGCCAGAGCCTCCTTCACGACTTCCTTTGCTTCCTCCAACACCTCTTGCAAGTGGTCCTCGCCCTTGAACGATTCCGCGTAAATCTTGTACACGTCCTCCGTGCCAGAGGGGCGAGCCGCGAACCACGCGTTCTTTGTGGTCACCTTTAAACCGCCAATAGCGTTGCCATCGCCCGGAGCGTTCACCAAACGAGCCGTGATTTCCTCACCCGCAAGCTCCTGCGCCGCCACGTCCTCCGGCGCCAACTTCGCAAGCTTCGCCTTCTCTTCACGCGTAGCTGCATTGTCAATACGCGAGTAGGAGGACGCGCCGAAACGCTCCACCTGCTCTTGATGCAATTGCGACGGAGTCTTACCCGTCACCGCGATAATCTCCGCAGCTAGCAGGCACAGCAAGATGCCGTCTTTATCCGTGGTCCAAACCGTGCCGTCCTTGCGAAGGAACGAAGCGCCCGCAGACTCCTCACCGCCAAAACCGATCGTGCCGTTCATCAGGCCCGACACGAAGTACTTAAACCCGACCGGAACTTCAATCAGCTTGCGGCCCATGCTCTCAACCACGCGGTCAATCAGAGCAGACGACACCAGCGTCTTACCCACCGCCGTGTCCTCGCCCCAACCCGGACGGTGCGTGAACAGGTACTCGATCGCAACAGCCAAATAATGGTTGGGGTTCATCAGGCCATCCGGTGTAACAATGCCATGCCGATCCGAATCCGCATCATTGCCAGTAGCAACATCAAACGGAGTCTTACCGGACGCATCCGGCTTCATGCGTTCACGAACCGATGCCATCGCGTACGGGGAGGAGCAGTCCATGCGGATCTTCCCATCCCAATCCAACGTCATGAACCTCCACGTCGGATCCACCTTCGGGTTGATTACCGTGAGATCCAGACCGTAACGCTCCGCGATCGCGCCCCAGTAATCCACGGACGCGCCGCCGAGGGGATCTGCGCCGATACGAACACCGGCCTCGCGAATCGCATCAATGTCGATCACGTTCTCGAGGTCATCGACATATTTCTTCAAATAGTCGTAACGATGTACGTGCGGGTCCTCTAGCAAATCCTGCGAACGAGCGCGCTTTACCTTAGACCAGCCGTCCGCCAAAATCTCATTAGCACGGTTCGCAATCCAGCCCGTCGCATCCGAATCTGCCGGACCGCCGCTTGGAGGGTTGTACTTAAAACCACCATCACGAGGCGGATTGTGCGACGGCGTAACCACGATGCCATCAGCCAACCCCGGGCCGGACGTGCGCAGACCCTTTGCAGACCCTGCCCCGTTAGCCACGAGAATCGCGTGCGAAACCGCCGGAGTGGGCGTGAACGATCCTCGCGAATCGATCTGAACATCCACACCATTTGCCACCAGCACCTCAAGTGCCGACCGCCAAGCCGGCTCTGAAAGTGCGTGGGTATCGCGACCAATAAACAACGGGCCGTCAAAACCCTGACTTGCGCGGTACTCTACGATCGCCTGCGTCGTTGCAACAATGTGCGCTTCATTAAACGCGCCATCAAGCGATGAGCCGCGGTGCCCGGACGTGCCAAACACGACCTTTTGCGCGGGGTTATTTACATCGGGTTCAATCTCGTAATAAGCGGATAGAACCTCATCAACATCAATCAAATCTTCTGGTTTAGCCAGTTGGCCAGCTCTTTCATGCATACCTATAAGTGTGGCAGGTGTCACTGAAAATTTCATCCCTATTCCAGCAGATAAACATCGCCGGCCCCGCATGCTTTGCTTATTGGCTTCACGCCGGTAACTTTGGGCTAGATCAAAACCATTCACCAACTTAGGAGACCCACATGGGAAAGAAATCACGACGCAAAAAAGTAGCGCCCGGCAAACCGATTCGCCCCATCATCGCGCACGTCGCGCGCCCCTTTGAAGGTATGAGCGTCGAAGCCGACCTCGTTGCCATGCGTGAAATAATCCCTGCCGCCACCCTTGCAGCGCAGACCACGGAAGAATACGGATCCGAGTCCTTCCTTTTTGCCTCCATCCTTCCCAACGCCGTTCCCGCCCTCGTACGCGAAGACGGACAGATCCTCATCGGCTTGCAAACCCGCTCCTCCAGCCGCGACATCGGCCACGACCTCGGCGTTGCACTCAAGGCCGCCTTGGAGCGCAAAACCAAAATCGAGCAAGGCGAAGCCGAATACGGCCCCGTACCGGTAGACGTGCGCGACGCTGGCCCGCGCATCCCCGACATGATCGAAAGCGCTGAGCCGATGGAGCTACAAAACG
The DNA here is from genome assembly GCF_001812395.1 of Actinomyces sp. HMSC075B09. Taxonomy (NCBI): domain Bacteria; kingdom Bacillati; phylum Actinomycetota; class Actinomycetes; order Actinomycetales; family Actinomycetaceae; genus Actinomyces; species Actinomyces sp. HMSC075B09. The sequence goes on from NZ_KV808731.1 coordinate 615,958, forward strand.
ACCTCGGATACTGGATTGCTGACGGCCAGCGCGACGAAGAAGTTGAAGCCGCCATCGCGCAAACCTCTGCCGAACTCATCCCCACACGTGCCATTCCCGGCGTGGCCAACACCTACTGGCACGACATGGGCAAACACTTTGTGCGCTGGATCCGCCTCGAAGACGAAGACAAGCTCTTCACCGCCCTCGCCCGTCTCCAAGCCGCAGGTGAACTCACTCTTGCCGGCGCGCACTTCATCGGCGCATTCCGCGCCCTGGGCCTGTCCATCCCCGTATTCGAATTCGAAAACGAGGTAGACCCGGGCACCCTCACCGAGCCCGTAAAGGAACTCGAACGCAAACTCGAAGCCGCGCTCGCGGACACCAAGCCGCTAACGGACGACGAAAAACGCGCCCGCGCCGGCCTCGTATCCCGTCAAGTATCCCTATAAAACGGGTTAAACCACGGGGCGGGAACGGACTAAACTAGACGCATGAGTAACTCCGGTCCCGCCCCCTCAACCAGTCGCGTCAGCGAATCACTCAAACAACAACCCGAAAAACATAAAGTTGCGGTCATTATTCCCGCCCGCAACGAAGCGCGCCGCATCTCCCACACCGTGCGCGCGTGCCGGGCGCTACCGGGCGTTGACCTCCTCATCGTTGTAGACGACGGATCTGAAGACAACACCGGCGACCACGCGCGTCAAGCCGGAGCCGTAGTAGTGCGGCACTCCGTTACCCGCGGCAAAGCCTCCGCCCTTGAAACCGGAGTTAAAGTTGCCGCCATGCGCGACCTCGCCAATGGCCTACCTAGGCACCTGCTATTCCTCGACGCCGACCTGGGGGAAAGTGCGCTGGAAGCAACCTCCCTCATCGACGCCGTGCAACGCGGGATCTGCGACTGCGCCATCGCCACACTTCCCAAACAAAAAGGAGCGGGTGGACACGGATTTGTAGTTGGACGTGCCCGCAAATCAATTCGCCGCGCCACCGGCTGGCACGCCAACGCGCCGCTATCCGGGCAGCGCTGCATCACCCGTAAAGCGGTTAACGACATCATGCCTTTTGCCCCCGGATGGGGCGTTGAAGTAGCTATGACCATCGACCTTCTGGTCAAGGGCTACACCGTGCAAGAAATCCCCTGCGACTTCACGCACCGCGCCACCGCCAACGACCTCATGGGGTACATGCATCGCGCCGACCAATTCAAAGACGTCTGGAAAGCCACGACGTTGCGCCGCATACACCGCCACCGAATCCCCGTTCGCGAGCGAGTTCAGGCAGCTATACGTCAAACCGCGGGCTCTCCGTACAACGCGTACGAGAAATTTGTAGACGACGAGCAAGAATAGACACCAGCGCGGGCGCTGCAATCGCAACGGTGTCCACCACAATCAGCAAACCTGAATCGTTAATTGGCACGGCCACTAGCGCACCCACCGCTATGCCGGCCGCCACTGCGGCTAAACCCGGGGGAGTGGCTTCACGAAGGGTTTCCAAGTGCGGGTTCGATGAGGGGGCCGGGGGGATCTGGCCGGTCTCGGGCGAGTCTTTTTGAGTATCTGCGGGTTGCTTTTCGGTGCCCTCGCGGGCTTCGAACAGGCTGCGGGCAAAACGCGCCCCGACTACCACGAGGACCGTCGCTACTGCGACTGCCGCCAAAATCAGCGGATTGCCTGCGAACGTCGTTGCCATATCCCGGGCCTTGTCGGCTACCAAAGTGAGCGTTTCTGGCGAACCAAAGTTCTTCCAGAACAGGCCGATGTGCGAGGGCGAAGCCGACCTTGCATCCAGGGCTCCTGCAAGAATCGTTGCCACGATTGTCAGCACAACCCACCACGCGGCGTGCTTCCACCTCGGGCGAATACCACGCACCATCAAATACGCAATGCCAAACCCGGCGATAATCCCCGCAGGTCCTCCAAAATCAGCGCCCCAAAACGGTAACGCATCAATCGCCAGCACGCCCACTCCCATAGCGGCAACGCCGCGCGCCGCCTCCTGCCTCTTAAGCGGGAAACGATCCGCAATCCAGGGCAGCGTTGCTATCAGCGCTGAAGCCAACAAGATCACGTAGGAACGGTTGGAAATGCCGTAAAACCGCCGGGATGCGAGCGTCATCGAACCGAAGAAACCATCGCGCTGCAAATGCGCCCCCGACGCGATATCCACCGCCACCAACAGCACAGTCAGTGCCGCGAGGACCGCCACCGGCTGACTCGACGAACGCGCCAACCCCAAAAGCGCCGCCGTAATGGCAAACACCAGCAAAATCGGCAACAGCGGATTAGTAGAAAGTCGCCACCACGGAACCAGATTTGCAATCATCGCCGCCGGAACCACCGCGAAAGCCAGCGCATTCCACACTGCAATATTGCGCCAAATCCACGCCGGCGCCTGATCTTTTGCCGGCTTGCGCACAAAATGTGTCAAACCAGCTAACACGCCAACCAAAAGGAACGCACCCCACCCGGCAAAAAATGGCGTCAACGAACCTCGCGCCGCCAACGCGTGGGTGGCCTCATCCATCAACTGGGCGTGTGCGGCCCTCACCGACTTTGGCTCCACCTGGACCGGTCCGCCCGTAACCAAATCACGCACATCGCCCAACGTTGCCAAACCTGCTGAACGAGTGGCCGATGAGTAGAAGAGGCCGGGGGTAACTGTTGCTTGGGCAGGTGCGGGGCTGGTTGCTGGAGTTTCACCAATGGTTGCGGTTACGTTCGAGCCCGTGGCGGTAGCGGTCGGATCAACGACAGCGCCAAACTGCAGTGCCGGGCCGGGCTCGATGCGACCAACGGAAGCGAGCACCAAGCGCACATCACTCGGATGCTCGCGCTCAAACTGCGCGTACGCCGCCAAAACCGCCTCGATCCGCGCGTTCACCTCGTCTACCGACAAACCCGTAGGGCCAGCCGTAGCAGAAGCTCCGCTAGCGCCAGCAACGTTAGAGGCGCTGCCGGAAGAATCAGTAGCATTGGTGCCCCCATTAGCCCACCCCGCATCAACAAACACATTCCCGTGCGATTCGCGAAGAGCCTGCAACACAACCGCGCCCAACTCATCCGCCCTGTCCGGCGCGGGCAACCAACTATCGACCTCGCCGCTCTGGCTCGCAAGAGACAGGGCGGCTCCCGGGCCAACCCCAACGCCCGCAGCCGGCTGTGCCGGCCACTTAACGCCCCGAGTTATCTGCTTAAAATCCTGCACCTTCGCCCTGCCGGGCGTGCCCGCCTCGTCCTCAACAATCACATCTAAGAACGGCCGGCAAACACCACCGCGAGCCTGTCTGCCCTCATAATCAACCGCATTTCCAGGCGTGCGCATCGACATCCAACCATCAACCGGACACGTATCCGGACTCGACGTGCGCGTATGCAGATTCATCACCGCGGCGCCATGCTCCTCCAGAGTATTCAACACGTCCGGCGACACATTACCGGCCTCAACACCCGCAGCGCCCACAAACAACGTGCGAACCGGCTCCTGCGCCACCGCGAATGGCGACGCCACCAAAAACGCGAGAGTGAAAGCCGTAACAAACCTCAAAAAACGCACCAAAACCACCTGAAAATAAACAAGAACAAAACTAACTGTATAAGGTGAAAGCCGAGAAAAGGAGGCGCCGTGCACACCCACACCAACACGCCAAGCGCGCAAACGAAGCCACTCAAAATTGCTTTCCTTGGCCCATTCGGCACATTCACCGAACAAGCCCTGTGGCAAATTGCGCCCCAAAACGCTGAAGCGGTGCCGTGCACATCCGTGCCCCAAGCACTCGACCTCGTGCGAAGTGGGCAAGCGGACCGTGCCGTCGTGCCCATCGAGAACTCCATCGAAGGCGGCGTCAACGCAACCATCGACTCGCTCTCACATGGATCTCCCCTCGTAATCGAAGCCGAAATGGTAGTCGAAGTATCCTTCGAACTCGCCATCAAACCTGCCGCTGATGGCGCCACTCCGGAAATCCAACGCATCGGCACGCACCCCCACGCGTGGGCGCAATGTCGCAAATGGGTAGCCGCCAACTACCCCGATGCCGTGCACGTGCCCGCCACCTCCACGGCAGCAGCCGCGCGACTCATCGCCGAAGATGAAAACCCGGGTTTTGACGCCGCACTATGCGCGAAAACCTCCGTTGAACGATACGGCCTGCGCGCCCTTCACTCCAACGTCGCAGACAACCGGGGCGCAGTTACACGCTTCGTCCTGGTTGCTCCCCTCGGAAACGTTCCTCCCGCCACCGGCGCCGACAAAACCACCGTGCAAGTGCGCCTCCCCGACAACGAAGCCGGAGCCCTGCTCTCAATGCTCGAACAGTTCGCAGCGCGTGGCGTCAACCTCTCGCGCATCGAATCACGACCAGCCGGAGGGCCCCTCGGCTCCTACGAATTCTCCATCGACATCGAAGGCCACATCAGTGAAGAACGCGTAGCCGCCGCCCTCATCGGCCTGCACCGCACCTGCCCGCAAGTACGCTTCATCGGCTCCTATCCGCGCGTTGATGGACAGCGCCCAACCATTAAAGCTGGCACCAAAGACGAAGACTTTGTAAATGCGCGGGCGTGGATAGCCGGCCTGATGAACGGTACCAACAACTAGACGCGCAAAAAAGAGCTTGCCAGCCTGCGATTACGCTCCAGGCGGGCGGCCTCACGGCGAGTACGCTCCGCCAGTACGGCGGCAATAAACTCCTCGTCACCAACCCCCGGTGGCGGGCCCGGAAAAACATACTCGCGAAGCTCGCTCGCGATACCCGCCAGCAGCCTGGCGCGGGCCTGCTCATCAAACTGCGCGCCGCGCATCAACAACGAGCGAGCATTACGCGCCAGCTCCGGGGGCAACCTGCGCAAATCCGCACTTTGAATCCACGAGGGGGTAGCGGGAGCCTCATGCGCTTGAACAATCGCGTCAGCACGCTTACTCGCAGCCTCAACCGCACGCGCGCCAACCCGCTCCTTAATCACCACAGTGCCCGCAGCTAAATCACCCAAACGACGATTCTTTGGGTCAATCAGCGCGGCGGCCGCGGCAAGACCACCCATCGTTGCCCAAATCTCAACCAGGCCGACCATCGCCCGAATCGCCGCCTGCTGCATACCAACGCGACGCAAATCCGAGCGCACAACCCTGGTGCCAACCACAAAACGGCCCACAGACTTTCCGCCCGTAGCCGTCTCAATCAAAACCGGAGCCACGAACACCGCGAAAACAACTAACAAAATGAACAGTGCTTCCTGGGCGGCGCTGGTATTAGAAAACAAATAATTAAACTGGGCGACCGCAACCCAAATCAAAATGGCAACCGACAACCCCACATCTATGAGGGCTGACAGCATGCGCAAGCCAATGCCCGCAGGCACCACGTCCAGCGCCACTCCCTCACCAGTTATAACCGTCGTCGCCTGACTATCCATGACACAAACGATACCTTCTAGTAATCTTGGCGCATGGATTTGGACGCATTCGTCAGTGCAAACAAAAGTACTTGGGCCAGGCTCACAGTGCTTGCAAACAAGACCGTATTAACCCCAGACGAAGCTCGCGAACTCATTGACCTTTACCGCAGCACGTCCACACACCTGTCCATGATTCGGACAGGAGCGCCCGACCCTCAACTCGTCAAAGAGCTCTCCGCCCTCCTCATTCGCGCTCGCGGCAAAATGGCCGGCAAAAACCGGCGCGCCCTCACCTCTATCGCCGAATTCTTCACAACCACTTACCCAGCCGCTCTCTACCGGTTTCGCGCCTGGTGGATCAGCGCCGGCGTCCTCTCCATCCTCTTTGCCCTCGCTGTCGGCTGGTGGATCTACGCGCACCCCGAACTACATGAGCAACTTGGATCATCCTCATCAATCCTGCAATACGTTCAGGAAGACTTCGAAAAGTACTACACGAAGGATCCTGACGCGGACTTCACGATGCTGGTGTGGTCGAACAACTGGTACGTTGCTGCATTAACACTTGCGTACGGAATCACCGTGATTGGAGCTGTGCAAATACTGATTAGCAATATGGCAAGCCTCGCCATTGCGGGAGCGCTAATGACGTTCCACGGGTACGGCACCACTTTCTGGACGTTGATCCTGCCTCACGGCCTGCTAGAACTGACCGCGATATTCGTATCTGCCGGCACCGGCCTGGGCCTTTTCTGGGCCATAATCCAACCCGGCTCGCGCACCCGCCTCGAATCCTTCGTCCGCACCGGACATCAGGCCATTCACGTGCTTTTTGGCCTCCTGCTCACTCTCTTTATCTCCGGCTTCACCGAAGGCTTCGTCACCGCCTCGAAAGCACCTTGGCAGGTGCAGGTTGGATTCGGAGTGCTCATCTGGGTTGCGTTCCTCATCTACGCCCTCGTTCTTGGGAAAAAGAAACAAGACTTGGCCGAATCAAGTTTGAAACTGCCCGAACAAGTAGCGGTTGAGTAATCCGAACCGTGTGGCTACAGCAGGCCGCGCGACTTCAAATTCAAGTAGTGATCCACAACCGCCATGGACAGTTTCGAGGGCGGGGCCTCAACCACAGTGATGCCTGCAGAGGCGAGGGCTTGGGCAGCCTTTTCCCGCTCGGCGCGCGAAAACTCTGTGGCGGCCACAAAGTACGGGTCCTCGATGTTAACTTCCTCTTCTGCTTTGTGAAGTTGCGGGTCGGAGGCGTTCGCAATCACTACGCGCGTGTGCTTCGCAAGGTTCAACAACGCGGGCAGTAAAGATTCTTCCAGCACGGTCACGTCAAGGGCGGTGAATAGAACCACAAGCGACATCTTGTTGCCGAAAGCCGTTAGTTTCCCAGCAATCTGAGCCCAGTTCGCTTCAACTAAAGCAGGGTCAAGAGGTGCCATTGCGGATGAAAGCTCGCCCAGCACGGTTGTGCGAGACGGGCGAATCACTTGCGCCCTAATGGCCGCATCGGCAGCTATCATACTGATCGAATCTCCAGCTTTTGCAGTCACAGCGCTTAGCAGAAGAGCGGCATCTAGATTCACGTCGAGGCGAGTTTGGTTGCCCAGCCGCTGCGCGCTCATACGCGAAGTGTCAATAACCATCACAATGTGGCGGTCACGCTCCGGCCTCCACGTGCGAACAATAACGTCCTTTGAACGTGCGGTTGCGCGCCAATCAATGGAGCGCTGGTCGTCGCCATCGACCCATTCGCGCAGGGAATCAAACTCGGTGCCCTGACCGCGCGCACGCGCAAGAATTTGTCCGGTCATTTGCTGCAGTTTTGCTAGGGCACCAGGCAGAAGCTGCTTCGATGGGAACTCTGGGAGTACGCGGATTGTGCCCGGCAGGTCAAACGTAGTTTGAATAGCGGCGAGGCCGAGCGGGCCCCACGAACGTACGGTAACCGCGTCAGCTTTCAGGATGCCTCGCCGGGTAGGAAGCAAAGCGGTAGAGAAATCCTCGGACTGGCCGGGGGAGAGCTTGAACTTGTGGCGGTTTCCCGTGGCTCCGGCGCTGGGCTGCCACGCATCACGCAAAACCCCGCGCATCGTCCGATTCGCTCCTCCCACGTGGATAACCGAGACGGAGCGTTCATTAGCACGAACTGTTTCAGGTGCTTGTCTGGTTATCTGAAGTTTGCGCGGTGAGGGAGCTAAAATCGCGTCAACGAGTGTCAGGACGATGACGAACAGTAACCACGTTGCGAGGGTTCCAGGGGTGGGCGAAAGCATGATCGGGATGATCCCGATCGCAACTAATGCCGCAACTCTGCTGGAAACTGTCATCGTGGTACCGCGATTGAGTCCATGACGGTTTGTAGGACGGAGGCGGCCTCAACGCCTTCCAGTTCGGCTTCAGGGCGAAGCATGAGTCTATGTGTGATGGTTGCGGGGGCCATCTGCTTGACATCATCCGGGGTGACGAAGTCTCGTCCGGACAACCACGCCCAGGCCCTCGAGGTAGCCAGGAGCGCGATGGCGCCGCGCGGGGATAAGCCGAGCGAGAGGGAGGGGGCCACGCGCGTTGCCCGCGCAATGTCCACGATGTACTTCTCTACCTGGGGGTGCACTTCGACGGCGGCTACGGCTCGGGTTGCAGCCTCAATATCGGAGGCGGATGCAACGGGTGTTATGCCGGCGGCGTCTAGGTCCGAGGCGTCAAATCCGTTCACGTGACGGTTAAGGATCTCGGTTTCTTCCTCATAACTGGGTAGGTTCACCTGGACTTTCAACATGAAGCGGTCCAGCTGAGCTTCGGGAAGTGGATAGGTGCCCTCGTACTCGATGGGGTTCTGCGTGGCTGCAACCATGAACGGGGAAGGCAACGGTTTCGATTCGCCGTCAACCGACACTTGGCGTTCCGCCATGGCTTCAAGCAGTGCTGCCTGGGTTTTTGGAGGTGTGCGGTTGATTTCGTCAGCGAGCAGTAGGTTGGTGAAGACGGGGCCTTCGCGGAACTTGAACTGTGACGTCTCGCGGTCGTATAGCAGTGATCCAGTGAGGTCGCCAGGCATGAGGTCGGGGGTGAACTGCACGCGTTTGGTGTCGATGGATAGCGACTTAGCTAGTGCGCGCACGAGGAGGGTTTTGGCGGTTCCTGGCACGCCTTCGAGGAGCACGTGTCCGCGCGTGAGGAGGCCAATGACGAGGCCGGCTACAGCGCCGTCGGATCCGACAACGGCTTTGGCAACTTCTGCGCGCACGCGCAGTAGGGCTTCCCTTGCATCTTGCTCGGTCATGAAACCTCCTGAATGAGCTGGTCAATTTTATGTGATCGCTGGGTAAGTTCTTTTTCGTTTAAAACGTTCGCGTCGTACAACAGTGTGTGTAGTTCGCTGGTTGGCGTGTTGAGTTTGGCGGCCAGAGTGTTGGTGAGTTCCTCTTCGCTGGCCCGATTAGGCAGGTAGAGGGCTCGGCGTAGTTTACGGCGGGCACGCGATTGGATGAGAGACATGGCCCAGCTGGCGTGTTTGCCTTCACGGGCGAGGCTGGCGCGCGCCTCTTCAATTTCGCTGGCGCTGATGATGACCGGTAGCGGTTCACGGGCGAGCGGGCCGAGCCGCCTACCTTTGGCAATCATGAGAGCGAGGGCAGCGAATAGCAGTGTCATGCCCGCCCAGAACACCCACGGAGGCAGGAGTTGCCACAATGGTGCGTTTGCCGGTGACTGCTGCTGGATGTTTGGCCGCTCGTAGTGGAATACGGCTTTGGGGTTGGCCCCGTAAAGAGTGAGGGCAAGCGCGGCATTGTCGAGGTTTTGCACGTTGGCGTTGGTAAACGCTGCGGGGTCCGAGACGAGGATGTATTCCGGGCCGTCTTCGGCAGGCCAAATGCTGAGGAGGCTACCGCTATCGGTGCGGAAGCACTGAATAACACCGGGGGTTTGGTGTTCGCGCACGATGGTGACTGAGGCGTTCTTAGCTTTGCCGATGTAGGGCAGGCACGCGCTACTGTTTTCGTTGACGCCGGGCATCGCGACGCCGTTGGTGTAGCTGTCAATGTCGAGGCCAAATTCTTTGAGGCGGTAGTCTTGCACGCCAAATAGGATTACGCGCCCGGCCTGCTGTGCTTTGGTTTTGAGGCTGTCGGTAATGTCAAACCAGTCCAGGCCATCATCTAGTAACACGAGCGTGGTGTCGCGATCGACGGCGCCGATGTCGCTGTCTTTGTAGGCGATTTTGGTTTGTATTCCCTGCTGTTTAAGCACCTCGATGACGGCTTTGGTGCCGCTTCGCCCCGGGGATTCGGGTTCGTAGTCCCTATATTCGCCCTGCGTGTTAATCCCCTTGGCGGTGATGACGAGCACCAGCAGGATGAATATCAGGATCAGCGGTAGCCAAGTTTTGCTGAAAGTTTTGAGCGTCATTCCGCGCGCGGTTGCGTTCATACGCTCACCTGCGTACTTAGGCGTTTTTGGATTTCGTTGTCGAGGGCGAGCATGGCATCCACGTCTTGTGTGGTGACGGTGCCAACGGTTTCGAGCCGGTAGGTGGCAACGTCGAATTTGGATGCGCAACGAGAAATATCGTTCTTAAGGTCGGGATATTCGTGGGCGATGAGGCGGGTGATGTCGCCTGTGGTGCGTCCGGGTGCGGCGGTGGCCGCAGTTTTGTCGAGTCGAACGATGATGGCGCGGAACCCCGCTTTGAGGGCTTCGGTGGGGTCCGTGTTTTTGAGGTCGAGGGCGCGGCGGCGGTGCTCGTCGGCGCTTAGGGAGGTGAGCTCCTGGGCCGCGCTGATTGTCTTTTGTTCGCGTCCAACTCTGGCGTAAACGCCGATGATGAGGGCAATGATGACCACTGCGATGATTGCAAGAAGCATCCAGTTGAAGGTGCCTTCTGCGGTGCGGAATACGGTTGTTCCGATTTTTTGAAGGAGCCAGTCGAGGATGCTTTGCAGTCCGCGGCCTTCCAGGTATTCGCTCTTGCTGAGTTCACGGCGCAGAAGCTCGCGCGCCTCGTCCGGTGTGGGTTCGAGGGCGAGAGCTACGTGCGCCGCGAGTGTGTTCAAGTTAGAGAGCCTCTGCCTGTCCGCTGCGGGCTAGTTCGATGTCGTAACCTTCTTTGCGAATGCGCGTGTCTACGTACATGAGGGTGAGAGCGTAGACGGTGAGGGGCGCGACCAGAAGGTAGATTAGCGCGGTGGAAATAGAGGTTACTAGGGCCAGTAGTTTTGTAGATTCGAAAACTATGACCAGCCCGCTAATCACGCCGAAGAACACGCTGAATGCGATGGTGATTGCCAGCAGGGCCAGACCCATAAGTAGGGAAGTGCCGAGTAGCGGCCAGAAACGCTCGCGTGTGAGCTTCCAAGACCGCGATAGTGCGGACCTCATTTTTTGGCCTTCGACGAGGATGATGGGGAACGCGAACATGAAGCGAATGGCGATCAGGTAGAACGCTATTTGTAGCACCACTGAGATACCGAGGAACAAAACTAGGGAGGAGAGTCCGGGATCGATGAAGAGGAGTGGAATACCGATTGATATGGCTGTGATTAGTGGTGGGATCAGGAATGTTAATAGGGCGAGGAGGATGTAGCTACCGCGGTTTCCGCGCGTGAGTTCAACGGCTTGTTGCGCGCTGATTTTGCGGCCGAGTACGCCTTCCATCGCTACGAAGATGAGGGGCGCTGCCCCGAGTAGCAAAATGATGCCTGCAAGGCCTTGGGCAGAGAAGCTGGTGTAGTTGGTGATGATTTCCCAGGTGCTCTGTGTGGTTAGCAGATCCAGATCGGTGATGGTGGATTGCACGAGGTATTCGAGGACGAATACGAGCAGCGCAATGATGGAACTGATCGCGAAGGTTGTGCGCGCGTTGAAGCGGAACGTGCCAAATGAGGTGGAGACGATTTCCGAGGCCGTCTGGGGACGCAGAATCATGGTGCCAGGCTTGATTAGGGGTTGCCGGTACGGGGCCTGCGCGTAGCCGGCCCCGTAACCCTGGTTTGGCTGGCCGTAGCCTGGGGCGCCATACCCTGGTGCCGCGTACCCGGGCGCCTCGTGTGCGGGTGTTCCGTACCCGAGTGTCCCATTCCCGGGCGCGCCATGCTCCGGTGCCCCCTGCTGTGGAGTTTCGGTTTCGGGTTGGCGGGCAGCGTCTGGTCCGGGCTGGTTGTTTCCGGGCGAGTTAGGTGATTGCCAAGGGTTGTTCGGGTTTTCGTTGGCCATGATTCCTCGCATCTTTTAAGAGATTTTGGACGTTCGAAAATTTGTTATCCGTGTCGGATTCTAAGAGCTTTGTGGTCTACGCGCACGCGCATTTCTCGCGCGTTGCCAAGCGGGTCACCGTCCACTTGAATGGGGTGGGCGTCTTTGACGAGGCTGTGAGCGGTGGCAGCTTGAATGAAGTCTAGCCGTCCGGATGTGCCTGGGAGGACGTCGTTTTTTATGCCCACTCCTTGCGCGGCGATTTTGGTGAAGAGGTCGGCCCAGCCTACAAGGCCGTCGCTGGTTTCGAGTGTTGCCACGTCCAGCATGCCGTCGTTGAGTTTTGCGTCGGGCGCGAGGACTACGCCAAGCATTAGGGATGAGCAGTTCGCGAATAGGATGGAGCGGCTGTTGATCACGTACTTGCGGCCCGCGTCGAGCTCTAGGAATGTCCTCATTCTTGGAGCGGTGAGGGCTTTGGCTCCGGCAACTACGTAGGCGCCCCAGCCCACGCGGCTTTTGAGGTTGGAGTTGGTCTCGGACATCATGCGTCCGTCCCAGCCCTGTCCGGCGATGACGATGAAAGCGTATTCGTCTTCGCTGGGTGGGTTAAATCCGCGCTGTTCGAGGAGTTCTTTGTGCTGCGTGGTGATGTACGTGCCTTCGGGAGGTATCTCGGGTTCGCCTTCGAAGCCGTTCACTTTCATCCACGCAATGTCGATTTCATTTTCGAGGCCGAAGAAAGCGATGTCGATGGCTTCTTGGATGTTGTCGGCGGGAACGTGCAGGTTGCGGGAGAGGAGGTTGCCGGTGCCGTAGGGCAGTATCGCCATGGGTGTGCCGGTGCCGGCGAGGCCGGCGGCTACTGCACGAACTGTGCCATCTCCGCCGGCGGCAAGCACGAGGTCGGCTCCATCTGCCACAGCCTGGGTGGCTTGTAGGGTTCCGGGTTGTTCCTCGGTGGTTTGAATCCACACGGGCTCGTTTAGTCCTGCTTGTGTGGCCGCGATGGTAACCATTTTTCGCAGGGTGTGCACTTTGGCAACTTTTGCGGGGTTGTAGATGACATACGGAGTTTGAGTTTTAGGGGCCATGACTCCTACCTCCGATCGAAAAGTGTCAAGGTAAACATTACCGGATCTGCAAATCGGGTGGTTTTTGTTGTTTGGATGTGGATCCTGGAAAACGGACGGCCATGTGACCGTGTTGAAATGCCGCGGTAGGCTTGGAGCATGATTGATCTTAAAGCTCTTAGGGAAGATCCGCAGCCGGCTCGCGATTCGCAGATTGCGCGCGGTGGTGATCCGAGTCTTGTTGATGAAATTTTGAAGGCCGATGAGGCTCGTCGCGTTGCGCTTCATGATTTTGAGGCTGCGCGTGCGGAGCAGAAGTCTGTGTCTCGTTCTATTGGTAAGGCTTCTGCTGAGGATCGCGAGAAGGTTTTGGCGCATGCGAAGGAGCTTGCCGCTTCGGTGAAGTCGCTGGAGGCGCAAGCCAACGAGGCTCGCGAGAAGGCTGAACGTCTGGTCTGGTCTATGCCAAACATTGTGATTCCGGGCGTTCCTGCGGGTGGCGAAGAGTCGTTTGAGGTTTTGCGTTTTGAGGGCGGGGAGCCGCGTGATTTCGCTGCTGAGGGCTTTGAGCCGAAGGATCATTTGGAGATTGCTGAGGGCCTGCGCGCGATTGATATGAAGCGCGGCGCGAAGGTTTCGGGCGCTCGTTTTTACTACATGACGGGTGTGGGAGCGCAGTTGGAGCTGGCTCTTTTGCGCATGGCGATGGATCAGGCGGTCGAGGCCGGTTTCACTCCGATGATGACGCCCACGCTGGTCACGCCAGAGATCATGGGAGGCACGGGTTTCTTGAATGAGCATTCGGACGAGATCTATTACCTGCCTGCCGATGATCTGTACCTGACGGGCACTTCCGAGGTGGCGCTCGCGGGCTACCACAAGGACGAGATCATTGATGTGGATTCTCCGAAGCGCTACCTGGGTTGGTCCACGTGTTATCGCCGTGAGGCCGGTTCGGCCGGCAAGGATACGCGCGGCATTATCCGCGTACACCAGTTCAATAAGGCGGAGATGTTCTCGTTTGTCACCGCGGATGAGGCCGAAGCGGAGCACGCTCGTTTCCTCGCGTGGGAAGAGCAGATGCTGGCAAAGGTTGAGCTTCCTTACCGCGTGATCGACACGGCGGCTGGTGATCTGGGCACTTCCGCTGCTCGCAAGTTTGACTGTGAGGCGTGGCTGCCAACGCAAAGCCGGTGGATGGAAGTGACATCGACGTCTAACTGCACCACGTTCCAGGCACGTCGTTTGAATATTCGTGAGCGTACCGAGTCGGGCACGCAGACCGTAGCGACGATTAACGGTACGTTGGCAACCACGCGCTGGATTGTTGCGATTTTGGAAAACCATCAGAATGAGGATGGTTCAGTCACGGTTCCGCAGGCTTTGCGTCCGTACTTGGGAGGTAGGCAGAAGCTGGAGCCTGTAGTTGGCTAAGTCTCTCCTCACGCCTCCGCCAACAACGTTGGCGCCGATCCCGTTTGAGGATTTAGTTGCTCAGGCAAGCGCCGCCCTCCCAGATTCTTTGCAAGAGGCCGGGCCCAGCTTGCTGGTTGCGCTCGATATTGATGGCACCTTGCTCACTGCTGATGGGGCCTCCAAGGCGGTTGTGGACACCATTGAACGCCTGCAGAGCGCGGGCGCGAACGTTGTGATTGCAACGGGTCGCGGTGTTGGTGCCACTTTGCCAGTGCTTCGCGAGGTGGGGATTCACGACGGCTGGGCAGTGGCGTCGAATGGCGCGATCGTTTTGCGTATTGTGGACGGCCAGCACGAGGTGGTGTCGAAGCGCTACTTTGATCCGGGCCCGCTGATTGACCAAGTGGCACAGCATTTGCCGGGGGCGATTTTAGCGGTTGAGGATGACTCGCCCTACTACCGGGTTTCGCGCGTGTTTCCGCCGCGGGAGCTCATTGAGGATTTCCGGATTGATGATCTGGAAGGGTTGAAGTCGAAGCCGGTTACGAAGCTGGTTGTGCGCATGCCGGGAATGAGTGTTGAGGATTTCGAGGCGCGCGTAAACGAGCTGGATATGTCGAACCTGAGCTACGCAATTGGCTGGACGGCGTGGATGGATGTGAATGCGCCGGATACAACCAAGGCGGGCAGTCTTGAGTGGTTGCGCGCTGAGTTGGGGGTACCGCTAACTGGCAGTGTTGCGGTTGGTGATGGCACGAACGACATGGCGATGTTGCGGTGGGCGCATCATTCGGTGGCTATGGGTGGGGCCGTCGAGCAGGTAAGGCAGTGCGCTAACGCGGTTACCGGCCCGGTTGACTATGACGGGGCGGCAGCGGTTATGGAAGCGATACTTAGAAGAACCTCTATCAACTGAGGTGGGCCACTAGAAGGGGCCTGTGTTTCGCAATTCGCGCAATAATGCGCGGCTATTGGTTACAAAATGGTCACATATGCACGTTCGTGAACCAAAGTGGTTGCACAGGTCACATTTATCGCGTTTGGTTATATGCATGGACGGCCTGGGAAGCAGGTCTTAGACAAGCGTATACGATTTCGTATCGCGTGCGAGGTCGCGGTTTGTCAGTCCCAATTGATTAACACTGGAGGTTTAAATGCGTTCATCGCGCATGATTTCGACGAAGAGAACTCGATGGAGCGTTCTTGCAGCCGGCGCAGCGGCCACAGCAATGTTGCTGTCCGCATGTGGTGGGGGCGGCGACATCAGCGGCGGCGGTTCTTCTGGCGAAGCTGGTGGAGATACCGATTGCTCCGCGTTTGAGGAGTACGGCCACTTCGATGGCGAATCCGTTTCGCTATTCTCGTCCATTCGTGAGGTTGAGGCCGATCAGCTTCAGCAGACGTTTGATAAGTTCACCGAGTGCACTGGCATTGATGTTCAGCACAACGGTGTTGGAGAGTTTGAATCCCAAGTTGTCGTCCAGGTTGAGGGCGGTAATGCTCCTGACCTAGCGATCTTCCCGCAGCCAGGCCTGTTGGAGCGCATGATCAAGGATGGTCACGTAATTGCGGCTCCTGCAGAGGTAGAGAAGAACGTTGACGAGGGCTGGTCTGAAGATTGGAAGGCCTACGGCACGGTTGATGGCAAGTTCTACGCCGCACCGCTGATGGCTTCTGTGAAGTCTTTCGTGTGGTATTCGCCGTCCATGTTCAAGGAGGGTGGCTACGAGGTTCCGCAGACTTGGCAGGAGCTCCTTGATCTGACTGAAAAGATCGCCAAGGATCACGAGGGCGAGGATGTGAAGCCCTGGTGTGCAGGCATTGAGTCCGGTGGCGCTACCGGCTGGCCGGCAACCGACTGGGTTGAGGATCTAGTTCTGCGCTCGGCAGGTGCTGATGCTTACGACAAGTGGGTTGCGCACGACATTGCGTTTAACGATCCGGCTATCGAGAAGGCAACCGAAGAGGTTGGCAAAATTCTGCGCGATGACCGCTATGTAAACGGTGGTATTGGTGACGCTCGTTCGATCGCTACGACCTCGTTCAATGATGGCGGTCTGCCGATCCTTGAGGGCCAGTGCTACATGTACCGCATGGCTTCGTTCTACGAGGCACAGTGGCCGGAAGGCACCGATGTTTCTGAAAATGGCGACGTATTCGCTTTCTACCTACCGGGCATGACTGCTGATGAGAAGCCGCTTTTGACCGGTGGCGAGTTTGTTGGTGCGTTCAATGACCGCGATGCAACGAAGGCTGTCCAGGCCTACATGTCCTCGAGCCTGTGGGCAAATACTCGTGTTGAGATCGGTGGCGTGACCTCCGCAAACAAGGGTGTTGACCCGTCGCTCGCAACGTCTGACATTCTGCGTCTTGCAATGGAGCTGTTGCAGGATAAGGACGCGGTGGCTCGTTTCGATGGCTCTGACCTGATGCCTTCCGAGGTTGGTGCAGGCTCCTTCTGGACTGCAATGACTCAGTGGCTGAATGGCGAGAAGGACATTCCGACCGTCCTTGGCGAAATCGAAGCCTCTTGGCCAACTAAGTAACAGGTGCTGAGCATCTGATTTTCAAGAGCGGGGCGTACTAGTTACGTCCCGCTTTTGGAGGATCAATGGACTACTTTCTAAATACAAAGATTGGCCAGATGATCTTTGCGGTCATCTTGCTGGCAGTTGTGGTGCTGGTGCTGCTAGGTTTGGCGTCACTGGCAGACAGGATGAAGGGGCGCGGGCGCACGATTGCAAGTGTGGCAGTGTTCCTCGGTCCCGGTCTGCTGCTGTTGGCACTCGGCCTCATTTATCCGGCTATTCGAACGATTCTCATGTCGTTCATGGATAGGCGTTCAACGCAGTTTGTGGGCTTCGATAACTACGCGTGGTTGTTCACGGCCACTGACTCTAAACAGGCGTTCATCAATACGTTCTTGTGGGTGCTTCTCGTTCCAATCATTTCCACTGTTGTCGGTTTGCTGTATGCGATCCTTATTGATGGCAAGCGTTTTGAAAAGCTAGCGAAGTCGCTGTTGTTTATGCCCATGGCTATCTCGTTCGTGGGTGCGGGCATCATTTGGAAATTCGTTTACGAATACCGTGGTGCTTCTCAAACTCAGCGCGGCTTGCTAAACGCGATCATCGTGGGGCTCGGCGGCGAGCCCGTGCGTTTCTTGCAGGATTCACCTTTGAACACGATCTTCTTGTTGATCGTGATGATTTGGATTCAGGCTGGTTTCGCAATGGTGTTGCTGTCCGCAGCTATCAAGGCGATTCCGCATGACATTGTCGAGGCTGCAATGCTTGACGGCGTGAGCCGGTGGCAGATGTTTAGGAACATCACGGTCCCGTCGATTCGCCCAACCCTCGTGGTGGTGCTGACAACTATCACGATCGCAACCTTGAAGATCTTCGATATTACGCAGACGATGACGGGTGCGAAGTTTGGCACGCAGGTGCTGGCGAACATGATGTATGACCAGTCGTTTACGTACGGCAACAATGGGTACGGTTCGGCGATGGCGGTTGCCATTTTCGTGCTTGTTATTCCGATTGTTCTTTACAACGTGCGGCAAATGCTGATCAACAAGGAGGTGCGTGGTGCCTAGCTCTGTAGATGTTGCGCAAAATCCTGCCGCCCTGGAAGTGAAGAAGCCAGTGCGAGGCGAACGTAAGACTGCTTCTGCGGAGGCAAAACGCGCCCTCTCGGGTAGGTTTGGATCGTTTGTTGCGGTACTGATCGCAGTCTTTTGGACGATTCCAACGTTTGGCTTGTTCATAACCTCGTTCCGGCCAGAAGCCCAGATTAAGAGTTCGGGGTGGTGGACATTCTTTGCTAACCCGGATTTCACGCTGGAGAACTACCAGACGGTGTTGTATGGAGCGAAATCGCAGGGTGATCTCGCCTCATATTTCATTAACTCCCTGGTAATTACGGTTCCGGCCACTCTAGCGCCACTGTTGTTTGCGACGATGGCGGCGTACGCTTTCTCGGTGCTTAAGTGGAAGGGGCGTGACACGGTTTTTGTGATTGTGTTTGCCCTGCAGATTGTGCCGCTGCAAATGGCGCTGATTCCGCTTTTGCGCGTGTTTTCTGGAACTGCGGTTGCGAGTGCTTTCCCGTTCTTATCGATCTGGGTGGCGCACACTATTTTCGCCCTGCCTCTAGCTATCTTCTTGTTGCACAACTTCATGGCTGAAGTTCCTAAGGAACTCGTGGAGGCTGCACAGGTTGATGGAGCGGGGCACGTGAAAACATTCGTGTCGGTCATGCTTCCCCTGATGGTTCCGGCGATCGCGTCATTCGCGATTTTCCAGTTCCTGTGGGTGTGGAATGACCTGCTGGTTGGTTTGACTTTCTCGGGTGGCATGGAGCTGACCCAGCCGCTGACTGCGCGCTTGGCTTCCATGGCTGGCTCGCGTGGTCAAGACTGGCACTTGCTGACTGCAGGCGCGTTCGTTTCAATGATTATTCCGCTGGCAGTGTTCCTAACTCTGCAACGCTACTTCGTGCGCGGCCTGATGGCCGGATCCGTGAAGGGATAGCGGGTGTAGGTGCCCTGAAAGTGGCGGACATGCTTAGAGCCCCGAGCTTTTGCTCGGGGCTCTAAACTATCCCATCAACACAGTGCGAGTTTCTTAGCCTCTGGAAAGTCCATGAAATCTCGAACCCTTCAACCAGTCGGTTTAGCCGATCTGGCGAAGTTATTTCTAACAGTAGGTTTTGAATCTGTGCGTAGGTTGAAATGAATCTTAGAGTTTCCTGAAAATTTGGAAATAAAATGTGAGCCTCGTCTCATTTGGGTGATGTTGGGGCCGGTTTTCATTTTGAACTTAAATTCTCTTTGCGAATTAACTTAGGCGCAGACAGGGTAACCTCAAAGAGTTAGCAATGTTGCTTCTTTAAAACCAGGGGGATTCACTTGGGTTGGATAGAGTCTGTTGAACATAACCGCTGGCTGAGCCACCAGATGCAGGCCTTGATCTGTGTGGGCCGTAAGGCAATGGTTGAGACTGGCTTTGGTTTTGTCACATCCGAGGGCGAGATTGATACGTCTCAGCCGGTTGATCTTGCAATGACGGGGCGTTTGACGCACGTGTTTTGTCTTGCAACCCTCATGGGCTTGCCCGGTTCTCGTAAGTATGCGGATCACGGTATTAAGTGTTTGCGAAAGTATTTTGTTGACCCGGAGCACGGTGGTTGGTATCCGGCCATTAAGCATGAGCTTGATGCGGATGGAAACGGAATTCCGTGTGAAGAGGCGCTGGAGTCGAAGTCCCAGTATGCGAACTCATTCATGATGTTGGCTGCGGCTTCGGGCGTGGCGGCAAACCGTCCGGGAGCGCATGATCTGCTACTGGAAGTTATTCGTGATCAAGAGGCGCACTGGTGGGATGAGAGCGTAGACCGTGTTCGCCACCGGTATTCGCGTGACTATTCTGAGGTTGCGAAGTACTACGGTATGGATTCGAACTTGCACACCACCGAGGCCTACCTCGCGGTTGCAGAAGTTATGAATGATCCGATTTGGATTGACCGCGCCACTTCAATCCTGAAGTTTGTTTACGAAGAGGCCGGTCGAAATGATTGGCGCATTGGCGAGCATTACGACGAGAACTGGCGTGCCATGCGTGAGCATTACGGTCATTCACGTCTGGATAAGTCAGTGCCGTACGGCGTAGTGATTGGACACCAGTTTGAGTGGTCCAGGTTGGCGTTGCATGTTCGTGCCGCTAACCGCACGCTGGGTAGGCAAAGCCCGGATTGGTTGCTGGAGTTTGCGCGCGAGATGTTTGAGCGCACTCGCGTTGACGGATGGCGCCGTAACGGCAAGCCGGGGTTTGTGTACACGGTTGATTTTGAAGGCAACCCGGTGTCTACGAACCACATGTACTGGGTGGCTGCGGAGGGTATTGCCGCAACGGTGGCTTTGCGCCGCGCTCATCTTGACGACGGTGCCAGCTTGGGTGAGGTGGAGCATTACGACCACTGTTACCGCTCGTGGTTGGACTTCATTGAAGAGTTCGTTATTGAGGAGCCGGGTCAGTTTAGGCGCGAGCTTGATGAGAATAATGATGTTGTGGAGTCCAGCTTGCCGGGCTTGCCGGATAACTATCACGCCGTGCAGGCTTTGCTGATTCCGAGGTTGCCGTTGTGGCCGCCGTTTGCGTCCGCACTCTCGCGTGGCTTGTTGGATCATCCGCAGGAGCCGCCCAAGGATCGCAAGGGGTTCAACCTGTTTAAGCGTCGTGACGCTGAAGACTGATTAGGTAGTCAAATGAGTGGTGGTCATCTGGAAATCCGGGTGGCCGCCACTTTTCTGCTCGCGGGCTGCGCGGAAAGTTAGCCGGGCTTTGCTAGAGGGTGATTACGATCTTTCCGAAGGTGGAGTCGCCGCGCCCAGCAATCGCTTTGTGGGCGGCAGCGATTTCTTCGAGTGGGTAGGTCGCTCCTATGACCGGCTTGATCTGGCCCACTTCAACAGCTGGCCACACGTGTTCGCGCAGTTGTTGAAGGATCTCGATCTTGCGCTTTGGTGTTTGGGAACGCAGGGTTTGCGCGGTGATAGAGGCGTTCTTGGCGAGGAGGTAGCCCAGGTTAAGCTCGGCTTTCGCCCCTTGGAGCAGCCCGAGAACAGCGAGGTGTCCATATCGCGCGAGAGCTTTCAAATTGGTGCTCAGGCCGCCTGCTCCAAGTACATCCATGATGACGTCCACGCCGCTTGGTTGTAGCTTCTTCAGCTGCTCAAGCCACGCGTCGTGGTAGTCAAAACACTTGCTGGCGCCAAGGTCTTGCACTCGCTTGCACCGCTTGGGTGATCCCGCGGTTGCGTACACGGTATTGCCCATCGAGTTAGCTAGCTGCACAGCGATGGAACCGACTCCGCCTGATGCCCCGTGAATAAGAACGGACCGGCCCGGGTTTGACGCAAGCTTGCCGATGTTTTCCAAGATCATCCACGAGGCCGCCGCTGACTCCACCAGGCCCATTGTCGCTACGAGTGTGTCCAGGTCCGGGGCGCTCGCGGGCGCAATGTTAGAGGTTTCCTCTGTAGCGGGGATGATATTGTTTGCTCGGTTCGCCTCGGCTCGCAAGGCAGCGGTCGCGGCTTCGGGCAGTGTGGGGATGGGGAGCACTTGCTTGGCGTCAACAACGGCGTAGTCGGCGTACCCGCCACCTTCCAGCAGTGCGCACGCAGCTACGCCCTCATGAATCCACGAACAGCCGGGTAGAGAGGTAGCTTCGGCGCCAACTTGGTCGATGATTCCCGCGCATTCGAGGCCGAGGACGCGGCTGGCGCCCCGCGGCGAGGGGTAAGCGCCTTTTGATTGCAACACGTCAGCGGGGTTCACTGCGGTTGTGAGCACTTTGATGCGAACCTGGTTGGGTGCGGGGCTTGGAGGCTCGATGTGGATCAGTGAAAGGCGGTCGCTGAGCTGCGTCACGCCGGTGGCGTTTGCAAAGTGGGTTTGGTCCGCGGCGCTGATGATTGCTCTCATGGTTCCATGATGCCCGCAATGTGGACAAAATTTGGAACCGCGCCTGTGGTGCACTTTGCAAATGGCAAGTTTCAGGGTTTAAGTAAAACCGGGTTACACTAGGGAATCGTCGGGAGGGTTGACCGAGCGGCCGAAGGTGACGGTCTTGAAAACCGTTGTGTCCTCACGGGCACCAAGGGTTCAAATCCCTTACCCTCCGCAACAGGCCCCGGTATTTCGTTGAAATGCCGGGGTTTTCTTCGTCGGCCCTTAAAAATTTCCGGGGCTGAGCGCTCGCAAGTTTACGCGCCGCCTAAAGAGTGGCGCATTTTCCGTACGCGCAGAGTCTTGAGAAGGCCGGGGCTTTGGGTGTGGTTTTGGCCCCCATTTAGTGGATCGTTTGGAAACGCATCGCCCTACCCTCTAAGATGGGTTGAGTCTGGAGCTGTCGCATAGTGGCCTAGTGCGCCTCCCTGCTAAGGAGGTTGGGGCGTTCGCCCCTCGCGGGTTCAAATCCCGCCAGCTCCGCCAAGTGAAGTCTCGCGACAAAGCACCGCTGTGTCGCGAGACTTTCTTATTACGCGAGGGCGCGTAGGTCTTGCGTCTGGACGGTGGTGCGGGATTCGTTTCAGCAGTAATGAACGTTTGCTCGAATCATTGAACTGGTATACCCCGAGGGGTATCGTGGTCGATAACTCGTTCTCGAGAGTCCCTAAAAACGAGATGTAAAGCTCCTTATCGTGAGATGAGGCCGTCTGGGGCTCTAAGTTACGAGGAAGATCCCTGTCCTAATCACGCGGGTGCAAAGATGCACTCGAAGGAGATACTCATGAGCTCCCAGACGAAGAACTCTTCTTGGATGCCTCAGGAGATTCTCGATTCAGCGCCATCTCCTCTTGAATGGAAGCGTCGCTGGATCGGACTCCTGCTAGGTGTCGTTCTAGCCGGCATTGTCTATCTAGTTTTCCCATCGAACGGAGCGGACCTGGTGAACGCTACCGTTACCGATGGAGAAACGGTTTACAGCCTGACCCCACTCAGGCTCACCGCAGCAGGTGCGGTACTGATGGGCGTTTGGTGGATGACAGAGGCGATCCCGCTGGCAGCCACCGCGCTTGTCCCGCTGGTTTTGTTCCCGACCTTCCAGACCATCGACTTCAAGGCCATCGCAGCTCCGTACGCGTCCTCGACAATCTTCTTGTTCATGTCCGGCTTCATCCTGGCTCTTGGGATGCAGCGTTGGAACCTCCACCGCCGCCTTGCTCTGCTAGTTGTGCGCACGGTTGGAACCAGCCCGAAGCGCCTCATCGCTGGCTTCATGATCGCCACCGGATTCTTGTCAATGTGGGTTTCCAACACGGCTACCGCAGTTGTGATGCTACCGATTGGCCTGTCCGTCCTCACCCTCACTGCTGATCGCGTGGGCGGATTTAAGAATCAGAAGAACTTCTCTACGGCGCTTATGCTCGCAATCGCGTACGCCGCATCTATTGGGTCGCTGGGCACCGTGATTGGTACGCCGCCCAATGCGCTACTGGTTGCATACCTATCGGAAAACCACGACATTCACATCGGATTTGGTCAGTGGATGCTGGTTGGCGTGCCACTATCGGTGGTGTTTATGACGCTCGGCTGGCTGTTGCTAACCACCATTTTCAAGCCGGAAATGGACACGATTCCAGGCGGTCGCGAGCTGATCGGTGACGAGCTGAAGAAGATGGGGAGGATGACGCGCGGCGAAAAGATGACCGGCGTGATCTTCCTACTTGCAGCACTATCCTGGGTGTTCATTCCGATCATCTTGAAGATCACCGGCTCAAGCCTCAACATTGCTGACGCTGGCATCGGTATGACTGCGGCGCTACTCATGTTCCTCATTCCCGTTGATGCACGTCGTGGAATCCGCGTTATCGACTGGAAGACGGCCGAGCACATCCCGTGGGACGTTCTCCTGCTGTTCGGTGGTGGCCTCGCCCTGTCCAAGATGTTCACCGAGTCGGGGCTGTCCATTTGGATTGGCCAGGTTGCGCAAGGGCTATCGGTGCTGCCGACCCTGCTCATTGTTGTTGCGATTACTGCGCTCATCATCTTCCTCACCGAACTCACGTCCAACACCGCAACCGCAGCCGCGTTCCTGCCGATCATCGGTGGTGTGGCCGTGGGCATCGGCCTCACGGATGGCGCACCTCAGAACGTCATGCTGCTAACCATCCCAGTGGCGCTTGCTGCGACCTGCGCGTTCATGCTGCCCGTGGCAACGCCTCCGAACGCCATCGCGTTTGGTTCTGGTTATGTGAAGATCGGCGAGATGGTGAAGGGCGGCCTGTGGCTGAACCTGATCGGCATCGTTCTGATCACGATCACGACTTACGCCCTGGCGGTTCCGGTGTTCGGCCTCGTCCTGTAATCACGGGCCGCTTAGATAAGTGAGTCCCCCCGATGGTTAAACCATCGGGGGGACTGCTTGTTCAGTTGCTATAACGCTGACTGGTGAGGTGGAGTCACTTCACTCGTGAAGCGCGAACTGCACCCATACCAGCACTTGCAAGCACGAGGGCGAAGAGGGCAAGCAACCCGGTGTCCACACCGGTCTTGGCCAGTGGCTTGCTTACACCCGTGTTGCACTTGTCGTTCATCATTGCGGTCCAAGACCATTCGGTCTTAGCGTTCGGTGCGAAAGTGAATCCGTCTACCGGCTCGGCCTTGACGATGATCGTCTTGCCGTAGGGGTAGACGAACTTGCCCTCGGCGTTAGCCTTGAGTTCTTTGCCGTCCACGGTAACCGTGTACTTCACGCCCTCCATGTCCTTAACCGTTGCGAACGGCTTAACCGTGCACGAGGCCGGATCAGAGGCAGACGGATTGATGAACTCCGGCGCAGCAGGGGTCACAACCCTGTCCTCACCGGGATCGCCGGGTTCTGGCATCTTCTCGAACGTTTTTAGCCCCATCTTGAGTGGGTTGTGGTCAGACGAACGATACGGAGTCAGGTCGAACAGCTGATCCGCTTTCACGTTGTAGTTGTAACGCGAGTATTCGAATGCCAGCGGCTCCATCGCGTTCACGTCCCAAACGTCAGCTCCGACCACCAGATCTTTCGCAAGATCATTTGCGAGGCCGTGATCAAGCGAGCCGACGCGTGCGCCAAACAGGTAGGAAGCATTCTGGACGTTGAACATGTCAGCAACCGAAGTGTAGCCGGCCTCCTCGATGGTAAGAACCGGATCTTCCTTAGAGTAGGAGTTCAGATCACCAAGCAGAATGGTTGGCTTGCCGGCAAACTGAGCGGCCACCCAATTGGTGACTTCCTGAGCCTGCGCGATGCGGAGCAGGTTGTTGTTGCCCTGCCACTCGTCCTCGTCATTTTCGAACTTCTTCGCAAGGGAACCCTTCGACTTGAAGTGGTTAACAACGGTTACGAACTTGGTGCCAACCGGTTGTCCCTCGTCAAGTGCCTGCCATTCTTGGGCCAGCGGTTCGCGAGCGTAACCCGTGAACCATTCGCTACCCATCAGGATCGAAGAATCTCCAATGGGGGTTACCTCTGCCGTCTGGTAGATGTAGGCCAAGCGGATGACGTCCTCGTCTGCAGGAACGTCCTTAGGGGAAGGCACAAAAGTCCACTTGTCGGCACCTGCCGCCTTGTTCAACTCTTGTACGAGTTGCTTCAACGACTCGTCACGATCGTGACCGAACTTAGCTGAGTTCTCAATCTCTTCCAAGCCAACGATGGAGGAATCCAACTCGTTAATAGCGGCAACAATTTTTGCCTGCTGACGTTCGAAAGCAGCCTTGGAGTATGCGCCGCGAACATTGCAGTAGTTGGCGGTCACAGGCCGAGCCTCGCGATCCCGGTAGTACTTACAACCTGCTTCGTTTTCACCCAGGTCGGTGAAGTAGTTCAGGACGTTGAAAGAGGTGAGGGTCAGGTTAGCGCCGGCTTCGCTGAAATCACCCGGGGCTGCCGGCCGCTCATTGTTGGTGATGTCAATCCACTTATCGGTGTTGTCCACGCCCTTAACATTCACCGGCTCGGTTGGCTGGTAGTTCCACTGGAAGCGGAAGTCTAAAACCACCGGCTTCTTGATGGTGACCTTCGAGCCTACGCGAAGCGGGTCATTTACGTTCAAATACGGAACCGGAATGAGGTGGTTCGGGTACTTGAAATTGGTGTAATCCGTAGATTGGCCATCATCGAGAGCGATAATAGAGGCCTTGTTAGCAGCTTCGAGCGCCCCAATCTCGTTGGGATTACTTGCCGGATGGTAAACGTCAGAAGGTTGGCGTAGCGGCTTGTCCTGCGTGGTGAGTAGCACTGTGCCGTAGCGGTTAGTTCCGTAGTTATCAGTAACCGTATGAGCCTTGGTGATCTGCAAAAGCATGCCTTCGAGAGCTTCACGGCCTTCCTCAGTATCTGGTGCCGCTTCGAGCTCTAGAGGCTGGATTGCTTCCACACCCTCGGGACGATCAATCTTCTTGAAGGAGGTAGCGGAGATTTGCGTGGAAGAGGTTGTAGCACCCTTGGTCTGGTATTCGCTTACCTTGCCGGTGACCTCAACAAAATCGCCAATCTGGAACTGCTTAGCGAAGTCCTTCGAGTAAATGAAGACCGCGTCCGAAGCGTCCGGGTTGGTGCCGTTGAACTGAATGTAAGCGCCGTTGAAACCGCCGGTGGGGTAGATCGCGGTGACTTCGCCACGGGTGGTCACCGTTTGGTTCACCATCGTTGAGGCTGGTCCGGTGCCCTGAATATCCTCAATCGAAACGATGTTTGCTACCGGATCGGGGTTTTGCGGATCAGACGGCTCTGGTGTCTGCGGGTTGGTAGGTTCTTCAGGGGTAACCGTACCCTTGCTGTTTTGCGGGGTAGCAGTGGATACCGAGAAATCGGACGTGTTGTCATTAGTGTCCGCACCGTTCGCGCGTTGGAACGATTTGTCACCCTTTGACTTGTTTGCATTTGCAGCGAACTCAAAAACCTTTGTGGCGCCCCACCCAAAGGCGTCAATTACATTTGCGTCTGCGGAAGTATCTCCCGCAACCGTTAGAGCCTCAGTGCCTTCTGCCAGGATGACGCTTCCATCATTTCCGGCAAGGCTGAAGTTGCCCTGAGCGTCCGGATCGTACTTTTGGAACGCTTCGTGTTGACCATTCTTGTCTGCCGAGTTTCCAGCAACCAAGAAGTATCCTTTGGCAGCAATCGTTCCTTGCAAAGGAGAGACGCTGGCTTTCGTGGCAGTTAGGTTCTTTTTGCTGAAGTACTGAAGTGACATGCCGTCAAGCGAGATCGCTTCAGTCGTTGGGTTGTACAGTTCAACAAAGTCACGAAGCGTGCCGTCGGCACTGTCTCCGCGCGTGTAAACTTCGTTGATTACTACGTTGTCGCCCGCTGGGGTTGCCAGGGACGGCGCCGGGGTGAGCGGGGTTAGAATCAGGGCGCCCGCAGCGGCTACCGCAATCCCACCCGCAAAGCGTTTGAGCTTCACCATAAGATTCCTAGTCTCTTTGAGATTCCTTATTCACTTCGTGCTGAGGCAAATATGTACGTCTTTATAACAGCGGCAACGCATGCCTTCGGCACCTCCGGTTGCGCGCGCGTTGTTAAAGGCGTTTTGCTCTTGGCCAGCCGGTTGGGAGGTTGTCCTGACCGGACTTGCCGTTTAATGCTACTAAACAGAAAGGGTGTACTTTTCGCATTTAATGCGCGACTTTTCAGCGTTGTGTCGTTGATGTCCAACTAGACAACTGTTGTTAATACCGGCAAGCTTTTGTTAAACGACCATTTCCGCATCTGTGTATTGGAGAATCGCGTGAAGAAGTTGGTTGCCCAGGCGCTCGCGGTGTCGCTCGCGGCCTTCGCTTTAGCTGGATGCGCTGGGGATAGTCAGACTGAAACGAAAGAAAATGAGGGAATAACCATGGAAAGCGTTGTTGAAGCTGGCACCATCTTGGACGTGCGCACGCCGGCAGAGTATGCGGAAGGCCACTTGGAAGGCGCGGTGAACATTGACGTTACTGATCCGGGGTTCGAGGACGCCATTGCCTCTCTGGATCCTAATGGGGCTTACTCCGTTTACTGTCGTTCCGGTCAGCGCTCCGGCAAGGCTGTAGCGATCATGGAGCAGAAAGGTTTCACGAACGTAACTAATGTTGGTGGGGTTCAGGATGCCTCGGCGACGTTGGGGATCGATATCGTCAAGTAACGGTTCGCCTGCCGCTTGGACTGTGGCGAGTATGACAACCTGTTGATTTGGTTGTTTGCCGGAATACCCACTAAACTTGTTCAGGTAACAACCAATGCGCTCGTAGCTCAACGGATAGAGCATCTGACTACGGATCAGAAGGTTGGGGGTTCGAATCCCTTCGAGCGCGCCAAAGCACCCACTCGGTGAGACCCATCGGCTGGGTGCTTATTCAATTGTCCAGCATATTAATCAGCACTGGCTTCGGGCAAGCAAAGGGGCGCCCGGCTGATGCCAAGCGCCCCTCTTAGTGGACAAACTCAAGTGGTCGTTTACGCAGCTACCTCAGCTTTGCGTGCGATCCGCCTATTGGTGTAGTCCAACGCCCACGCAGCAAGCGCGCCTACAACCGAAGCGCCCACGGTAATCATGAACACCTGCTGGTATCCAGCCGCGGGGTTACCCGCCTCGGTTGCGCGATCCACCAGGCCAGCCGTGGTGGGGTTGCCCCACAGGATCGAAGCGTAAGCGAGGAATGAGCCTACAGCCATTGCGGAGCCGTTGATCTCGTCAGGAAGGTTCAACTCGGCAATCGGGGCGAGGATAACTGCCTTACCCATGAATACGCCGAACGCCATGATGAATAGCAGACCCATTGCAGCCCAAATGTTGGTAGGCGGAAGCATGAAGATCGCGATCGAACCAATAGCCGTAACGGTTAGTGCCACGGCCATCATGCGAGTGGAGGATTTGAATACGTAATCCGCAAGAAGACCAGCTACCAGGCCTGCGAAAATGCCGACGAGGCCCGTGTTGAAAATGCCGAACGCGCCAGCCTGCGCATCCGTTGCCTTGAACACCAGGGAAAGGTACGGAGCGGAAGAGTAGATCAGGTTGACGTACGACCAGTAGACGCACAGCGCGGCAATGCCAGCAGCCCAAACGCGCGGGCGAGCAAGAACGTGAATAAGGCCGCGCAGAGCAGCCTTGTTCTGCGTATCGCTTTCGCTTTCAGCCTGCGCAACAGCGTTCTTAGGCACCCAACGAAGGATTGCGAAGATCAGCGGGATCAGAATGACCGTGTACAGGATTGCCATGATGCGCATGACGCTGGTGGCGTGGTCTGCAAATACTGCGAGCAGACCAACAACGATGAGGTTCATCAAGAACTCAGCGGCGCGGCGGATCGACTCAAGCAGACCCATTGCAAGGCCACGACCCTCTTGATCTTCGTCCTTAGAAATAAACGCAACCCCGTTAACCACTGCGGGCCAGCCGATGGCGTCCCAAACACCCCACGAAATCGCGATCGCGATCATTACGTTGAAGTTAAGACCGGGAATCAAGAAGAGGATGAGCGCGGTAGCGCAGCGCCACGCGGACCAGGCGACCAGGAGCTGTCGGATGGTGAAGCGGTTGTTCACCCAGCCTCCTGGCACGTAAAGGAACATTGCGATACCTAGCCAGCCCATGAGGATACCGAACTGACCAATCGAAATGCCAAGGACGTTGGTCAGTGGGATCATTAGCGATCCCTTGAACGCCTCAAATGCGGAGTACGTTAGCTGACCGGCCATTACCACCGTTAGGAACGGGGCGGCCTTGCCGCGGCGCAAAAATGCCGGGAGGCGGCTCTTCTTTCCAGAAGCTGCTGCACTTTCCATTTGTATTTCTTTCTAGTAGTTGAATTTAGATGGGTTTACTTCTTTAACATCTGGTGTGCGACGTCGGTAAAAATACCGGTCACGCCCCAGTTGAAAAGTTCATTTGCTCGTGCGGGGGAATTCACCGTCCACACGTTCACCCCGTATCCGGCCTCGCGGAACGCCTGCACCTGAGCGCGGGTCAGTGTGGAGTCGTCAGGGTGAATGTAGTCGGCTCCCACGAGCTCGAGGATGGACTTCCAGTCATCCCACAGGTTTTCGGCCACGAACAGTGCGCCCACGCTGTATTGGGGCGCCTTGTCCTTGAAGATTTTCAACAGTACGTGGTTGAACGAAGAGATGATCACCTGCGGACCATCTAGGGCTTCGAGTTCTTTTAAAATCGCGTCAACCAGTTGGAGGCTCATTTGCGCTCCGGCCTCGTTCGACTTGATTTCGATGTTCGCGTTAAGGCCCGTCTCGTTCATGAATGCCACGAGCTGCGCTAACGTGGGGATTCTTTCGCCCGCGAACTCGGGGGAGAACCAGGAGCCTGCGTCAATGTCATCCAAGTCAGAAACCGTGAGGTCGTAGTAGCTACCAGACCTGTTCGTTGTGCGATCCAAAGACGAATCATGAATGAGGATTGGTGTTCCGTCCTTCAGGACGTCCACATCTGTCTCAATCCAGGTGGCGCCGGCCTCGACTGCTTTCTTGAAAGCGGCCATGGTGTTCTCGGGAGCGATGGCACTGGCGCCGCGGTGAGCGAAAATTGTCTTATCCATTTTTTAAAACCTCTTTGTTAACCGATAAGGGCCCCAGATTACAGCCAAATTGAGTAGGTAAAATCAAAAATGCTGCTCAGACGTGTTTTGCTGACCAAAATGTGCAGTTCTTCTAACGAGTTTTCCAGCTTGGGAGGACAGAAATGAACACGACTAATGTGAAAATTAAGTGTCTAACGCGTTAACAATGGGTAAACAAGGTGAGCCAGGTCACTCCTCTGAGCAGAGTTTTGGATCTTCTCCCGAGTGTCTGACGTCTGTTCAAATGTTTGGCTAGCTGTTTGCCTGTCGTTTCTAATAGCTCTCTGCTCGCGAGAGCAGGGCACCGTCTGTATTGCCTAATCTCCGTCTTAGTGGTTTAAGATTGACGGCGTGTGAGTGCTCGCAGTAGTGCTTGCTTCTTACGCTTTCGCGCCTTGTTCCCAGGGGCTTGCGGTTATACGTAGCGTTTGCAGGTCGCTATCACCTGGTCCCCGTAAGAACCGCCGAACAGCTCTGCGTGGATTATCAAAATGTGAAGTTGATGCAAACCAATGCGTTCTTGCCAACCGGCTTCAAGTTTAGATTCGGCCTCGTAACCGGCGTAAATGTCACCCAGGTAGGGCTGGCCGAAGACGCTTAGGTCAGCCAGATCCTTCTCCGCGTGACCTCCGCACGCGGCTGGGTCTATCAACACTCCAACGGTGCCCGGTAGATCTTGGTGCGTGGTGCCGAGTCCGGCATTTGCAGGCGCCCAATCAAGTAGGTCAGAGCGCGACCACAGCACGTTGCCGCTCCAAAGATCGCCGTGGATCCTGGAAGCAGGTGTTTTGACGAGGGCGGGCTCGGGAGCATCAAAATCGCCGTCGCGAAGGCGTTCGCACACCTGGTCAACAACCCGCATGTATCCGCGCGGAATCGCTCCATTGTTAATGACTGCTGGAAGGTGTGGCAAGATGCGTTCTTGCGCAAAGAAATCGCCCCACGTGCAGTATTCTCCGGGCCTGGTGAATGACAGGTTAGCCATCCCCATCCAGCCGCGACCTTCCCAGCCCAGGGGAGCCTGCCCGTAGTAGTTCGCTCCCTGCGCATGTGTTAGTGCCAAAGCTCGACCAAACTGGAACGCCGCTTCCTGCGTGACCGAGCTGCTTTGCACCGCCCTCGTCGAGATTTCTCCATCTTTAACGCTGACGACGGGCACCACGTGTGCTCCACCAAACTCCATGGCTTCACCAAGCCACTGCAAACCCAGCGCTTCCAGTTCCGGTGCATCTGGGTTTGATGAATCAGTTTTGACAAACACGTCGTTATTGCGGCGAACACTCATGCTTCCACTATTGCAAAGCAGGCATGGAAGCGCGAGTGGCTGGAGGTTAGATAGGTGTGGTTATGCAGGTTTGTAGGTGTAGAAGTTTCAATTACTAAAAGCAAAGTAGCTGAGATCTTGTCAAAGATAGTAGAAGTGCTATATTTAGAGCTGTAAGTTATATAGATTGTTTGGAGGGTGCATGGCTGCCTTGATAGAAGCGCACGGTCTGCATTTCGCTTACGGGAAAGTGCAGGCCCTGCGTGGCATTGACCTGTCGATCAGCCGGGGAGAGGTTGTAGCTATCCTCGGCCCAAACGGCGCTGGTAAAACAACCTTCGTCGAAACCCTCATGGGCTCCATTCGGCCAGACGAGGGTGACATAAGAGTATTCGGAAAGCATCCGACTGATTTTTCTGCCCGTGAATGGACGCGGATCGGCCTCGTGCAACAACACTGGAAAGATCACGAAAAGTGGCTCGTCGAAGAGCACCTGAAGTGGATCCAATACGCACATGAAAGTATCGGTGCAGACACGTATGACCCGTTCGAGCTGTTGGCAAGCCAGGGTCTGGGGGATAAAAGAAAAGCGAAAATGGGTTCTCTATCTGGCGGCCAACGCCGGCGCGTAGACTTCATCGCCGCAATGATTTCCAAGCCCAACCTGCTCTTGCTCGATGAGCCAACCACCGGCCTCGACCCGGAGGCGAAGGCGATGATCCATGACATAGTGAGTGCCTCCGCAGACCTTGGGACAACCGTTGTGCTAACAACTCATGACCTGCATGAAGCTGAAAAACTGGCGTCGCGCATCCTCATTATCAAAGACGGCAAGCTCATCGCGGATGCCAGCGTACCTGAACTTAGTGACCAGCTTGCAAAACCCGCACAGATTACGTGGAAACAAGACGGCAAACGCTTTGTTCACGCTACCAATCAGGTGGAAACGTTTGTAAAAACGCTGGATCTAGACGTTATAACCGGCCTTTCAATCTCGCGGCCCACGTTAGAGGATGCCTACCTTGCCCTCGTCGAGGACAAGAGAAATAACGATGCGGCGGAAGTGAAACCAGCCGAGGCGACGGGAGGCGCGCTGTGAAAGTGTCTGGATTCTTGAAAATGATCGGCATGCATGTGAAGGCCGAGATGCGCATAAACCTACTGGGCGCAGCTATCTTCAATCTATTCTTCACACCCCTGGTGATTTTAGGTGTGAGCAAAGGGATAGACGGCAAAGTCATGGAGCAGATCGGGACCTCGTTCGGCAGGTACATGGTCATTTCGATGACTGCGGGACTCTCGATGCTAATCATCATTCAGCTGACCTCGGAGATGATGATGGAACGTAGTTCCGGGGTTTTGTTGCGCGCCAGATCGCTACCGAATGGTCCTATGGCGTGGGCGATCGGTAAATCAATTTCGACCGGTATCGTTGTGTTGCTTATGCAGATTCTAATTCTGATCGGCGGATTCGTTTTCTTTGATATGAGCCAGTTGGGTACGGGAACCACTCTGCTGGTAGTGCTGGTTATGCTGTTCGCTGTTGCTACGCACGCTCCCATTGGGTTGATTCTCGGAAGCCTGGTCCGCGAAATGTATGGAAATGTTGTGATTGTTCTGGGCGTGTTCGCTTTGTTCGCGACTTCCGGGATCGCGTTTCCTTTAGATATTTTGCCCCGACCGGTGCAGGCGGTGCAGCTGGTTTTGCCAACGTTCTGGTCTGGCCACCTTGTGCGCTCCGTGGTGATGCCCGCCCAGGCCGGCGCCGCGGAGGTAGTTGGATCGTTCCAGCCCTTGCTAGCCTCGGGTATTCTTGCTCTGTGGCTCGTAGCCGGGTATTTCGTTGCATCGTTCTTGATCAAACGCTTCTTCCGCCACGAGTCCATAGGAGCAATGCAGAAAATGCAAAATAATCTTCGTAGTCAATTGGGTGCGTAATGGCTGAGGATCGAGTTTATAACCGCATCGCAGTTATGCGGGCAGACAGGGGAGTCTCGCGACGCGAACTTGCTGACGCCCTTGGCGTGCACTACCAGACGGTTGGCTACCTAGAGCGCGGCGAGTATGCTCCCTCGCTTGCCCTCGCACTCCAACTGGCCGCGTTCTTCGATGTTCCAGTTGAGTCCCTATTTTCTCTAAGAGAATTCCCACCTTTGCGCTGATTTTTATTTTTCGACGAGGCTGTTGTAACCATTCGCGGATAGTAACCACAGTAGGTGAGTAGATACAAAGACCGGCCCCTGCATGCGTAGGGGCCGGTGTTTTGCTTGGCTATTTCGCCCTGCGGTTTAGAGCAGCTCCTTGCGAAGCTGTGCGGGCGTTTTTGGCGAGTAGTAGGCCGGAGGAATGTCGAAAACGGTTGCGGCCCCGCGCTTGCCAGCCTCGAATAGGCGCGCGGTTGCCCGTGCGGTTGCGGCAACCATGGCGCCCGTGAACTCCGGATTAGATTCGAGGGTGAGGCGGTATGAGATCGCCTGGTGTGTTCCCGGGGACGTCTCGCCGGCTCGAATCACTTCGCCGCCGTGCGGCATCCCCGAATGGTCACTGGCCATTTGTTCGGCGCTAATGAACTCAACCGTGGTGTCATAGTCCGCAAAATAGGCAGGCATAGTGACGATAGCTTCGCGAATCGCGGCCTTGTCAGCGCCCTCTTGCGCAACCACGTAGACCAGGCGCGTGTGCTTATCCCGCGTGGAAAGCTCAGCGTTTTGGCCGGCGCGAATGCTCTCTTTGGCAGCTTCTACGGGAAGCGTGTACTGGACGGCGTCAGCCACGCCCTCGATGCGGCGAACCGCCTGCGAATGCCCCTGAGACACTCCCGGCCCCCAAAATGTTGTGGTGGAACCATTGGGGAGCACAGCCTGTGCCATGAGGCGGGTCAGAGAGAACAGGCCGGGATCCCAACCGGAACTGATCACGCTGACGTGGTCCGCGGCTTTGGCAGCCTCGTCAATCGAATCAAAATAGGCGGGAATGTTGGAGTGGTTATCGTAAGAATCAACCGTGTTGAACAGGGCCGCAAACTGCGTTCCTTGATTTACGAGGTCAGTGGCCGAACCCCCACAGTTCACGCAAACATCCACCTGCCCAACGTACTTGGGGGCGTCCTCAATGGGCGCTGCCGGGACGAACTTAGTTCCCAAGCTTGCCGGGTCGCGGCGGGTGAAAATGGTGACGAGCTCCATGTCGGGGCTTTCATGCACGGCCAGCTCAACTGCTCGCCCCAGGTTTCCGTACCCGTTAATGGCAACTCGGATCTTGCGTGATTGTGACATGACCTCTCCTTTCGTTGCCTATAGTGTTCCGCGTTTACCACGCCCCTCGCATCCGCAGTTCATCATGTGGTTCAAAAGCGGGGCAGGCGGGTTGCATGCTCCTCGCGCTAGCGGGGTTTACCTTATCGCCAGCCGAGCGATTAGCGGGTTTCAAAAATAATGTCCGTACCCTCTGCTTAGATAAAAACAACCAAAAAGATGACACTTTGTGAGGGGCAAATGCTTAACGCAGCGACGCGGAAACTGTGGGCGAAGAGTTCCAACTACGAGGGTGGACAACCAACGGCGTGGCTTCCCCTGTACTTGCATGCCATGGACGCGATGGGGGTGGCTGACAAATGTTTAGAAGAGTGGATCGCACCCATGCAGTTCGAGACGCTGATGAATCAATCCCCTAGAAGGCTTTCGAAAGAAGCGGTCAAAGCACTCGCGCGATTCCTTGTGGGCGCTCACGATATTGGCAAGGCAAGTCCTCCGTTTTCGGGGAAAGTGCCTGCGCTACACGTGAACGTGATTGATTTAGGATTCGATAATCCCTTCATAGCCCCGATGACTCGTTCGGCTTTGAAGCACGGATTGGTTGGTGCCGAGTTTGTGTCTGCCTACTTGATGGGACGCTCCTGGAAGCGGCGTGCGGCGGTTGCATTAGGGTCGGTCGTTGGCGGTCACCATGGGGTGCCTGCTTCGGTTATTGAACTAACTGAAGCTCGACGTTCACAAGACAAGTTGGGCGCTGAAGGTTGGGTTGAGTCTAGAGCCGAGCTTCTGGACTGGTTGTTTGAGCGTTCCGGGTTGGGGGATTTTGAGGATGAAGTTAAGGATACGCGCTGGACGCAAGCGGCATTAGTGGTTCTTGAAGGGCTCACTATTATTTCGGATTGGATTGCATCAAATGATCGCTATTTTCCGATCTTCCCCATAGGGTCGCAGGAGCCGCAAAAATATTTAGAAAATGAAGAACTTTTCCGTCAGCGCGTGGAACGAGGTTGGAACCTGGTTCATATTTCTCCAACTTGGGAAGCGGCGAGCTTGCAGGGCGACGCTGATGAAGTGGTGAGGCGTAGGTTTGGATTAGGGCCGTCTGCGGTAGCGCGTCCACTTCAGTCAGAAGTGTTGAACGTTGCGAGAGAGATGGATGCTCCGGGGATTCTCTTGATTGAAGATGTCATGGGGGCAGGGAAAACCGAGGCCGGGCTGCTCGCAGCGGAAATCCTCGCTCAGAGGAGTGGTGCTTCCGGAATTCTGATGGTGTTGCCTACCCAAAGCACTACGGACAGCATGTTCGCTCGCGTTAAAAATTGGGTTGAATCGGGTACTGATCTTGCCGGTAACGCAAGTGAAGCGACTATGGCGCTGATGCATGGAAAAGCTCAGATGAATGAGCTGTATCAGAACATGGAATTTGCGAATTCGTACAGTGCATGGGACTTCGGGTTTGACTCAGAAGGATACATTCCTTCCATTCCAGATGTATCTAATAGTGAGGCGAATATTTCTGGCAAGACGGTTCGTTCGCCGTGGATGTCAGGCAAGAAGAGTCTTCTGTCTGAGATCGTTGTTGCAACAATTGATCAACTGTTAATGGTCGCTTTGCGAGCCAGGTATTTGGCGCTTAGGCACATGGGGATTAGCCGCAAAGTTGTGGTTATTGACGAGATTCATGCTGCGGACGTGTACATGCGCGAATACCTTTATATGGCTTTGGAATGGTTGGGCGCTTATGGTGTGCCGGTAGTAGCGCTGTCTGCAACGTTGACTCCTAGTATTCGAAAAGAGATTACAGATGCCTATGCGCGTGGGGCATTAGTGCGAGATGAAGCGGGGCAGAAGAAAGCGGTCCGAGCCAGAAAGGTTAGTGAGCCTGAAGCAGGCCAGCCAGATTTGCTCTATCCAGTGCTCACCTACACGAAGCAGAAAAGGGCAACGAGTATCGAAATGCCGCAGGCTTTGCCCGCAAAGTGTGTCAATTACGAGTTCGTTGAAGAGCGAGACATTCCTGGCCTTGCAAGCCGTCTACTTGACGATGGTGGATGCCTGCTGGTAGTTCGCAATACTGTCAAGGATGCGCAGAAGGTGTACGGCGAGCTACAAGAGATCTTCGGGGAGGACGTGCGGCTTGTGCACGCTCGATTCACGTCTAAGCATCGTTCAGGAAACGATGCTTGGTTGCTTAAGAGATTTGGTAAACCCGGCGCGGATGTGTGCAGGCCGCGTAGGCAAATCGTGGTAGCAACTCAAGTGGTTGAGCAAAGCCTGGATTTAGATTTCGACGCAATAATCACTGATTTAGCGCCTATCGATTTAGTTTTTCAGCGCATTGGTAGAGTCCACCGTCACGAACGCGAGCGGCCCGAACGGCTTCGTACACCCAAGTGCTTCTTAATTGGTGTTCCCGATTTAGGTAACGACGCTCCGCAAGAGATGAAATCTATCAAGTGGAACGTCTACGAACCGTTGCTTCTGCTTCGAACCGCCGAGCTGCTACGTATGAAGCAACCGCGTCAGTTGGTGATTCCAGACGAAATACCGGAACTGACATATCAGGTGTTTGATTGCGCGGGTGCAAGTAACCCCAGGTGGGAAACGGCTGAGTCCGTGTTAGAACAACAAGCTGCTGATACGGCGCGTTCTCGCCAAGAAAGCGCAAAAACATTCCGCTTGCGTAGCCCCGGTGAAGGCAGGGATGGGCTAACCAATTGGCTCGATGCGTCGACTACAGATGATGATGCGTCCGCCAGGGCTCGCGTTCGTGATGGAGAAGACACAATAGAAGTTCTACTCGTTGAAGATGAGGGAACTGCGGACAACCCGGTGTGGAAGATTTTTGATCCGGGAAGTGACCGCGATGTTAGATTCCTGCCAATGAACGGACCTATATCTGACGAAGAAGCGAGACTTTTGAGCGAATCAATGGTGCGTTTGCCCGCGTTCGCCGCAGATGTTCGCTATATTGATAAAATATTAGATCAACTTAGTTATCATGTTGGTGAGTGGCAGAAAAACAGGCTGGTTGCAGGCCAACTAGTTTTGCCGCTTCGAGACGGGCAGGCCGTGTTGGCTGGAAGAAAATTGAGGTACACACGAGAAAGAGGTCTTGAGGAGGTCAAGGATGACTGATAGATACTTCAATCTTGTAGAGGAAGAATGGCTTCCCGTGACCTTTCTTGATGGAAGTGTTCGTGAGCTTTCATTGAGAGAAGTGTTTCGGGATGCCGAGAATATTCGGTCTATCTCATCGGAGTTAGGAACGATGGATGGCGCGATTTTGCGGCTGCTGTTAGCAATCGTGTATTGCGCTTATCGTGAGTTTGACGACGAAGATGTTGTTGAGGTTTTTGACTTTGAAAGTTGGGAAGACGCGTGGGAAGATCCGGCGCTGATGTATTCCACGGTCGAAGAATACCTTGACCGGACAAGAGATCGTTTTTGGCTTTTTGATGCGGATTCGCCTTTCATGCAGGTTGCGGATCTTGAAACTAAGTCAGGTAAGACGGATTCGATAGCGAAGATCATTGCGGAGATTCCAGATGGTGAGCCTTTCATGGTTATGCGCAGCGGGGAAGGGGCTGAATCGGTAAGTCTCGCTGAAGCTGCGAGATGGCTCGTCCACTGTCAGGGTTACGACACGTCTGGGATCAAATCGGGAGCTTTGGGCGACCCGCGAGTAAAAGGCGGGAAAGGCTACCCCATAGGCACAGGTTGGGCAGGCCAACTGGGACTGATATGGGTTGAGGCCGAAAACCTGCATCAAACGATTCTTCGTAACCTGGTTCCGGTAGATTATTTCGCGGATCTTCAGCTCGAATACCCGAATCCCGCAGGTGATCTAGCGCCCTGGGAGAGAACGCCAGACACTTCGCAACAGCGAGGCCCTGCGGGTGCTGAACAAGCGCCGCTTAACGGCATTGTCGAGCTTTTGACATGGCAGTCACGTCGCGTTCGGCTCTTTAGAGAAGATGATCGTGTTCATTCAGTTTTGCTTGCGCAAGGAGACAAAATTCTTCCCCAACACAAGCAGGATTTCGAGACGATGAGTACCTGGCGGTATTCGAAACCGCAGTCAACAAAATTTAAGACTGATGTGTATATGCCGCGAATGTACGATCCGTCCGTTGCAATGTGGCGAGGTTTAGAATCCGTACTGGTTGGAACCAGCCCTAAATATGTAGGTCGTAATAAGACGGAAGTTCCTCGCTACTTGCCCTCCGCAATCGTCAAATGGAATGCGCACCTAGTATGGCAACATTTTGTGAGCGAAAAAGAGATCGTTCCGCTGCGGGGAGTGGGTTATGAGTACGGGCCGCAGTCATCGTCCTATGCCGAGCTTTTTGACGATCGAGTTCTTTTACCAGCTTCATTACTATCTAGTACTTCGATGCGTCGGCTGATTATAGACACGCTTTCGTCTACTCAGGATGTGGTTACTCATATTTCTTATTTTGCTTCCAACTTGTTGAAGGCAACGTCAATAAGTAGTTCATCTGATCAGGCGACTATGGCGCGCGATAAAGAAAAACAAATTACTTTCTTCATTCTGGATGAACTATTCAGGCGCTGGCTTGTTTCAGTTGGTTCAAATGAGAAAGAAGCCCGTCAAAGATGGGCGGATCAGCTTAGAAATGTTGTGCGACAGCGTGAAGAAGAGCTGTCAAGATCGGTCAACGAAGCCGTCTACTTGGGGAACGAATCCATGAGTTTAGGGAAGGCACAAATCTTCCTGAGGATAGCTGTTAGTAAAACTTTGAGAAACTACGAGGGGGATGAAACTGATGAGCAGTGAAGCTCAGTTGTTGAGTTACACCGAGAAAAGAAACCAACTCGCAAAACTGGTGGTAGCCAGAATTCGCTCTTTGTATGCGAAAGCAGAAGCTGGTGATTCCACTTCGAAAGGTCAACTTGCCACCTTGCGGAGGTCTATTTTTGCTCCATATGCGGCAGACCCACAGGTTTGGGATTTGACGCATGTGCCTGATGGGTTGATGCCTCCTATTAGAGGCGAACGGTTAACTCATGAAGAGCGGGTAGTTCATGCCGCGATGTGCCTGTTTGCACGCCACCAGCAAAGCAAGTCGGATCTCATGCACAAGGAAGGTGTCAGCTTTGCTGGGGCAGCGAGGCAGCTGGCTTTCATAGAGGGAAGCGAGTCTGAAGGTGTGCGAAGGCGTATGAACGCAGCAGCTACAGCAGTCTCGTTTGATGAGTTAGTTCGCCATATTGCAGCTCTCATATCAATGATGCGCGGGGCGAATATCAAGCTCGACTATTACAAGCTGGTGCAAGACCTATTCGACTATGATGCCGCGTTTGGTCGGGAACGGGTCCGGCGCGCCTGGTCACGAGACTACGTATCTAACAATCTTGATAAAGAACTAACTGACAAGTGAGGACTCTCATGTTTATTGACATTCACGTTATTCAACCGCTGCCTTCTTCCAATGTAAACCGTGATGAGACAGGAAGCCCAAAGACCGCGCTGTACGGCGGTGTTAGGCGCCACCGAGTTTCTTCGCAATCTTGGAAGAGAGCTACCCGGGAGACATTTGGAGCTTTCGTTTCGGATGAGTATTTGGGCACTCGCACTAAGCGTGCTCTTGAACTGGTGGCAAAAGAAATTGTTCAGCTGGACCCAGAGGCAGCTGAGCGGGCAACCGCGCTAGCCGAAGGCGTGTTCAAACAGCTTGGTATTGGTACGGAAGCCGTAACTAAGACTGACGGTGATGGTGAGGAGAAAGCTAAAGAGCTAAAGACGCTGTTCTTCCTCTCTAAAGCTCAGGTTCGGGCCCTTGCTAATCTTGCGTTAGAGAGCGAGGGCAAGCCGAAGAAGACTGAAGCTATGAAAGCTTTGCAGTCTGATAATGCTTTCGACATGGCCCTATTTGGACGTATGGTGGCTGATACGCCAGCTTTGAATATTGATGCTGCATGTCAAGTGGCTCACGCCATTTCCACTCATGCGGTTGAGACTGAGTTTGACTACTTCACAGCTGTTGATGACTACAAAGCGATGACTGATAAGACTGATGCGGGCGCCGGAATGATCGGAACCGTAGAGTTCGTATCTTCCTGTTTGTACCGTTACGCAACGATAAATGTTCGTCAGCTGGTTTCGAATTTGGAAAGTTCAGATGATGCACGCAACGCCGTGGAAGCTTTCCTTAAAGCATTTGTGAGTTCCATGCCTTCAGGCAAGGTGAACACGTTTGCTAACAACACGCTGCCGGCAGGTGTTTATGTGACTTTGCGTGAGGGGCCGATGTCTTTGGTAGGAGCGTTTGAGTCCGCAATTCGTTCCGATCGTGGTGACGGGTATGTGAAAAAGTCTGTCGATTCGCTGATTGACTATGCACAAACCATGTATGAAGCGTACGGCGATCCGAAGGACCAGTTTGTAATGGTTGCGGACAGGGCCGCTGGCTCGCTTACAAGGCTTACAGATAACAAGTTCTCGCTAGATTCGCTTGCGACGCAAGTGGCGGCTACCGCAATTCCGACAGGTGATGGCGAGTGACCACGCTTCTGATTCGAATTGCGGGACCTCTTCAATCGTGGGGTGATTCCTCGAGGTTTACGGTCCGTGGTACGAGGCGGGAGCCAACTAAGTCCGGAATTGTAGGGCTTTTGGCTGCCGCTCTGGGCCGGCCTCGCGATGCGTCTGTAGATGATCTAGCGCGCTTGAAAATGGCTGTGCGAACCGATCAGCCAGGCACATTGTTGGAGGATTTTCAAACGGCTGAAAATGACAGTGGGAGGAAGATGCCTTTGACGCGGCGACTTTATCTTGCTGATGCGGTGTTTACGGTTGCCCTCGAAGGGGACCGTGAGTTTTTAGAAACCATAAAGGATGCGTTAAACGCGCCGGTGTTTCCCTTGTTTTTGGGTAGGCGTTCTTGCCCTCCAACAACTCCCCTGGTTATTGGTATGTCTGACCTGGGGGTGAAGGATGCGCTGGAGCCGCCTAACCTGCCATGGCAGGCGAGTGACTGGTTTAAGAAGAGGCAACTTCGCGTTGGGTATAGTGCGGATCTGGTATTTGATGCAGATGCTGAGAATGATGCTGATCCAGCTTGCTTTGTTGAAACCGTGCGGGACGTTCCGGTTAGTTTTGACCGCACGTATCGAAAGTATGCTTGGCGAAGAGTTGCGCGAACCTCGGTGGTAATGCTTGAAGCAACCAAGCCGGTTCATGACCCGATCAGTGCATTGGAGGGATAGCTGTGTATCTCAGTAGATGTGAGTTGAACCCCAACAAGCGTGGCGCGCGGGAACTGCTTGGTAGCCCGCAACGCATGCACGCTGCTGTGCTTAGTTGTTTCCCTCGGTCGATGGCTGATGCTAACGGCCGCGTACTGTGGCGGGTAGATTACGATGACCGGGCTACCTACCTCTATGTGGTTTCTGAAATGAAACCGGACCTGGCGGTCATTCAAGAACAGGCGGGCTGGCCCGAGACTCCTACGGCAGTGAGTAGAGATTATTCACCGCTTGTTGAGAATCTGGCTAAGGGGCAGCAGTTTCATTTCCGTCTGACTGCGAATCCTGTGAAACAGGAGTTTGTGAGGGGTGGGAGAGGCAAACGGGTTGGACACAAGACTCCTGAACATCAAATACGTTGGTTGTTGGAGAGGGCGTCTCAGCATGGCTTCAAAGTTGTGCCACAAGCTCTTCCTGATGGGTCAGAAGCTCCGGCTGTTGACGTAACCAGAA
This sequence comes from Actinomyces sp. HMSC075B09, assembly GCF_001812395.1. Classification (NCBI taxonomy): domain Bacteria; kingdom Bacillati; phylum Actinomycetota; class Actinomycetes; order Actinomycetales; family Actinomycetaceae; genus Actinomyces; species Actinomyces sp. HMSC075B09. The sequence continues at coordinate 658,366 of NZ_KV808731.1, forward strand.
GTCAGCAGGTCTCCTTCTTGAAGGCAGCGGATAGTCGCCGGAGGGTGTCGCTGCGCGTTGTCACGTATGAGGGTGTTCTAGAAGTGGTCGATCCGGATCTATTACGTATGACGCTTGTTGAAGGAATTGGGCGGGCTAAAGCATATGGATGTGGGTTGATGACTTTGAGTCCTGTTAGGTAGGAAATGTAATGAGTTCACGTCCCCCGCTCGAACGTGTCGCATTACCGCGTGTAACTGATCGTCTTTCATTTTTGTATGTGGAGAGGTGTGTTATCCACCGCGATCAAAACTCTTTAACTATACGAGACGAGAAAGGCACGGTTCGCTTGCCGGCAGCAAGCATTACAACCTTGCTGTTGGGGCCTGGCACTAGTGTTAGTCATCAGGCGGTTTCGTTGGTAGCGGAGTGCGGTGTCACATGCGTTTGGGTGGGGGAGAACTCTGTGCGCTATTACGCGCACGGTAGATCGTTGGCGCAGTCTACGGCTCTATTACAAGAGCAGGCGAGAAAAGTTTCAAACGAGAGGCTTCGTCTTGAGGTTGCGCGATCAATGTACAGCATGCGTTTTGCAGGAGAGGATGTCTCTGCGTTAAGTATGCGTTCACTGCGGGGGCGTGAGGGCGCACGCATGCGGGAAGTTTATAAGCAGAACTCGGTGCGGACGGGCGTGCCTTGGACTCGAAGGGCTTACGATCCTAATCGGTTTAGTGATAGTGATCCTGTTAATCAGGCACTTTCGGTTGCAAATTACTCTCTTTATGGCGTGATACACGCGGTTATAGTGTCATTGGGCTGCTCTGCTGGTCTTGGTTTTGTGCATGTGGGGCATGACAGGTCTTTCGTTTACGACATCGCGGATTTATATAAGGCGGAGACTTCGATTCCTATTGCGTTTGATGTTGCTCGTGACTATCCGGATGATTGCGTTGTAATGGCGAGGAAGAAGATGCGGGACAGCATATTTGAGAAGAAGATCATTGAACGCGCTGTTCGTGATGTGAAGATTCTTTTAGAGGGCGAGACTGTGACGGCTGAGCAGTTGGAAGCGAACGTAGTTTCGTTGTGGGACTTGAAGCAAAGTTCTGTGGCTGCTGGTACGAACTACGCTGATTTCTAGGGCTTGTCATGATGGTTCTGGTGACAACCGCGGTGTCAACGGGTTTGCGTGGCGAGTTGACGAGGTGGTTGCTTGAAGTGTCGCCAGGAGTTTTTGTAGGAACAGTGTCTTCACGAGTTCGAGATCAGATTTGGGAGTTTACTTGCGAGAATATTGGTAGCGGCAGGGCCACCTTGATCTTTCCTCAAAGGAATGAGCAGCGTTTAGGGATTAAGACGATTGGTGATGCTTGGGAAGCTACTGACTTTGATGGCATGACTCTCATTCGTAGGCCTGACCTGTCGAGCAAGGAAGTTATGGGCGAAGTGACGGATCGTGCGAAGGTGCGCGAGGCTTCGGGATGGTCGATTGCGGGGCGCAGACGTTACTATAAAAACTCGATCGAGCGTCGGCAACGTAAATAAAGTTGGTCAGAAACACGGTTATGATTTAATTAATTCCTTAGGAAATCAACGATTCCTAAGTATGTTCCCCGCGCATGCGGGGATGACCCCTGCTACCCACGTAAAGAAAGCGAGTAACCATGATGTTCCCCGCGCATGCGGGGATGACCCCGGCTCCACCCCGTCAGGCAGTGATTGCGGGGGATGTTCCCCGCGCATGCGGGGATGACCCCTGTGCCAGCTATTTCCCGATGAGTTCCCCGACATGTTCCCCGCGCATGCGGGGATGACCCCGCAATATTTTCCAACTGTTGCGCCTGCTGGGCCATGTTCCCCGCGCATGCGGGGATGACCCCTCGTCGCTCGCCGCTTACACGGTATTGCCTGAATGTTCCCCGCGCATGCGGGGATGACCCCGCCAGAGCAGAAGCAAGCGGGTATTAAACCGAATGTTCCCCGCGCATGCGGGGATGACCCTGCGAGACCTCGACGGCGTCACCGTCCTCACCGATGTTCCCCGCGCATGCGGGGATGACCCCATTTGTAGAGGGCATCCTCTACGGCCTGGGTGATGTTCCCCGCGCATGCGGGGATGACCCCATCAGCGGTATCCAGTCCACCAAGAAAGACAGATGTTCCCCGCGCATGCGGGGATGACCCCGAAGACTTCCTCAACAAGGACCTGAAAGGAGGATGTTCCCCGCGCATGCGGGGATGACCCTCATACAAGTCTTTACCGGCATTCTTAGCGGCGATGTTCCCCGCGCATGCGGGGATGACCCCAGCGAAAAGTACTACATGCCGGCTGCTGGATAATGTTCCCCGCGCATGCGGGGATGACCCCTGCTCGATGAGCATTATCTCGAGAAAGACGCGATGTTCCCCGCGCATGCGGGGATGACCCCGCCCTATCGGCGGCTTCTAGCTCCGTGTTGGTATGTTCCCCGCGCATGCGGGGATGACCCCCCCAAACCCAGACAGTGAAGCCAGATAGGAAGATGTTCCCCGCGCATGCGGGGATGACCCCCTCCACCACGTCACCCACCCGAAATATTTCGCATGTTCCCCGCGCATGCGGGGATGACCCCACGGGGTTTTGAACCATGCCAATATGAGCATCATGTTCCCCGCGCATGCGGGGATGACCCACAAGCTGAAAGTTAATGATATTGGCGTTTTGAATGTTCCCCGCGCATGCGGGGATGACCCCAGCTGTGGACAACTCGCTTGGCGCGTCGTCCAATGTTCCCCGCGCATGCGGGGATGACCCCGTGACCGCGCCAACAATGAACGTGACTAAATAATGTTCCCCGCGCATGCGGGGATGACCCCTAGTGGCCGGCGAATTCAACGACATGCTGCGCATGTTCCCCGCGCATGCGGGGATGACCCCGCATAATCGTCATCTGCCCACCCGCGCTAATCATGTTCCCCGCGCATGCGGGGATGACCCCAAGCCATGCAACAGGCTCCAGCCCCGCAGGCATGTTCCCCGCGCATGCGGGGATGACCCGCTACGAACACAATCAACTATGCGCTACTGCTGATGTTCCCCGCGCATGCGGGGATGACCCCAAAGCAATCCACAACCGACTGATCCTCAAGCTATGTTCCCCGCGCATGCGGGGATGACCCCGGCATCTACCGCATGGAAGCGCTAGGTGCTAGATGTTCCCCGCGCATGCGGGGATGACCCCACACTCATACGCGCCCGTTTCCTCGTCCACCGATGTTCCCCGCGCATGCGGGGATGACCCCTGGCGTGCTTCTAGCCATTGAGCATCAGCTGGATGTTCCCCGCGCATGCGGGGATGACCCCCCACCGTGGAAGACCTCACCAACCAGCTAAAACATGTTCCCCGCGCATGCGGGGATGACCCCGCCGCGCCCACAACGTTAGCCCGGTAAGTCTGATGTTCCCCGCGCATGCGGGGATGACCCCGCTGATAAGACGCGGTACGCGTTTACAGCCACATGTTCCCCGCGCATGCGGGGATGACCCCATCCCCGGTGATGTTGTGGACGCTATTAGGGAATGTTCCCCGCGCATGCGGGGATGACCCCGTAGTCGTCATCAAAGCGGTTTCGGGTTCGCGATGTTCCCCGCGCATGCGGGGATGACCCCGTCAAGCACAAACCCGCCGCGCTTGTTGTTCCATGTTCCCCGCGCATGCGGGGATGACCCCTCGTGGGATTCGCCGGGCTCGTAAAGCTCATCATGTTCCCCGCGCATGCGGGGATGACCCCGAACACGCACCCAATAACGATCGGGTTTGAAGATGTTCCCCGCGCATGCGGGGATGACCCCGCTGCGCCCGCCTATGGTCACGGTGATAGTCAATGTTCCCCGCGCATGCGGGGATGACCCCGGGCATTTTCACATTGATTGCCGCGCCACGACATGTTCCCCGCGCATGCGGGGATGACCCCCCGTTCTGGGTGAGGATTTTCGCCAACTGGCCATGTTCCCCGCGCATGCGGGGATGACCCCGAATTTGGGGCGGGCGGGCGCGTCTTTGAAGGATGTTCCCCGCGCATGCGGGGATGACCCTGGTCATCTGGACATGGCTCGAGCAGGTGGAAGATGTTCCCCGCGCATGCGGGGATGACCCCGAAGCGAACGCCCAAGGTTTCTCGGTTTCATAATGTTCCCCGCGCATGCGGGGATGACCCCCTTGCTGGTTGAAGTGTTGCCTAACACGATCAATGTTCCCCGCGCATGCGGGGATGACCCCCGGCGACGACACGCACGCCGTAGCCGTCCTAAATGTTCCCCGCGCATGCGGGGATGACCCCACGCCTTTAGCAGCGTTAAACGCGGGATTGTTATGTTCCCCGCGCATGCGGGGATGACCCTGGGAGGCTAGGCGCGGCGGCGTTGGTAAAGTGATGTTCCCCGCGCATGCGGGGATGACCCCCCGGCGCTAGAGCTTACGCACGAGGTTTACAAATGTTCCCCGCGCATGCGGGGATGACCCTCCGGTGACGTCGCGGCGGCCGGTGCGTCGAAGATGTTCCCCGCGCATGCGGGGATGACCCCGAAGGTCACGTTACTAGCCACACAGCCCGGCCATGTTCCCCGCGCATGCGGGGATGACCCCATGGCGACGGTGATCATTATGAGCCGATCTTCATGTTCCCCGCGCATGCGGGGATGACCCCTTGCCAAAAGTGGCGAGCAGCCCGCGCAAGCAATGTTCCCCGCGCATGCGGGGATGACCCCATCAAGCACGAAGCCCCCGCGCCTGTTATTCCATGTTCCCCGCGCATGCGGGGATGACCCCGGGGCGATGCTCACCATGCTCGACCGGCTAGGATGTTCCCCGCGCATGCGGGGATGACCCCGGGGCGATGCTCACCATGCTCGACCGGCTAGGATGTTCCCCGCGCATGCGGGGATGACCCTAAAGCCACGGTGGGCGAACTTAGCGGCATGAGATGTTCCCCGCGCATGCGGGGATGACCCCCGGACTTGATAGGCACCGAGGATGATTATTTCATGTTCCCCGCGCCTGCGGGGATGACCCCAACGGAGTAATAACCCTATGAAACCTATCCGAAATCCTCCCCGCGCCTGCGGGGATGACCCCAATAATGCAGGATGAGACACTAGCCACGCCAAATCCTCCCCGCGCCTGCGGGGATGACCCCTGGGTGATCAAAAAAATGAGACGGAACCCTGTATCCTCCCCGCGCCTGCGGGGATGACCCCGGGCCGGTTTGGCGCGTTAGCCTATCGACTCCATCCTCCCCGCGCCTGCGGGGATGACCCTGATTCTGGCGGCGCATGCGATAGAGAATGTTGATCCTCCCCGCGCCTGCGGGGATGACCCCGAGGGCAACCCGTTCCCTTTTGTTGCGGCCATATGTTCCCCGCGCATGCGGGGATGACCCGTACTGCTACGACAATCGCGGCAAAACCGGATCATCCTCCCCGCGCCTGCGGGGATGACCCACGAGCAAAGCAAGCTAAGAAAGCTAAGCGCACCATCCTCCCCGCGCATGCGGGGAACTGTCCCCCGGAAGAAAACTGGATAAATCAGTCCAACTCATGGGGAGTAGTTCAATGGTCAGGAAATTTCAGAAAAATGGCAACGATTATTCGTCCGGGAGCATCGCCATAACTACATGGAAAAGCGGTTCGTGAGGGGAAGACGACACAGGGTGCACTTCCCCTTGAGAATCAACCAGAATACACGTTAGACCTCCCATAACGGGAACATCTGAGCCGGTATCCAAGTCGAAGAGCTCATACTCGCCGTCAGTATACGTTTGTTCAAGGAGCACGCTTTCAGGTGGGTAGATCCCGTTGTCGATTTCCTTATCAAGCCATTTTTGTGCAGCGTCGCGACGTGACATGCTTTTCCTCCCTGGTTCCAGTGCGGATACCGCTTCTAGAATGTCGTGCGTTAGTGCTTTATTGTCAAGGCGCGCATAACTCAGGCCTACTTCTTTTGGCCTCGCTCAAGAATTGGTTCACGGGTATTTTCTTGCCTACCTGGCCGTCCGAAACGCCCCCGCACATACAGGGTTATCTCACACGCGGCCAGCAAAGACTAGAATGCTATGTGTGTTCCCTGCGTTTGCGGGGATGACCCCATTTTTTCAATTTCTGGTTCAAACACGTACCACTTCTCCCCGCGCCTGCGGGGTTTACCTTACCGCCAGCCAAGCGACTAGCGGGTTTCAAAAATAATGTCCGTACCCTCTGCTTAGATAAAAATGATCTCGCCACAGGCGGGGCGTACTAAAACAACCTACTAAGGAGAGCCCAAAATGAGCCGTCCTGATCCCGAAGAGCTTCGCCCCCTGACGCTCCACGAAAGGTGGGCGCTAGATACCGGCGGCACAGTAACCGGAAAAGGCAAGATACCCAAAGAGATACGTGAGGACATTAAGAAATACGAGGCCGAAGACGCCAAGCGAGCCAAGGAAGCCGCCAAAATCAGTGCGGTCCCCAGCCCTGAGGAAGGCTCGGCACCTGAGCAACAATAGCTAGGGGCCTAGGGGCGCGCCGCTACCCATGAAAGACCCGAAAGGGTGGGAGGCGCGTTGACGCACGCCTCCCGACCGGGTCAGGATCATGACACTCAACCTGACTCGGCCAGCGCCGCGTTGCTAGCTTCACGCGGCACATACTCAAAAAGTTCCACGCCAGGCACCAACAACTACCCCAAACGCGAGGCCCCGTTCCGCGCGCCCGTGATCGCTTGTGAGCCCGCGATCGAGCACACAATCAGAGCCTTTACAACGAGTGTTTGTACAACGGCTGTCTTATGCATCTACTCGGGCGGATGCTTATATTTAACAATGTTCACGGATTTAGGAAGGCAGGAGGAAATCGGTGGCTGACAGTTTCACCCCGGGTGACTCATTTGACGGAGAAATCCGCGTACCCGGCGTAGACCGCGTCTTCAAACCACGCAAGATCCTCGCAGTCCTCCTCATCCCCCTAGCCATGTCACTAATCGCAGTGTCATCAGTCAACGTAGCCCTCGCCACCATCGGCGTAGGCCTGAACGCCACCGACTCCGACCTCCAATGGGTGCTCTCCGGCTACGCCCTCGCCATCGGCATCGTGCTAGTACCAGCCGGGCGACTCGGCGACCTCATCGGACGCGGCACCCTCTTCCAAATCGGCCTCATCACCTTCGTAGTCGGCTCCATCCTCTCCGGACTCGCACCAGACCCCACCTTCCTCAACATCGCACGCATCATCCAAGGCATCGGCGGCGGCCTCTTCTCGCCCCAAGTCATGGGCATCATCCAACAAACCTTCAAAGGCCAAGCCCGCGCCAAAGCCTTCGGACTCTTCGGCATGACCGTAGCCGTCGCCGTGTCAATCGGCCCCGTCCTCGCCGGCGCCCTCATCACCCTAATCGGCGAGGAAAACGGCTGGCGCTACACCTTCTTCATCAACGTCCCCTTCGGCATCATCGGATTCATCCTCGCCCTCTACTGGCTTCCCTTCGCCAACGAACGCAGACGTGCCGCTGCCCGGCGCGAACGCCGCCAAGCCAAGAAAAACGGGCAAATCCTCCCCGCCAGGCAGCGGCAAAAAATCGACCTCGACCCCATCGGCATCATCCTGCTCGTCACCGCCGTGCTCGGCATCATGTACCCATTCACCGTGCGGCCACTCCGCTGGCAGCTCGCCCTCATATTCGCGCTTGCCGTCGCCCTCCTATACGCCTGGTGGCAATGGGAAGCCCACTACACCAAACGAGGCAACTACCCCCTCGTCAACCTTGACCTACTAAAAATCCCATCATTCTCCATGGGCACTATCGTTGCCGGCGCCTACTTCCTTGGCTCCACCACCACCTACACCATCATCGCGATGTACCTCCAAATAGGGCTCGGCGCCTCCGCCATGGTTGCAGGCACCATCGCGCTACCCAGCTCGTTCTTCTCCGCAGTAGCCGCCCGCTGGGCATCAAACCGCGCCCTCAAAGCCGGCCGCAAAGTCGTGCAAATCTCCCTCATCCTCATGATCGTAGGGTCACTACTCACCGCCGTTTCCGTCGCCCTCATCGCCAGTCACGACATCAACCTGTGGTGGATGGCCGCGCCCCTATCCCTCTTCGGCTTCGGTCAAGGCGCATTCGGAGCCGTCAACCAAACCCTCGCCCTCCAAGACGTCCCCATCCAACACGGCGGCACCGCCGGCGGCGTCAAACAAACCGTAGAACGTATCGCCACCGCCATCGGCAACGCCATCATGACAGCCATCTACTTCGCCACGGCTCCAATGTACGGCTTCCACAATGCCGTCCTCATCGCCTTCATCGCGATCATCACCGCGCAACTCTTCGCCCTGCTAGTCGGCTACCTAGACCTACGCCGCGCCCGTAAGACATAACAACCATTCACGAGGAGGTCACCAACCCCTCAATCACGCGCCTCCCCACTGGTTAACGCGGGCCGGCGCCCGCCCCCTCAACTATTAGCCGGGCCAGCCGCAGGAGAGAACACCCAAGGAGTGCGCACCATCTTGCGCTGATCAAACACGTCCAGGAACTGCTCCGCCGACCTCGCCTCAAACCCCAGCGACCCCGCGATCTTGCCCACCACGTCCGCAACAGTCCAACCCAAATCCAAGAACTCGCGCAACGTAACCGCACCATCACGCTTAGCCAGCCGGTCACCCGCCTCATTAATCACAAGAGGCACGTGCGCATAACGGGGCTGCTCGAGCCCCAAAGCGTGTGCAATATAAGCCTGCGCGGGCGCCGACGACAGCAAATCATCAGCCCGCACCACCTGATCCACACCCTGAAACGCATCATCCACAACCACCACCAGGTTGTACGCCAAGGTGCCATCACCGCGCTGCAACACCACGCAATCAATCGGCTCCGTCACCGTGCCAAACAAGTCATCCTCAACCGACCACACATCAACCGTCGGATTCAACCGCAAAGCAGGCCGCCGGCCCACACTCGCCAGCTCCGCCCTGCGCTGCTCACGTTCTGCCGGCGACAAATCGCGACAAGTTCCCGGATACGACCCCAGCCGCACATGCGGAGCGCTCGCCGCCTCCTTAATATCCCTACGCGAGCAGTAACACTCAAACAACAAGCCCGCTTCGCGTAGCTGCGCAATCGCAGCCTCATGCGCCGGCCTGCGAGTGCTCTGGAACAGCACGTCGCCATCCCAATCAATGCCCAGCGTCGCTAAATCCTCAATCTGGCGCTGCGCCGCGCCCGGTTTCACCCGGTCAATATCCTCCACGCGAAGCACAAAATCGCGGCCCGACTGCCGCGCCCACGCCCAAGCCAACAAAGCCGTGCGCAGATTCCCAATGTGCATATCACCCGACGGACTCGGCGCAAACCTACCAGCAGCCACGCGGCCTCCCCTCCACACGCTCAATGCGTAAAAACAAGCCTACCGCCGCAAAAACCATGACAGCGAAATCATGCCCGCACCCAAAATGCCAACCAGAACCGCATACAACGACACTCCGCCCACCACAAACGAGGCCACCGACAACGCTGCAAACCCCAGGCCAGCCACCAGCAGAATCCGCGCATTCGGGCGCGCATTATCCGGGCTCTTCAACACAAACTCAGCCGCCACCTGCCACGGGTCACCAAATGCTTCCTGCAACGGCAATCCAGCCTCATTTGCGCTCGCGGTTGTAGCCTCCACTGCTTGCCTCACAGCCACATCCGGCCATGAATAATACCGAGACAACAGGGCCGAAAGCTGCGTCCGCCACGCTTGGTCACCGCGCGGAGCACTAGGCCAGCGCGCATTAGATGCTCGAAACGCCATCACCGTTGAAGCCACCCCCAGCAACGCTAAAAGAGGGCGCGGCAAACCAACCGTCACCACATCCAAACGTGAAACTTCAGCAAACGCGCGCACGAACACAACCGTTGCCACCAGCCAACCCAACACCACCAGCACCGCATTGGAATCACGGCCAAATGCCCACTCTCGATGCGCCACGGGAGCCGCGAACAGCGCCATCGCCACCACCGACGCAAACATCAAATAACCCGGCTTCGCCACCGCGTCAGCCGTCAGCGACCCGGTTGAAAACACCGCCAAGAAGAAAGTGAAAAATGCCAGTGCTGCCCAAATTGTCTTCGGATTTGACCACAGCCCAGAACGCGTCTCGCCGGGCAACTCGCAACAAGACATGGCCGTGAACCTCCCCAAAATCCCGTCTACCACTAAGAGTAGACTGGCTGGCGGCACCACTCACAGCAAGTAGAGAGATTATGTACGAGATAAAACCAGGCCTCCTCGTGTTCCTTGGCGCAGCGCTGGGAACCCTCTCGCGTGCCCTCATCGACACCCTCATTGCAAGCACCTTCGCAGGCATCAACGTGTCCACCGTTTTTGTAAATGTGCTTGGCGCATTCCTCATGGGCGGCCTAATCACCACGTGGAGCGTTCGACGTGGCATGCACCCCCTGTGGGACCGCATAAAAATTTTTGCCGGCACCGGCTTTCTTGGAGCCTTCACCACATACTCCGCCTTCGCCCTCGCTATTGCGCGCGGCACTAACCTTGCCCTTGCGCTAGGCGCGGGCGCCCTCACCATCCTTGCCGGCATTGCGGGCGCATGGCTTGGAACTCGACTTGCGAAACACCTCGCAGCCAAAGGAGTGCAAGCATGACCTGGCTCTACCTATCCCTTGCCGGCGGCCTTGGCGCCTACGCGCGCTACCGCACCGACCTCGCCCTCCAAAACCTGCTCAAACGACGTGGCCTCATTCCCGTCAAACCCGACGCCGGCCTGATTCGTCGCACTGCCCTGGCATGGCCCATCATCACCATCAACATCATCGGGTCCTTCCTCGCCGGTCTTCTCGTTGGACACCTCAGCGCCGAAACCTGGCTGATCATCGGCACCGGACTGATGGGAGGCTGGACCACTTTCTCTACCGCAATGGTTGACGTGCTCAACATCCTTACCCTGCCCGAGGCGCGAAAAACGAGCATCGCATCCGGCATGATCACCGCAACATTTGGTCTACTCGCCAGCGTCGCTAGCGCCCTCCTTGGCCTTGCAATCAGCGGGATGTGAGGTAAACCTCGCGCCAAAAGGTGGACACGAAGAAGGGATTTGCGGCAACTCGTTCTAGAATCGTAGACATCCTCAAGAACGTCGGACATGAAGGAGGGGACATGAGCCAGCCAATGATCAAGCTCGAAAACCTCTCCAAAACTTATGTCCTGCGCGGCGGAAATGAAGTGCGCGCCCTTAACGACGCAAACCTGACTGTAAATGCGGGAGAAATTCACGGCATCGTTGGCCAGTCCGGAGCGGGCAAATCAACTCTTATCCGTTGCCTTACCGGACTTGAACAGCCCACCGATGGCTCCGTATACCTGGATGGCACAGATCTATCCGGCCTTGGCCACTCAGCCCTTCGTAAAGCACGCCGCAAGATTGGTATGGTCTTCCAATCCGCTAACCTAATGGACTCGCGCACCGCCCTTGAAAACATTGCATACCCGCTCAAAATTGCGGGGGTGTCCAAAAAAGAGCGTCTTGAGCGAGCAACAGAACTACTCAAAGTTGTCGGTCTTGAGAATCGCGCCGGCTCCTACCCCTCCCAACTTTCGGGTGGACAGCAACAGCGCGTAGGAATTGCACGCGCCCTCGCCACCAAACCAGCCGTGCTGTTGTGTGACGAGCCCACCTCCGCCCTAGACTCTGAAACCACTCGCCAAATTCTGGCGTTGCTACAACAAATCAGGGACGAAGTTGGTGTAACCATCGTTATCATCACGCACGAAATGGGTGTTGTGCGTGAAATTTGTGATTCCGCAACCATGCTTGAACACGGGCAGATCCTCGAGTCTGGTCCCGTCCACGAGATCGTTGCAAACCCAAAATCGAAACTTGCGCGTGAACTCGTCCCCATGCCGTCTATTGACGAAACCGATAAGGACGCCAACTCGACGATTCTTGACGTCATGTTCACGTCAACCCCCGGCGTCCCAACCGGAGCCACTGTCCTTGCCATGGCATCACGAATGGGTGGCGACGTAGCGGCAGGAACATTTGAAACCCTGTCCAACGTCCAAGTAGGACGCCTTGCTTTAACCGTGCCCACCATGCACTTAAAGCAAATCATGGAAACTTTGGAACAGAACGATGTAGCAGTGGAGGTGCGATCATGAGCGTAGCAACAGCGCTAGTCGCTCTCGCTGCTGACGGTCAGTGGCTAGATAACCCCGCCATTAAAGAGGCGTTCTGGCCGTCCGTATGGCAAACACTAGGCATGACCGCATGGGCAACCGTGATCACCGTAGTGATTGGAACCCCGCTCGGCCTCTTCCTGGTATCTACAGCCCGCGGTGGCCTCACCCCAAACCGGGTAGCAAACCAAATACTCGGATTCATCGTTAACGTTGGCAGGTCAATCCCATTCATCATCCTGCTAATTGCAGTTCTTCCATTTACTCGCTTCGTTGTAGGCACCACCCTCGGCTGGAAGGCCGCGGTGGTACCGCTCAGCGTTGGCGCAATCCCCTTCTTTGCCCGCCTCGTAGAAACGAACGTTCGCGGCGTAAGCGCAGGCAAGATCGAAGCCGCCCACATGATGGGTGCCAGCAGGTGGGAAATCATGTTTGGCGTACAGGTACGCGAAGCCCTACCTGCCCTCATTGACTCCGTAACAGTTCTTACAGTCACCCTCATCGGCTATTCCGCAATCGCGGGCGTGCTCGGTGGCGGCGGCCTCGGCCAACTCGCAATGAACTACGGATACAACCGATTCCAAGGAGACGTCATGTTAGTTTCCGTGGTGGGAATCGTAATCATCGTTCAAATAGTCCAAGTTGTTGGAGACATGCTGAGCCGGCTGGTGGATCACCGCTGAGCTCTCCACCAGCCGGGATAGCAATCCTGGACTTCCCGGGCAACACGTTTGCCAGCACTCCAACAAATTTCAAACTTGAACACAGAAAGACTTGATTACAATGCGTAAGACCCGTGTATTTGCCGCAGCAGCAGCTGCCCTAGCTCTAACCCTCGCAGGATGCTCCTCTTCCGGAGGAGAAACCAGCACTGAAAGCCAGGCAGCTTCCGAACAGGGTGTCACCACCCTCACGGTTGGAGCTTCCCCCGCGCCTCACGCGCGCATCCTGAAGTTCGTTAAGGATGAGCTCGCTGCTGACGCTGGCATTGATCTCAACATTGTTGAATACACCGACTATGTCATCCCTAACCAGGCGCTAAAGTCCGGTGATATCGATGCTAACTTCTACCAGACCGTGCCTTACCTCGAGGGTCAGAAGAAGGAACTGGGAGTTGACTTCTCGCACGGCGAAGGCATCCACTTGGAGCCCCTCGCGATCTACTCCGACAAGATTGAGAAGCTAGACGACCTCAAGGATGGCGCAAAGATCGGCATTATCAACGACACTGCGAACCAGGGCCGTGCCCTCGATCTGCTCGCAGTCGCTGGCATCGTGAAGGTTCCCGAAGGTGAAGACGCAACGATCTTCAACGTCGAGAAGCTAAAGAACGTTGAGTTCGTCGAGGTTGAAGGCCCGCAGCTAGTGCGCTCCCTCCCGGACGTAGACATCGCGGTTATCAATGGTAACTACGCCGAGGAGGGTGGTCTGTCCTCCGCAAAGGACGCTCTCCTCGTAGAGAATCCCGAAGGTTCCCCGGCCGTCAACGTCCTCGTATGGCGCTCCGAAGATGACAATAACGAGGCCATCAAGACTCTTGACAAGCTCCTGCACTCGCCAGAAGTTGCACAGTTCATCAAGGATACTTGGACCGACGGCTCCGTTATCCCCGCGTTCTAATAACGCGAGAGAAACTGACTGAATAGGTAGAAGTTGAGCCCGGATCGTTTGATCCGGGCTCAACTTCTATCACAACAAGAAACGATTAGTCCAAAACTCCGTACAGGCGATCGCCCGCATCACCCAAACCGGGAACAATGTAAGCGTTCTCGTTCAAGCACTCATCCACAGATGCGGTTACGATCTGTACATTAGCGCGGTCGCCAACAGCCTCCTCAACCGTCTTCAAGCCTTCTGGAGCGGCCAGCAGACACAGGCACGTCACATCGCGTGCACCGTGGTCAAGCAAGTAGTTGATTGCCGCAACCATGGTGTGGCCGGTAGCCAACATCGGATCCAAAATGAAGCACTGGCGTCCCGACAGGTCATCGGGCAAACGATTCGCGTAAGTCTCAACCTCAAGCGTCTCGTGGTCACGCCTCATGCCGAGGAAGCCAACCTCAGCGGTTGGAAGCATCCGCGTCATGCCCTCCAGCATGCCCAAACCGGCACGCAAAATCGGCACAACCAGCGGACGCGGACCAGTGATCTGCTTACCAACAGTCTTAGTAACCGGAGTCGTAATTTCGACGTCCTCAACCAGGACGTCGCGAGTGCCTTCATAGGCAAGAAGCGTAACGAGTTCGTCAGCAAGAAGACGGAACGTCGCAGACGGCGTCCTCTCGTCACGCAAAACAGTCAATTTGTGAGCAATGAGGGGGTGTTCAGCAACATGTAAACGCATGCTTATACCGTACCTTGACCAGGTACGAGGAAGTTAATCTTTGCGGCATGGTTTGAAAATAATTCGCTAAAATCAAGCATTATGGCTGATCATTCATTTCCGAGTCGAGTAGAGATACACGGTACCCAAAACCTCAAAGCACACCTTGAGCAAGCCGAAAAACAAGCCGCGGCCAAGGCTCGGCTGGTCAAGCAAGAGGCGCGAGCCGAGGCTCCGAATGCACGTGGGGAGCGCAGGAATCCGCCCGCGCCCTCGGAAATGAAATCCATCTACGAAAACGCTATGAGCCGCGCCCTCTACCTGGCTGATCGCGCGCGAGCCGCGGGCGACGTGCCCGTTGGGGCCGTTGTGATCGACGAATGGGGAACGATCCTGGGGGAGGGGTGGAACACCCGAGAAGCGGAATCCGATCCTGCTGGTCACGCCGAAATCAGTGCGCTACGTGATGCCGCGAAACTACGCGGCACGTGGAGGTTAGATGACCTCACCCTTGTTGTCACTCTTGAGCCGTGCACAATGTGTGCCGGAGCAATAGTGAACGCGCGCGTAAAACGCTTAGTGATGGGAGCGTGGGATCCAAAAGCAGGGGCCGCAGGGTCAATTCGAGATGTGGTTCGCGACTCGCGTCTCAACCATCAGGTGGAGGTAATTCCCGAGATTTTGCGCACGGAATGCGAAATTCAACTCCGCGGGTTTTTCTCAACGCGCCGCACCATGTAGTATGAGGGCCGGATGAAAGTCCAAAGGTAGCGTGTCCGAGCGGCCGAAGGTGCAGCACTCGAAATGCTGTGTGGTTAATAGCCACCGTGGGTTCAAATCCCACCGCTACCGCTGAATAAAATCTCGCGACGTGTGTTCTGCATATGCCGCGAGATTTTTGTTATGACGCCCCGCCCCGCCCCTCTGATCTGGTGTGGGTGCGCTACTTGTCAGACGTGAATCCGGATTGATCTTTTCTGCCCCCGCGATCTTGTTGTTTCAAACTTGTTTTTGGACAGGAGATGACGCGAACCCTGCGCTATTACAACCGCACAGCCGTTAGATACAGCGCAAAAAAGGAGCCGACAATCCGGGCCCATGTAGTGAATGATTGCTTTGGCTGGTGTTCTTGAGCACAAAACGGGGATTTATTGCATTGGTGAATTCGAGCAATGGGCGCCATCTCGATAAACTAGCGACGATGTTCAAGCTCGCTTGACTGAAATGGTTTGGCGAGTCTGTTCACTTTGGAAGGATAACGAATGACCGACTTTACGACGGCATCCGCTGGAGCGGTTCGCGCCGTCTCTGGACGGCCCCCGGCAGTTTCAACTCCGATGGAGTTCTGGCAAGGACTATCCGCATCAGTGGTAGACCAGATTGCTGACAACTGGTACGCAACCAAGGAGCTCTACCGCAAGGGAAGGCGTCAGCACTACTTCTCCGCTGAGTTCCTCATGGGCCGAGCCCTCCTTAACAACCTCCTCAACCTTGGCCTGGTAGATCAGGCCGAAGAGGCTGCAAAAGCATTTGGTCAAGATCTGTCACAGATCCTCGAAGAGGAACCCGACGCTGCCCTCGGAAATGGTGGCCTTGGACGTCTAGCAGCATGCTTCCTGGATTCTTGCGCAACTCAGGACCTCCCCGCAGTTGGTTACGGCATCCTGTACCGCTACGGGCTTTTCAAGCAAGAGTTCCGCAGTGGTTTCCAGACCGAGCACCCCGACTCCTGGATGGAAGAGGGATACCCTCTGGTTATTCGCCATGAGGAAGAAATGCGTATCGTTGACTACGCCGACCTCAAGGTAAGGGCTGTTCCATACGATATGCCGATCACCGGCTATGGCACGGAGAACGTTGGCACGCTCCGCCTGTGGAAGGCCGAGCCGATGGAAGAGTTCGACTACGACGCCTTCAACTCGCAGCGCTTCACCGACGCTATCGTGGACCGCGAGCGCACGCACGACATTTCTCGCGTGCTCTACCCGAATGACACCACTTATGAAGGCAAGGTGCTGCGCGTACGCCAGCAGTACTTCTTCGTTTCTGCTTCTTTGCAGGAAATCGTTGAGAACCACCTGGAAGTGCACGGCACGTTTGAGAACTTTGCACAGTGCAACTGCGTGCAGCTGAACGATACGCACCCGGTGCTCGCTATTCCAGAGCTCATGCGCCTGCTGATGGATGAGCATGGCCTCGGCTGGGTCGAAGCTTGGAAGATTGTTTCGAAGACATTCGCTTACACCAACCACACGGTCCTCGCTGAAGCGTTGGAGACCTGGGAGATCTCGATTTTTGATCGCCTATTCCCACGCATCATGGAGATCGTATGGGAAATCGATCGCCGTTTCCGTGTGGAGATGAAGGAACTCGGCCTCGATGACGGTCGAATCAACTACATGGCTCCCGTATCCAACGGTGTTGTACACATGGCGTGGATTGCGTGCTACGCGTCCTACTCCATTAACGGTGTTGCGGCCCTCCACACGGAGATCATTAAGCGTGAAACGCTGGGCGAATGGCACGACATTTGGCCTGAGAAGTTCAACAACAAGACCAACGGTGTAACGCCGCGTCGCTGGCTGAACCAGTGCAACCCGCGCCTAGCCGCCCTCCTCACTGAAGTGACTGGCGGAGACGAGTGGGTGCGTGACCTCGATGTGCTGAAGAAGTACGTGGACGCCGGCAATGACGAAATCTATGACCGTCTGAACGAAATTAAGCACGCAAATAAGGTTGATTTCGCGAAGTGGATCAAGAACCGTCAGGGTATCGACATTGATCCGGATGCTATTTTTGACGTTCAGATCAAGCGCCTCCACGAGTACAAGCGTCAGTTGCTCAACATCATGTACGTGCTTGACCTGTACTTCCGTCTAAAGGATGACCCGAAGGCAGATATTCCGCCGCGCGTATTCATTTTTGGTGCTAAGGCAGCTCCCGGCTATGTGCGTGCCAAGGCGATTATCAAGTTGATCAACGAAGTTGGCCGCCTGGTCAACAACGATCCTGAAGTTTCTAAGGTTCTGAAGGTCGTATTCGTGGAGAACTACAACGTTTCGCCAGCCGAGAAGATCATCCCGGCAGCGGATGTTTCTGAGCAGATTTCTACCGCGGGTAAGGAGGCGTCCGGCACCTCGAACATGAAGTTCATGATGAACGGCGCTCTGACCCTAGGCACGCTCGACGGTGCAAATGTGGAGATCGTGGATTCGGTTGGCTACGACAACGCTTACATCTTTGGTGCGCGTGAAGAGGAACTCCCCGAGCTTCGTCGCACTTACGACCCGCGCCACCAGTACGAGAGCGTTCCGGGCTTGCGCCGCGTCCTCGACGCGTTCACCGACGGCACTCTAGACGACGGTGGTACCGGAATGTTCCACGACCTGCGCTGGTCCCTCCTCAACACGAACGGCTACGAGCCGGCCGACATGTACTACCTGCTCGGCGACTTTGAGGACTACCGCAAGGTGCGCGACCAAATGGCTGCGGACTACGCGGACCGCAAGAAGTGGGCGGCAATGACTTGGAAGAACATCACCGAGTCCGGACGCTTCTCTTCTGACCGCACCATCCGTGACTACGCGAACGAAGTGTGGAAGATCGAACCAACCAAGATCTAACACGCGAAAATAGTTTGGGTCCTCAACCTGAAGGTTGAGGACCCAAACTATTTAGATTCCAACGAAGAAGCATTCGGTCTAACGTGTTAAGCCTGCGGTGCCACCACGCGGATTACAGACGAATCATCTTTTGCGGCCATGCCCTGAGCAACCCCGATGAGGTATTCCTGCTGCGCGGCTGCCGCCACCGGAACGGCCAAACCAACTGATTTAGCGGCATCCGTGACGATTCCCATATCCTTCACAAAAATGTCGAGGCGCGATTTAACTTCGACGTCCTCTTCTTCGTACGCCCGCAACATACGCTCGCCGCGGTCCCCGAGCATAAACGATGCTGCCGCGCCTGACATGAGAGCATGGAGTGCCTGGGGGACGTCAAGCTCAAGCTTTCGCGCTAGTGCGAGTGCCTCGCCAGCCGCTGCGATATGAACGCCGCAGAGTAGCTGGTTTACAGTCTTCATGGCCTGTCCCTTGCCGGCCGTGTCGCCAACTTTAACGAGAGTTCCGGCCATTTCCTCAAGTACAGGTAGTGCCCTCTCGTATACCTCGGGAACCGCACCGACAACTACCAGAAGGTCTCCCTCACCTGCGCGCACGGGGCCGCCTGACACGGGGGCATCGACCAAACCGATACCCTTTTGTGAAAGAGGTTCCTGGGCATTAGAGGCGACGTCGACACCGACAGTTGAAGTCAAGATGATGGTAGCTCCCTCGTTGAGCACCGCTACGACGCCGTCCTCGCCGTAAAGAGCGTTGTCAAGCTGCGCCTGGTTACGTACAGCCAGTACAACGAAATCTGCGCCGTTGGCCGCCTCGCGCGCCGACGAAAACGTAGCTATACCGGCATCTGCAGCAAGTGAGGTTCGCTCTGCAACGGGGTCGAAACCGGTAACCGCAAACTTTTTGTTCAGGTTAGTGGCGATGGGCAGGCCCATAGCGCCAAGTCCCAAAACAGCGATTTTCTTAGACATTTTTGATCTCCTTTGATCCTTAGAAGATTAGTTTGAAAGTTTTTCTACGACGGCGGCCAGTGAAGTTTCGTTGCCCACATTGCCTGCGAAAACAATGTAAGGAATGCCGCGAGCAGGCTCGTTCTGTCCGCTCCAAAGTGAAACAATTCCGGGAAGCATGGGGCCGATAACGGTTGCGCGCCTAATGCCCAATCCCTTCGAAGCCACGTCAGATGAAGTGATTCCACCTTTAGCAATCACGAATCGAGGAGTGGTGCGTCCAACGATTCCTCGCACGACGTCGACAACCGCTGCTGATACCCGTCGGGAGATTTCAAGTGATGAAGCACCATCGTTACCTCGCACCAGTTTGCGCGATGTTCGAACAACAACGTGGCCGTTATCAAGACCCGAAATCGCACTGTTTATAACATCGGCGATATGCGAATCTCTGGCGTTGTCATCAAGAATTTTTTGAACATCGATCTCATACTCTTCCAGTTCAACGTTGTCGCGCAAATAGTTCAACTGACGAGTGGTTAGATCTACGTGGCTTCCGATAACGATCAGCCCGCCTGGCACAGTGCTTCGTCCCTGTCGGGATTCTTCCACCTCTTTTGTTGTAAGCGGGGATTTAGGATCTTGTCCGATGCGGGCCCTGACAAATGGGGGGCCAACTCGGTATAGAAAAGTTGAGCCGGCAGCTTCTGCCTGATTCAGCGCAAGCGAAAGGAGCCGCAGGTCATCTTCAGTGACAGAATCGCAAATGATCGGCTGCCTGTTTTTAGCGGCACGCAACTTTTCGACGACAGCGTCAAGATCGGTTCGAAGTGTCGTTAAGTCGATTGCAATGACGTCGCTGGCCTTTGTAGCACCGCCTGTTTTTTCTTCAATCCACGCGGCCAACGCCGAGGAACTGAAACCGAACGTTGCGTCTTTGGCGAACTCGGTTTCACCCACAGGCGTGAAACCATCAGCCTCAGACCCCGCATAGTGGATCCCGTCTATCGTGATCCTGCCAGCATCTGCAAACGCGGGAAGAACTACGATGCCATCAACGTCGCGCCCCGTCTGCTCTTTCATCGCGTCGGCTAGAGTGTTCGGCTCAAGCGGGAAATGACCGCGTAGCGTTGAATCAGATCTGGATACAAAACTGATTTCCAGACCATCGTGTTTTTTGATCGCCTTGTAAGCGGACTCGACTACCTCGCGATTTATCTGCTTCGCATCTTCGGGGGAGAGGGAACGGGAGTTTGTCATCACGTAGATAGCTGGTTTTCCCGTGCTGAATCCCCATTCGAGGTCTTCGGGCTCCCAGGACGTTAGTACAGGCAAGTCGGATACGGACTGTGTACCGGTAGGGTCATCATCGAGCACCACAAGGATGGGCGGCGAGGTCCGAGCGTTTTCATCACGCACTCGTTGCGCGTCGACGTTCACGGCCGGCGGATGTGCCGCAGTTAGTTCAGCTAGCGTCTTCATGCAACAACTCCTTTGTTGAAACTCTAGAGACCTTAGACGTCAGAGGTCTAAGACAATTTAAGAATAGGTTTACCCGGTTGAGGTGTCAAGGTTTCAACGAATGAAGCTTCAACGGTGCAGGGCAAAGGGATAAATCGCTATCCGACCGCAGCGTGCGCTAAAGCATCAGGCGGGCGTGAATGAGTGTTTTGAGCCTCTAACGAGTTAATCCGACAGGTGTGTCTCAATGTCAGAACTCGTCTGAGTCATGTGAGCTCGCATCGCATCCTTCGCCCTTTGCGCATCGGATTGTTCGATGGCCTCCAAAATCTCAAAATGGTGATGCCTAGCCCGCTTGCGAATCTGAGGAACAGAGGTTGTGAGAAGTCGAGAATCATGGAGAGCAGTAGAAAGCGGGGTCATGATCGAAGCTAGGAAAGGGTTTTTAGAGGCGCTTAAGATGGCTTGATGGAACTCGAGGTCGGCGCGAGTAGCCGCCTCTATGTCGCCCTGCTCGCTGGCGGCATCATATTCATCTAGTTTTTGTCGCAAGTGCTCTATATCGGCATCAACGCGGCGTTCTGCAGCTAAACCGCATGCGCCAACCTCTAGCATTCGACGAACTTCCGAAAGGTACATTCCCAGCTCTTTTGGAGACGACGTTTGCGAGATCCACCAAATAATCGAACTGAGGTCCGTCCACTCGGCCGGGTCAACTACAAACGTTCCACGGCCGTGCACCACGTTTACTACACCACGCTCAGTAAGTGTTCGCACAGCCTCCCGCATCGTTGGACGCGCAACTTGCAACCACTCCGCAAGCTCAATCTCAGGAGGGAGGGCCTCACCAACTTTGAACTTCTTTGAAACGATTGCGTCAAGAATCATCGTTGTCGCTCGTTGGACGCGGTCGCTAGGCATGAATATTTACCTCAGTGAAGAATGGATTATTGCCCAATTAAACAACGAAATGAACCGAGATATCTAGTCTTAGCCAGAACGCGCATCAACCGATCGTAAAACAGGGGGTGGGACTTCGGAAGAGCCCCACCCCCTTGCAAGTGAAACAAATAGAGATCAGTACGCAGGTTCAAGCGGGACGATCGCCCACAAAATCAGATATACAAGCAGGCCCGAACCCATGCCGAGAATTAGCAGTAGCGCAACAATTCGTACAAGAGTGGGATCCCAGTTGTAAGTCCTAGCAAGGCCACCGCACACGCCACCGATGTAGCGGTCCGTGCGCGAACGGTAAAGACGTGGTGCCATGATTTCCTCCAACCACTAGGTTTTTCGTACTTCCATTATGGAATTAGGTGGATTGCAAAACTATCGGGGATCACCCTGATTTTTAACCACGATTTCGCAAAAATAACCAGCTTCGTAACTCAGGGATAAACCAGGGTGTTACCGGATAACGCGAAAACTTGGCTGTCGATAGTTTGGAAACAACGATTTAAACCTATCGAAAGAGGAAACAATGTCCGCCCACACAATGCCGGTTGCAAGGCACGCAAGTAGCCAACGCACACCGATCGTACAGTTACGTTCCGTTACAAAAATCTATGGTCGAGACGACACTCGCGTGGTGGCCCTCGACAACGTCGACCTCGATATTTTCGAGGGCGAGTTCACCTCAATCATGGGCCCATCCGGGTCCGGAAAATCGACGCTCCTGCACTCGTTGGCTGGCCTTGATTCAGTAACGCGAGGCACCGTTACGATTGCTGGGCGAGAGATCACCAGCATGAACGACCGCGTACTTACCCACTTTAGACGCGACAACATCGGCTTTGTCTTCCAAGCCTTTAACCTCGTTCCCACAATTGATGCGGAAGCAAACCTCACCCTTCCTATGCGGCTTGCCGGCAAGCGCGTTGACAAACAGTGGATGAACCAAATCGTGCGCAACCTGCAGCTCGAAGACCGCCTCACGCACAAACCTCATGAGCTCTCCGGCGGCCAGCAACAACGCCTCGCCGTTGCCCGCGCACTCCTGTCCCGTCCAGCCGTCCTCGTCGCCGACGAGCCAACCGGCAACCTCGACTCCGCCGCCTCCGCCGAAGTTCTCAACATGCTTCGCAGCGCCGTAGACCACCTCGGACAAACCGTAATCATGGTCACCCACGACGTGAACGCCGCCTCGATTGCGGACCGCACACTGGTTGTACGAGACGGGCGCATCGTTGCTGACATTGCGCAGCCAACGCCCGAAACGATTGGAGACGTGACCCGGTGAAAGGCTTACTATCCGCAAACATGAAGTCGCACGGTTCGCGTTACCGGGCCACAGTAATAGCCGTGGCGCTCGCGGTAGCGTTCATACTCACCGCGTTCGGACTAGCTGGTGCGCTCCAATATTCTGCCAAAGCTTCAGTCGCATCGAATGTACTAGGCGCTGACGGAATCATAAGTGACGTCGTGTACCAGGACCTTGATGACTCCGTACAAAATCCGACGGACAAAATCTGGGAACACCTCAAAAACGATCCAAAAGTTCACGGCGAACCAATATATGTCGGCATTGAAGAAGTGACCGTTCCCGGCGGGGCCGATAGCGGTTTTCTCAGAATCGCGCAGGTGCGACCCGAACCGTTTGGAAACCCGAAACTAGCCGAAGGTAAGCTACCAGCCGCATCAGATGAAGTGGCGCTTCCCGAGTTCGTTAAAGCCAACCTGTCCGTGAAAGTGGGCAGCAAGGTCAAAATGACTGGGATAGACCGCGAGTTCAAGATTTCCGGCTTCACTGAAGTGGAGAACGGGATTAACTCGGCGCCAAGCATCCTGTATGCCGCCGGCCAAATCCCGAAGCTGTATGAAGATCGCTATGTGTCCGAGGTTGTCTTCAATGTTGATGGCAAGAAGGGTGATGCTGCAGTTGAATACGTACGCGCAGAAGCCCACAAAATCCTGCCAGATTTGGATACCGAGGAGATTGTCCTATCCTCTGAAGAATATGTTGAAAAGCAGATGGAGGACATCGCGGAGGGCATGCCTGCCGTGCTTGCGGTAGTCCTGGTTTTCCCTGGTATTGCAGCCGTTACCGCTATCATCGTTATCTCAACTACCTTCCAGGTGATGTTGGCGCAGCGGAAGCGAGAACTTGCTCTTCTGCGAGCTATTGGCGCGGATGCCCGGCAGATTCGCGGCCTCATGATCAAAGAAAACCTGATCGTTGGTCTGCTGGCCTCAATCGCGGGCCTGTTGCTTGGTGCGGTTAGTTCAACGCTTCTAAACAAGTTCACAAAAATTGTTCCTGAGTGGACTGACGCGTTCTTGGCTATCCCGCTCTGGGGTTATGCTTCAGCCCTCGCGATTGGCGTACTGATAACCCTTATTGCAGGTATTCGTCCAGCATTCCAAGCAGGAAACCTTTCGCCAATGGTCGCTCTAGAGCCGGTTGATAGTGCTGCCGTGCAGAAGAGCAAGCGGCTCACCCGCCTGATCTTCGGCATCGTAATCACGGGTATCGGCCTCGCGTGCATCACCATTGCCACCGTGAGCCCCGACTTTGGAAAAGAAGCGGCTCAGTTTGGTCTCGCGTTCCTCGGCGGCGTAGTCAGCTTCATCGGTGCGCTCATGCTTCTGACCTGGCTGGTTCCATACATTACGCGAGGCATCGGGAAGCTGATTGGCAAGAACAGTGTCACCTTCCAGATGGCCGGTGAAAACACGTGGCGCAATCCCGCTCGTACCGGAGCTACCGGAACTGCCCTCGTTCTTGGAATCACACTGGTGACCATGATGATTGTTGGCGCAAAATCGGTGGAAACCTCCGTTTTGACGGAGATTGACGAGAAGCGTCCGATTGATCTGATTGTCAGTACTGAAGATAATCGCCCTTTGACGGACGCGGAAATCACGGCCATTAATAAGACTGAGAACGTTACCCAGGTTGCAGTTACCAAGACTCTACGAGTTCCGGCCGGTGACGAGGCTGATCCTATGGGCAACGGCTATATGCAGATCAACGAGGCCGCAGACCTCTCGAAGGTCGCCCACACTGATGTTGCCACGCCACCTGAAGGCACCGTTGCGGTGGACGGATGGCTGTACGACCCGGATGAAGGAACAAAACAGTTCAGCGCGGGCGACAAATCGATGACGTTTGCCGTGCAGGCTGCGCACACCCCGAACTACACGCTATCTTCGAAAGATTTCGAGGCGGTGCGTGCAATGTACGGCGAGGAGGCAGTGGACTCGTCCGTGGCATTTGTGAGGATAAAAGACGGGCTTTCCATCTCGCAGGTGCTGGAGACGAGGAACAACCTCATGGACAAAGTCCAGGCTCCGCAAATAGGAGGAAGCGCCCTAGAGCGTGCGGCAATGGTTTTGGCAATCAAATCAATGTTGATCGCAACCGTTGTCATGCTGGCCGTATCGGTATTGGTGGCTCTTGTGGGCGTTACCAACACGCTCGCCCTGTCCGTGGTTGAACGCCGACGTGAGAATGCGATGGTGCGAGCACTTGGTATGACCAAGGGCGATCTTCGTCGCATGATCACCTGGGAGACCGTGCTGATTGCGGGCGTTGCCACCGTCGTGGGCGTGGCCATGGGAATCGGCTATGGGGCGCTTGGCCTGCACGCGCTTCCCATTGGTGAGGCTACTCGCCACCTGGTTATCCCGTGGGATCAAGTGGCAGTTGCTGCTTTGATCTCGTTCCTAGCGGCCCTGTTGGCGTCGATTATGCCGGCTCGCCTGGCCGCAAAGGCGTCCCCGGTAGAAGCCCTCGCCGATGTCGGCTAGAAGACCGCTACTTAGGTAAAGTTTCAGCCCCGCTCCAAATCACGGAGCGGGGCTGAAATGAGTGTTACCAGGCGGTTAGCTTAGGCGTTAACTACCAGGAGGTCACCGAACTTGGCGCGGGCGTTGTCGAAGCGCTTCGCAACGTCCTCCCAGTTAACGACGTTCCACCAGGCCTTCACGTAGTCAGCCTTCACGTTCTTGTAATCCAGGTAGAAGGCGTGCTCCCACATGTCGAGCATGAGGAGGGGTACAACGCCTACCGGGATGTTACCCTGCTGATCGGTCAGCTGGTAAGTGACCAGGCGGCCCGAAATCGTGTCAAATGCGAGGATTCCCCAGCCAGAGCCCTGCAGGCCAAGTGCTGCGGCGGCGAACTGTGCCTGGAACTTCTCAAAGGAACCGAAGTACTCGTCGATGGCGGCAGCGAGCTCACCCTCGGGGCGGCCCTGACCGTTTGGCGTCATGTTCTTCCAAAAAACCGAGTGGTTTGCGTGGCCGCCAAGATTGAAGGCCAGGTTCTTTTCCCACAGGTTGATTGCGGCAAAGTCACCGTTTTCGCGTGCCTCTTCAAGCTTTTCGAGGGCGGTGTTTGCGCCACCTACATAGTTTGCGTGGTGCTTGGAGTGGTGCAGCTCCATGATCTGCGCCGAGATGTGCGGCTCAAGAGCAGCATAATCGTAATCAAGTTCTGGCAGGGTGTAGACAGCCATGTTCAACTCCTAGGTTAAGGTCGGTGTCAACTTCAATAACTGCATCGGATTTCCTGTTGCGACACTTCGACTCTACCGAAGGCTGTAGTGCCTCGCATGCCGGTGAGACCTATATCTCCGGTGCGCAATCCTACAAGTGAAGGTGGGTTGATTTGCAAATCGGTCTTCGTTTCGTTGATATATTGCGCTTTTGTGGAAGAATGATTGAAGCTCATTACATGACATTAAGGTTGAGTAAATAAATATGCCCGCTCTGTTACTTGAACCAGATTTGATCCGCCGTTTACGAAAAGATCTAGTTGCCGCCCGCTTTTTCGTGGACGATGTGAATGCGTTGTTTGGCGAGGTTGCCGCTAACGCTCTGCTTCGAAACGAGCGGGTGCCGGCGTTGCTTGCGGCTCGAGGTGGACAGGGTGACTTGAGCGTATTGGCGCGGTTGTTTGTGCTTTGGGATGAAGTTTCCACCGCTGAGGTGGCTAGGGCACTGCCGACGGTGGGCGTGGATGGTTTGGTGCGTTTGGGCCTTGTGGAAGAACGCGAGGGGAAGGTGCGCGGCCTTGTTCAGTTGCAGCCGCATGAGGCGGTGACGAGTAATGGCGAGTTCAACTGGTGGATAGCTTCGGACCTGGGCGAGGGGCTGACCGGTATGGCCCCGCGTCGCGATCATGTGCTGGGAATCGGCGGCGCCACGCGTACACTCTTGCAGCTGACGCCGCGTGATCGGGTGGACAGCGTGCTGGATTTAGGAACGGGTTGCGGCGTGTTGGCAATGTACGCGACAACGCATGCAAACCGCGTGGTGGCAACGGACTTGTCGGGCCGGGCGCTTGATTTTGCGCGCTTCAATTTCGCGTTGAACGAGCTGGACATTGAGACTCGTGAAGGTTCCCTGTATGACCCGGTGGAGGGCGAGCAGTTCGATCTGATCATGTCTAACCCTCCGTTTGTAATCACCCCGGATTCACTACGCGGCGCCGGCCTCGTGGAATATCGCGACGGTGGTCGCACGGGTGATGATTTGATGAAAGAGGTGGTCACGGGCGCGGCGGATCACTTGAAGTCGGACGGACGCGCACTGCTGCTAGGAAACTGGGAGATCTCGGGGCAGTGGGATAGCCATCCGCGCGCGTGGCTCGAAGCGGCGGGGTTGAATGGTTGGGTGGTACAGCGCGAACAGCTGGATCCGGCTCAGTATGTGGAAATGTGGATGCGTGATAACGGTGCGCGCCTGGCGATGAGCCCCGCTGAGTACGAGGACGCCTTCGCGCTGTGGATTGCAGATTTTGAGCGTCGCGGTGTGCATGCCGTGGGGCTGGGCATGGTAGCGCTGGAGCGCGGCTCACAAACCCCCTCGATTGTCTGTGAACAGGTGGTGACTTCGCAGAGCGCTTCGGGTGACTACATTGGCAGCGCAATGAGTGAAATCTTCCGGTTCGAGATAACGCCGGAAACCTCTGAAGATGCTGTTTTTGTGCGCGAAAGTGACGTGCGCGAGGAACGCCATTACGAGCCGGGAGCCACGGACCCGCAGGTGATTATTGCGACGCAGGGAGGCGGGTTTGGCAGGCGAATCCAGTTGAACTCGTGGATGGCAGCGGCGTTGGGGGCGTGTGATGGGGAGCTGGCGATTGGCCAGATCATTTCGGCCCTGCACGTGCTAACGGATGAGGATAGAGATGTAATCTCTAAGCATGTGTACAGCCAGCTTGGGCTACTTGTGCGGGCTGGTATGTTGAAGCGGGTGACAGCCTAAGACGCGGTTTGCGTGTTTCTCTGGTTGGCGTCTGTGATAGGACTTGTGCAAAAGTTGTTTAACAACCGACGTTTCGGGTTCGACTTTAGGGAATGATCCGTATCCGCTAGTAGCGGAAGGAAGAGGAAAAAGTGGCGGGTAACAAACTCGTTATTGTGGAGTCTCCAGCCAAGGCGAAGACGATTGCTAACTATCTTGGCCCGGACTTTACTGTCTTAGCCTCGGTTGGGCACATTCGTGATTTGCCGCAACCTTCGGAGCTTCCTGCGGATAAAAAGAAGGGGCCGCTCGGTAAGTTCGCCGTGGACGTCGAACACGATTTTGCGCCCTATTACATGGTGAACCCGGATAAGAAGAAAACGGTTACGCAGTTGCGCCGCGCGCTTAAAGAGGCCGACGAACTCTACCTCGCAACGGATGAGGACCGCGAGGGTGAGGCCATCGCATGGCATCTTTTGGAGGTTTTGAAGCCGAAGGTGCCGGTTAAGCGTATGGTGTTCAACGAGATCACGAAAGACGCGGTGACTGCGGCGCTTGAGAATACGCGTGATATTGATACGCGTTTGGTTGATGCGCAGGAGACGCGCCGAATTCTTGACCGTCTGGTTGGCTACGAGGTTTCCCCGGTGCTTTGGCGCAAGGTGAATCGCGGGCTATCGGCGGGCCGCGTGCAGTCGGTGGCTACGCGCCTGGTGGTTGATCGTGAGCGCGAGCGCATGGCTCACGTTGCCGCTAATTATTGGGATATCGAGGCCGAGTTTGAGGCTGACAGCAAGTTCACCGCCCGGGTTAGCCAGGTGGACGGGCTACGCGTGGCGCAGGGCCGTGATTTTGGTGATGACGGCCAGCTGAAGAAGCCGCTTGAGGTTTTACATTTGAACGAGGACGCCGCGAAGGCGCTCGCGGATGTGCTTTCCGGCCTGGGCGCGGGCGGCGCGAAGGTTTTATCGGTGGAGCAAAAGCCGTATAAGAGGCGTCCGGCTGCTCCGTTTACAACCTCGACGTTGCAGCAGGAGGCAGGTCGTAAGCTCCGTTGGAATTCACGCGACACAATGCGAACGGCCCAGTCGCTGTACGAAAACGGTTACATCACGTACATGCGTACGGATTCTACGGCGCTGTCGAAGGAGGCCATTTCGGCGGCGCGGGCGCAGGCTCGCGAAATGTTTGGGGCGGATTCGGTGCCGTCATCCGCGCGGGTTTATGCGAAGAAGGCAAAGGGTGCGCAGGAGGCGCATGAGGCTATCCGTCCGGCGGGTAACCATTTCCGCACGCCGGCTGAGCTTGCAACGAAGCTAAGTTCAGCGCAGCTTGCCCTCTACGATTTGATCTGGAAGCGCACGTTGGCGTCGCAGATGACGGACGCTACGGGTACTACGGATACGCTCCGAATCGCGATGCGTACGCCTTCGATGAACGAGGTGGGTCCGCTCGCGTCCGGGGAGCATGATGTGATCGCTTCGGTTTCGGGCACGGTAATAACGCATCGCGGTTTCTTGGCGGCCTATGAGGAGGGCCGGGACGCGGAGCGCTACGCAGATAAGCAGTCCGGTGATCAGCGTTTGCCGAAGTTGGGCGAGGGCGCGCTAGTTGATGTTGTGAGTGCCACCGCTGAGGGGCATGAGACCACGCCGCCGCCGCGTTATACGGAAGCCTCGTTGGTCCGGGCGATGGAGGAGCGCGGGATCGGCCGTCCATCTACGTATGCGGCAACGATTTCGGTGATTACGGATCGCGGTTATGTGACGAAGCGTGGGCAGGCGTTGGTTCCGTCTTGGCTGGCGTTCTCGGTTACGAGGTTGCTTGAGAAGCATTTTGGCAATCTTGTGGATTATGATTTCACGGCTTCGATGGAGCAGGATCTGGACCATATTGCGGCTGGGGATCAAAATGCGGTGGCCTGGCTGAAGTCGTTCTACCTGGGTGAGGGGGATGACGCGCCGAAGGTTTCGGCTGATGGCAAGGGGCTTCGCCACCAGGTTGAGTCTCTTGGAGATATTGATGCGCGCGCGGTGAACTCGCTTGATTTGGGTGGTGGCATAACGGTTCGTGTGGGTCGTTACGGGCCGTATTTGGAGCGCGAGGATGAGGCTCGCGCGAATATTCCGAGCGACGTCGCCCCGGATGAACTGACGCCGAATAAGGTTGCGGAACTATTCAAGGAAGCTGAAAATGACGGCCGCGTGCTCGGTATGAATCCGGAGAATGGCCGCGACATTGTGGCGATGAATGGCCGTTTTGGCCCCTACGTTTCCGAGGTTATTAGCGAGGAGGAGCAGGCCGGCTCGAAGAAGAAGATTAAGCCGGCTACGGCCTCCCTGTTTAAGTCGATGGATTTGGCAACTGTGTCGCTTGATCAGGCTCTGAAGCTTCTGTCTTTGCCGCGCGAGATTGGCAAGGATGAGGAGGGCACGCCTATTACCGCGCAGAATGGCCGGTACGGGCCCTATATTAAGCGAGGCACTGATTCGCGTTCTTTGGAGAGCGAGGAGCAGATTTTCTCGCTCAGCCTCGAGGATGCGTTGGCGCTACTTGCACAGCCGAAGACGCGGGGCCGCAGGGCAGCGAAGCCGCCTTTGCGTGAGTTTGGGCTAGACCCGGTTTCGCAAAAGAAGGTGACGGTTAAGGATGGCCGTTGGGGCCCGTACATTACGGACGGTACTACCAACATTTCCGTGCCCAGTAGTGAAAGTGTTGAGGGGCTTTCCGAAGAGCGCGCTTTTGAGCTTTTGGCGGAAAAGCGGGCGAAGGGGCCGGCAAAACGGGCTACGCGTAAAACGACTACGAAGAAGAAAACCACAAGAAAGACAACTGCGAAGAAGCCTGCTGCAAAGAAAACCGCAACGAAGAAGGCCGCTGAGTAGTAGTAAGCGCGGCCGGGTGGGCGGATTAAATAATTTGTCCTACCCTCATGCGAGGATATTTATATGAGTTCAACTGATACCCACCCCGGCTTGTTCGTTACGTTCGAGGGCGGCGACTCTTGCGGTAAATCCACACAGATCGCGCTAACCAAGCAGTGGCTTAAGGAGCGCGGGGTTGCCCCGTTGCTTACGCGCGAGCCGGGTGGCACCGAGCTGGGGGAGAAGCTCCGCGAGCTCATCATTCATGGTCCGGATGACATGGATCCTCACACGGAGGCCCTGCTGTATTCTGCGCAGCGCGCCTATCACATGGAAACGAAGGTGCGCCCGGCATTGCTTCGCGGCGAGGTGGTGTTGCAAGACCGCTACTTGGATTCTTCTGTGGCATACCAGGGTGCTGCGCGTGCGCTGGGCGTGGATGAGATTTTGCAGTTGAATCTGTGGGCTGTTAGGGGATTATTGCCGGATGTGACGATCTTCTTGGATCTGGATCCGGAGGTTGCATTTGAGCGTCGTACGGGCGAGCCGGACCGGTTGGAGAGGGAGCCAAACTCGTTCCAGCATCGCGTTCGCGAGCAGTACTACGAGCTGTCTAAAACCTATGCGGACCGCTATCGCGTGATTGATGCTTCTGGTGATATTGAGAGCGTGCAACAGCAGATTCGCCGGGCTTTGGAACCGCTAGTTGAAAAGCATTTGCGGGCAAACAAAGTTGGCAAAGCGTGAGTGTTTGGGATGATCTTGTAGGCCAGGCCCGTGCCGTTGAGACGCTACAGGCCGCGGCAAGGCGTGCCCGCGACATCGTAGAGAATCCTGAAAATATTGAGAACGCTAGGGCCATGACGCACTCGTGGCTAATCACGGGTCCTCCGGGGTCGGGGCGTTCGAGTGTGGCCAGGGCCTTTGCGGCAGCGTTGCAGTGCACGGGTGAAGAGGTAGGGTGCGGCACTTGCCCAGGCTGTGCCTCTACGCTGGCCCGTTCAAATGGTGATGTGACGGATGTTGAGACCAGCTCGGTGATCATCCCGATCGAGCAAATCCGTGACCTTGTGTATCAATCTCAGTCTGCGCCTTCGCGGGGTCGCTGGCGTGTAATCCTCATTGAGGATGCGGATCGCATGATGGAGCGTGGAGCAAACACGCTGCTTAAGGCGATTGAAGAACCTCCTGAGCGTACAGTTTGGTTGCTGTGTACTCCGAGCCTGGAAGACATGATCACCACGATTCGTTCGCGGTGTAGGCATTTGGCGCTTCGCATCCCGCCGGCCGGTGACGTGGCGCAGCTCCTTACGTATAAGTACGGGGTAACTCCAGAGCGGGCGGCTGCTGCCGCGCGCCTGGCGCAGTCCCACATTGGTCGAGCTAAGGGCTTGGCTAGTGATGACACAAAGATCCGCGAATACCAAGAGCTGATGGATTTGGCGCTGAGTGCTACGTCGATTGGCGAGGCCGTGTTGAACGCGGAAACCCTGATGACGCGTGCTACGGAGATTGAAACGAAGCGGCAAGAAGTGGCGTTCGAAGCGGAGGAGGCTGAACTTCGCCGAGCATTGGGAATCGGTGAGGGAGAGTCGATTCCGGCCCATATGCGCTATCACTTTAAGAACTTGAAGGAAGAGCAAAAGCGTCAGGCAACGCGTATGCAGCGCGATGCGTTGGATAGGGTTCTGCTTGATTTGTTGGCGTTCTTTAGAGATTTGCTGGCGGGGCAGTTAGGCGCTGAAGTGGGGCAAATTAGCGTGGGCTTGGATGACATGCTTCGCGATCGGGCGCGAAAACTGGATGTGCATGCAACGTTGGAATCCATTGGCCATGTGGAACGTAGCCGGCAGTTGCTACAAACAAATACGAAACCGCTCCTGATCATGGAAGCCCTGTTAGCGGCACTGGTGCCAGGAAGGTAGAAGAACCGTGAAGAATGTGAAGCTCCTGGCAACAGTTGGCGCGATAACGCTCCTGTTGTCGGCGTGTTCTACTACGCCGCAGGCGCGGGTGCCGGAGGAAACAGTTCAGATAGAGGCTCCCGAGCCGGCACTTCAAACTTTTTACGATCAGCGCGCCGGCTGGCAAAACTGCGATGGTGACGCGTCCGTAATGGACTTTACGGATGGGCGTGCGGCGGAAAAAGAGTTTAAGTGTGCGAAAGTCACCGTGCCCCTCGAATATGAGAGTCCGAGCAATGGCACCATCGAGTTGCAACTGGTGAAGTACTCAAAGTCTGCAGGCGCTAAGCCGCTTGTGTTCAATCCAGGTGGGCCCGGAGGTAGCGCGGTTTCGTCGCTACCAAGCATGGTGGATTACACGTTTACCGAGAAGCTGATGGCAGGCTACGACATCGTTGCCGTTGATCCGAGGGGCGTTGGACTTTCTGCTCCCGTGCGTTGTCTAACCGCGGAAGAAACTGACGAGTTTAGGGCTGAGGATGCTCCCGCAACGGTGGAGGAGATCCGCGAAGCGTCTCGCAAACTGGGCCAGGCATGTCTGGAGAAGTCGCCAGAGATGGCCAGACATTCTGACTCTGAATCTGCAATGCGTGACATGGACATAGTTCGCGCAGCGCTCGGGCAGGAAAAACTCGACTACATGGGCTTTTCTTACGGCACGTTCCTCGGAGCGTTGTACGTGGACACGTTCCCACAACAGGTAGGGCGTTTTGTGCTCGATGGGGCGCTTGACCCGTCAATCCCAGTGGACGAGGTCGCAGAAGGCCAGGCTTCTGGGTTTGAAAATATTCTCGCCTTCTGGCTAGATGCGGGCTCAAAGAAGGGGCAGATTCCGCTCAAGGGCACCATGGATCAGATGAAAGAGCAACTAGGCGAGTGGTTGGAGACTTTGGAGAATGAGCCTTTGCCTACTGCTGACCCGGGACGCCCGCTCACCAAAGCGTTGGCAACGTCTGCCATCCTCGCCCTCATGTATGACGATTCAACTTGGAACGTGGCGTGGGCGGGCCTGTCGCAGGCAATGGGCCAAAAAGATGGGTCCATCTTGTTGCAGGTTGCTGACCTGTATGCGGATAGGCAAGATGATGGATCTTATAAAACCAACTCGTTTGACGCGTTCACGGTGATTAACTCTTTGGATTACAAGGCGCTGGACGATGAGCAGATGCAGATGTATGCGGACCGGATCTTGCACAATTCGCCGCTACTAGGCGAGGGGTTCATCTACTCTTCTGCGTCTATTGAAGGCTGGCCGGTTGAGTCCCGTGACACTCGTCGAGAGGTGAAAGCAAGCGGCGCGGATCCGATTCTGGTTATTGGTACCACGTTTGACCCGGCAACTCCGTATTACTGGGCGGAGAGCTTGGCGAAGCAGTTGGAGTCTGGCCACTTGCTCAAAGTGGAGGGGCTCAAGCACACGGCCTACTCGCGTAAAGCGGGCAACTGCGTGACTGATTCGGTTGATGACTTCATGCTGGCCGGCAAGCTGCCTGACGAGGGTAAAACTTGCCAGCTACCCAAGCAGTGAAAGGCAATCTCGCATTACCGGATTAGCACTCCGGCCGAAGGATGGAGCGCTCACGGTTTGGTTGCCGTTATCTGCGAGCGGCGAGGCCTCTCAGTCGGTTGTAGATCACAGCGCGCGGTTTGGCGGTGGGGGTGTTCATTCGCTAGAGTAAGGCTCGTGCCTTGTGGCGTTGCCGCCTTAGCTCAGTCGGCAGAGCGATTCACTCGTAATGAATAGGTCGTGGGTTCGATTCCCACAGGCGGCTCTGAGCCAGCCCCCGCGAAAGCGGGGGCTTTTTGTTAACGCGTCTTTAGCACATCGTGGCACTCTGTCCACTTGCGTGACCGGATTGTGACGGCCCTGAACTCTTTCTTCCCAAAATTGTTATCTTGAAAAGCACCATCGTCGATTTACTGTTGAAGGAGGAAAGATGGCGATTCGTACCACCCATGTCGGCTCCCTGCCGCGTACCGAAGAACTGCTCAACGCAAATTTGAGGAGAAAGGAAATGGGAGAGACCATGTTCGCCCAGATCCTTCAGTCTTCGGTAAATGATGTTGTTGCAAGGCAACAAGAGATCGGAATTGACTGGGTTAATGACGGTGAGTACGGCCACGTAATGACTGAAAAACTCGATTTCGGTCCGTGGTGGTACTACTCGTTCTCGCGTTTTGCGGGGCTCGAAATGACTGACAAAGAGTATCCGCTTGCGCCGCCTGCACCCGGATCAAACATCCGTTTGGTGGAGTTCGAGCAGCGTCGAGATTGGGTGAAGTTCAAAGACGTTTATTCCGATCCGGAAGCTGCGGTAATGCCAGGCGTGAAACAGCTCTCTGAAGAGGAACAGACAAAGCAAAATTTCCCCGTTATTACAGGGCCGATCGAGTACATCGGTCATGACGCTGTGAAGCAGGATATTGATGCGCTGGTCAGTGCTCTTGAGGCTAACGGAATTGATCGCAAAGACGGGTTTATAGCTGCGGTTTCCCCCGGCTCGGCAGCCCGTCTGTCTAACGCCTACTACGACAATGATGAAGAGGTCGTGCAGGCGTGGGCGCAAGCCCTTCGCGAAGAGTATCGCGCCATTACGGACGCGGGCCTCACCGTGCAGATCGATGATCCGTCACTGGCGGAATCGTGGGATCAAATCAATCCTGCGCCCAGTTTTGATGACTACAGGCGTTATATCCAGGTGCGTGTTGATGCGAT
The DNA here is from genome assembly GCF_001812395.1 of Actinomyces sp. HMSC075B09. Lineage (NCBI taxonomy): Bacteria > Bacillati > Actinomycetota > Actinomycetes > Actinomycetales > Actinomycetaceae > Actinomyces > Actinomyces sp. HMSC075B09. The sequence continues at coordinate 693,626 of NZ_KV808731.1, forward strand.
TAATACCGCGCTAGAAGGGATTGATCCTGATCTGGTGCGCCTGCATCTTTGCTGGGGTTCTTGGCACGGGCCGCACACCACGGATATTCCGTTGAAGGAAATCGTGGACAACGTTTTGACCGTCAACGCCAAATACATTTCGTTCGAGGGAGCCAATGCGCGCCACGAACATGAGTGGACGGTGTGGCGTGAAGTCGACCTGCCTTCGAACCTGGTTTTGGTTCCTGGCGTCGTCAGTCACTCTACAAACGTTGTGGAACACCCTGAGCTGGTAGCTCAACGCATTTCCAGATTTGTGGACATCGTTGGCCCAGATCGGGTGGTGGCATCCACGGACTGCGGCTTCGGGGGACGTATTCATCCCTCGATAGCGTGGGCGAAGTTGAAGTCATTGGCTGAGGGCGCGCAACTAGTTTAAGATCGCACAGAAACGAAACCTCCGCGAAAGCGGAGGTTTCGTCATGTAAAACCACGATTGCGCGAGGCAAAACTTAACAAGTAATTCGGTGCGGCAACACTGGAATCCGCGTGTTTTACGGCTTCTCTAAATTTAGTGGCCTGGGGCTCACTTGTCCGACACGGATCGTTCCTGGCCGCGACACCTGCCGTTAACTTTGCCTCCCTACAGTTTCACGCATGTGGTCGATTACGTCTGCCAAAGAACGGCGTGACACGCTGCAAAAACGCTCAGACCGGCCTGACCGGAACGAGTGGTGGCTAGCAGCAATCTTGCTTGTTCCCAATCTGATTTTCCTCGCGGTATTCACCTACCGTCCCCTTGCCGATAATATCCGCCTATCATTCACCAACTGGAACATCTCCTCACCGACTGCGGAATATATCGGATTTGCTAACTACAAAGAATGGTGGAGCCATCCAAATACTTGGACAGTGGTCACCAACACCGTAGTCTTCACAGCGGCAACCGTGATCGGATCGTTACTACTGGGCCTGGGCCTTGCCCTTGTGCTCGATCAAAAGCTAAAGGGTCGAAACTTTGTTCGCTCGGTAGTGTTTGCGCCCTACATCATCTCTGGAGCCGCAATCGGGGTTGCCTTCCAGTTCGTGTTCGACCCCAGCTTCGGCCTCATTGCAGACATTTTTATTCGCTTGGGTAGCCAGTCGCCGGACTTCTATCAACGCCCCGGCTGGGCTCTTTTCATGGTGACCCTGACTTACATTTGGAAGAACTTGGGCTACAGCTTCGTCATCTACCTCGCTGCCTTGCAGGGCCGGCGCAAAGACCTGGACGAAGCGGCAGAAATCGATGGAACCTCTGCGTGGAGGCACCTCACCCGCGTGCTTCTGCCCCAATTGCGCCCCACAACGTTCTTCCTGTCAATCACCGTGTTGCTCAACTCGATGCAGGTGTTCGACATTATCAACGTAATGACTCGGGGTGGCCCGCAGGGCACTGGAACGACCACGATGGTCTACCAGGTTTACCAAGAAACGTTTGTGAATTCTCGTGCGGGATACGGCGCAACCGTCGCAACCATCCTGTTCCTCATCCTGCTGGTAGTCACCATGATTCAAGTGTGTTACATGCAGCGAGGTGAAAAGTGAGCGCTCTACGCATGCCTCTTCGAAAGAAAAACCAGAAGAACAGTGATTCTCATGAAGAACTCAACTATGTGGGCCAGCACTGGGGATTCAAAGTCCTTGGCTACCTTGCCATGGCTTTGTCCCTAGCCATCATCCTCGTGCCCATCTACTGGATCGTGATTGCTGCGTTCAAAACTCCCGGCGATATTTACACCCATCCGGCTAACTACTGGCCTAACCCGTGGACGCTGGACAACTTTGAGACGGTTCGCAGTGACCTCGCGTTCGGAAAATACCTGCGCAACTCAATCATCATTACCGCGGTTCTCTCGGCCATCAAGATTGCGCTGGGAGTCGCCTCAGCCTACGCCCTCGCACTTTTGCGCTTCCCTGGGCGCAACCTCGTATTCCTGTTTGTGATCGCGTCCTTGATGGTGCCTAATCAGATCACCGTCATCTCCAACTACTCGCTCATCGCAACCATGGGTCTGCGCAACACCTTCATCGGCATAATCATGCCTCTTGCAGGCACCGCGTTTGGCACATTCCTAATGCGCAACCACTTCATGTCACTACCCACCGAAGTGATTGAGGCGGCAAGAATGGACGGAGCGCGTCCCATGAAACTTCTGTTCCGCATCGTTCTTCCGATGTCGTGGCCCACGCTGTCTGCGTTTGCCCTCATCACTATCGTCAATGACTGGAACGAATACCTCTGGCCGTTCCTCATGTCGGACGACGAGTCCACTGCGCCCCTCCAAATCGGTCTTACCTTCCTCCAAAACAACGAAGGTATGACCAACTGGGGGCCCGTAATGGCCGGAACCGTACTAGCTGTCATCCCCGTACTCATCGTCTTCCTGATTCTGCAGAAGAACATGATCAAGGGGCTAACATCCGGCGCCGTCAAGGGGTAATCCCAAAACGCGCCACCAACATCTGATCCATCCCAAAACAACAATCACCTGAAAGGTAGAAAATGGACATTCGACGCATTGGCATCGCCGGCTTCGCGGCCGTCGCGCTTGGCCTCGCAGGTTGCGCCGGAACAGGCAGTGCCCCAACTGACAACGGTGCAGACAACTCCGGCGCTGACCAAGCTGGTGTTACCACCATCGAGTTCTGGTCAAACCATCCCGGCTCGTCGAAGGCTCTTGAAGAAGAGATGATCGCAGCTTTCGAGGCTGAGAATCCGGACATCAAGGTTAAGCTGACCGACGCGGGTAAGAACTATGAGGAAGTGGCCCAAAAGTTTAACGCCGCGCTATCGGGTGGACAGGTGCCCGACCTCGTTGTCGCATCCGACGTCACCTGGTTCAACTTCGCGTTGAACGATCAGCTGGCTCCGCTAGATGAGCTACTGGACCCGGCAGACACCGCTGACTACGTTCCCAGCCTCTACGACGAGTACGTGCTAAACGACAAGCACTTTGCCGTACCTTACGCGCGCTCCACGCCGCTGTTCTACTACAACAAGGATATGTGGCAGGCAGCCGGTCTGCCTGACCGCGGCCCGAACACCTGGCAGGAATGGAACGACGAGTTCGCTCCTAAGCTTGCGCAGGCCAACCCGAACGTGGCTCCGCTGGTGATTCCGGATGGTTCCTCCTACATGGACTGGTACTTCCAGGGAATGATCTGGTCAATGGGTGGTGCTTACTCCAAGGACTACACCATGTCCATGTCTTCGCCGGAATCTGTGAAGGCCGGCGAATTCCTTAAGTCGCAGTTCGACCAGGGCTACTTCAAGGCGGTTAAGGAAGCCACCGCTCCGTTCGTATCCGGTCAGGGTGCGGCAATGCTCGAATCCACCGGTTCGCTTAAGGGAGTGAGCGAGGACGGCAAGATCAACGTAGGCACTGCCTTCCTTCCCACCCCCGAGGGTGTTCCCGGATGTCCCACCGGTGGTGCTGGCGTTGGTATCGCGGCCAAGTCTGAGAAGAAGGAAGCCGCAGCTAAGTTCCTCGCCTTCCTCACCAACACGGAAAACACGGTGAAGTTCTCGCAGTCCACGGGCTACATGCCGGTACGCATCTCCGCCAAGGAGACCGATGAGGCAAAGAAGTACTTCGAGGAGAACCCGAACTTCAAGACCGCTGTAGACCAGCTTGAGTTCACCCAGAAGCAGGATGCTGGACGCGTCTACGTTTCCGGCGGTGGTATGCGTATTGGTGCAGCGCTAGATAAGATCGCGCAGGGCGCTGACGTTGCGCAGACCTTCAAGCAAATCGATGAGGAACAGCAGGGAATCATCGACTCCGACATCAAGCCAAAGCTCAAGTAGCGGCTTGGTAAATCGAATTATTTTGGCCTCTTCAATAAGCAGAGCTTAGCTCTGCGGCCGTGCCCCACTTGGCGGGGAGTGCAAGTGGGGCACGGCCACCCTAAGAGGCCAACAATATGGACCTAGATCCAAGTTAGATAACTACTGAAGGACAAACCGTGGCTAGTGTGACTTTTGAATCCGCAACCCGAGTCTTCTCTGGCGCCTCCAAGCCCGCAGTTGATTCGCTCAACCTCCAAATAGAAGACGGCGAATGCGTTGTACTGGTTGGGCCTTCCGGATGCGGGAAATCCACCTCGTTACGCATGGTTGCAGGCCTGGAGCCCACCACATCTGGCCGTGTTCTCATTGGTGATAAAGACATGACCGGCGTGCGTCCTCGTTCGCGCGACGTTGCCATGGTTTTCCAGTCTTACGCTCTGTACCCCAACATGACCGTGGCGCAAAACATGGCGTTTGCGCTAGAGAACATGAAGGTGTCCAAGAGCGAAATTAAAGAACGCGTGCAGTGGGCGGCCAGCATGCTAGAACTCGATGAACTGTTGGAGCGCAAACCCTCCGCACTATCTGGAGGTCAGCGTCAGCGTGTGGCGATGGGGCGCGCAATCGTGCGCAAACCTACCGTGTTCTGCATGGACGAGCCACTATCCAACCTCGACGCCAAACTACGCGTCACGATGCGCGGCGAGATCGCGAACCTTCAGCGCAACCTGGGCGTAACCACGGTATACGTGACCCACGACCAGGTGGAAGCCATGACCATGGGAGACCGCGTTGCCGTAATGCGGGACGGCCAGCTCCAGCAGGTTGATACGCCCGAACACCTCTACTCCAACCCCAACAATGCTTTCGTCGCCGGATTCATCGGCTCGCCCGCAATCACTCTTTTCAACACGACCGTGGATGACGGCCGAGCCCTCCTGGGCAGCAACGGCGTGCACATCCCGCGAAATGTCGCCGAGGCCGCCGGAGCGCAGGTAATCGTTGGCGTGCGCCCCGAAGCATGGGACGTGGTTGCGCCCTCTGAAGGCGGAATTCCGATCCGTACCAGCCACGTTGAACTCCTGGGCTCACAAGCTTTCCTCTACGGCGAAATGGTAGATGCAAACGGTGTTGTTACCGCTCCTGAACGAGTTGCGGTAATGCTTCACCGCAAGGCGCGCCCCCAGCCTGGCGACATTGTTTACGTGCGGCCACAGGAAGATGAGATCCTCTTCTTCGACGCTGAAACCGAACACGCGATCCGCTAGGCCAGGCTGCGCTGGCAACCGCTTAGTGAGTCGATATTTTGCATCTGCCGGTGTGGCCGCGCCAAGGAGAATAACGGACAGAAAATTTGCGCTGCGCTTTCGTAATATAAAAGCAAAGAACAAGCTGCGTAGTCTTCTGGAAGTGTTTGATGGACGAGCCTTTCGACCTGCCGCCCGGCCTATACGAGACGATTATTGACGCCGGTCTCGAAGCGGCCCTGCACAAGTATGGACAGCGCGTCGTAAGTGAAGCCATTGACAACGCGGACTTCCCCTACGTCATATCCAGATACGTAGCGGAGCGATTCGAAAACTCCCTCTTGAAAACCAAAGGGGAACGCGAGAGGTTCCTCCTAACAGACCGAGTTCTGGAAGTCATTAACGGCGGAAACAGCGCAGACAAGCCGATTGCTTTGAAGGACGGCAGAGCGCAGCTACTTACGGAAATCAAAGTTTTTGACAACTCGGTCAAAACCGTGAGGCCCGATACTCCGCTTACTGACGCGGCGCTACTGACCAACGCCGAGTATGACCCCTCTATTCAAACGGAGCTTAAGAAGGAGTTTCGTTCTGCGGACCGTGTGGACGCCCTCATCGCATTCATTAAATGGACGGGGATCCGCACTATTGCTGAAGAACTCGCTTATCTCAAAGCTCGTGGGGTTCCTATTCGTATCATTACAACCACGTACATGGGGGCTACAGATCGCAGAGCTCTTGACCGCCTCGTTCGCGATTACGGTGCTCAAATCAAGATCAACTACAACACCAAATCCACGCGCCTGCATGCGAAAGCCTGGCTGATTCACCGCAACACTGGCTACCACACCGCATTCGTAGGCTCCTCCAACCTGTCGGCTGCCGCTATGCAGGACGGCCTGGAATGGAATGTGCGTCTGGCAAAAAATAACACTCCCGCGGTATTTGAAAAGTTCGAAACTACCTTCGACTCATACTGGGCTTCGCCCTCGTTTGAAATTTACGATCCAGATCGCGACGCGGCAAAACTTGACCGGGCGCTCCAAGATGGGCGTGGTTTCGAGCAGAAATCTGACGCCGAGATTGACTTCACCGCACTCGACATACGGCCCTATCCCTACCAGCAGATCATGCTGGACGACCTCGAGTATGAACGAGCGATGGGGTGCCACAAAAACCTTGTTGTGGCTGCCACGGGCACCGGGAAGACCGTTGTGGCGGCGCTCGATTACAAGGCGCTACGCGAACGCATGGCCAGCGAGCTGGGCCGGCCCCCTCGAACACTGTTTGTGGCCCACCGCAACGAGATTTTGAACCAATCCATGAGGACCTTCCGCGATGTAGTGAAGTCGCGGCAGATCATCTGGTCCACCTCCGACGGCTACAGCCTGGCACAGCTCAATGACGCTACGCTGAACCGCTACGACAACATCGCTTTCGCCTCTATCCAGTCACTTCGCCCAGACGTGCTGAACGAAATTCCGCGAGATTTCTTTGACATCATCATTATCGACGAATTCCACCACGCTCAAGCCGCCAGTTATCAGCGCCTGATGCGCCACTTCAATGCACGCGAGTTGGTGGGCCTGACCGCAACCCCTGAGCGCGGTGACGGCGTGAACGTTGCCCTCGAATTCTTCAACGGGCGTGTGGCAAGCGAACTGAGGCTATGGGACGCACTAGAAGAAGGCCTGCTGTGTCCCTTCCACTACTTCATTCAATATGACGACACGGACTTATCCGGCGTAAAAATGGTGCGCGGTGACTACGTAACCAGTGAGTTGTCGAATGTCCTGACCGGCAATGACGCGCGTGTGCGTCAGATTGTGCAGGCCATGCGCGACAAGATCTTAGACTTAGAGGGCATGCGTGCACTTTGCTTTTGCGTGGACATTGATCATGCAAAATACATGGCGCGCTCGTTTAGAAAGTTTGGCCTCAAAGCCGAGTACGTCACCTCCGCTGAATCCTCTATGGAGCGTGACAAGGCGCTTGGAGCCCTCGCTAGCGGCCAAATTCAGATCATTTGCTCAGTAGATATTTTCAACGAGGGCGTTGACGTGCCGAGTGTAGACACGGTGTTGATGCTACGGCCAACCCAATCCCCCACGGTGTTCTTGCAGCAACTAGGCCGCGGCTTGCGGCTGTCGAATAACAAGACGGTCTTAACTGTTTTGGACTTTGTGGGTAACCAAAACGAGGCCTTCCGCTTCGACCTTAAGTTGCAGGTGCTTACGGGTACGTCGCGCAAGAATCTCATGGCAGCTGTGGAGAAGGGCTTTAGTCATCTGCCTGCCGGATCGCAGATTTTCCTCGAAGAAAAGTCGCAGAAGGTAGTCCTGCAATCAATAAAGAACAATCTGAACGTATCCACGCAGAAACTACCGGCCGAAATTCGGAACGCGGCCCTTGCCGCGCGGGTTGACGCGCAGGACTACCAACTCACGGATTATTTGAAAGACTCCCACCGCGACATTGCAGACATTTACAGTCGAAAAGACTTCAGAAAGCGCCCCATTTCGTGGAAGCGTTTACTGCACGTGGCGGCCACGGGTAGCGATCTCGCCGCGGATGCTTATGAGGACGTTCGCCGCAGGCTTCGCGCTTTCGCGCACGTGTCTGACCCAGAGCGGATCGAAATCTACCTCAAGATTCTTTCCACGCCACACTACCGTTACGAGGCGATGACGGCGCGCGAAAAGTTCTACGCGCACATGCTCATGTACTCGTTTTGGCCCAGCGGTAAACGTGACGAGAAAAAGATCGCGTCCATCGACTACGCCTTGCAAGTTTTGAGATCCACACCGGACCTCGTTGATGAACTGAGGCAAATATTCGTAGCTGTTAGTGATCGTACGAAGAAGCTATACCAGCAGCCCGCTGGCGAAATGGGGCTGTGGTCACCGCTTAAAGTGGGCGCGGTGTACACGCGCGAAGAATTGCTGGCTGGCATCGGCGTTGGATACGAGTTTCAAGGCCAGGCGCCCGGCGGCGTGCGTGAGGGGGTTAAGTACTGCGAGTACACCAACACGGAAGCCTTGCTGGTGACACTTGTAAAGTCGGAGGCTGACTATTCACCTAACACTCTGTACCGCGATTTCGCGCTTACACCCACGCTATTTCACTGGGAATCGCAGTCTAGCGCAGGACCGCACACCAAGGCGGGCATGCGGTACCTGGAGGGGGAATCCAACATTGCCCTCTTCATCAGAGAGCATAAGAAAGACGCTTTGGGGGAGGGTGCGGCATACACATTCGCTGGTCCCGCGCATCTGGTTGAAGCCAAAGGGGCGCGGCCGATGCAGATCACGTGGGAGCTTGACCACTCGCTGCCTCCAGACCTTTACATGTCCGCCCGGGCGGTAGCTTCCTAACTTAGCGCCACAAATCGGGTAGGTTATCCACACCCGCATATAATCTTGAAGGCGCACGTGACAGGGAGGAGCCGGCGTGAGCAGCAGGTTTGAAACCCAGCAGCGACTCATTGATGCAACGCGCGAGATCATAATTCTTGAGGGAGTAGAGGGCTTCACTCTCGATAATGTGTGCCGCCGCGCGGGTTTTACCCGGGGCGCGTTCTACTCAAACTTTTCTACAAAGGAATCGTTGCTCGCGGCGCTCGCGGAGGACGAGTATGCGGATCTGATTGAGCGTCTTGACATGCAGGTTGAAAAATGGCGCAGCGTGGACGCGGCAAAGCCAGCACAAATCGACTCCCTGTTGTTTGACGCGATGGACGCGATTGGGGTTAACCGCACTCTTTACGCCCTCCACACAGAAATGCAGGCCCGTTCCGTGCGAGACCAGGAATGGGGCGCACGCCTGGCCGACCTCAACGAGGAGTTTTTAACCGCTTTGGGGGGAGTTCTTGAAACGATCCTCCAGGCCGCAAGGCGTAAACCCGAGGCGCCGATGCGCGTGATCACTCACGCGGTGATCGGGATTGTTATGAGGGCTGCCGCGGTTGACGCCCTGGTGGAGAGCTATAAGGAACACCAGAGCCAGGCTCGAAGCCGCGTGGTTGGCCCGGCTTCACCGCCGCGGATTGAACGCACGGTGCCACAGCATCTTCCCATTGCGCAGTCGCCCGCTAAGCCGATTGTTGAAACGATCATTCCGCTTCTGTACGCGATGTCGAAACCGATTTGAGCGAAGCTTCTCGCCAAAGAATGTTCCCTCTTTAAGACGTGCAACAATTGGCGGAAAATAGGGGGAAACGAACCACGAGTTGGAAGTTTATTGACCAAAACCAGGCTTAACCTAAAGACATTGACTGCCAGACATGGGATAATGAAGCCATGGCTTTTAAACTGATTCTGCTCCGTCACGGGCAAAGCGATTGGAACGAAAAGAACCTGTTCACTGGATGGGTTGACGTTCCGCTGACAGAACTAGGTAAGGAAGAGGCCGTTCATGGCGGCGAGCTTCTTAAGAAGGAAGGTGTCCTGCCGGACATCCTCTACACGTCCCTACTTCGCCGCGCAATCTACACGGCAAACCTGGCGCTAGACGCTGCTGACCGCCACTGGATTCCGGTTAAGCGTTCCTGGCGTCTAAACGAGCGTCACTACGGTGCGCTGCAGGGCAAGAACAAGAAGGAGATCCGCGACGAGTACGGCGAGGATCAGTTCATGCAGTGGCGCCGCTCCTACGACGTACCGCCACCGGCAATCGAGGCTGGTTCGGAGTTTGCTCAGGATGGCGATCCGCGTTACGCGGGCGAGCCGATTCCGGCAACCGAGTGCCTAAAGGACGTCCTCGAGCGTCTGCTTCCGTACTGGGATGAGCAGATTGTTCCAGACATCAAGAGCGGCAAGACCGTTCTGATTGCAGCGCACGGCAACTCGCTACGCGCAATCGTGAAGCACCTTGATGATGTTTCCGACGAGGACATCTCGGCAGTGAACATCCCCACCGGCGTTCCGCTACTTTATGAGCTTGACGAAGAAACGCTCAAGCCCATCAAGAAGGGCGGCACCTACCTTGATCCCGAGGCTGAGGCGAAGATCGCTGCTGTAGCCGCGCAGGGTAAGTAAGCAAACTACAAGAAGGGGCGATGACCGCAACGGTCATCGCCCCTTCTTTGCGCTAAGAACAGTAGGGAGCGCCTCTAACTAGCAGGGACACGTAGCCTAGTCAGTGAGGAAGCGTTCACCCTCGATCAGGTACATGACATTGCGGCCAACATTGGTGGCGTGATCGCCAAAACGCTCGTAATAGCGGCCAACCAGCGTCAAGTTAATGATCTGCGCGGGGGTGAGCACAAAGCTGGGATCCAAAAGCATGCGGTGGAGCTGCACGTGCAGGTCATCCATCACGTCATCATCGGTCTGCATTTGATTTGCGAGGTCGGTGTTGGGATCCTCCATCAGCTTCGCAGTGTTCTCGCCCGCGATTCGCGCCTGTTCGCCCATCTTCGTAACAATCTCCGCGATCTCGGGCGGCAGTGCGTCGGTGTGTGCCTGCTGGCGAGCAATAACCGCAATGTTGCGCGCAAGGTCGCCCATGCGCTCTAGCGTCTTGGTCATGCGCAGGCCGGTAACGATCAGTCGCAGATCGCGGGCAACAGGAGCTTGCAGGGCCAGAAGCTGCGTGCACATCTCATCGATAATGTAGGCGAGGTCGTCAATCCGCTCATCCGCATCGATAGTCTGTTCTGCCAGTGCACTGTCATTCTCATCGAGTGCGCGTGAGGCGCGGCCAACAGCTCGTGACACCTGCCCCGCCATACGTGAAAGTTGGTTGCCGAGCTGGGTGAGCTCCTGGGTGTACATCTCCCGCATTCTTATTCCTCCAATGTGGTGCTTGAGGCCCAAAGGGAGGGCCTACTTATAGCCGAAAGTAATAACACCATGCGCGGGTGTCCCGGCTGGATGCAACAGGTTAACGAACGGTTAACGGATGCCGGATGTTTAGTGTAATCACGACAAGCGCTAGGTTTTCGCCCTATTGTCTATATTGTGGGTGGTGTAGAGACCAGTTTGCTAATTTTGGTGGCCCTCGTTGGCCTATTCGTGGGGGCCGGAGCGGGGCTTGCGTTTCGCGTATCGCAATCCCAGATTCGTGAATCATCACAGGACGAGGAATTTGAGCCGCCTGTGAATCCTGAGCTTAAGTCGGCTCTCACTGCTATGGCGTCAAGCTCTGTCATTGTGGACAGTGAGAATCATGTTGTACGGGCGGACGCCCAGGCGTACACCCTTGGCCTCGTTCGTGACGAAGAGATCGCGCACAAACAAGTGCTTGAAATGGTTGAGGACGTGCGCAAAAACGGGGTGACACTGCGAAAGAAGATGCAGCTACCTCGCTCGCGATACTCGTCGGATTCCCCCATTTACCTAGATATTCGCGTGGCGGCGCTCCTTGGCGGGCGCGTGCTCATTTTGATCGACGATGAGACGAAGCAAAAACGGGTTGACGCGGTTCGCCGTGACTTCACTGTAAACGTGTCCCACGAGTTGAAAACCCCGATCGGTGCGATCGGTCTGATTGCTGAAACTCTGCAAGACAGTGACTACGATCCCGAAGTGGTTCGCATGTTCACCCCCAAGATGGCAGCGGAGGCCGCGCGCCTATCCACCCTCGTGCAGGATCTGATTGAGCTTTCGCGCCTCGAAACCGGTGATCCTCTGATGCGGGCCCAGCGGATTAACATTGACGAGGTTGTGTGGGAAGCCGTTCAGCTGGAGAGCAACCGGGCGTCTGCCTCGAATATTGATATAGAGGTGGGGGAGCCTTCTGGTGGCATCGTGTGGGGTGACCACAACCTGCTTGTCACCGCCGTTCGCAACCTGGTGGATAACGCGATTCGTTACTCGGATCCGCACACGCGCGTGAGCGTTAAAAGCTCGGTTGTAGATGACCTGGTGCGCGTGGCGGTTGTGGACACCGGAATCGGTATGGACGAGGCAGAGAAGGAACGCGTGTTTGAAAGGTTTTATCGCGTGGATCCGGGAAGGTCGCGAAATACTGGCGGATCGGGTCTGGGCTTGTCTATTGTGAAACACGTTGCTGCAGATCATGGTGGAACTGTTTCGGTGTGGTCCAAGAAGGGCCACGGTTCCACATTCACACTGGTGATTCCGCAAGCCGAGGGCGAAGAGAATGTGGATTCTGAGGATCCGGAAGAGAGCGAGGAACGCTAATTGAAGACGATTTTAGTTGTGGAGGATGAGGAATCGTTGCGCACTCCTCTTGCTTTCAGTCTACGCAGAGACGGGTACGAGGTGCTAGAGGCGGAAAGCGGCGAGGTTGCTCTTGCAACTTTGGAGGCCGCTACTCCTGATCTGATCTTGCTTGACCTGATGCTTCCAGGAATCTCGGGCACGGAGGTGTGCCGCCAGGTGCGCCGTACTTCGAAGGTACCGATCATCATGGTGACGGCTAAAGACGATGTGGTAGATCGCGTGGTGGGCTTGGAGCTCGGCGCGGATGATTATGTGACAAAGCCGTACTCATACCGTGAATTGCTCGCACGCATTCGTGCGGTGTTGCGCCGGCGCGTGCCTGAAATTGAAAGCGGAGACGAGGAAGATGTCCTCACTGTAGGCAAGGTTCTTGTGCGCGTTGATCGGCACGAAGTTGAGGTGGATTCAAAGCCGGTTCACTTGCCTCTTCGCGAGTTCGAACTGCTTGAGCTTTTGATGCGCAACGTGAATCGCGTGCTTACGAGGACGCAGATTATCAACATCGTGTGGGGCCCGGATTACGTGGGGGACACGAAGACGTTGGACGTGCATGTAAAGCGCTTGCGTTCGCGCATTGAAGCAGATCCTTCTAACCCGCAACTGTTGCAAACTGTGCGCGGACTGGGATACAAGATGGTGGATCCCCTCGAGTAAGTGCACGTAATTGCTGGTAAAATAGGGGTGTTGAGCTAACATCAGGAGTTTTACAGCAATGACATTCAAAGTGGGCGAAACCGTTGTGTACCCACATCACGGCGCTGCCACAATCGAAGAGATTTCTACGCGCAAATTTGCTGGCAAGGAAAGAACTTACCTTACTCTTCGCGTGACTACGGGGGATCTGACTATTCAGGTTCCTGCAGAGAACGTGGAGCTCGTGGGGGTTCGTGACGTGGTTGACGAAGAGGGTTTCGAAGAGGTCATGGATACGCTCCGTGAGGAGAACACGGAGGAGCCTTCAAACTGGTCGCGCCGTTACAAGGCAAACCAGGAAAAGATTGCGACCGGCGATATTGTTCGCGTTGCAGAGGTTGTTCGTGACCTGTCGCGTCGCGACGCCATGAAGGGCCTATCGGCCGGCGAGAAGCGTATGCTCTCAAAGGCTCGCCAGATTCTGACTTCCGAATTGGCTCTCTCGCGTGAGGTTGATGAGGACGAAGCGAGCGATCGCCTGGATGAGATCCTCGCGGAGGGAATTGACGAGGCGGAAGAAGAATAAACTGATCCTGCGATTTTGAGGCCGCACCTGCGGCCTCAAACTTTATGCGGGGCCGGCGTGAGAAGCTTTGGAGTGTCCAAATGGGCTGGCTGGCTCAAGGATTAGTGCGGGTGGTTTTGAGTAGTGGGCAGTGTTGCCACGGTGCGAGGAGGCGTGATGAGTAGTTCGGTTTTTGCAGTCGTTACGGCTGCAGGTTCGGGATCGCGGCTTGGCCATGACACGCCGAAAGCGCTGGTGCAGCTAGCTGGAGTGTCCTTGGTGCGCCGAGCTGTGGATGGTATTCGCGTTGCGGGTGTGGATGGTGTTGTGGTGACTGCCCCGCCAACTCACTTGGGCGAGTTCGAACAGATTTTCGCTCAGGAACCAGATGTGGCTGTGGTTCCAGGCGGCAACATCCGCCAGGATTCGGTGTATAACGGCCTGCTCGAAATTCCGCGCCTCGCCAAACGGATTGGCAAGGAATTGGATGAGCCCACGCCCGTGCTTATTCACGACGCCGCCCGATGCCTCACCCCCAAGCGCGCCATTAGAGACGTCATTGAAGCGCTGGAGAGCGGGTTAAAAGCTGTCATTCCGGCGGTTCCTGTTACCGACACACAGAAGGTTGTGGAGCCGGTGGGGGCCTCCTCGAAAATTGAAAAAGTCGTTGGGCAAGTTGATCGCGCGCAGCTGCGCGGAGTTCAAACCCCGCAAGGCTTTCACTGGGAAACCGCTATGCGCGCACACGAGGCGGGCCGCGAACTGCTGGCCCAAGGTGTGGAACTAACCGACGATGCCGGGCTTGTGGAAGCTCTTGGCGAGGATGTGCATGTGACGCCGGGTAGCGCGCTGTCCATGAAGATTACAACCAAACTAGACCTGGTGGTTGCCGCAGAAATCCTGGCCCGGCCAGACCGGTATCAGAGCCTGATGGAGGAATAACATACCGCCAACGAAACTAAATGGTCTTTAAATCCATAATTTTCTGATTTCGGGTTAAAGTCAGAAGCGTGACTACTTCATCAACTAATCACAGCTTTGGCAACGAGGCCCCCGCTAAAAAAGAAAGCATCCTAAATAAGACCGTTCTTGCATGGTCACTTTGGGACTGGGGTTCGGCCGCATTCAACGCGGTTGCCACCACATTCGTATTTTCTGTTTATTTGACTTCCGGCATGTTTGCCGACACGGATAAGGCGTCAGAGTCGCTGAGCCTTGGCCTCACTATCGCGGGTTTTGTGATCGCGCTCCTCGCGCCGATTACCGGCCAGCGTGCGGATCGGCGCGGTAAAGGCACGTTCTGGCTGGGTTTCAACACTTACGTAGTGGTGATGCTGACCGGCATGATGTTTTTTGTCCACCCCGAGTCGGTGTTTGGCCCGCTCGGCGCAATGTGGCTTGGCATCGCGCTACTTGGCTTCGGAAACGTTTTCTTTGAGTTCGCGTCCGTGAACTACAACGCGATGCTCGCGCGCGTGTCCACGCCCAAGACTATGGGCCGCGTGTCTGGCCTTGGCTGGGGACTTGGCTACGTGGGCGGCATCATTTTGCTCCTGATCCTCTACTTCGGTTTTATCGCCCCCGAGGTGGGCCTGTTCGGTGTAACGGCCGAGAATGGCCTGAACGTTCGCGTATCTATGCTGATTGCCGCGCTCTGGTTCGGGCTTTCCACAATCCCCGTGTTAATCGCGGTTCCCGGCCGTAAGGTTGCAGGCGCTGACGAGGCCGGACACGAGTCGATCATCGACTCCTACAAGCTTTTGTTTAAGACCGTAAAAGACCTATGGAACACGTCGCCGCACACAATCTTCTTCCTGATCGCGTCGGCCATCTTCCGTGATGGACTTGCGGGCGTGTTCACGTTCGGCGCTATCATTGCGGCCGGCACGTTCGGATTCAGCGCCGGTGACGTGTTGATTTTCGGCATCGTGGCAAACATTGTAGCGGGCATCGCGACTATCGGATTTGGCGCGTTGGACGACAAGATCGGCCCGAAGGCCGTTATTTTGATCTCGCTTATCGCAATGGTGGTAGATGGCATTTTGATCTTCATCCTCCACGATGCGGGCACCGGCACGTTCTGGGTGCTTGGCCTGATCCTCACCGTGTTCGTCGGCCCCTGCCAGTCGGCTTCACGCACCTTCCTCGCCCGCCTCATTCCACAGGGCCGCGAGGGAGAAGTGTTTGGCCTGTACGCCACAACCGGCCGCGCCGTGTCCTTCCTCGCGCCGCTGTGCTTCGGCCTGTCCGTGCGGCTTGGATCTAATTTCGTTCCCGAGGGCACCTCGTCGCAGTACTGGGGCATCCTCGGCATTGTCCTCATCCTGTTTGTGGGCCTCATGCTGATCCTGCCGGTTAAGACTGAGCAGGCACATCTGGGTGCCTTTGAGGACTGAACGCTATGAGCGAGCCGCAGCCGCCCGATAAGGAACAGCCGCGTTTCGAAGGTCACGACCTGCACAGTCCGCAGTATCGAAAGATCTCGATCAGCCTGTTTCTAGCCGGCTTGGCAACGTTCGCTTTGCTTTATGACACGCAGCCCGTTTTGCCGCAAATCAGCGCGCATTACGGGCTGCGTCCCGATCAGGCGGCCCTGTCCGTCTCTATTTCCACTATTGGCCTGGCGCTGGCGTTACTGTTCGTGGGGCCCATATCCGAAGTACGGGGCCGCACCCGCATCATCTTCATCTCCCTTTTTGCGGCAGGCGCCGTGGCAATCTGCGTAGGACTCGCACCAACGTGGGAGCTGATGCTTCTGCTTCGCCTCATACAAGGAATTTCCGTGGCGGGCCTACCCGCAGTGGCTATGGCATACCTAACCGAGGAAGTGCACAGGTCTGCACAAGCCCGCGCCGCCGGCCTCTACATTGCGGGTACAGCGCTGGGCGGCATGACGGGGCGCCTCGGCGTATCCGCATTCGCGGAGGTAGTGGGGTGGCGGGGCGGCCTCATCGCAATGGGAGTGGTAGCGCTGCTCTGCGCAATCCTGGTATGGCGGTTTCTGCCCCGGTCTCAGGGGTTTATTCCCGGCGAGTCAGGGCTGGCCAACCTTGCGCATCAAACCTCCGCAATCATGCGTGACCCGGTACTGCTCGGCCTGTTTTTCATTGCCGCGGTGGGAATGGGCTCATTCGTTGGTGTATTTAACATCATGGGGTTTCGGTTAGAGGCCGATCCATATGGTTACTCTGTTGGCGTGGTGGGTCTGATCTTCCTGGTGTATGCGCTCGGATCCTACTCGTCAGCCTATGCTGGGAAACTCGCGCAAAAATGGGGACAACGCAAAGTTGAACCCTACGCGATCAGCGTGATGATCTGTGGCCTGCTCCTCACGCTCGCCGCACCCATATGGGTCATCATCATCGGCCTCGCCATCTTCACCGCTGGCTTCTTCGCCACCCACGGAGTCGCATCCGGATGGGTGGCCGCCCGCGCCCGCGCCGGCGTTGGCGCAACCGGACAAGCCTCGTCGGCCTACATGTTCTTCTACTACCTGGGCTCATCCATTTTTGGTGCGCTCGCGGGAACTTTCTGGCATTGGAACGCCTGGCCCGGCGTGGTACTCATGGCCGGTGTGCTACTGTTTACCGGCTTGGGAGCGGCGCTTGCACTTAGGCGGGTCAAGCCCCTCGGAGCGCGCTAGTCTACGCGCTGCACCAGCGCGGATGCGATGCCCGCAACTCCCTCGCTCCGCCCGGCAAAACCAAGCTTGTCGGTGGTTGAAGCGCCAAAACTTACCGGGGCTCCAACAACCTCGCTCATGCGCGCCTCCGCCTCGGACCTACGAGCCCCGATGCGCGGGCGCTCCCCGATGATTTGCACGGACACGTTCACAATCGCGTAACCGGCCTGCTCCACCAGGCGTACCGTTTCGCGTAGGAGCGCCTCGCCGCTCGCGCCCGACCACTCTGGTCTTGACGTGCCAAAGTTTGTTCCCAGATCGCCCAGGCCTGCCGCCGCAAGTAAAGCATCGCAGCACGCGTGCGCGGCAACGTCAGCATCGGAATGGCCTTCCAAGCCAACCTCGCCGGGCCATTCAAGGCACGCCATCATCATTTTTCGCCCCGAATCTGCGGGCGCAAAAGCGTGCGTGTCAAAACCAATACCGGTGCGAATAGGTAAAAGCGAAGTCATGGGGCCAGTTTAACGCCGCGCGTTGAAAACGTTATGCCCCGTGCGCGCAGGCTGGGTAGGCTAGGGGCGTGAATCTTCATCTTTACGACACCAAAAGCCGTTCCCTCCAGCCACTAAAGCCCGTTCACGAGGGCGAGGTTGGCATCTACCTGTGCGGAGCCACCGTGCAGGGTAGCCCCCACATCGGGCACTTGCGGTCCGCGGTAGCGTTTGACACGCTGATCCGCTGGCTAAAGAAGAACGGCATGAAGGTCACCTACATCCGAAACATTACGGATATTGATGACAAAATCTTGAACAAGTCTGCCGAGGCCGGGCAACCGTGGTGGGCATGGGCGTCCAGGTTTGAACGCGAGTTCGCCCAGGCTTACGACGCTCTTGGGCTTATTCCGCCCACGTTTGAGCCGCGCGCAACCGCGCATATCCTGGACCAGGTCCAGCTGGTCCAGCGCCTCATCGATCGCGGACACGCATACCCGGATGGGGCGGGTAACGTCTATTTCGACGTGCATTCGTTAGATGACTACGGTTCGTTAACCCACCAGGATTTAGCGCAAATGCGCACTACGGAAGATGAGTCGCAGATCGATTCTAGCGTCGAGGCGGGAAAGCGCGACCCGCGTGACTTCGCCCTGTGGAAGGCCGCTAAGCCGACTGAGCCAAGTACTGCTTCCTGGCAGTCCCCGTGGGGGCTGGGCCGTCCGGGCTGGCACTTGGAGTGTTCCGCAATGTCGCGCCGCTACCTGGGGGAAGCGTTCGATATTCACGGAGGTGGCATCGACCTGCGGTTCCCCCACCACGAGAACGAGCAGGCGCAGTCCCATGGCGCTGGCTGGCCGTTTGCAAGCCTGTGGGTGCACAACGCGTGGGTGACAATGAAGGGGGAGAAGATGTCGAAGTCGCTCGGCAACTCCCTGGTGGTTGCAGACATCTTGCAACGCGTTCCCGCACCGGTGTTACGTTTCGCTCTGGGCACGGTGCACCACCGCTCTACCGTGGAGTATTCCGAAGAAACGATCCACGCTGCAGCCGCCGCCTGGGAGCGTATTTCCGGATTCGTCCAGCGCGCCGGTGAGGTAGCTAGTGTGACCGTGAGCGAGGTCGCCGAGCGAGCTGTACCGCAAGCCTTCGCGGCTGCCCTCGACAATGATCTGAATGTGGCGGGCGGCTTAGCCGCGGTTTATGAGCGCATGAAGGCCGGTAACCAGGCTCTTGCGGATGGCTCCGAGGGGGAGGTACGCGAGGCGTTGCTGGATGTGCGCGCAATGCTCGACATTCTTGGCTTGGATCCGGCATCGCCGCAGTGGGCCAGCGAAGAGGCGGAGGCAGGTGGAAAAGACAAGGCTCTGGACGTCCTTGTGAATCACTTGATTGAGCAGCGGGAGCAGGCGCGTACCGCGAAAGACTGGGCTACGGCCGATTCGATTCGAGATGGTCTGGCTGCCGCTGGCGTTGTTGTTGAAGATGGAGCTGATGGCGCCAGATGGCATATCGGCTAGATCCGCGCGTTCAAGAGGTCGTGCCTAGCGGGCGCGGCCCTCTTTTGGAGCGTCTTGCCGGCCCGCTGGGCGTGGTCTTGCTCGTGTGGGTGGTATTCATCCTCCAACCGCTTGGAGGCCGGGAGTTACTGCTTAACTTTGGCGTTCCCGCACATGACTTCACGAGGCCGTGGACCTACTTCACATCCATATTCCTGCACGGCTCCGTGGCGCATGTAAGTGGTAACACTACATTTCTTGCGCTCCTCGGCGTCCTGATCGGGCTGGAGGGGAGGCGGCGCTGGCTGGCCGTGTTTGCGGGGTCTGCAATCGGGGCGGGCCTGTTTATCAGCGCGTTCACGCCGGCGGGCCTCACTATTGGTGCGTCTGGAATCGTGTTTGGCTACTTCGGATACATTCTTGCGGCCGCTCTCGTGGAGCGAACCCCGTGGATCAAACTGGTGCGGATCGTGGTTGCGATTGTGCTTCTTAGTGCCTACAGCGCCACCATTCTCGTTGGTTTTCTACCCTCTGGGGGAGTGTCCTGGCAGGCACACGTTGGTGGTTTCGTAGGTGGCATAGTGGTTGCGGTAATAGCGGAGAAGGTTGTTGAACCAAGATCTGAAAACGCCGTCCGGCACCGTCTAAATCCCTATTAAGTTACGGCTCACATGTTCGCTGCAATGGCGCACTCGCTGGCCTGTTGTGGACGGTGCTAGCGACGCGATTCTCAGGATCTGGCCAAATTTTGACTAGAGGCTACAACCAGTGGTGTTCTTGAGCGTTCCTAAATGCTCGATTCGGATTTCAATCGAATCACCATCTTGCATGGGGCCGGCTCCTACGGGCGTTCCCATAAGTACAGCGTCGCCTGCAACAAATGAGAATGCTTCGGAAAGGAAACTAATTATTTCCGGTATTGTTCTCTTCAAATAGGCAGTGTTGCTTGACTGCACGAGCTTCCCCGATAGGCGCGTTTCAAGATTTAGATTTGACGCATCCTGAACACTTAGATCCGTATTGATCCATGGACCTAACGGACAAAACGTGTTCGCTCCTTTTGCGCGGAACCATTGGGCATCCAGCTTCTGCCACGGCTGAGCAGAAACATCGTTTGCAATTGTGTAACCAAAGATAGCTTCGTCAACTTCAGATTCTGAGATTTTGCCGTCGGTATCTTTCATTATGACGGCCAGTTCTCCCTCGAACGCGAGCGAGTCCGCGCTCTCTGGGCGCACAATGAGGTCATCGGGGCCGCAAGCCGCACTGGAAGGTTTTAAGAACGCCAGAGGGGTACTGAACGGTTCGCGCTTCTCGTCGGGTGATAAAAAGTTATCGCCGATCCCAATGATCTTAGAGGGCACGACGGGAGCGAGTAACTTGCACGAATCCAGGGTTTGCATTTCGCCTGTATGGCTTGCAGAACCCGAAATAGGATTTTCCTCAAAGAACTTAATTTGTGTGATGCCGTCCGGGTCTTCGCAAAGCTCGCCGTAGGTAGGAATCGAATGTCTTAAAACTCTTACTAGACGCATATTCAGAATTCTATCGCGCACAGTTTTGAAAAATTAGGCGTTGAAAGTGATTGACAGAAAACCAGATGTGTGATGTGCTACATATGACATCAGATGTCATCTAATTAATTTACAAGGAGGGCCCAATGGCGGGCAATACTCGATTCCGTAGAAGAATGCTTGCAGCCACACTTGGCGCCGCATTAGTTACATCATTGGCCGCGTGTGGCGGATCGTCTGCAAACCAGGACCAAGGCGACGGTAAGCTTGCAGGCGATGTGACATTCTGGTCCAGCTATACGCAAGGACCGCGAGCTGAATGGCTCCAGAAGATGGCGGACAAGTTTGAGGCTGAAAACCCGGATGTTCACATCACGATTGAGAACTTCTCGTGGGGCGAATTTTATACGAAGTGGACTGCAGGAGTTGCATCGGGCCAACTGCCTGATATCTCTTCCGCTTTGCCTTACCACGTCACTGAGATGCTAGATGCTGGTGTCATCGCGCCTCTCGATGATGTTATCGATGAGATTGGTCGTGATCGGTTCCCTGAGAGCGCTTTGAAGGAAGGTGCTAAAGACGGTCATAACTATTCGATTCCCCTTTATTCACACGCGCAAGCAATGTGGATCCGCAAGGATGTGCTTGAAGAGAACGGACTAGAGGTCCCGGAGACCTGGGAAGAGCTCCGTGACGCCGCTAAGAAGGTTTCCACTCCTGATCTATACGGTCTTTCTGTGCCGCTCGGTACAAACGACGTGCTAGGTGTTAGGTACCTGAACTACTACGTTAAATCAGCTGGTGGATCGCTAATCACTGAAGATGGCAAGGCAAATCTGACCAGCCCAGAAGCGCTGGAAGGGATCAAGTATTGGGTGGACCTCTACAACGAGGTAAGCCCGAAGGGTTCCATTAACTTTAATATCCTTGACCAAGCTACCTTGTATTACCAGGGCAAGACTGCGTTTGATTTTAATACTGGCTTCCAAATCGGTGGCGTGCAGGCAACAACCCCTTCTTTGGATGACAAGATTGAAGCCGCACCGCTTCCCAGGTTGCACAAGGGTGATCCGATCTATGGAGCTGAAACTGGATACCAGCCCATGGTTGTATGGGAGACCTCGGATGTGCAGGAAGAAGCTAAGGCATTCTTGCTCTCCTTGTATAACGATGAGGACTACATTGAGTTCTTAAAGGGTGTCCCAATCGGAATGATGCCGGTTCTTAAGGATATCGCTGAGAATCCAGAGTTCCGCGATGATCCTGAAATTCAGAAGCACATCGAGAGCTTTGACGTGATCAATCAGGCTATTCCGTTGTCCTCGGCTATTGGAATGGAGAACGGACCTCGAATTGAAGCTGGCATTTTGGTTAACCAAGGTGTTGTTGAGTCTATGTTCCAGGACATTATTCTCAATGGCACGGATATCAATACTGCAGCCAAGAATGCAGAAGACCAGCTGAACAAGATGTTCGAACAGGCAAGACGATAAGGAATCCTGTTCATGAGGTCTGAACACATCGATGAAACGGTTGTAGGAAGACCACCTTGGTACCGCCGGATCGACTGGGTTGGTTTGGCATTTGTCGCTCCGGCGGTGCTTGTGGTGATCCTCTTGTTGATTTACCCACTCGGGACGAGCATTTTTTACTCGTTTACAAGCAAGCATCTGATTAGGGCGGATTATTCATTCGTTGGCCTTGAGAACTTTACGGAGCTGTTGACAGATCCACTGTTCTGGCGTGCCTTCAGGACGTCAATTGTTTGGACTTTCGCTTCCCTAGTTGGACAGCTTGCCGTTGGATTCCTATTGGCAATGGGGCTCAATAAGATTAGACATCTGTCTGGTCTATTCAGAACTATGCTTATTGTCCCTTGGGCGGTACCTGCGATCATCATTGCGTTTGGCTGGAAATGGCTCCTAAATGATGTCAGCGGCTTCTTGCCAAATCTTTTGAATGTAATCCAAATTACAGATGGTCGGGTGTCATTACTGGCGGATCCAACGACAGCATTTTGGACAGTGCTTTTCATCAACATTTGGTTTGGAAGCCCTCTGTTCATGATCAATATTCTGTCCGCACTTAAAACTATCCCGGCTGAGCAATTGGAAGCAGCTGTGGTTGACGGAGCTACCGCTTGGCAACGCTTTAGGTTCGTGACTTTGCATCACATTAGAACTGTCATTGGACTTCTCGTGGTGCTCAGAACCATTTGGGTTTTCAATAACTTCGACCTTCTGTTCCTTCTTACAGGTGGAGGTCCGGGCGATGTTACAACCACCGTGCCGATCTATGCGTACAGGGCAGGTTGGGGATTGAAGCAGCTTGGTACGGCATCGGCTGTCACCATTTTGCTGTTGCTGTTCTTGTTGGCAGTCTCAGTATTCCTGTTCCGCATACTCGCCAAATGGGAAAGCGAGGATAACTAATGAGCCACGCTGGCCGAAATAAATGGGGAATGGCGGGGATCTATATTGGTCTCACTCTTGCTTCTGTGGTTGCTGTATTCCCTGTCTTGTGGATTGTGATTTCGTCGCTAAAAACAGCAACGGATCTCAACGGCAATCCGATATCGCTAATCCCGCAGCCTTTCACATTTGATAACTACGTGAGGGTATTTACGGAGCTTGGGTTCCATTGGAATCTATTAAATTCCTTGATTATTTCCGTTGCTTCTACAGCTATTACCATCATTATCAGTAGCCTTGGGGCATATGGCATAGTCAGATTCTTTCCGAACGTCGGAAGAAAAATGACTCGTGTACTCATCGTGAGTTACATGTTTCCTCCGATTTTGCTTGCGGTGCCATTCACCTTGATGCTGGCAAAAGTTGGGCTAGTAAACTCTTACCTCGGACTAATCGTCATTTACTTGTCCTTCTCTGTGCCTTACGCGTTATGGATGCTAGTTGGCTTCTATCAAACGGTTCCAATCAGCATTGAGGAAGCGGCTGCAGTAGATGGCGCGGGAAGAATGCGCGTTTTTCTTACCATCGCGTCGCCAATAGTTTTACCCGGCATTGTCGCCACAACTATCTACACGTTCATCAATACGTTTAACGAGTTTCTCTACGCTCTTCTCTTCATCAATGAATCCGCCAAAATGCCAGTGTCGGTAGGGCTCTATTCACTGATGGGCACGGAAGTCTTGGATTGGGGAATGCTCATGGCAGCGTCAACGCTCGTCGTCCTGCCTTCCGTAATCGTATTTATGATTATCCAAAAATACATGGCTGCCGGCCTATCAGAAGGCTCGGTTAAATAACAAGGAGTAAACATGACAGTCCGTTACGGTGTTATCGGAACCGGTTATTTCGGAGCAGAACAAGCGAGATTTCTAGAAACCATTGACGATGCGGAAGTGGTTGCAGTTTTTGATCCGGAAAATGCGGAAGCTGTTGCCAAAGAAGTTGGCGCACAGGTAGAAGAGAGCGTTGAGTCGTTGGTGGCTCGCGCAGATGTTGACGCGGTGATTGTAGCTTCGCCTAACGGCGCTCACTACGAGCCGGTGCTAGCTGCTGCGAAAGCTCACAAAAATGTGTTCTGTGAAAAACCGATTGCGCTTAGCTATGCTCACTGCGCTGAGATGGTAGATGCGACGAAGGAAGCAGGTGTTCTGTTCATGGCGGGCCACGTCATGAACTTCATGGCTGGTGTAAGGCGAGCCAAGCAGCTAATTAACGAGGGCAAGATCGGTGACGTTCTGTTCATCCGAGCCATCAGGAATGGCTGGGAAGACGTTCAGCCAGAAGTGAGCTGGAAGAAGGTGCGCAAGCTGTCTGGCGGACACCTGTATCACCATATTCACGAGCTTGATTTCGTGCAATCAGTTATGGGGCCTGCTGAAGTTGCAACCATGGTTGGCGGAAACGTTGCTCACAAGGGCGACGGCTTCGGTGACGAAGATGACATGCTCATCATTACACTTGAGTTCGGTAATGATCGGTTTGCGGCAATCGAATACGGATCAGCGTTCAGGTGGCCCGAGCATTACGTCCTTATCCAAGGCAGCAAGGGGGCCATTAAACTTGATCTGCAGGATGTTGGATGCACTCTTCGCATCGGCGGAACAGAAGAGAAGTTCCTCCTGCATCGGACTCCGGAAGAAGATCAGGATCGAGCAGCGATTTATGCGGGCTCAGCCACCGACGGAGCAGTTCAGTACGGCAAACCTGATCGTCGCCCGCCCCTTTGGCTAAGGGGAATCATCGAAGAGGAATTGACCTACTTCCACAATTTGATGAAGGGGCAAGAACCTCTCGACGAGTTTAAAGCGCTATCAGACGGTTCTGCCGCAACTGCAGCAATCGCAACCGCTGATGCTTGCACACTATCCCTTAAAGAAGGCAGGAAGGTGAAGGTATCTGAGATTACCGGATAACTTCCCAAGATTGCCTTGATTGTTTCCGTAGCGTACAAAGTCGCGTGCTCTGCGGAAACAATCCAGTGGTTCGTGACGTTGCGGACCGCAGATTATTGGTGATCTCCTTGGTGAATATTTCAGGGTGATAGTGACGTCGAGCTGGTGTCGCTACATTTGCATGGCGTCATTATCACCCTAAACAACAAGGCAAGCACGCTGCGAAAAAGATAGTCCATTACTCGACGTCTACGCGCGTATCCAATCCTTCTAAAAAATAGAAATCGTATCTAGAATTTAATGCTCACTTGAGCGAAAATGCGAGGTCAAACCAAAATGAATAAGAAAATCTGTGGTGTGGTACCACCGGTTGTGACGCCACTGTTGCCCACAGGTGAAGTTGACGTTGTCTCCTACGAGAACCATCTAAATCGAATGATCGACGCAGGAGTTAACGGAATTTTCGTATTGGGATCGTCATCCGAAGTAGTGTTTCTGACCGATAGACAACGCCGTCAGGTACTTGAAATTGCAAACCGAGTAGTAGCTGGTCGCGTACCTATTTTGGCAGGCGTAATCGAGACTCAGACACAGCGAGTTATTGATCAGATCCGGATGGTTGAGGAGATCGGTGCGGACGGGGTTGTAGCGACTGCGCCTTTCTACGCGCTTGCAGGTATGGCAGAAGTTGAAAACCATTTCCGGTTACTTCACGAGGCTACTTCTTTGCCGATATTTGCGTATGACATACCGGTTTGTGTGCATGTGAAACTTCCAACCGAACTCCTCCTAAAACTGGGTAAAGAAGGGGTCATAGCTGGTGTTAAAGACTCATCTGGAGATGACGTAAGTTTCCGTTACCTAGTTGCAGGAAACAAGGCTCTGGGTAAGCCCATGTCGATTCTTACTGGGCATGAAGTGGTAGTGGATGGCGCCTACCTCTCTGGTGCTGACGGCTCTGTGCCCGGCTTGGCCAATGTGGATCCGCACGCCTATGTCAGGGAATGGAAAGCCTATGAAGCTGGTGATTGGAATGCTGTTAGAGAGGAACAGGAACGTCTAGCCGAACTTATGCGCATCGCTCAGGTGTCAAAGGGCGTTGTTGGATATGGCGCAGGCGTGGGTAGTTTCAAAACGGCTCTGTGGCTAATGGGCGTTTTTAGTAGCAACGCCATTACTCCTCCAGTTAAGGCCTTGGAGGGAGAAAATGTTACTGCGATCAAGGACATCCTCGTGAAGGCGGGATTGTTGAACGAATAAAATTGTCGGACGGAGGTCAATGGCCTCCGTCCGCATCAACTTACGTGGGCGTTCATTACGTTGAGAGAGGGCCATACGATCGAGCCTGCAACACTGACAAGGTCGCCAGAGGATGATGAAGATTTTGTTTCACGTGATTCTGCCAAACAGGCTGCCAGTAAAGTTAGAACTGCCTGTACAATAGGCGCCAGTAAATCAAGCAAAGGCAGGTAATCATGGCGGTTGATGGCGGCGCTCGCGGACGCAAGCGTGCAGGCAAAGGACCAACCAAGGGAAGTGGAGGTCAGCGTCGGCGCGGACTGCGCGGCAAAGGTCCAACCCCGAAGGCAGAAGACCGCGAATACCACGTAGCGTACAAACGCAAGCAGGAACGCGAGGCCGAGCTGGCTAAGCAACGCCAACGCGAAGCACACCGCAACCGCACTTCCATTAAGATCGCTCGCGGCCACGAACTCATTGTGGGACGCAACCCCGTGTGGGAGGCCGTCGAGTCGGGCATCGAAATCGTGCGCGTATTCATTGCTGGTGACCCCACTGATGATCGCGTGGCCAGCGTTCTCCGCGCCGCCTCTACCCAGGGCGCTTCCATTATGGAATGCACGCGCCGGGACCTCGAAAATGCGTCGGGCGAAACCGCACACCAGGGCATCGGCATTGAAGTTCCCGAATACGAGTACGTGACTGCCGCCGACCTTCTTCAGATTGCCGAGGACGACTTTAAAACTCCACTGATCATTGCTCTCGATCAGGTAACCGACCCGCATAACCTGGGTGCCGTGCTGCGTTCGGGCGGCGCATTTGGCGCTACCGGCGTACTGATCACTGAAAGGCGTAGCGCCTCCGTTAACGCAACCGTGTGGAAAGTGTCTGCCGGCGCCGTTTCGCGAGTGCCCGTTGCGCGTGAAACAAATCTCGTGCGGTCGCTACGCGCATTAAAAGAGGCAGGATGCTTCGTCATCGGCCTCGACGGTGGGGCGGACGTCAGTTTGCGCGACGTTGAACTGGCAAATGAACCACTCGTTGTAGTTACCGGAGCGGAAGGTAAGGGACTCTCCCGCCTAGTGCGCGAAACCTGCGACCAAATCGTGTCTATCCCAATCAGCTCTGCAGTTGAATCCCTCAACGCAGCTGTCGCTACCGGCATCGCGCTCTACGAGATTTCGCAAAAACGAGCCGCGCAGAGCTGATCACAGTTCGTAATCCGAGTGGCCGGCCGCTAGATGAACGGGTTGTAGAACCGTCCTCCATTAACGGTAATAAGCCAGGCAGCCAGCGCAAGTAGGGCTACCGAAAGCGCGATGGCTACCCAATCGCGGGCAAGCAGTGGGCGACTGGTGTACCACGTGCGCGTCTTGTGCTTGCCAAACCCGCGTAGCTCCATTGCGGTAGAAATCGTTTCAATGCGTTCCAGGGATGACAGCAGTAGGGGGAACAGGATGGACGCGCTGTTCTTGACGCGCGTGGCAAACGAAACATCTTTGGACGTGTCGACCCCGCGAGCCTGCTGCGCTTGAGAAATCTCGCGGTATTCGCGCTGCACGTCCGGAATGTAACGTAGCGCTAATGCAACCGAGTAGGAAGCTCGGTAGGGAACTCCGATTCGATTGAGCGAAGACGCGAACTCGGATGGGGACGTGGTGACAATGAATAGTAGCGCTACGGGTAGTACCGCAAAATATTTCAGCGTCACGTTCAACTGGTAGAACAGTTGCTCTGCAGTGAACGTGTAGCGGTTAGTCAAATGCCAAAGCGGCGTGCTGGTCCCATAAATCTCGGTGCCGTACTGCGGGGCGAAGACGAAAATCATGATGTTGTTCAAAATCATGAGGACGAAAATGAACCACAGCACGATCTTCAGTTTCGACAGCTCAATTTTTGAAGAGATCCACAAGAACACGGACACGAACACCATGAGCACTAAGAAGCGCGTATCAAAGCCCAGCATTGCCGCGATGGACGCGTTGATCATCATGATGAGTTTTGTGGTCCCTGTTAGCGAATGCATAAACGATTCGCGGGGAATATAGCCTAAAACGGCAGTTCTTTCAGCCACTGTTATCGCCCCGTTCCCAAGTGCTCAGCGAGGACTGCCTCACGCCACTCGTTTTCACGCACAATGAACTGCTCAATGAACGCGGTTGGGTCAAGTGTGCTTTCTGCCTTCGCACCGGAGCACTCGTTGGCATTATCGAGGAGGCCTCGCTGCGCTCCGATTCGAACAGCCAGGTCATAAAGCGAGGTGGTTCGCAGAGACGCCGCGTGGGTTAGCTCGGGGTCTGCTAGCACGGAGGCGGAAGAGCGAGCGGCAATCACCTTGCCGTCAGACATGACGAGTGTACGTTCGGTGTATTCGAGCGCCAGGTGCATGTCGTGCGTAATCAACACAACCGTGATGCCAGAGTCGTTCAAGCCCTTTAGGAACTCCATGATTTCGGTGTAGTGCGCCCAGTCTTGCCCGGCTGTGGGCTCATCCAAAATGATGATTTCTGGAGTTGTGACCATGACCGACGCTATCGTGACGCGCTTGCGCTGCCCGTAGGATAGCGCAGATATGGGCCATTCCCGATATGCCCACAGGCCGCACGTGCGAAGCGCTTGCTCAACGCGCCTGTTCTTCTCTTCGGCAGAAATATCGAGGCCTTGCAGGGCCAGGGAAACCTCTTCAATGATCAAGGTTTTTGAGATCATCTGATTGGGGTTTTGAATGACGAACCCGATGCGCCGGCCGCGGCGGGTAATGGGAGCGTGAGTGATGTCCTCGCCATCTAGGTAGATACGACCAGAATCTGGCTTTTCGAAACCGCAAATGAGTTTGGCAAGAGTGGACTTTCCCGCCCCATTGGTGCCACAAATAGCAACTACCTCGCCGCGATAAATCTCGGTTGAGACCCCTTTGATGATTTCAACTTCGTTAATCCCGAAATTGATGTTCTCCAGCTTCAAAATCGGGTCGGGCTTGCGCGGAGTCTTGCGTGGTTCGCGCGCCCACTTTGCAAGTTCGGCCCGCGCGTCATCGCGAATCCGCACGGAGTGTACAGATTCGGGTTCGTCCGCAGCGGTGACGTTGTGGCCGGCCATGCGCAGAGCCGTAATGTAGAGCGGTTCGCGAATCCCATGATCGGTCAATACTCGCGAAGCAATAATTTCGTTCGGAGTACCGTCCGCTACGATCTTCCCGCGATCTACAACAATTATGCGGTCCACGTGTCGGTGCAAGACGTCCTCTAAACGGTGTTCGATGATGATGACGGTTGTGCCCTCCGGCGGGCGCTGGTGCAACGCATCAATCGTCTCAATGGCCTGCTGGCCAGAAGCGGGGTCAAGGGAAGCAAGAGGCTCGTCAAAAAGCAGAATCTGCACGTCGTCTACGAGCACGCCGGCCATGGACACACGCTGTTTTTGGCCGCCTGACAAGTCTTGAGGGGAGGCCTCTAGGCGGCTTTCAATACCAACGACGGAAGCCGCCTGTTGCACTCGTGAATGCATCTGGGTTTGCTCCACCAGGTCGTTTTCTAGCGAGAAAGCAATGTCTTCTGCAACTGTTAGTCCAATGAACTGGCCATCTGGATCCTGCAGTACAGTGCCCACGATTTTAGAAAGCTCGTGCAGGGGAGTTTGGGTTGGGTCAATGCCGGCAACCTTCACCGTGCCGGAATGTTCCCCGGGGAAGCGGTAGGGGATGAGCCCGTTGATGACGTGTGCCAGTGTGGACTTACCAGAGCCAGACTGGCCTACAATCGCAACTTTCTCGCCACGGTTGATCGTCAGATTGATACCCCGAAGAGTGGGAGAGGATTGCGCGCGATATTGAAAGGTGAAATCGCAAAACTCGATGATTGGTTCAGGCTCAGTACCTGATGAGTTCGGTTGGTTCTGTGTCCGGGCGGCTTCCGAACTCGAGCGAGGTACAGTGCCCGGGCTGGGAGCGTCATTCGCGGGGCGAGCCGGCGCGCTCGCAGCACTTGCCGCGCTGCCGGCGCTTGGGCTCACCCCATTCGAATGAAACTCAGTCACAGCTGGCTTATTCCTTTTCCTCAAGCGAGCCAGCAGAAGTGCGGGTCTTCGCGTAGGCAATCACAATCAAGGAGCCAATGATAGCGGTGGTGAGGATGTTAGAAACACCAGCGACCGCTCCCTGCGTGAACACCTTCGAAGCGGGCTCAGAGTAGAACAGGATGTCCAAAAGCGGGGCTGCGATGCCCCACGACACAGCGTGCGCTACCACCACGGCAACGTTGAAACGTACCAGGCCGCCACTGTTGATTGGGCCGTCCTGCACGTTATCTTTCAGCGTCATTAGGCCCATGATCAGGCCGGCAATAGCCGAAGCCACGATCCAGGACCACCAGGGGCCGTAGGAGGTGGCGTCGATCAGGAAGTGACCAATCAACCCCATAAGGCCGGCAACCACCGGTCCGTAAAGCAGTGCGAACACGGCTAGCAGCGCGTACTGGATGTTAATGGTCGTGTTTGGAATCGGCGTTGGGATTACAAGAAAACGGCCGAGTACAAAAAAGAGGGCCGCGCCAATACCCGTAGCTACCACAGCAGTGGTTGGCGAAGTCTTATTAATCATTGTTTTCCTTCTACTTGAATTTGTACTGAACGGGATGAGGGGGATTAGGCGAGGGGCGCATCATCTGGCGGATACTCAAAATCCACCTTCCACTGCGTTCCCTGCCCAACCGAGTACGCCATTGCGAACGAACCGCGGTTAATTGCGATAGCCATGTTGTCCAAAGAGTTCGTATAAATGAGCGGTTCACCAACCGACACGTCCGCAAACGAGCGTACGTACTTAAGCGGAGCTGAATAGACGTCGCCGTGCTGGTTTTCGATGTGTACGCGAACGTACTCGCCCATTTCCACACCAAGTTCAAGGAACAGTTCTCGCGGAATGTTTGTCCAAAGAGACCCGTATCGAACGTCGTGCGTGTCAATAGTGCCGAAAGCCTTGTTGTGCTCAATTTTCGGCTCCATGACGGGCAGCTTGATGGCCTTTTCAACATCGAGGGCGGGGCCGACCTCCTCGAAAGTGATCTTGCCGGATGCTAGCCGAGCACCCGTGTATGCGTAAATGTCACGTCCGTGGAATGTGTAGGAGTGACCCGAACCCGGCAGTCGGTTAACGGACTCGTCAATCTCACGAAGCTCATCCAAACCGTACGTAACCGCAATATGAGTCAGTGTCCCGTTGTCAGGCGTTACAACAAAATGGCCAGACTTGGTTTTTGCCACTACGGATAGGCGATCCGAGCCAACTCCGGGGTCAACAACGGAAACAAACACCGAACCCGCGGGCCAGTACGCAAGAGTTTGCGCGAGCCTACAAGATCCCTCCCACACGTCGTAAGGAGGAATGTTGTGAGTGAGGTCCTCAATAGGAAGACTCGAGTCCACGCCGTACGCCACGCCGTGCATGGCTGACACGGCGCCATCTGAATATCCAAAATCAGACTGCAAAATTAGGGGCTTCATGGGTTTCCTGAACGTAGGGATCTGGGAACGGGTCCATCATACGTGCATACACGGACAGCAACTTCACGCGATCTCATAATGGACGCGTATCGTCGCGCGGCGCTCTACAAGCGCATTTGCGTGCAAATGTCCTGTTATAACGCCAATTTCTTAAAAGTGACCGAAACGTGAGATCAACAGAGAGTCAAATGTCACGAAAAGATAACGAGTCTTGACATCGAGGTTCTTCGTCGCGGATTGTTAGGTTCACTGAAAACTGCCCAAAAGGAGGATACCCGCATGTCGACGACGACATACCAGGCAATCGCCATGATCATTTACCTCGTAGCTATGATCATGATCGGCCTACTCGCCTACAACCGAACGAGTGACTTTGACGATTACATGCTCGGCGGTCGCAAGCTCGGGCCAACGGCCGCGGCCCTATCCGCCGGCGCATCTGACATGTCCGGCTGGCTCCTCATGGGTCTTCCCGGGGCGATCTACCTGAACGGTCTCATTGAAGGCTGGATCGCGGTTGGTCTAACCATCGGCGCCTGGCTTAACTGGAAGTTCGTGGCGCCGCGCCTACGCTCCTACTCGCAGGTGGCGTCCGATTCCATCACCGTTCCCTCATTCCTCGGTCAACGTCTGCGCGACCGTTCGCACCTGATCCGCATCGTTGCGGGAATCATCATTTTCATCTTCTTCACGTTCTACGTCTCATCCGGCATGGTAGCCGGCGGCTCCTTCTTCGAAGCGTCGTTTGGCATGAACTACCACCTCGGTCTCGTCATTGTTTCTGCAATCGTTGTGCTCTACACGCTAATCGGTGGCTTCCTTGCCGTGTCGTGGACGGACGTAGTGCAGGGCCTCATGATGGTTACCGCGCTCATCCTTGTGCCAATCGTTGGCATCATGCACGTAGGCGGCTTCTCCAACATGGTTACCGCCATCAACGAGGTTGATCCCGCTATCTTCTCCCTCTCCGGTGGTGCCGCTGCGGGCGTGGCCGCGATGGGCATTATTTCAGCGCTTGCTTGGGGCCTCGGATACTTCGGCCAGCCCCACATCATCGTGCGCTTCATGGCTCTGCGTTCTGCGAAAGAATCTGTTGCCGCTCGCCGTATTGGCATTGGCTGGATGCTACTTGCAGTTATTGGCGCCGGCATGACTGCCCTCGTTGGCGTAGCTGTTTACAAACACGACGAGGCCCAGCTCGCTAACCCCGAATCGGTATTTATCTCGCTCGGTCAGCTCCTAATGCACCCGCTTATTGCGGGCTTCATGCTTGCCGCTATCCTCGCGGCCATCATGTCTACCATTTCCTCGCAGCTGCTGGTCACGTCTTCTGCGGTTGTGGAGGACATTTACCGCGCGTTCACTAAGCGCGACCTGTCTGGCAATGACGGTGTGCTCGCGGGTCGTGTCGTTGTAGCAGTCATCGCGATCCTGGCCGCTGCCCTCGCATGGCCGCGCTCGGACACCATCCTTGCCCTCGTTGCATTCGCGTGGGCCGGGTTCGGAGCTTCGTTTGGTCCCACCGTTCTGCTCTCGCTCTACTGGCGCAAGTTCACCTACCAGGGAGCCATCGCCGGCATGATCGCTGGAGCGGTCACGGTTGGTATCTGGGGCAACGTTTCGGGTGGCATTTTCGACCTTTACGAAATCCTTCCCGGCTTCCTGCTGAACCTGCTGTTCGCGGTCATTGTTTCTAACATGACGTACAAGCCGAACGACGAGATCGATAAGGAGTTTGACGACGCCCTCGCGGGGGTCTCGGCAGACTAACCCACACAAGTAGCGCAGCTCTTGCAAAGTGCAAGAGCTGCGCTCACGTGTGCACCAGGTATCGCACGTTAAAGCGGATGAAATAATTCGCGTAAAAGATATAAATTGCTTTTCCTGTGCACTAGAAGAATTCCCCAATATAGTTAGAGCAAAACCTCGCATAGCCTCGCATGCGTAAAGTCAATCAAAGGAGATCAAATGACTGCGCCGGAAGTAACGGACTTTTCCCAAATCGCAGAACGGGCGCTCATTCGGGCGCGCAAATGGGCAGACGAATCAACGAAATACCCCATTGATCCGGCCGCAAAGCTCCTTGCAGACGTCCTCGAAGATGAGGGCGGCCTTGACTACACCGTCTCGTTCGTTGACGGGGTTGTGAGGCCCGAAGATCAGCAGGTGGCGGCAGACCACCTGGCTGAAACAGGTAAGAAGAACCCGGATTTCCTCCCTTGGTACCTGCGCACCCCCGCCCTCATTGGTGGAACCGTTGGCAAGTTTGTTCCAGAGGTTTCCGTGCCGGCCGCACGCCGCGTATTCCGGCAGTTGGTGGGAGACCTCGTTGTTGATGTAACTGATGACAAGCTCGGCCCCGCAATCCAGCGTCTCAAAGCCGACGGCGCCTCGCTAAACGTAAACCTTCTTGGCGAGGCCGTTCTAGGTGACAAGGAAGCCGCGAAGCGTTTAGCCGATACCAAGCGCCTGCTTGAGCGTGACGACATCGACTACGTTTCACTGAAAGTTTCAGCTGTCACCGGCCCGCACAACCCGTGGGGTTACGACGACGTTGTTGATCACGCGTTCGCCGAACTACTGCCGTTGTACAAGTACGCGGCCGCACACCCCGCCCGCAAGTTCATCAACCTGGATATGGAAGAGTACCGCGACCTGCACCTCACCATTGACGTGTTCAAGCGCCTCCTCGACCAGCCGGAAATGAAGAACTACTCGGCAGGCATTGTGCTGCAGGCCTACCTGCCGGACACGCTCAACGCTATGAAAGACCTGCAGGAGTGGGCCGCAAAGCGCGTTGAAAATGGCGGAGCGCCCATCAAGGTGCGCGTGGTGAAAGGCGCGAACCTTGCCATGGAGCGCGTTGACGCCGCCATGCGAGGGTGGGAACTAACCACCTGGGAATCTAAGCAGGCCACCGATGCGAACTACCTGCGCATCATCAACTGGGCGATGACCCCGGAGCATCTACAAAACGTGAAGCTCGGCGTTGCCGGACACAATCTGTTCACTATCGCAGCGGCTTGGGAGCTTGCCCTCGAGCGCGGCGTGCAAGACCAGATTGAAATCGAAATGCTCTCGGGCATGGCTACCCAGCAGGCTTCAGCCGTTCGCGAGGACGTAGGCAACCTCCTGCTGTACGTCCCGGTTGTAAGCCCCGACGAGTACGACGTGGCAATCTCTTACCTGGTGCGCCGGTTGGAGGAAAACTCGGCGGATGAAAACTTCATGGCCTCCATTTTTGATATCGGCACCGACCTTGGCGCATTCGACAAGGAGAAGAAGCGCTTCCTCGCGGCCGTTGAGCAGATGGAGCGCGAAGGTGACCGTCGCGTGGGCGCGAACCGCCACCAGGATCGCAGTACGGAAACGGCCGAAGACATTGCGAAGCCCGTGACTACTCCCGCGGGAGGCTGGACGTTCAAGAACACTCCGGACTCTGACCCGTCGCTACCCGAAAACCTGCAGTGGGCCCGCGACATCGCGGCCCGCATCAAGGACTCCAAGCTCGGTAACGAAACTATCGAAGCCGCAGTAATTGACACCGAAGACGCACTGAATGAAATGCTCGATCGGGCGGTCGAAGGAGGCCGCGAATGGGCGGCACGCAGTGCTAAGGAACGCTCCGACCTCCTCCACAAAGTTGGTGTGGAACTGGGTAAGCGTCGCGGTGAGCTAATCGAGGTGGTCGCATCCGAACTCGGCAAATCGCTTCAGCAAGCTGACGTTGAAGTCTCTGAAGCTATCGACTTTGCCCACTACTACGCAGAACGTGCCCTTGACCTCGAGAATCTCCAGGGTGCTAAGTTCGAACCGGTAGATGTCACCCTTGTGACTCCGCCGTGGAACTTCCCCATTGCTATCCCCGCGGGCGGTACCATCGCGGCGCTCGCGGCTGGATCCGCCGCCATTTTGAAGCCGGCCTCGATTGCTCGTCGCACTGGCGCAGTATTGGCCGAATGTATCTGGGCTGCAGGTATACCTGAAACCGCTTGCATTCTCGCTTCCGTTGGTGAACGCCAGCTGGGCCGCGAGCTAGTAACCGACAAGCGCGTTGGCCGCGTCGTTTTGACGGGCGGTGTGGAGACCGCGCAAATGTTCCGTTCTTGGGATCCCACCTTGCGCATCATGGCTGAAACCTCGGGCAAGAATGCTATCGTGATCACTCCGTCAGCCGACCTTGACCTCGCTGTTAAGGACGTGATCGACTCCGCTTTCGGTCACGCAGGCCAGAAGTGCTCGGCAGCCTCGTATGTGATTCTCGTGGGATCAACCGGCTTCTCCAAGCGCGTGCGTAACCAGCTGGTCGACGCCGCGAAGTCGCTGCACATCGGTTGGGGAGACGATCTATCGGCAGAAATGGGGCCCTTGTCTTCCGAGCCGGGAGAGAAGCTCCTGGCCGGCCTGACGACTCTTGATGAAGGACAAAAGTGGGTGCTTAAGCCGCGTCGCCTTGACGACACGAACAGGCTTTGGAGCCCAGGCGTGCGCGTGGGCGTGGAGCCGGGATCTGAGTATCACATGGTTGAATACTTTGGTCCGATCCTTGGCGTAATGCGCGTTGACACGCTTGAAGAGGCCATTGCAGCGCAGAACATGGTGGACTTTGGCCTCACCGCTGGCTTGCACTCGCTTGATCCCGATGAGATCAACTACTGGCTCAACAACGTAGAAGCGGGCAACGTGTACGTTAACCGCGGTATTACCGGTGCAATCGTGCAGCGTCAGCCGTTTGGCGGATGGAAGCGCTCCGCGGTGGGCGAAACCACCAAGGCGGGAGGCCCGAACTACCTCTACGGATTTGGCGATATCAAACCCGTTGAGTCGGCTTCGGAGGGTGAGCGCGACGCCGCGTACCCTCCGGCTGTCGAACACGAAGCCAACGTGAAGGCCCCGCAACTGCGTGAGCTCCTAGAATCCGCAAAGCGCCTTCTGTCAGAAGAGGACTACGCGCGCCTCGCGGTTGCCGTCGAGTCTGACCAGCACGCGATCGACACCGAGTTTGGCCGTCTGCATGACCCGTCGAAGGTCGGCGTGGAACGCAACATCTTGCGCTATCTGCCCGTTGGCGCCCAGATTCGAGTGGGCAAGGACGCCTCTCTCTACGAGGTGTTCCGCGCGGTCTCTGCAGGTATCGCCCTGGGGGAGATCGTGAAGGTAGATCCGGATGACGAGACCTCGTTTATCCGCGAACTTCCAGCCGGTGCTTACACAGGCATGGACCTTACGGTGTCAACGGAAACGTTCCTCCCAACCGATCCGTCGATCATGCTGGGCAATCTTGGCGTTGACATCCTCGTTGAAAACAAGCGCCAGTTTGCTGAGCGTGTTCAAGCTGAGGTGGAAGCCGGCGAGAACCTCGACATTCGTATCCGCATGATTGGCGAGGACGGCGACGAGCTGCGACGCGCAGTAGACGGATCGATTGACGTTGCCATTTGGGATGGGCCAGTCACTACGTGCGGTCGCGTGGAGATTCTGCCGTTTGTGCGCGAGCAGGCAGTCTCGATCACCAACCACCGGTTCGGCAACAAGACCCCGCTCTCTACCCAGGTGCTGGTGTAGTAGGCGAGCGGTTTAGCTAGAAGTTTGGGCGGTCACCTCTTGGGTGATCGCCCAAACTCTTGCTCTGGCATAAAATCAGACGCTTATAGCGCGTACCAAACCGTCGAGTTTGGCGCGGCCTCGTTACTCGAAACATTCGCGGGAGCGACCTCATCAGTAGACAGCAAGATGCGTGCGTCCTCGGGAAGCGCCACGGCCTCATCAAATGCCATAACAATGTGCACGTCAGCGCGGCCAGGAAGCCGAGATATGTAGTGCAAATGGGCCTCCTGCGCGTCCAGAAGTTCAGCCCGGCCAAGTCCCAGATCTTCACGCAGGCGATACATTTTCTTGAAGAAATTTAAGGATGAGGACTCCTCGGCTTCCTGCACGTCCACGGCAAATGTCTTCCAACTTGCAGGCTGGGGGAGCCACGTGGAGCCGCCGGGAGAGAATCCGAAGCCCGGGGCGTTCGCTTCCCACGGCATGGGTACACGGCAGCCGTCACGGCCGGCTTCACGCCCCTGAGTGCGGTAGAAAGCGGGGTCCTCGCGCAGCTCGTCGGGCACGGCCATGTGTTCGGGCAGTGACAGCTCTTCGCCCTGGTAGATGTACATGGAGCCGGGCAGTGCTGCTTGAAGG
This sequence comes from Actinomyces sp. HMSC075B09, assembly GCF_001812395.1. Taxonomy (NCBI): domain Bacteria; kingdom Bacillati; phylum Actinomycetota; class Actinomycetes; order Actinomycetales; family Actinomycetaceae; genus Actinomyces; species Actinomyces sp. HMSC075B09. Next base: position 731,482 of record NZ_KV808731.1, read on the forward strand.
GCATGAGCGGCAAGGGCGCGACGCCGACCTAGTTCGGCGTCCGGTTGCTCCTCAAATGGGCGGATGCCATTAGGTCCCTTGCCCGTCCTGGATAGTCCAAAACGGGAGGCGGCACGCACCACGTCGTGGTTTGAAAGCACCCAAGTGGTAGGCGCGCCCACGGTATCCATCTCTTGTAAAGAGTGGGCTATCACCCGACGGTAAGATTCGGCGTCCACAGGTGAAGTGAGGAAGTCGAAGTTGAACGCTTGGTTCATCTCGTCCGCTCGTACGTAAAGCTTCGCGTCCTCGGGCCTGTTTAGCCACGCCTCGGCAGCCAGCGCCCGGTCGCCTTCGTACTCGCCCAGCACCTGCCGCCATTCGCGGTAGATGTCGTGTACGCCAGGCTGGTTCCACTGGGGAGGTTCGGGAACATCCTCGGGTAGCATGTTTCCACCCGAAACCATGTCCCAGTGGTACTGGTAGTTGGGCAGATCAGGATCTTTTACGAGGCCGTGTGCCACATCTACACGAAATCCGTCCACGCCTAGATCCAGCCAGAACCGCAGGATACTGCAAAACTCTTCGCGCACCCGCGGATTGTCCCAGTTGAGGTCCGGTTGGGAAGAATCGAACAGGTGCAAGTACCACGATTCATCGTTTTCCCAAGCGGAGCCAGGAGCGTCCGCGCGATCTTTCACGCGCGTCCACGCCTTCCCACCAAAAACGGAAAGCCAGTCGTTGGGCTCTTGAGGGCTCTCGCGAAACCAGTAGAGGTCACGCTCTGGCGCATCCGGTCCGCTCGCAAGAGCCTTTTGGAACCATTCGTGTTGGTCGGAGGTGTGGTTAGGCACGAGGTCAACGATTACGCGAAGCCCAAGCTCGTGGGCTCGCGAAATTAGGGCGCTAGCGTCGTCTAAGTTTCCAAACAGCGGGTCGATAGCCCGGTAATCGGACACATCGTAGCCACCATCCTTTTGCGGGGACGCATAGAACGGGGAAATCCAGACGGCGTGGGCGCCTAGATTCGCAATGTGGTCAAGGCGCGAAGTGATTCCGGCGAGGTCTCCGATCGATCCGGAGCTGGAAGCAAAGGAGCGGGGATAAATCTGGTAGATGACAGCCTCGCGCCACCATTCGCGTGAGGTGTTTGCCGGGTGAAGAATCTGCATGGGTTCGCGGGCCCCTATTCGTTTATGAGGATGTGGCCTGCTTGGCCGGAGCGGTGGTTTCACGCACCACCAGTTCTGGTTTGAACGTTGTGAGCGTCATTTCGTTTGGTGTTCGTTTGATGCGAGAGACGAGGGTGGTTACCGCTGCCTCACTTATGGCGCGTACGGGTTGACGAACGGTTGTGAGCGCGGGGGAGAGGAAGGGCATCATTGCGGAGTCGTCGAAGCCGATGATCGAGACATCTTCGGGAACGCTCATGCCCTGGTCGACGATGTAGCGCATGGTTCCAAGCGCCATGATGTCGGAGGTGCAGATGATTGCGGTTGCGCCCTGATCGAGAACGGCCTGCGCTGCCGCCTGCCCGCCCTCTACGGTGAACAGCGTTTCGGAATGGATTGGCGCGGAGTCGGGGAGCATCTGTTCCACACATTCGAGGTAGCGTTCGAACTTGATGTGTGCTGGGCTGAAGCGCAGTGGGCCCGAAACAAATCCGATGCGTTTGTGTCCTAGGCCCACCAGGTGACGCATGGCCTGAGTGATGGCATCCGCGTCGTCGGTGGAGAAGTCAGGCGCATCAATCTTGGAGTTGGCTCCATTGATTGTGACGAATGGGATGTGGCTTTCGATTAAGTTTTGATAGCGCTGCGTGTTTGCCGTGAGGTCGGCGTGCAGGCCAGAAACGAAGATGAGGCCAGCAACGCCTTGGCTCATAATGGCTTCTACGAGGGAATCCTCGGTTGAGCCGGCCGCAAACTGGGTTCCAAACAGCGGGGTGTAGCCCTGTCGGAGCATTTCGGTGGATAGGTGTTGCACGAACTGCGGGAAAATGGGGTTGGTGAGCTCTGGAACGATCAATCCGATGAGCCCGCCGGAGCGTGCTCGAAGTTTTTCTGGGCGTTCGTATCCGAGGAGGTCGAGGGCGCGCAGAACCGCTTGGCGAGTGTCTTCGGCAACCTCTGATTTCCCGTTGAGCACTCTTGAGACCGTTGCGGTGGATACACCGGCTTGCTGTGCCAGGTCGGATAAGCGCAGTCGCTCAGCCATCGCCACTCCTTTGTAGGCTGCTCTTACATACATGTTTGAAAACGTTTTGCAAATATTTGCGGGTTACATAAAACACTACATGAGGCGCGGGAAAAATGAGAAAAGATTAAGCTGGTTGTCTGGAAATGCGCTCATTCAACCCCTCTTTATAAACATCTGATTACAATTCCTTACAGAAATCTCTGAAAACTCTTGCAAAAATCTGAAAGCACGTTACAATCAGGAATGTCTAGATCGCTTGTGTGACAATGACGAACACAGTTTTAGGTTGAATCTCAAGGAGAAAAGAATGCGAAGGGGCATTGCACTAGCAACAATTGGCGCTCTGTCTGTTCTTGGGCTTTCCGCATGTGGCGGCTCAGGTACCACAGAGGTAGAAACTGACGGGTCGGCGGCAGAGTCCACCGGCCAGGGTCTAACCGTTTGGGTTGATGCCAACCGCGAGGCCGCGTTTAAGAAGGCCGCGGAAGCATACAAGAACGCTACTGGTAACAACGTTGAGCTGGTTGTTAAGGATAACGACCAGATGCGCACCGAGTTTTCCACCCAGGTTCCAACCGGTCAGGGCCCGGACATTGCGTTTGGCGCTAACGATTGGATCGGCGAGTTTGTGAACAACGGCCTCGTGGCTCCCGTTGAGCTTGGCGACAAGGCAGGGGACTTCTCGGAAGGCTCCGTTGCAGCGTTTACGTTTGACGGCCAGGTTTACGGCGTTCCTTATGCGGTTGAGAACCTTGCAATCATTCGTAATGCCGACCTCGTTGATGCAACGCCTGCCACTTTTGACGAAATGATTGAGAAGGGTAAGGCTGCGGGCACCGAGTACCCGTTCGTTATCCAGGTTGGTGACGAGGGTGACCCGTACACCATGTACCCGTTCCAGTCCTCCTTCACCGGCCCGGTGTTTGAGCAGAACGCTGACGGTTCCTACACCTCGAATCTCTCCATTGGCGGCGCAGAGGGTGAAGCCTTCGCTAAGTGGCTGCAGGAGAAGGGCAACGAGGGCGTCATTAGCCCCTCCATTTCTTACGACGTTGCTGTTGATGCGTTCAAGAGCGGCAAGTCGCCTTACATTCTGGGTGGCCCGTGGATGCTCGCTGACTTTGAGGGCATGAACATCGCGGTTGATCCGATTCCGTCCGCAGGCCCGAACAAGGGTGTCCCGTTCCTCGGCGTACAGGGTGGCTTCATCTCGGCTAAGTCTGAAAATGCTCTGCTGGCTAACGACTTCCTCGTTAACTACGTGGGTTCACAGGAAGTTCAGGACGAACTGTTCGCAATCGGTAACCGCCTCCCGGCTCTGACTGCTTCGGCTGACAAGGCTGCGGCTGATCCGCTAATCGCTGGCTTCCAGGCAGCATCTGAGGGTGGCTTCCCGATGCCGAACATTCCAGAAATGGGTGCCGTCTGGACCTTCTGGGGCAAGACTGAGGCTCAGATCCTAAACGGCTCCGATCCGGCTGAGACCTGGAACAAGATGATCTCTGACATCCAGGCCGAGCTGGGCAAGTAGTTCACTTAAAAAGGTGCGGCTGATTCTTCCGGCCGCACCTTTTTAATAACAGGAACCGATGCTGATATGTCGCAAATGTTGAAAGAAACCGACGCAACACGTCGGAGGAAAGAACGGCGCGCTGAACGCCGTAAGCGCGATTCTGTGGCGACCTCGTGGGGGCCGGGCTCCATTGTGAAGCTCATCCTCATGGCGCTTGTTAACGCGCTTGGCATTTACATTGCCGCAACCGCATTGAGTGGCGGGTCCATGGTGCTCGGCATCGGAATGCTGCTCTTGCTTGTTGCCGTTGACTGGATCTACTTCTCTAAGCGAGACAGTCTAATTCCTGCGAAGTACTTGGCTCCCGGCCTTGTCTTCCTAATTATTTTCCAAGCGTTCACGATCGTTTACACCGGTTACATCGCGTTCACTAACTACGGTCACGGTCACATCCTCACGAAGGAAGCGGCAATCGAGTCGATCCTTCTGCAAAACAACACGAAGCGCGTTGAGGGTTCACCCGAATACCCGCTCGCCATTGTGGAGCAGGGCAACGAACTAGGCTTTGCCGTTTTTGATGGGACGGATGTGAAGGTAGGTAGCGCCGAGCAGCCGCTTGAAAAGGTGGGTGCAAAGGTCTCTAACGGGCGCATTACCGAGGTTGATGGGTGGAAGGTTCTTTCCATTGCGGAACTGGGTGCGCGCCAAAGCGAGGTAACACAGCTTCGGGTTCCGCTATCTGAAGACTTGAACGAGGGCGCAATCGGTACCCAAAACGGTATGACAGGCTTCGAGTTCACCTCGACCATCCAGTATGACCAGCAGACTGACACGATGGTGAACACGGAGAACGGTACCGTTTACAAGGCCGATGACACGGTGGGTTCGTTCATTTCAGAGGACGGCAGCGCCCTGGGCGTTGGCTGGCGTGTTGGCGTTGGATTTAAGAACTTCGTCGATGGGTTCTCGGATGCACGCTACGCGCAACCGTTCCTCAATGTATTGGTATGGAACGTGATCTTCGCGTTCATGTCTGTTCTAACCACGTTCTTGCTGGGCATGTTCCTCGCGATCGTGATGAACGATGATCGCATGCGCGGGCGCAAGGTTTACCGAACCATCATGCTGCTCCCGTACGCTTTCCCCTCGTTTATGACCGCGTTCTTGTTTGCGGGCATGATGAACGAAAAGTACGGCTTCTTTAACCAGTTACTTGGAGCTTCCATCCCGTGGCTCACCGATCCAACGATGGCTAAGGTTTCGGTGCTCCTGGTGAACCTGTGGATGGGCTTTCCCTACATGTTCCTGATTGTTACGGGCGCGCTCCAGTCGATTCCTCACGACCTAATTGAGGCCGCAGAGATCGACGGTGCTAGCTCGATGGAAGTGTGGCGCCACGTGACGCTCCCGCAGCTCATGATTGCCCTCACTCCGTTGCTTATTTCATCGTTCGCGTTCAACTTCAATAACTTCAACCTGATTTACATGTTGAATGGCGGCGGCCCGGCAATGTCGGATGCTTCCGTTCCGGTTGGACATACGGACATTTTGATTTCGATGGTTTACAAGATTGCTGGCCTAACCGGCGAGGCGCTGCCAAACTACGGTCTGGCCGCAGCCATGTCGCTGGTTATCTTCCTGATCGTTGGCGCGGTGTCCATGTACTCCTTTAAGAAGTCGAATGCCATGGAAGGAGTGGCGTGATGAGTGCTCAAACAGTTACTGCAAGTGCGAAGCCAGCTGCAACGAAGAATCGGATGCCGTTTGGCAAATGGTTCCGCGGTATTGGTTTCCGTCACGTCGTAGGTGTCCTCGCAGCTATCTATGCGGCGTTCCCCATTCTGTACGTGATTTCAGCGGCTGTTAACCCGAACGTTAAGACAACGCTCACGGGTGCGAACTCTCTGTTCTCATCGGTTTCAACCGAGAACTTCACGGAGCTGTCCGACACGATGTTCTGGACTTGGTTTGGCAACACGATCATCATCGGCGTGGCCACCTCGATTGGAACCGTGCTGATGGGTGCCGCGGCGGCCTACGCGTTTTCGCGCTACCGCTTCTCTGGTCGCAAGCTTTCGCTTCAAGCCTTGCTGATCATCCAGATGTTCCCGCAGCTGCTGACCTTCGTAGCTATCTTCCTGCTTCTAACCACACTGGGTGAGGTCATTCCGGCACTCGGTATTAACTCGAAGATGGCGCTGATCTGCGTGTACTGGGGCGGCGCACTAGGCGCAAACACATTCCTCATGTACGGCTTCTTCAACTCGATCCCGATGGATCTGGACGAGGCCGCGAAGATTGATGGAGCCTCCCACGCCCAGGTTTACTGGACCATTGTTCTACCGCTGGTTATACCGATCCTTGCGGTCGTTGGCCTGCTGTCTTTCATCTCGGCGTTCAATGATTTCGTGCTTGCACGCACGATCTTGACCTCGCAAGAAAACTGGACTCTGGCGATCGGCATGAACATTTGGGTTGGCGGAAACGAGAAGAACTGGGATTGGTTCGCATCCGGCGCTGTGATTGCGGCTATCCCAATCTTGCTTCTGTTCCTGTTCTTGCAAAAGTACATTGTTGCCGGTCTGACCGGTGGCGCTGTGAAGGGTTAGAAGTTTCCCTGTGGTGGGGTGCTCACTTGGTTGAGCGCCCCACCATTTTTGTGCTGAGTTGCGTTGAGGGCGAGGCGGGTTGGGTGCACATGAGGCTCCGTCCTCAAATGTGGGACGAACTGTGAGCAAAGTATCGTCTTTGCCACACTTCACGTAGACTCTGGGAGGTAGAAGCTCCATTCTGCTCAGGGCAAAAGCCTTGAAAAAACGAGTTGCGCGAGGGGTAGGACCTCGCATGGAGGGTAAAAATGCCAGCGGTAATAGTCGTCGGAACGCAGTGGGGCGACGAGGGCAAAGGCAAAGCAACCGACCAGCTAGGCTCTGGGGTTGACCTGGTTGTTAAGTTCAACGGTGGAAACAATGCGGGCCACACTGTGGTGGTTGATGGAGAGAAGTACGCACTTCACCTCCTTCCCGCGGGCATCCTCACCGAGGGCGTAACGCCGATCATTGGCAACGGCGTGGTGGTGGACCTTGAGGTCTTGTTCCAAGAGATGGATGAGCTGGCTAGTCGCGGCCGAGACACCTCCCGCCTGCGCATTTCCTCGAACGCGCACATCATTCCCTCGTATAACCGCCTTATGGATCGCACTACTGAGAAGTTCCTGGGCAAGCGGCAGATTGGCACTACGGGCCGCGGTATTGGTCCCACCTATGCGGATAAGATGAACCGCATCGGCCTGCGCGTACAGGATTTGTTTGACGAGTCGATTCTGCGCCAGAAGGTCGAGGGGGCGCTGGCGAACAAGAATCACCTGCTGGTGAAGGTTTTCAACAAGCGTCCCGTTGATGTGGACGAGGTGGTGGCAGAGCTGCTGTCTTACGCTGATCGCGTTCGTCCGATGGTTGTAGACGCCTCTCTGCTGGTTAATGACGCGCTGGATGAGGGTAAGACGGTGCTGTTTGAGGCGGGTCAGGCAACGATGCTGGACATCGACCACGGCACCTACCCGTTTGTGACATCCTCGAACGCGACTGCGGGTGGTGCCTGCACGGGCGCTGGCGTGGGCCCCACGCGCATCACTTCGGTGGTTGGCGTTACGAAGGCTTACACAACGCGCGTTGGCGAAGGCCCGTTCCCCACGGAGCTTTTCGGCGACGAGGGTGACGAGCTACGCGAACGCGGCGGTGAGTTTGGTGTGACCACGGGACGGCCTCGCCGCACCGGATGGTTTGATGCCGTGGTGGGCCGCTACGCAACCCGCGTGAACGGTTTGACGGATCTGGTTGTGACTAAGCTGGATGTCCTCACCGGATATGAGCAGATTCCTATCTGTGTTGCGTACGAGGTGGATGGCAAACGCATGGATGAGATGCCTATGAATCAGTCCGACTTCCACCACGCGAAGCCCATCTACGAGTACATGCCCGGCTGGAGTGAAGACATCAGTGGTGCGCGCACGTTTGAAGAGCTGCCAGCCAATGCGCAGCGTTACATCGAGCGGCTTGAGGAGCTTTCTCGCGTGCGCGTGTCGGTGATCGGGGTGGGTCCGAGCCGTGATGCGGCGATTGTTCGCCACGACCTCGCCGCGAAGTGAAACCAAGGCGGTAAAACTGCCTTTGCTTTTACGCCGGTCCGCTTGGGCCGGCGTAAATCGTCTTACCGGCATTTGCAGATCGGCAAAAACCGCCATATTGCACAAATATGCGTTTGTATATGGCTATTTCGGACATATTTGGCTCGTCCAGAACGTGCAAAATCTTGTTAAATAAGCCATAATTAGAGGCAGTGGCCAAGACCCCTAAATGGGGTCTAGTCGATACCTTTGGGTGCATACGGCACCCAGGAAATACAACGCCCAGGAGGCTTAGGTATGACCGTAACGATTGAGGATATCAAGTCGGCTGCCCCGGCTAATGTTCCCGAAGAAGTTATCAAGTGGGTTGCTGAGATCGCTGAGCTCACCACCCCAAAGTCAGTTTATTTCTGTGACGGATCCGAGGAAGAGTGGGATCGTCTCACTTCCGAGATGGTTGAGTCCGGAATGTTCACGAAGCTGAACGAGGAGAAGCGCCCAAACTCTTTCCTTGCTCGCTCCAAGCCGTCTGACGTGGCTCGCGTTGAGTCCCGTACCTTCATTTGCTCCGAAAAGGAAGAGGATGCAGGCCCGACCAACAACTGGGCTGATCCGAAGGAGATGAAGGAGACCCTGAAGCACGTATTCACCGGTGCTATGAAGGGCCGCACTCTTTACGTAGTTCCGTTCTCGATGGGCCCGATCGGTGGCCCGATCTCCCAGCTGGGTATTGAGCTTACGGACTCCCCGTACGTTGTTGTCAGCATGCGCATCATGACTCGCATGGGCAAGGCTGCTATGGACCTCATTGCTGAAGGCAAGCCTTGGGTTCCGGCTGTTCACTCCGTTGGCGTTCCGCTAGAGGACGGCGAGAAGGGTGACTCCTGGCCGTGCAACGACGAGAAGTACATCACCCACTTCCCGGAGACCAACGAGATTTGGTCCTTCGGCTCGGGCTACGGCGGTAACGCACTGCTCGGTAAGAAGTGCTACGCCCTGCGTATTGCTTCGACCATGGCACGCCGTGACGGCTGGATGGCTGAGCACATGCTCATCCTGCGCCTCACCCGCGAAGAGACCGGCAAGCAGTACCACATCACCGCGGCATTCCCGTCGGCTTGTGGTAAGACCAACCTCGCTATGCTTCAGCCGACTATTGACGGCTACAAGGTCGAGACCGTTGGCGACGACATCGCGTGGATGCGCCCCGGTCCGGATGGCACGCTCCGCGCCATCAACCCGGAGGCAGGCTTCTTCGGTGTTGCACCGGGCACGTCTTACAAGACGAACCCGATGGCTATGGACACCATGCGCGCGAACACGATTTTCACGAACGTTGCACTCACCGATGACGGCGACGTCTGGTGGGAGGGCATCGACGGTGACGTTCCCGCACACCTGATCGACTGGCACGGCAATGACTGGACGCCGGAGAGCGGCGAAAAGGCTGCTCACCCGAACTCGCGTTTCGCAACGCCTGCTTCGCAGTGCCCGATCATCTGCCCCGACTGGGAAGCTCCTGAGGGTGTTCCGGTAGACGCAGTCCTCTTCGGTGGCCGCCGCGCTACCAACGTTCCGTTGGTTGCCGAGCAGTTCTCGCCGGAGCACGGCGTGTTCATCGGTGCAACGGTTGCTTCCGAGCAGACCGCTGCGGCTGAGGGTGCTGTTGGCTCGCTGCGTCACGATCCGTTCGCAATGCTCCCGTTCTGTGGCTACAACATGGCTGACTACTGGGGCCACTGGATTGAGATGCAGAAGGAGCTTGGCGACAAGTTCCCGAAGGTATACCAGGTCAACTGGTTCCGTAAGGACAAGGACGGCAACTTCATGTGGCCGGGCTTCGGTGACAACGCTCGCGTTCTCGACTGGATCGTTCGCCGTCGTGCGGGCGAGGTCGAGGCGATTGAGGGCCTCACCGGCTACTACCCGAAGTTCGAGGACTTCAACCTCGAGGGCCTCGACATCGACGAGAACGTTTGGGCACAGCTGTTCGAGACCGATCCGGTAGCTTGGGAAGCTGAGCTTGCTGACACGGAGAAGTACTTCGAGCAGTTCGGCGACAAGGTTCCTGCACCGGTCGTTGAGGAGCTCAAGAAGTTCCACGCTCGTATCGAAGCTGCTAAGTAATCCAACTTAGTTAAACGGGGGTCTGCGCTTTGCGCAGGCCCCCGTTCACTTTTGCGTGCAATCGGGGCCGTCTTTTGGGCGCCTACCCATTTCAGTTTTAAAAATTGGCAGAATGGAAGAGTATTGCACCGCAACAATGAGGGCGAAACCATGAACATCTTGCTGCTTGGATCCGGAGGGCGCGAGCACGCGCTGGCACTTGGACTCGCACGTAACAACACCTTGTTTATTGCTCCCGGAAATCCTGGTACTAAACACGTTGGTACCAACGTGTCTATAAATCCGAATGATCTGGATGAGGTGACGAAGTGGGCAACCAGCAACGGCATTGATCTTGTGGTGATTGGTCCAGAAGCGCCCCTCGTTGCGGGTGTGGCAGACGCAGTGCGTGCGGCGGGGGTACCTGCCTTTGGGCCGTCACAGGCGGCAGCCATGCTGGAAGGGTCAAAAGCGTTTGCCAAAGACGTGATGGAAAGCGCAGGTGTTGACACTGCCGCATCGGTAGCGTGCAAGACAATGAGCGAGGCCCAGGCCGCGCTGTCTCGCTTCGAGCCTCCGTACGTGGTGAAGAACGATGGGTTGGTAGCCGGCAAGGGAGTTATTGTTACTCCCGATATCGATGCCGCTCTAGCACACGCGAGAGGTTGCTTGGAAGCCCCCGGCGGAGCGCTGCTTGTAGAAGAGTTTATGGACGGCCCCGAGGTATCTCTATTTTGTGTGACTGACGGCAAGACTGTGGTGCCACTTTTGCCCGCGCAGGATTTCAAACGTGCTCTCGACAATGATGAAGGGCCAAACACGGGAGGAATGGGCGCTTATTGCCCGCTTCCATGGCTACCGGAAGGCTTTGCTGATGAGGTTGTCGCAAAAGTAGCGCAGCCGGTGGTTGATGAGATGGCTCGCAGAGGCACGCCGTTTGTGGGCTTGTTGTACTGCGGCCTGGTGGTGACGAGCCGCGGCACGCGGGTTATCGAGTTCAACGCGCGCTTTGGTGACCCTGAAACGCAGGTGGTGCTCTCCCTACTTGAAACGGATCTAGCGGAACTATTGTTTGCCGCAGCTACCGGCACTTTGGCTGACTTTGAATCACTGCGATGGAGTGGGGCCGCCTGGGTAGGCGTGGTTGTGAGCGCCGAAAACTATCCGGCAACACCGGTGCTTGGTGACCTCGTGGAAGGAATAGACGAGGCTGAATCGGATCCGAACACTCGCGTATACATCGCGGGCGTGAGCGAGGGCGAGGACGGCCTTGTAACGAGTGGTGGCCGCGTGCTCATGGTCAGTGCCACGGGCAAAACGCTAGCGCAAGCTCGCGAACGCGCGTACGAGGGCGTAGCTAGGATCTCGATCCGCGGTTCACACCATCGCACCGACATTGCTGCTCGCGCCGAGCGGATCCGTATTCCCAGCTGAGCTTAGGCGCCAAAGCGTACAGGCGGTAGGCTAAATGAGTTCAGGGAAGGGGAGCGCCTACATGACATGGAATGGCTCTGGTGAGCAGGGCGAAAATGCAGATAACGCTTCGCGCAGTTTAGATAGGTTGTTGCGTGAAACGCGGCGCCGACTCTACGCGGCGGCAGCAAGCGCGGATTCCGAGGTGTTTGGGGAAGTCCAGGCGCTTCCAAACTCTGAGGTTGAGGCTATGGAGCGGCGCTTGCGCGGTGGTCTGCGTTCGGCTGAGCTTGACCACCGCCGGGCAGTGGCTCGCCTTGCCAGCCCTGAAACTCCCTTGCCGTTTGCCGATGCGGCCTCGGAATTCGAATCTCCTGGCCGTATCAGTGGTCGGATTGGTACTCAGTATTCGCGAGAAGCGAGCGTGGATGAGGGGGAGCGTTCGCAGCTTTTGGGCGCAAGCCTTGGCAAGCTGGGGCTTTCCGAACTGGGGTTCACAAAGGGTTTGCCGGTGGGCGAACTGCCGCGTTTCAGTGTGAAACCGGGCCAGGCAGTGGTGGTGATTGGCCAAAATGGTCGGCCCGAGGATGCTCTAGACGTGGCAAGCCGCCTGGGTGCGCGCATGCGAGCCCCTTATGAGATTGTTCTGGCGGGTGCGCGAACGGTGAATCCCGGATCGGGACCGCGCGCTCGTTCGGCTGAAGAATTTGCGCAGATTCGGGAGGAGAACCCGGACGCGGTAGTTATTCTCTCGGTGGTTAATTCGTCTGTGGAATCGCATCAGCGCAACGCGGCTCGCATCATTTCTTCGACCGAGTTTGCAGCTGTGTGGGCGGTTATAGATGCGCGATCCGACATGGGCAACGTGACGCGGGCGGTTAATGACCTTCCGGGCGAGGTTGAAGCTAGCATGATCGCTCTAACTCATGTTTGGGAGGCCGCAAAGCCTGGCCAGGTGCTCGAATGTGGAATCCCCGTGGGCCTAATTGACGGGGCTCCAGCCTCAACGGCGCTGTGGTCGCTTGTTGCAGATGACGCGTATATTCGGATGGTTTCTAAGAACAAGGAGCAGTAGTGCAAAACATCGCGGGGTTCAAACACGTTTCGTCGGGCAAGGTTCGCGACCTTTACGTAAATGAGGCCGATGAGAATCAGCTTCTCGTTGTGGCCTCTGACCGCATTAGCGCCTATGACTACGTGCTGTCCACACCGATCCCGGACAAGGGCAAGATCTTAACGCAGCTTTCCGCATGGTGGTTTGAGCAGTTGGGCTTTGATAACCACGTGATTTCGATGGACGTGCCCGCAGAGGTTGCTGGCCGCGGAATGCTCTGTGAGCGCCTCACCATGTTCCCGGTGGAGTGCGTTGCGCGCGGATATCTGACCGGCTCTGGCCTCGCTGAATATCGCGAAACCGGTGAAGTCACAGGGATTGCGCTTCCCGAGGGGCTTACCGAAGCCTCCAAACTGCCTTCGCCGATCTTCACGCCGGCAGCTAAGGCGGAACTTGGTGAGCATGACGAGAATGTCCCGTTTGAGCGGGTTGTGGAAATGGTTGGCGAGGACGTGGCGGCAGCGCTACGGGACGCTACGCTGATGATTTACTCGCGTGCGGCCGAGATTGCGGCGGAGCGCGGCATCATTTTGGCTGATACGAAGTTTGAGTTCGGTGCGCGCGAGGATGGTTCCCTGGTGCTTGCAGACGAGGTCCTCACCCCGGATTCTTCTCGATTTTGGCCGGCAGACCAGTGGGTGGAGGGCCGGGTGACTCCATCGTTTGATAAACAGTACGTGCGTGATTGGCTGACTTCCGACGCTTCGGGGTGGGACCGCGCGAGCGGCGCGCAGCCTCCAGCGTTGCCGAGTGAGGTCGTGGAGCGCACGCGCGAGCGTTACATCGAAGCATTTGAACTGCTCACCGGTAAAAAGTTCACCGCGTAGAGCGCGCATAAGAGAGTAAATAAGTGGCTCCGCAAGCCCGGTGGGCAGCGGAGCCACTTTTTATTCTAATTACAAGATTTTGCCGTAAAACCTGGCCGCTTCAAAATAGCGTCCAAATACCGCTCGCCCCCTGTTTTTCAAGGGCGGCGCTTGTAGCATTAATTTGTAAGTCAACCGCTTCGACTTACGTCGGGAAGGAAGAAGTGATGGGACGCATCAAAGTCGAAATTCTGCCAAAATTCGAGATTCTGGATCGTCAGGGTAAGGCCGTGATTGCCGCGCTTGCGCGCGTCGATGTCACGGCCTTTAAATCTGTTCGTCAGGGGAAGACGTTCTACCTTGAAACTGAAGGCCCTGTTACCGAAGCTGACCTGGAAGTTGCACGTGAAGTTGCAACTTCTGTTTTGTCTAATCCGAATATTGAGGACGTCGTGAGCGTTGAGGCGTTGGAGGACGAGCGGTGAAGGTTGGTGTTGTAACTTTCCCGGGCACGCTCGACTCGGCGGCTACAACTCGTGCCGTTGAACTTGCGGGCGGGCAGCCGGTAACTCTTTGGCATGAGGATAGTGACCTGCACGGCGTGGACGCCGTGATTTTGCCGGGCGGCGCGACGTATGGAGATTACGTTCGCCCCGGTGGCCTCGCCGCGCTATCACCCATCATGACCGCCATTGCGGCGGCCGCCAAGCAGGGCCTACCCGTCCTCGGCATCGGAAATGGGTTCCAAATTCTTTGCGAGGCAGGCATTTTGCCGGGCGGTTTTGTGAGGAATGAGGACGGCCGTTACATCTGCCGTGATGAGTCGTTCAAGGTAAACGCAGATTCTGCTTGGACATCCAAGTATGAACAGGGCGAGGAGGTCACGCTTCCGCTACGCACAGCGACGGCTCTTTACGTTGCTTCTGACGAGGCTCTAGAGGAGCTGGAAGAGAAGAACTTGGTTGTGCTCCGTTTTGCCAACAACCCCACTGGTTCAGCCGCTGATATTGCGGGGATTCGGAACGAGGCTGGGAACGTGGTTGGTGTAATCGCAAGCCCCGAGAACGCGGTTGAGGCCGGTTTTGGCCCAGAAACTGCATCCGGGCCGGCAACTGGCACGGACGGATTGCGGATTTTCACCTCGGTTATCGCTAAGTAGCCCAATCTCAAAGAGTTACACGCGAGGGATTCAAGTCGAGAAGATTTCGCTTCTGTAAGACTGTGAAAAACTCGTTTTCTTAACAGCTCCAAACCCGGGTTATCCACAGGTTCGTGGAAACCTTGAAAATTCAATACACAGCTGTGGACAACTTGGTGGATAACCTGTGGATCATTGCGGCGGACGCATTTGACCTCGCAGAAAATTCGCCGGGAAATAACAACAATCACGTTAAACAGTGGTAGATATCACGAGGCGTGTTTTGTTTGTACACATGTGGAATAGGCAAGACGGAATGGCAATGGTGAACAAGGAAGAGAATATGGGCGCGCAGACCATCTCTAACGTCATTTTTGAAAATCCCCGCCCAAGTGGGGTGCCCGACACGGTTGAGAACGCGAAAGCGACTCCCAACGAGGAAATGCCGTGGCACTCGCTTGGTCTTAAAGAAGATGAGTACAAGAAGATCGTTGATCTGCTCGGACGCCGCCCCACGATCGCGGAGCTTTCCATGTATTCGGTTATGTGGTCCGAACACTGCTCCTACAAGTCCTCAAAAAAGCATTTGAAAGAACAGTTCGGTTCTAAGACCACCGAGGAGATGGGTAAGAACCTCCTGGTCGGTATTGGCCAGAACGCCGGTGTTGTGGATGTTGGCGACGGTTGGGCTGTCACGTTCAAGGTCGAGTCGCACAACCACCCGTCTTACGTTGAGCCGTACGAAGGTGCGGCAACGGGCATTGGCGGCTGTGTTCGAGACATTATTTCTATGGGTGCTCGCCCGATCGCGGTTATGGATGGGCTTAACGTTGGCGATCCTAACCACCCCGACACAGCTCGCGTGGTCCGCGGTGCGGTTGACGGCCTGGCTGGCTACGGCAACGTTCTGGGTGTTCCTGCCATTGGTGGGGAGACCACGTTTGACTCCTCCTACCAGGGCAACCCGCTTGTAAATGCAGTTTGTGCAGGAGCTGTGCGCCACGAACATGTGCGCCTTGCCGATGCGAAGACGCCGGGCAACATGGTGGTCCTCTTTGGCGCCCGCACGGGTGGAGATGGCATTGGCGGCGCGTCGATCCTCGCCTCCGAATCATTCGAGGATGACGAGTCGATCGCACGCCCCACGGTGCAAGTTGGCGACCCGTACATGGAAAAGCAGATCATCGAATGCTTGATGGAGCTGTTCGAAGAGGGCGTGATTGAAGCTATCCAGGACCTTGGTGCGGCGGGAGTTTCCTGCGCCACCTCGGAACTGTCTTCAAATGGCGGCACGGGCATGCACATTCATCTTGAGAACGTGCTGCTACGTGACCCCACGCTGACGGCCGGTGAAATCCTCATGTCTGAATCGCAAGAGCGCATGATGGCAACCGTTGCCCCGGAAAACATGAATGAGTTTTGGCGAATCGCAACCAAGTGGGGAGTGGAAGGCTCGGTAATTGGCGAGGTCACCGATACGGGACGCCTGATTATTGACCACTTTGGACACCGCATTGTTGATGTGGATCCCAAGACGGTTGCCCACGACAGCCCGGTTTATGACCGTCCATACGCGAGGCCCAAGTGGCAGGATGCGCTGCAGGCGGACACTTCTGAAAATCTTGCTCGCCCGACTTCGGGTGAGGAAATCGCCGAGCAAATCAAGACGATCATCACTTCCGCTAACGGCGCTTCGAAGAAGTGGATGACGGATCAGTTTGACCACTACACGCTGGGCAACACCGCGATGGCGGCTCCCGATGATGCGGGTGTTGTGCGGGTGGATGCAAGCACAGATCGCGGTATCGCAATGGCGATCGATTCTAATGGTTGGTTCACGAAGCTTGACCCGTACGAGGGGGCAAAGCTCGCATTGGCAGCCGCTTACCGCAACGTGGCGGCTGTGGGAGCCAACCCGATTGCAATCTCGGATGGCCTTAACTTCGGTAACCCGGAGGACCCGGATGCGATGTGGCAGCTCGTGCAGGCTATGACCGGTTTGGCCGATGGATGCAAGCAGATGAGCATTCCGGTAACCGGCGGTAACGTGTCTTTGTACAACTCTTCGGGCACGCAGATGAGCCAGCCGGACTCGTCTATCAACCCCACGCCAATGGTTGTCATGCTGGGTGTAATCGACGATGTTAAGCGCGCTCGCCCGTCCGGTTGGTTCGAGCAAGGCATGGCAATCTACCTGCTGGGCGATACTGCGGAAGAGCTGGACGCTTCGGCGTGGGCACGCGACGTGCACGGTCACTTTGGCGGTTTGCCTCCGAAGGTGGATCTGGACGCAGAGATGGCGCTTGGTCGTGTAATCCACGCCCTCGTAAACACTGACGGTCCGGATGGTCAGCCTCTGATTCACGCCGCGCATGACGTGGCTGAAGGCGGTCTAGCGCAAGCATTGATCGAGATGGCAACGCGTCGCGGAATTGGCGCCAGCATCGACCTGTCGGCGTACGTAAAGTCGCAGAAGATCAGCGACTTTGTAGCGCTGTTCTCCGAGTCGACGGGCCGCATGGTTGTTGCGCTTCCCGAGGGGGCAGTTCCGGCCCTCACCGCCGCGGCTGAAGCCGAGGGCGTCAGCTGCACGCGCATAGGCCTGTCGGGCGGTACGCTCCTCACCATCGCTGGCTTTGACCAGTTGGGCGATGCGGGCGGTTTTGATGCGCAGGTGCTCGCTGAGGTTTCAGGTGAGGACATTCCGGACGGCGTGGGCCAATCTGGTCCGATCGTGTTCCGGGTGCGTGAACTTGCCGAGCAGATGGGCGCGGTGATTCCGGGCCTGTTCGCCTAACTCGTTGAACCTACAAGAGAGGGGGTCTGTGGCTTTTGCCGCAGGCCCCCTTAGGTCGACCGGTTCCGCAGAACTAAGCTGACAACTTTTCTTCGCGGCGGCCCGAACCTAAGTTCAAGTATTTACGACTGCGGCGCCGAGTGCAAAATTTTCGCTATCTATAAGTGTTTTCGCGTGTAGCGCACGAGTTACGCGGGTAACGAGCTTTCTGTCCGTGCTGGGCGCTACTATGAACGCATGAGTGACATGCCAGATCTGGAAGCGTTGAAGAAGGCTGCTGAGGCAGCAGCAGAGCAGGCCGCTGCCGCCCAAGCTGCGCTTGAAGCCGCGATGACAGCCGCCACTTCGGATGATTCCGCTATCGGCCAGATTGCCAGTGGATACCGGTTTGAGGGTGAAACCCTACCGCTCGGTGTTGCGCTAGATGATGGCGAGCCGGTGCCGGCCGCTAAAGTGGGGTTGCCGCTGGCGATGATGAATCGGCACGGCCTCGTTGCTGGCGCTACTGGTACGGGTAAAACCCGAACGCTGCAGCTGATGGCAGAGGGGCTTTCCGATGCGGGCGTGCCCTCGTTTGTAATGGACATCAAGGGCGATCTGACGGGCCTGCTTGAACCGGGGGCCTCCTCGGAAAAACTCCTTGAACGCACGAGTGGTCTTGGCCAAGAGTGGCAGGCAAAGTCATTTCCCGTAGAGCTTTACAAGCTTGGCGAGGGTGGGGTTGGAATACCAATCCGCACGTCTTTGTCGGACTTCGGGCCGCTGCTTTTGGCTCGCGTGCTGGATTTGAATGAGACGCAAGAGTCCGCGCTACAGCTGATCTTCCACTGGGCAGATATGCAACATTTGGCCCTCATTGATGTGAAAGACCTGCGTTCCGTTGTGGGTTACTTGACAGGGGAGGGCAAGGACGAGCTCAAGGAGATTGGTGGTATTTCTGCTGCGACCGCTGGGGTAATCCTGCGCAAGGTTGCTGCGCTGGAGGCTCAGGGCGGTGACGTGTTCTTTGGGGAGCCGGCTTTTGATACCTCGGATCTGTTGGAAACCAGGGGCGGAGCGGGCGTTATTTCTGTGTTGGAGCTACCTAATGTGCACGACCAGCCGGCATTGTTCTCTACGTTTGTGATGTGGTTACTGGCCTCCCTGTTTCAGACTTTGCCGGAGGTGGGGGACCAGGAAAAACCGAAGCTCGTGTTCTTCTTCGATGAGGCCCACCTGCTGTTTAACGGCGCTTCAAAGGCATTCTTAGCAGAGGTTGTCAAAACCGTTCGATTGGTCCGCTCAAAGGGCGTGGGCATCTACTTCGTTACTCAAACCCCTAAGGACGTTCCCGAGGATGTTCTGGCGCAGCTGGGGGGCCGCGTGCAGCACGCATTGCGCGCATTCACGCCTACGGATGCCAAGAAGCTAAAAGAGACGGTTTCCACATTCCCTACCTCCCCGTTTGATCTGGGGCAGATTCTCACTTCGCTGGGTACGGGTGAGGCCGTGGTAACCGTGCTGGACCGCAAGGGCCGACCAACTCCGGTTGCTCCAACGCGCCTGTACACACCGGCTGCGAACATGGGTGAGGCGGATGCGACGGTGGTGCAGCAACATGTGGATTCCTCGCCAAATCTGGCGAAATACAAGGATGCGGTGGACCCCGAATCCGCTTTTGAACTTCTTGAACAACGCCTGGAAGCCGAAGCGCGTGCCCGCGAAGAAGAACAGCGAAGGATGGAAGAACAAAAGGCGCTGGATGCTAAGGCTAAGGAGCTAGAAAAGGAGCTTGCCCGGCAGGCGAAAGAGCGGGAAAAAGAACTGGAACGTCAAGCGAAAGAGCGAGAGCGAGAATATGAGAAAGCGCGGCGTGAAGCGGAGCGTGCAGAGCGCGCGGCGCAGGCGAGGCGCGAGCGGTTTGCAGATGACCTTATGCGAACAGCCGGACGCACTCTAACTAGAGAAATCACCCGTACACTTTTTGGTACGCGCAGGCGCTAACTTAGCCGCAGCTTGGATCAGCGGATCTCTTTGAAGCGTGACTGGTGAAAAACAAGAGGCTTGGCGTGCGGATCGACGTCGAAGTCGGTGACCTCGCCAATCACAATAATGTGGTCGCCGCCGTCGTAGGTGGCCCACGGCGTGGCGGTGAAGTAGGCGTGGGAATCGTTTAGGCGCGGCGCGATACCAGACGTGTTCCAGTCCGCAACAATACCCTGATCCGATCCGCCTGCAAACTGCATGGCGGTGGGTAGCTGGCTTTCGCTAAGCACGTTCACCGTAAACGGCTTGCTACTAAAAACGTGAGCAGCTTTTGATCCACGGCGAATGTTGAACAGTACTAACGTTGGGTCAAGCGACAAAGAGGTAAATGAGCTTACCGTAAGGCCAAGCGGGCGATCTTTGTGTTCGTACGTAACTACGGTGACGCCCGAGGCAAAGGCGGCAAACGCGTCGCGCAACGCCCTGATGTCCACCTTGGTATCGGCACCGTTAGTCATTTCAACCTCCACACTGAGCCTAAGGCATCATGTACGACTTCGCATAGGATCGCGGTCACTTTGAGAAAGTGTAACGAGCCAGGGCATTGCGCCCATACGTGCGAGTCGGATCAGAAAGGGAAGATTTGTGCGCGGAGGTAACGCATACCACTACCGGAAAATGAGAAGAGAAGCATAGAAGTTTCTACGCGAAGGTCTAGATGGTGTTTACTGTTTTATGACTGAGTTTTTCCTATTTGGAGATTTATCCGTGTGTGGCGGAAGACTGCGCAGGTTAAGAGGGAGACAAGAATGAAGAGAATCGAAGAGGTCTACGAGGAAGTCCTAAAGCGAAATCCCGCAGAACCCGAGTTCCACCAGGCAGTACACGAAGTGCTGGAAACCCTCGCCCCCGCTATTAAGAAGCACAGCCGCTACCAGGACTACGCCCTCCTTGAGCGCCTGGTTGAGCCGGAGCGTCAGATTATTTTCCGAGTTCCGTGGATTGATGACGAAGGCAAAGTCCAGGTGAACCGTGGCTACCGCGTTGAGTTCAACTCGGCGCTCGGCCCCTACAAGGGCGGCCTGCGTTTCCACCATTCAGTGAACCGAAATATCATTAAGTTCCTCGGTTTTGAACAGATCTTCAAGAACGCCCTAACCGGTCAGGGAATCGGTGGAGGCAAGGGCGGCTCTGACTTCGACCCGCACGGCAAGTCCGATAATGAGGTCATGCGTTTTTGCCAGTCATTTATGACGGAGCTGTACCGCCATATTGGTGCGCAAACCGACGTGCCGGCCGGTGATATTGGTGTAGGTGCGCGAGAGATCGGTTATCTGTTTGGCCAGTACAAGCGCCTGACTAACCGTTTTGAAGCCGGCGTGCTTACGGGTAAGGCCCTGGGTTGGGGCGGTTCTCTGGTGCGTACGGAAGCAACCGGTTACGGCGCAGTCTTGTTTGCGCAGTCGATGTTGCAAACCAAGGGCGAGGGGCTGGCCGGCCAGCGCGTGGTTGTGTCCGGCTCCGGTAACGTGGCAACCTACGCGGTAGAGAAGGCGGAGCAGCTTGGCGCAATCCCCGTCACCATCTCAGACTCGTCCGGTTGGGTTTACGACTCTGAGGGCATTGATGTAGAGCTGCTGCGTCAGGTGAAGGAAGTTGAGCGTGGCCGCGTGTCCGATTACGCGAGCCGTAAGAAGGGCGCGGAGTTCCATAAGGAAGGCTACGTGTGGGACGTTGCCTGCGACATTGCGCTACCGTGTGCAACCCAGAACGAGTTGAAGGAAGAGGACGCACGCACGCTCCTCAAGAATGGCTGCAAGGTTGTTGCTGAAGGCGCGAACATGCCGTGTACCCCGGAGGCCATTGAGCTGTTCCAGGAGTCGCGCATTCTGTTTGCCCCGGGCAAGGCCGCTAACGCTGGTGGCGTAGCAACTTCGGCCCTCGAAATGCAGCAGAACGCTTCGCGTGCGCAGTGGTCTTTTGACCGAGCAGAGCATGAACTTACGAAGATCATGGAGAAGATCCATGACGACTGCCTTGTAACCGCGGAAGAGTATGGCCAGCCTGGTGACTACGTGCTGGGCGCGAACATTACCGGTTTTGAGCGCGTAGCGGACGCAATGCTTCAGCACGGCGTAATCTAAGTAGCTCAACGGATTCGATAAGCTAAAAAGCGTGGCCTTTTGGCCGCGCTTTTTACTTTGGAGGAAGCATGCGCCAAATAGATGATGCGAAGGGGCTGGAGGCCGTGACGCAGTGGCAGGAGGGCGACGCTGCGCGTCCGGTTGTGGCTCTTGCGGTCCGCTGGAGCCTGGGCAAACTAGAGACGCTACTTCCGGGCCACGCGGTAGAGGTGCGCGTGCCGCCGTTCGGGGCGGTGCAAATCCTGGGAGGAACTACGCACCGGCGAGGAACTCCGCCAGCGGTAGTGGAGATGAATGCCAGCATTTGGCTTGAACTTGTGACTGGAAAAGTGGTGTGGAGCGAGGCCCTCCAAAATGGGGACATCGCGGCTTCGGGACAGCGCGCGGACCTGTCGGCGCATTTCCCACTGATTGGTTTTTAAGGTCACCACCCCGTCCTAGTTCCGCGCACAGGCCAAGGGGGCGCGCATCGTGGGCCGCTCACCTGGTGCGGATACGGCTTTACTACGCGCAAAGCAGGCTAGCCGTTGATTCCTAGCGCCTCGCGCACGCGGTAACGAGCATCGCCCTGATCCCACGCGCCCAGAACCGCCTCGGCGGCTGCTTGGCATTGCTCCATGGTGAACTGCGACAGTTGCGCGCCAACGGCTTGTAATGCTGATGGCGACATTGAAAGCGAAGTGATCCCCATGCCGGTCAGGACAACGGCAAGTAGTGGGTCGGCTGCGGCCTCGCCACAAACACTCACGGGCGTGCCCGTCGTTTTACCTGCTTGTGCAATTTGATTGATGAGGGCAAGAGCGGCCGGTTGCCACGGGTCTGAGTATTCGGCCAGGTCGGGTGAAAGCCTGTCTGCCGCCATCGTGTACTGCGTGAGGTCATTGGTGCCAATGGAGACGAAATCGACTAACTCCATGAACTGCTCCGCCAGGATTGCGGTGGATGGAACTTCCATCATGATGCCGGGAATCATGCCGCGTTCGCGCACCAGGCTGGCAAACCATTTTGCTTCGGGCAGGGTGGACACCATGGGAGCCATAACCCACGTTTTGTCATGCCCGTGACTCTTCGCCGCGGCGGCGATGGCGTCAAGCTGGTGCGGAAGCAGATCCGGGTAGTGTCCGGATGTGCGCAGGCCGCGCACGCCAAGGGCCGGGTTGGCCTCTTCGTGCAAAGTTGCGTAAGGGACGGGTTTGTCCGAGCCGGCGTCAAGCGTGCGGACCACAACCTTGCTGGTTGGGAACGTCCCAAAAGCGGGCTCGTAAACCTCGCGCTGCGCTTCAACGGATGGCTCGGACTGCGAGTCGAGGAAACACAGTTCGGTGCGGAGTAAGCCAATTCCTTCGGCTCCCAAACTGGCGGCCTCCTGAGCGCTCTCCCCGTCGCGCACGTTGGCAAGTAACTCGATGCGCGTGCCGTCCGCAAGACGCCCCGGGCCTTCCCACTGCTCAATTAGTTTGCGTCGCTTCTGGTCTTCCTCCAGCTGCCCCTTGGCTTCCTCGGCCGTCACCCCAACTTGGATGGTGCCAGCCCGGCCGTCTACCAGCACGTATTCGCCTTCGGAAATACTGGAAATGTGTCGGGCTGCAACGATGCAGGGAATCCCTAGTTGGCGGGCGATGATTGACGTGTGCGAGGTGGGGCCGCCCAATTCGGTGACGAGGGCGAGGAACATGTCCGGGTTGAGTCCGGCCGTGTCAGCCGGACTGAGGTCATCGGCAAAGAGGACAACTGGGTGATCCGGCTTGGGAACCCCCGGTTCGGGCCTGCCTTCAAGGTGTGCGATCACACGGTCGCGCACATCGCGCAAATCCGTGGTGCGTTGCGCCATGATGCCGCCCTGGCGTTCGAACAGGGCGACGAACTCTTCGGTTGCTTCCGTTGTGGCTTGAACAGGTGGGATACCGCGGGCAATGCGTTTCTTGATGCCTTTGCGCCAGGCCGGGTCACTGGCCATGGACGCACTTACCTCAAGCAGAGCGCAGGCGTGGCCGGTAGCTTTCGAGGCGCGCGTGCGAAGGTTGGCAACTACCGCATCGGCGGCTTCCTCAAACTGCGCCATTGCCGCCGGACGCTCGTATTCGGGCAGGTCCGGCGCGCTGAGGGCAGGAATACTGGGCCTGCGCGTCCACACCACGGGGGCGTATGCGATGCCGTCTACAACGGGCGTTCCATAAACAATTGATTGTTCCACGAGGATCACCTTTGTTAATTATCCGCAACATTTTAACAATACTCGAGTGAGGCTTATGCGGCGCTGATCGTTCATGTTCGCGCTCATTTGTAAGCAATCGCACTGAGTTGAGTGGGTAGAAAGCGCCGTTTTTATGAGAATGTATAGAAGGCGAGCTCGCGAGGAGGCGAAATGTACACGCAGACAGCACGGGTAGGTTCCGAAGTGGGACTACATGCCCGCCCAGCGGCTCTGATCGCTCGCAAGGCGCAAGAGTTTGAGGCCGCGGTTTTTGTGACCCTCGGTGATGAAACAGTCGAGGCCACATCCGGGCTGATGATCATGACTTTGGGAGCTCAATTCGGTGACGAGGTTGTGATCTCTTCGGAAGATGAAGAGGCCGTGAAGCAAGTCTCGAAGCTTGTTGAGCAGGCGATAACGCCGCTGTAGAACCGGATACCGACAAGTAAAAAGCCCGCAGTTGCGGGCTTTTTTGGTGCCTTGGTAAGGCCAACTTGGGGCTTTAGGAGGCGTCTGGTGCAGCTTCGATGCGCGGGGCAAAGAACTTCTTGGTGCCCTTTAGTGCGTAGCGGCGAGTAACTGTAACGAGCACGCCGGAGATCACGGCAAACGCAATGAGCTCCGCGAACTTAGCCTGGTCTTCATCCTCGCCCTGCGGGGAGGGGTGCCCGGTGACGAGCTTCCAGCCCTGGTCAACTACCTTGTTTGCGATGATGCCCGATAGCGCTAGAGCGCCAGCGGTTGCGAGCTTGTATGGAACGTCCACGGATTGTTACCCCAATCTTGAAAGTTATGGCTTTTGGTATCCATCATGCCTAGTTTTTGCCTGCCTCGCCAGATTTTGAGGGCACCCGGTGAGTCAGAATTAGATTGAATAGGGCCTGCAAGGTAGGCTTTTAGGTGCGACAGGGGAGCGGTGAGCCGCTGAGAGTGCGCGTTGCGCAGACCCTCGAACCTGACGGTTAGTACCGGCGTAGGAAGTCGAGTTCTCTAAACGCACTAAGGGTGCGATTCTCCTGCACGCAACTGAACCGTACATGATTGTGAGGAGAAGTTAATGAGGCGTGTTTGGGCTGGCGTGGCAGTTGCTACGGCATTGGTTTTAGCTGGATGCTCGTCATCCACGGGCGGAACGCCCAAGGAGTCTTCGCCGGCTTCCGATGCTGGCGCAGGTAAGGTCACGGTTGTTTCGTATGACTCGATGGATCTGCCTGAAGAGATGATTGCGAAGTTCAAGGAAGAAACGGGCTACGACCTGGAGGTTTCTCAGGTTGGTTCGGGCGGCGAAATGGTGAACCAGCTGGTTTTGACCAAGGATGAGCCGCTTGGCGACGTCGCATTTGGAGTGGACAACATTTCGGCTTATCGCGCGGTTGCCGAGGGCGTGTTTGCCGATGATGCGGGCGAGGTTCCCGAGTGGGCTGCCAAGCAGCAGATCGAGGGTGCCCCTGGCTTGGTGCCGTTTGATCAGGGCGATGTGTGCGTGAACATTGACCACGCGTGGTTTAAGGAAAAGGGGCTGGAGGAGCCGGCGACTTTTGAGGACCTCGCGGACCCGAAGTACAAGGACATGTTTGTGACGATGAACCCCGCTTCGTCCTCGCCGGGTATGGCATTATTTGTGGCAACGGTTGGCGCTTTTGGTGACGGTTGGAAGGACTACTGGACCAAGTTGCGTGACAACGGTGTGAAGGTAACCAAGGGATGGTCGGACGCCTTTGGCGTTGACTATTCGGCAGGTGAGGGCGCTGGCCCGCGTCCGCTGATGACGTCGTACTCGTCGTCCCCGGCATACACGGCCAATGATGATCTAACCGAGTCCACCACCGGTGCACTGCTTGACACGTGCTTCCACCAGGTGGAGTACATGGGCGTTCTAAGCGGTGCGAAGAACGTTGAGGGGGCGAAGGCATTTATCGATTTCATGCTGCAGGTTCCCCAGCAAGAGGTTGCGTCTGAGTCCAACTACATGCACCCGATCAACCCGGAGGCAAAGGCCCCGGAGGCGCTGGCAAAGTT
Source organism: Actinomyces sp. HMSC075B09 (assembly GCF_001812395.1). Classification (NCBI taxonomy): domain Bacteria; kingdom Bacillati; phylum Actinomycetota; class Actinomycetes; order Actinomycetales; family Actinomycetaceae; genus Actinomyces; species Actinomyces sp. HMSC075B09. The sequence continues at coordinate 756,995 of NZ_KV808731.1, forward strand.
CGGCAAGATGGCCGATAAGCCGCACCAGGTAGATGCTAAGACGATCGCGGAGAACCAGCAGGAGTGGCTGCGCGAGTGGTCTGACCTGATGGGCCAGTAACCCGGGATTCCGGCTGATCATGGCTGATTTGAGGCGGGCACTCCCAGACCGCGCTCTACCACTGGCACTGACGGTGGTGGCGGTGGGAGTGCCCGTCATCTTTTTAGCTATATTTTTCCTCGCTCCCACGGCAAACCTGGTGGGGCGAGGCTTCTTGGATTCGGCAGGATCGCTGGATCTGAGTGGATTTATACAGGTTTTGGGCAGGCCCCGCACGTGGCGAGTGGTGTGGCAAACCGTGTGGATGGCCGCTGCGGCAACCGTTTTGTCAGTGGCCATCAGCCTGCCTTCCGCGTGGATCCTGTACCGCCGAGTTTTCCCTTTGCGAGGTGCGATTCGCGGGATTGTGGCTGTCCCGTTTGTATTGCCATCAGTGGTTGTGGGCGTGGCGTTTCGCTCGCTGTTTATTGAGTCAGGTCCGCTCGGCTCGTGGGGGTTGGACGGCACCCACACGGCGATCATTATCGGCATGGTGTTTTTTAACTACTCGCTGGCGGTGCGCACAATCGGAAACATGTGGGTGCGTCTAGATCCGAAGATGGAGGAGGCCGCAGCTGCTCTTGGGGCAGGCCCGCTACGAGTGTTCTTCACCGTGACGCTACCTCGGCTTATGCCCGCATTCGCGTCCGCTGCAGCGGTTATCTTCTTGTTTTGTGCAACTTCGTTTGGTCTCGTCCTCATTCTGGGTGGTACGCGAACGCAAACGGTTGAGACGGAGATTTACTTCCTTACCAGCTCGCTGCTCGATTTGCGCTCCGCCTCAGTGCTGTCAATCGTGCAGCTGATCGTGATTGCGCTTGCCCTATGGATGGGGTCGCTTGCGCGCAGCGCTGGAGCAGCTACGCAGAAGATGCGCACGGACCTAGCTCCCCAGCCTCTTAAACGAGCGGATATTCCCGCTCTGGTTGCAACTTTGGTGCCCGTGCTAGTGCTACTGGTAGCTCCTATGGGCATGCTGGTGTGGAGGTCCTTGCATCGCTCGGGCCAGATCACGCTCGCTAACTATCAAGACCTGTTCAATGCGGATGCAACAAAGTTCTTGCAAACCTCGGTGGTTTCTTCCACGGTGCGCTCTGTTGAAATCGCGCTGATCGCCATGGTGACCGCTGTAGTGATTGGCGGCCTGGTAGCGATTGTGATTACCCGCAGGCCAAGAACTCGCGCGGGTAAGGGAGCATTGAAGTTCTTGGACGGCCTGTTCATGCTCCCACTTGGTGTGTCCGCAGTGACCGTCGGATTCGGCTTCTTAATCACATTGAACCGACCGCCGCTGGATCTGCGCGGCTCGTTCTGGCTGATCCCGATGGCGCAGGCAATGGTGGCTATTCCGCTGGTTGTGAGAGTGGTAAGCCCCGTCCTCGCCTCTATCGATCCACGGCAAAAGGAGGTGGCGGGTGTGCTTGGGGCCGGCCCGCTGCGGACCCTGTTCGCAGTTGAGGGACCGTACGCTGTTCGATCACTTTCAATCGCGGCGGCGTTCGCGTTCTCAATGTCGCTGGGCGAGTTTGGTGCCACCAGTTTCTTGGCTCGCCCCGCTAATCCCACGCTTCCAGTGGCTATCTACCGGTTGATCTCACAGCCGGGCGCAACCGAGCAGGGCATGGCGCTCGCGGCCTCGGTTTTGCTGGCTGTGCTAGCCGGGTCGGTAATGGCAATCGTGGAGGCTGCAGCAGACCGCTCGTCTCGAACCGGTACCACTGTGAAGCTTGTAGAAGGCATGTAGGGAAGAGGAACAATGGGTTTAAGCCTGGAAAACATCGACGTGTTCTACGGCAGTGTGCACGCGGTGAAAGACGTGTCTTTGCAGTTAGAGACGGGGCAGATCTTGGCGCTACTGGGCGCTTCCGGATCTGGTAAGTCCTCCCTTTTGCGTGCCATTGCGGGGCTGGAGGCTTCCTCGGGCCAGATAGTGTTTGACGGTGAGGACGTATCGAGGCTACCCGTGCACAGGCGTGGGTTTGGCCTCATGTTCCAAGATGGGCAACTGTTCCCGCATCAGAACGTGGGGCAGAACGTAGCGTTTGGATTGCGCGGCCGCATTCCGCGTGGACAGTGGGAGGGGCGCAGCGAGCAGCTCCTTGAAACGGTTGGTCTGCCGGGTACGGCAAGCCGTCTGGTTACTACGCTCTCTGGTGGTCAACAGCAGCGGGTGGCGTTGGCTCGGGCCTTGGCGCCGCGGCCTCGTTTGCTATTTCTTGATGAGCCCTTATCTGCGTTGGATCGCGCGCTGCGTGAACAGCTTTCGGTGGAGGTCCGCCGCATTGTGAAGGAAACGGGCACCACTGCGGTTTATGTGACGCACGATCAGGATGAGGCGTTCACCGTGGCGGACCAGGTTGCGATCATGGAGGACGGCGTGATTGCTCGCATGGGCACGCCGGCGCAGGTGTGGGCGCAGCCGGGCACAAGGTCGGTGGCTAGCTTCTTGGGTTATAGTCCGATTTTGGGGGCCGAGGAGGTCGCGGCTTTCGGTGTGGACGTGGCTCCCGGCTCGGAGCTTGCGTGCGGCCCGGGGGCGTGGAGCGTGGCTGATACAGCCGGCGAGGGCGCCGCGGTGCAGGTGATGGAAAGCCACGCGGTTCGCGGCGCCAAACAGGTTACTGTACGGCTGGATTCGGGCAAGATCGCCCGGGTTAATCTGCCAATCCACACCCGCGTGAGCGAGCCCAGCATGCGCGTCAAACTAGATGCGGGAAAATGCGCGCAGGTTACCTCAGGCCCAACCCACACCTAGTCGTGCGGGTCTAAGGAGCCGCGACATCGTCACGCGTCTAGTGCGGTGACGTCTACCTTGCACTCGTCACCGATCTTCATAGGCGCGATCTTGCCCGTTTCACGCAGTTCAACCAGTTTGGGCAGCACGCGGTCGCGCACACCCCATGGGTCGATCGTGTTCAGGTAGATTCGCGTGCCGCCCTCAAATCCGGCCAGAGTCGATATGCGCCACTTCAGTAGCAGACGCCAACGCATGGGGGAAGGCACGTCAACGGGGCGGTGGTACCACTCCTCGTTGCAAGGAACTTCGGCTCCGGTGGCGGCGTGCATTGCGTGTACGAGGTCGGAAACGCCGCGCAACTTCTCGGGGCTTGCTTCCCAGGGGTTGTGCGCTTTGCCGAGTGGCCAGATAGCGATGGACGGGTAGCGGTGTCCGATACCGGCGAGGGCGATGGCATGCTCATTTTGAGCCAGCAGCAGGCCGCGCGTGATGGCGGTGTGCAAGATCTTCTTGTAAATGTCGGGGTCGCGGCGGAGCCGGCCGAGCTCAGCTTCGGTTTGCACCGAATGCTCATCGATTGCAACTAACTGTTTGTGCAGGTGGTCGAAGGAGGCTCCCGCGGGCTTGAGCCAGTTCTGGAAGCACGCCACGTATGCCACGTGCTCGTTCAGCTGATAAAGGTCCTCCATCGCCTCGGTAGTTAGCTTCATGTACTGGTAGTGCTCCTCGGGCGTTAACGTGCCCGAAGACGCCAGTTGCGTGTCCATCGTGGCGCCTGGCGTGTAGTGGCGTCTTGCGACGATGAGGTCGTGACCGCCGCTAAAAAACCCGGAAGCTTCGGGTAGCAGTTGCGAATCGTCCAGGCTGGCAACCTCGTCCGCGGTTTTCCCCGATGCCATGAGGCGGGCTTTAACCACTCGCATAACGTGGTCGTAACCCGCGGGGCTGGCCAGGTAGTCTGCCATCCTGCGGTGCTGCGCTTCGGAGGGGAGGTGCCCGTGGTTTAAGTGCCAGTACTTGTATGAAACGATCTCAAACAGGTTGGGAACCCTGCGGAATTCCGCCACGGTTTCACGCAGGTCTTCAGCGCGCAGGTTTTCAAGCTTTTGCCAAGTTCCGTCCTCGTGCTTTACTACGCGAGCCTTTTCAGGAGGGGTTTCAAGGTAGCGGCGCTCGCAAAATGCGCAGTATTCTCCGTGGCGCTCTAAATCTATTGGAGCCTGCGTGGTTGCGGGAACGGTTAGAGGACGATGTCCGCGTCCGGGAACGGTCCACACTTCCGTTCCAGTGAGCATATTGGTTTGTTTAACAGTTCCATCGGCTAGACGCTCGATTGCTTTTACATCAGATTGCTCTTTGGACATACTCCAAGCGTAATGGATTGAGTCCGCCCGGGTGGCTAGAGGGGGCCGATTGGAGAACAAAGCGGCCAGATGAGCGGAAAAAGAATGTGCCCACGCTATGCGCGGGCACCGGAATGAGTCTTGAAAATGTTTTGTGAAGCGCGGTGTTGGACTTGCTACATTGCACGGTCCGTGCCGCTGGAGTTTGTTGGCTTACTGGGGGAGCCAGCCCTTGGCTTGCTCTTTGAGGTCATGGAGAATCTCAAGAGCCTCGTCTGCCTTATCTACTTGAACAAACAGGTGGTCGCGATGGAAACCGGCGAGCGAGTTACAGGTGATTGATCGAGACGCAAGAATCTGCGCGATCGTTGCCGTAATGCCAATGGTTTCCAGCGAGGAAGGCACGTCGAGCGAAATTCGGGTGAAGCGCTTTTCGGTGGGCAGTCCAGCTTCGATTGCACGATCTTCAGAAATGACGATTGTTTGGCCCTCGTATTCGCGTACGGTTGCGAAGGGCTCAACGCCTTCTGGAATCTCATCAAGTGCTACAAAAACGTAGATTCCCTGCGGCTTCAACTCCATGTTCGCAAGGATGTGATCCAAAGATAGTGAACTTGTCATGTAGGCACCGTAACGCAAAATATACGTTCTGTGCGTGTCTGTCTCATGTCTTGATTCTCATTAAGCGCTCGCGCCAGGTTTATTCTTCGAACTGCAACGCGTGCAACTTCGCGTAAGCTCCTTGCGCGGCGAGCAGTTCTTCGTGACTGCCCTGCTCAACCACGTCACCATCTTCAAGAACTAAAATCACGTCCGCCGAGCGGATTGTAGAGAGCCGGTGGGCAATCACAAACGAGGTGCGGCCCTTGCGCAACCGCTCCATCGCCTCTTGAATCACGGCTTCCGTGCGCGTATCAACAGAAGAAGTGGCTTCATCCAAAACGAGGATGTCCGGCCTAGAGATGAAGGCCCGCGCAATGGTTAGCAACTGGCGTTCACCCTGCGAAAGGTTGGAACCCTCAGCCTTCACAACCGTGTCGTATCCTTGCGGCAGGTGGCGAATAAACGAGTGTGCCTGCGCCTTCTTCGCAGCAGCGACTACCTCGTCCGTCGAAACGTCGCGGCTCGCACCGTAAGCGATGTTTTCAGCAATGGTGCCCTCGAATAGCCAAGTGTCTTGTAAAACCATGCCGATTCCCGCGCGCAAATCATCCTTATTGATGTCTGCAATTGAGCGGCCATTAATCGCGATCTTGCCCGAATCAATCTCGTAGAACCGCATCAAGAGGTTCACGAGCGTAGTTTTGCCGGCACCCGTGGGGCCGACGATAGCAACCATGTGGCCAGGCTCCACCGTCAAACTGAGGTCACGAATAACGGGCTTTTCCGGGTCGTAACCAAACCGCACGCGTTCAAAGGTAATCGACGCGTCGCGCAAATCTACCGGGCTTTCCTTCGGTGCATCCTGATCCATTTCCTGCGCGTCGAGGAACTCGAAAATGCGTTCTGCGGAAGCAACCATCGACTGCGCCAGCGTAGCTAGCGAAGCAAGGGCGGAGATCGGATGTCCAATCTGGCGCGAATACTGGATGAACGCCTGCACGCCGCCCAGCGAAATCGCACCGGCTGCTACCTGCAGGCCACCCGCAACCGCAACCAGAATGTAGGAAATGTTGGACGTGAGCATCATGGCTGGGCGCATGAGCGAAGAAATCGACTGCGCTCGCACGGCTGAGTCGTACAGGCTCTCGTTCGCCCTATCGAATTGGCTGAGGAATTCATCGTTCATTGAGAACGCCTGCATGACCTCGTGACCCGTGTAGGCCTCTTCAACAATGCCGCCCAGCTGCCCCGTGGCCTTCCATTGCTGGCGGAAGTAGGGCTGGGCCTTCTTTGCGATCAAACCGGCCGCAACGGTGCCAAGCGGGATCGCAATAATCGCGAGGATTGCCAGGCGCCACGAAATCCAAAACATCATGAACAAAATGCCAATGATGGTCAGAAAGCTTTCAAGCACCTGCTGAATCATTTGCGTTAGAGACTGCGTTACATTGTCCACGTCGTTAGTTACGCGCGACATGAGGTCGCCGCGCCTGTGTGAATCCATGTAGGAAAGCGGGAGCTTATCGATCTTGTCCTGCACCTTCTTGCGCAGAGTGAAGCCCGTGTTCTGCACGATTTTGCGAACAATCATTCCAACGCTGAAGTAGGCCAAAGAAGCCAATGCGTACACCGCGAAAGCAAGCAGGAGAACGCGGGCAAGAGCCTCGAAATCCACGCTCGAACCAGGAGTGAGGTTCATGGATTCCAGCATTTGCGCCAGCTGATTATTGCCCTGCGCGCGCAGCTGGATCACGTATTCGGCCTTCGTCATACCCTCGGGAATGAAGCTAGAGGCCACGCCGTTGAAGATGATGTTTGTGCCATCACCCAGTAGCTTCGGGCCCGCAACCGTGAGGGACACAGCAAGGGCCGTCAATAATACGGTTAGCCAGATGCGCAAATGCTCCGGGCTAAGCTCGCCAAATAAGCGTTTTACAGAACCCCAGAAATCTTTGGTGTCGTTCTTGTAAGCGTCGTTTCGAGAACTCATTTTGCCTCCCCAACCTGCGAGCTTGCGATCTCGCTATAAAGCGGGCAGTCGCGCAGCAATTGCGAGTGCGTGCCAAGACCTTGCGCCTGGCCCTCGCCAAGCACCAAAATCTGGTCCGCATCCACAATCGAGGACGTCTTTTGTGAAACAACGATCACTGCGGCCTCGCCCACATACTCGGACAGGCCATCGCGAAGCCTCTTTTCAGTAGCTGCGTCAAGGGCGGATAGAGAGTCATCAAAAATGTACAGGTCCGCGTCGCGGTAGAGTGCGCGCGCAATCGCGAGCCTCTGCCTCTGGCCGCCCGAGAAGTTCTGGCCGCCCGTGTCTACCTCGGAATCGATTCCCTCATCGAGGGCACAGACGAAGTCGTAAGCCTGCGCTCCCTTAAGCGCCCACTCAACTCGGTCACGGTCAATCAGTTTCTCATCCGAGCTGCCCGAAACCGTCGAGGCGATCGTGCCTGAGAATAGGTACGCCTTTTGCGGCACTAGCGAAATGCGGCGGCGTACCTCGGACAGGCGGTAGTCGCGCACGTCTTCGCCGTTCATTTGAACTTCGCCGCCAACTACGTCAAACAGGCGTGGAATCACGTTCACTAACGAAGATTTACCCGAGGCTGTTGGACCAATCACTCCGGTTACGGACCCGCGCGGGAAGTTCACGGACAGGTTCTTGAGGACGGGAGCCTCGGCTCCCGGGTAGCTGATGGTCACATCGCTTAAACTGAACTCAGCGGGGCACGCCAGAGCCTTGGGATGGCTGGGAACGTGCAAGTTGGACTCGGTTACCAGTACTTCGTTGATGCGCTCAGCGGACACGGAGCCGCGCGGCACCATCACAAAAATGAAGCCGGCCATCATCACCGCCATGAAGATTTGCATCAGGTAGTTGATGAACGCGATCAGCGATCCAACCTCCATGTTGCCCGCCGCAATCAGGTGGCCGCCAAACCATATGACCAGCACCTGCGCGGTCCAAATCACCAGCTGCGTGGCGGGGAACATAAACGCAAATAGAGCGCCAATCTTCATGGCTACCCCGCGCAGTTCAGTATTGACCTGCTCGTACTTGGCGCGCTCAGTTTCTTGCCGCACGAATGCGCGGATCACGCGCATACCTGAAAGCTGCTCGCGAAGCACCGTGTTCATGCGGTCAATGCGCTTTTGCTGCGTCTTAAACAGTGGCACCATCTTCCACATCACCAGGCCGATTACCGCCGCAATCAAGGGCACAACCACCAGTAGCATTTGCGAGACTTGGACGCTTTGGCGCAACGCCATCACAATCGCGCCCACACCCATCAGTGGCGCCATCACGGCCATGGTTAGTGTCATGAACGTAACCATCTGCACCTGCTGCACATCGTTGGTTGTGCGCGTAATCAAAGATGGAGGCCCAAAGTGGGTTAGCTGATCCGTGGAGAACGTTTGCGCATTCACAAACTGCTTCCGCCTCAGCCAGCGTCCCAGCCTCATCGACACAACGGCAGACAAAATGATTGCCAGCGTTGAGCACACGATCTGAACCACAGTGAATGCGATCATCAACCCACCCAGGCGCCAAATCGTTGCCGTATCGCCAACCACGACGCCCTCATTAATGATTCGAGCATTCAAATCAGGTAAAAACAGAGCGGCTACCGTCGCCCCGATCTGCAAAAGAAAGATACCAAGCAGTGTGGGAATGCGGCGGTGTAAAAACTTCCAAGCCAATTTGAAAAGCAAGAAAACTCCCAACAAGCATTGACCCGAATGAGAACCAGCCTTTAAGGCGCGCAAAACAGGTCAGTAGACCATAGTAACTTTAAGACATGAGCCAACTTAAGTCTTTCTCAGACAGTGTGCTAAAAGTCGCGATCCACTACGCATTTGCGCGCACCCACGGCCTCGCTCCGATTAAAACAGACGAGGACTCCGAGGAGCTCGCCGTTATCCTCGCCGGCCTTGGCGTGGCTGATCCGGAGGGCAGAGCCGAGCAAATCCTTGCGCTTGCGGCCGCTTCTAAGCGTCGGGCAGACGAGGGGGAGGGTTCCTCTCTTTCGGCACAAAAGTATGACCAAATTAGGGCCGAGATCCTGCCTGAACTGGGGCTTAAATCCGCGCGCGGAGTGAGGCTCTGGCCACCCACTTACCAAACCATCATGCAGCGTTTTGGCGGAACGTGGGCCGGCGCGATGAAAGCGTGTGGGCTCGCGGCGTCTAGCGACGGGAAAGTTGGGCGAAGGAACGCCCGGTTTAGTGAAGCTGATCGGATTCGCGCCATTCGCGCTTACCTCGCGGAATGCGAGAGGACGCAAACCGGCTCCTCGTACGCCGGATACGCCGAGTGGGCTAAAGAAAATGGGCGCCCATCCGGCTCAAACATTCGCCAGGTCTACGGAACTTGGAACCGGGCGCTAGAGCAGTTGGAGGGCCTCGAAAACGCTTAACGGGGCCTCAAATGCGGCCGGTGTTTGTATCGCGACCACGCAGGCGATCCAGTTCGCGACGCTCGCGCTTAGTGGGCCTGCCTGAACCGCGCTCGCGGCGAGGAAGCGCCATCATCACGTAAGCCTCAGGCCGCGGCTCTGAATGATCCACATATGCCTTCTGAGCAATCGGAGCGCCCACACGCGTACGCAGAATCTGAACTACCTCTAACACGCGATCAAAACCTTGAAAACGATACGTCACCGTATCGCCCACACTCACCTTTTGGGACGGTTTAACGGTAGAACCATTGATCTTCACGTGCCCCGCCTTACACGCGGCGGTAGCTTGAGAACGCGACTTCAACTGCCGCACGCTCCAAAGCCACGTGTCTACTCTGACGGATTCATCACTCACATTCCCATGCTATAGGAGCCGTGGCATAGGCTAAGAGCGTGTTCGAAATACTATCCCAAAGCGCTATCCTCACTTTCTTCCTGGTAGTGGCCCTAGGCGCCGCATTCGGCCAGATCAAGTTTTGGCACCTAAAGTTCGGTGCGGCAGGAGCCATCTTCGTGGGCCTGGCTCTGTCCGCTGCCTACCCTGACCTCGGCCAAAACATGTCTCTACTGCAGTCCATCGGCCTCGCCATGTTTACCTACACGGTAGGTGTGGCCGCTGGCAGCACCTTCATGCAGCAGTTGAAGAGCCAAGCTCCGCTGATCGGCGCGGCCGCCCTCATGACCCTCGCTGCCGGCGTCGTCACCGTTGTGGGAGGCAAACTCCTCCAGATTCCCGCCGAGCTATCCACCGGGCTGTTTACCGGCGCCCTCACCTCCGCGCCGGCCCTCGACTCCGCGCTGCGCGTCACCGGGTCTGCAACTCCGGGTGCCGGCTACGCCGTGGGCTATCCGTTTGGCGTCATCGTTGGCATCATCATCGTCACCATCGTGGTGGAGCGGCCCTGGAAGGGCGAAAAAGATACGCCTTCACTTGCTGGCGCCGGCCTTGTAGCCCGCACCGCGCACGTTCAAAAGACCATCAACCTGCGCCAAATCGAACCGTGGGCATGCCAGGACGTGCGTCTGTCCTACCTTCGCCGCGGCGACAAGACCCGCGTGGTTGTTCCCGGCGAAGAACTCCAGCCGGATGACCTCGTTGTCGTAGTTGGAATTGAAGATCGCGTACACGAAACCATCGATATCCTCGGATACGAATCCAGCGTTCACATTGCAGACGACAGGCGAGCGGTGGACTTCGAAAAGATCCGCGTCTCCAACTCGGACATGACCGGACGAACCATCGCGGAGCTCAACATTCCCGTCAAGTTTGGCGGCATCATTACGCGCGTTACACGCGGCGATCTAGAGCTGCTAGCTAAAGACGAACTGGCGTTACAACCCGGCGACGAAGTTTCGGTTTCCGTCCCGTCTTCGCAGCTGAGCGCGGTGCGTAGTTTCTTTGGCGATTCGGATCGTCGTATCGCCGAGGTGGACGCCCTCACCTTTGGCCTGGGCATGGTGCTCGGTCTGCTTCTTGGCCTTGTGTCTGTTCCCATGCCCGGAGGCGCGATGTTCTCGCTTGGCGCAGCGGCCGGTCCGCTCGTGGTTGGCATGGTGCTTGGTGCGCTTCGCCGCACCGGCAACCTGATCTGGTCCATGCCAGAATCCGTGAACCTCACGGTGCGCCAGCTGGGTCTCCTGTTCTTCCTGGCGGCTCTTGGTCTTGGTGCCGGGCCCGCATTCAAGGAGGTCGTGGTTACCTCGCTCGGTTGGAAGGCTGCGATCCTCGCCACCTCAATCACCTTGATTTCTGCTACCCTGCTTGCCATTGCTGGCCGTCTGCTGAAGCTGTCCGGCCCTCGTACTGCGGGTGGCGTTGCCGGCTTCCTCGGACAGCCCGCGATCATGCAGGCCGCTGCCGCGAAGGTTGCGGACGAGCGCATCGAGTCGGCCTACGCGGCCCTCTTTGCCTCCTCAATCGTGTTTAAGATCCTGCTGGTGCCGGCGATCTACGCGTTCTTGGCGTAACAAAAGCAGCCCTTCGTTTCCTAAGCGGAACCGAAGGGCTGTTGCGTTAGATTACGCGAGACGGGCGCTTATGCGCCCTTCCAGTATTCTTCGAGCACGCGCGACATCGCCAAGTGGTCGCTCACATGGCTCATTTCGCGAGCCGAGTGCATCGACAGCAGGCCAATGCCCACATCGACGGTAGTGATACCCAAACGCGTTGCCGTTAGCGGGCCAATGGTAGAGCCGCACGGCATCGCATTATTGGACACGAACGCCTGCGCGGGCACGCCCGCTGCTTCGCACATGCGCGCCCAAAGCGCGGCACCCACCGCGTCTGAAGCGTAACGCTGATTCGCGTTCAGCTTCAGTAGCGGGCCCTTACCCGGCATCGGATGGTTGTTTGGATCATGGCGTTCCGCGTAGTTCGGGTGCACAAAATGCCCGGCATCAGCAGACACGCACGTGGTGCCCGCGAGCATCTGATGGTAGCCGTCCTCATCCTTGCCCAGGCCAGCCGCGATCCGACGTAGCGTAGATTCAAGGATCGGGCCCGACGCTCCTGACCTGGTGGAAGACCCGATCTCCTCGTGATCAAATGCAGCAAACACCGCAATATCAGCAAAATCGGAAGATTCCATGCGCTCTAATGCGGTGAGGCCGGCGTGTACTGAAGATAGGTTGTCTTGCCGGCCAGCTGCGAAGAACTCCTCGTCCAAACCAAAACGAGCCGGAGCTTGCGCCGTAAATGACACGAGGTCGTGGCCCACAATGTCTCGCTCTGATTCCAGGCCCGCGAGTTGCGCCAAATGTGTAAACAGCGACTTATCGCCCAGTGTCCACACCGGTTGCATGTGCTTTTGCCGGTCCAGCTTGAAACCTGAGTTAATATCGCGATCCAAGTGAATCGCCAGCTGGGGAACGCGTGCAATCGGACCTGTCTTAACCAAATGCTCGTTGCCGTGACGGTCCATAATTCGGCCGGCAAACCCGATCTCGCGGTCCAGCCACGAGTTCAGCAACAGGCCGCCGTACAGCTCGACGTCAATCTGGCCCCAACCGTCGGGTGACTTCGAAGAGCCGGACGGCTTTACCTTCAAACCTGGCGAATCCGTGTGGCAACCAACAATCCGGAAGGCCGGCTGGGTTACCTCCTCGGGAATGAACCATGCCATCACCGCGCCATCGCGCACAAAGAAATGGCCACCAGGCGTGACATCCACCGGGTCGCATTCAAGCATCTGCGAATACCCGTGGGCTTTCAGCCTGGCGGCAATCTCTCGTGCTGTGTGAAAAGAAGAGGGGGAAGCCTCAATGAACTTCCCAAAATCCTCTACCTGATTAACTTCTGCATCACTAAAAATACTCACGTATCCAAACTAGCAGTTATAGCGGTAAACATTGGTCTCGCGCTGCTTAAAACCGGCTCGGCGGTACAGGCGATTCGCTGCCTCGCGGGTGGGGCGTGACGTCAAGTCCACGGTTTTCGCACCAATCTTGTGCGCGTACTCAACCGATGCGTCCACCAGCTGGCGGCCCGCACCCTGACCGCGAGTTTCCTCGGCTACCACAACGTCCTCAACCCAGGCCCGAATACCCGTCGGAATCTCAAACACCACCAGCGTTAGCATGCCCAAAATGTTGTCCGGATCATCATCTGGCGTGTACACAAACAGTGTTGTGGAAGGCTGGTCCAAAAAGCGTGTCACGTCCTCTTCGCTCATTGAAGTAGCGGACGATGAAAGCTGCGGCAGTAGCTTGTTCATGCCGTCAACAACAGCCTTCGATGCCTCATTCACAATCGTGATAGCCATGATGTATCCCCCTTGTGGTTGATAATTTTCTTCATTCTAAAACGAGGAGGTAGCCTGCACGCAGACCTGGATAAAGTGGCGCGCAACTTTTGCCCCACACTTTGGAACGATCGGAACCAGGGGTGTGAAATCGGTAGGCTTACCGCATGCGCTACATTTCTACCCGCGGAGTGCCAACCGACCAGCCCCGCACGTTCACCGAGATTCTCCTCGCTGGCCTCGCACCCGATGGTGGCCTCTACATGCCCGTCGAATACCCGCAAGTAGATGCGGATACGTTGCTTACATGGTCCAAGATTTTTCGGGAGGAAGGCTACGCGGCCTTAGCTTTCGAGGTAATGCGCCTCTACATTGATGACATTCCCGAAGAGGACCTGCGGGAAATGTGCAGGCGCGCATACAGCGTAGAAAACTTCGGTTCGCGCGAGGTTGCGCCCATGACGCAACTATCCGACCACATTTGGCTACTGCACTTGTCTAACGGCCCAACCGCCGCGTTTAAAGACATGGCGATGCAAATGCTGGGGCAGCTTTTTGAGTACACGCTGGGTAAGAGTGGGCAAGAGCTCAATATTCTAGGGGCAACGTCGGGGGATACCGGCTCTTCGGCCGAGTACGCGATGCTCGGCAAGGCAGGAATCCGCGTCTTTATGCTCACGCCCGCCGGCCGGATGACGCCATTCCAGCAGGCGCAAATGTACGGCATTGATGACCCGGCGATTGTCAACATTGCCCTCGACGGCGTTTTTGATGATTGCCAAGACGTGGTGAAGGCAATCTCGGCAGATGCTGACTTTAAAGCGCGTTACAGCATTGGGGCGGTAAACTCGATTAACTGGGCTCGCCTGCTTGCCCAAGTGGTGTACTACGTAGCCGCATGGATTCAAGCTAGTGGCACGCCGGCTAATAAGGTCTCGTTCTCCGTGCCAACGGGCAACTTCGGTGATGTTTTTGCCGGCCACGTCGCGCGCAGTATGGGCGTGCCTATTGACCGGCTAATTGTTGCAACTAATGAAAACAATGTGCTCGATGAGTTCTACCGAACCGGCATTTACCGCGTTCGCTCCTCTGAGCAGACTTTCAAAACTTCAAGCCCGTCGATGGACATTTCGAAAGCGTCCAACTTCGAACGTTTCGTGTTTGACCTGGTTGAGCGCGACCAGGCGCGTGTGCGTGAACTGTTTGTGAACCAGCTGGGCGCTCGCGGCGAGTTCTCTCTGGCCGATACGCGTGAGTTTACGGATGCACGCTGCAAGTTCGGTTTCCTCTCCGGCTCTTCAACGCACGCTGACCGGATCGACTCGATCCAGTCGGTGTACCGCCATGACCACGTCCTCATTGATCCTCACACCGCGGATGCGTGGAAGGTCGCGCGCGATGCTCTGCGTGGGGGAGCGGTGGAGCAGCCCCTCGTTGTCCTCGAAACCGCTCTTCCAGTGAAGTTTGCTGAAACCATTGAAGAGGCTTTAGGAATCACTCCGGAAGTGCCCGAACGTTTCGCTTCGGTGATGAATGCCGGCCGCCACGTGGTAGATCTGCCCAACGACCCCGAAGCGGTGAAGGCTCTGATTCGCGAGGTTGTCGACGGCTAAAGTCTCGGCGCGTAGTGTGGTAACGCTGGTGCTCGTTCACTTAGGTGAAGAGCGTTCCCCACGGGATCAGAGCCGCGCCCAAAACTACGAATAGTCCGCCGAGTGCGGCATCGATCGGTTTGTGCAAGCGCTCGTACCCGCGCACGAAAGCCGGCATCGAGGCGGCGAGGGCAACCGCGGTGAACCAACAGCTGGAAATCGCTACCATCACCAGGGTCAGCGCCCCGCCTTCCAAAAAGGTGATCGAGGGCGGCAACATCGAAGCAAACAGGGTCGTGAAAAAGATGACTGCCTTCGGATTACCAACTGTTGTGGTCAAGAAACCGAGGCGGAATGCCTTCCATGCCGGGTAGGGCTCGCTCGAGGGTGCCAGCTGCTCCTCATTAGTGCTTTCAGAGGGGGCGTCATTCCTCGCACGCATAAGTGAGGCAAGAATACGGATGCCGTAGCCTGCAAGAAATACTGCACCTACTAGGCGAACCGCGAAAAACGCAGTTTCAGAGCGTGAAATGAGGGCCATCACCCCGGCCATTGTTCCTACCGCCCACAGGGATGTGCCCGTGCCAATACCGATGCCCGTTGCTATTCCGCGGCTGCGTCCCCTTGAAAGAGTCATGCGTAGCGTTGCCAAAAAGTCAGGGCCCGGTGAAATAACCGCCAGAGTGAACGTCGTTAAGAGCGTAAGCCAAGTAGATGCAGTCACTACGCCCACCCGAGTTCGTGCAACTGATCATCGTCGATGCCAAAATGGTGGGCAACCTCGTGCACGATTGTCACCTGAATCTCGCGCCGAAGCTCGTCTACATCAGCGCACATGCGCAACAGCGGCAGGCGAAACAGTGTTATCTGGTCGGGCAAGTCGCCAAATCCGTAGTCATCGCGCTCGGTCAGGTCAACGCCCTCATAAAGCCCCAACAGGTCAGAGCCGTCCTCAGGTTCTTCGGCTACGAAAATCGCTACGTTGTCGATGTTTTCGAGCATGGATTCAGGCAACTGCGCAAGAACCTCCTCCACGAGGGCGGCGAAGGCGTCCTCGGATATGTCCAGTGCGGTCTCGCCGCGCTCATCATGATTTTCGCTCGACATGTACCCGATGTTAGCGGCCTAGCATCTGCCAATGCACGTCCAAGTTCTTGTCGAAAAATGTCCGGTGTGGCGCGGTTCACTTAAAACGAGTGGTAGGCGGGAATAAATAAAGGGCCCCAAAGGTTGAGCTTAGTAGGCTCAAGTTTGGAGCATTCGGGTTGACAGGAAAACCGCGAAAGGTAGACTTGAGTGCAACAGACTCAACTTGATTTTATGAAGGAGGCCATTGATATGGCACGTGCAGTAGGTATCGACCTTGGCACCACGAACTCGGCAATCGCCACGCTTGAAGGTGGCGAGCCCACAATCATCGCGAACGCGGAAGGTATGCGTACCACCCCGTCCGTTGTTGCATTCTCAAAGACGGGCGAGGTCCTGGTAGGTGAAATCGCTAAGCGCCAGGCAGTGACCAACGTTGATCGCACCATCATGTCGGTTAAGCGCCACATGGGCACCGACTGGGAAGTGAAGATTGACGATAAGGCTTACACGGCGCAGGAAATCTCCGCTCGTATTCTCGGCAAGCTCAAGCGAGACGCGGAGGAGTACCTCGGTGAGCCGATCACCGATGCAGTAATCACTGTTCCCGCATACTTCAACGATGCTGAGCGTCAGGCAACGAAGGACGCGGGCCGCATTGCCGGCATGAACGTAACCCGTATCGTGAACGAGCCCACCGCGGCTGCTCTCGCATACGGCCTCGAAAAGGGTAAGGAAGACGAGCTCATCCTCGTATTCGACCTCGGTGGCGGTACGTTTGACGTTTCGCTCCTCGAGATCGGCAAGGACACCGAGGATGGCGCTGAGTTCTCCACGATCGAGGTTCGCGCAACTTCCGGTGACAACCGCCTCGGTGGTGACGACTGGGATAAGGCAATCGTGGACTGGCTGATCAGTCAGGTAAAGAGCAAGACCGGTAACGATCTTTCGAAGGATCCGGTAGCGATGCAGCGTTTGCGTGACGCGGCAGAGCAGGCAAAGAAGGAGCTTTCGTCCGCAACTTCCACAAACATTTCGCTTCAGTACCTCACGATGGTTGACGGCGTGCCCGTCCACCTCGACGAGTCGCTGAGCCGCGCAAAGTTTGAGGAAATGACGGCTGACCTGCTTGAACGCACACGCGCTCCGTTCGAGGCTGTGATCCGTGACGCGGGCATTTCGGTGAACGACATCGACCACGTGATCTTGGTTGGTGGCTCCACCCGTATGCCGGCCGTTGCTGAGGCGGTTAAGAAGATGACGGGTGGCAAGGAGCCCTCGAAGTCTGTTAACCCGGACGAGGTTGTTGCGCTTGGCGCTGCCCTCCAGGCGGGTGTGATGCAGGGTGACCGCAAGGACGTCCTCCTCATCGACGTGACGCCGCTTTCGCTTGGTATTGAAACCAAGGGTGGCTTCATGACGAAGCTGATTGACCGCAACACTGCGATCCCAACGAAGTCCACGGAGATCTTCTCAACTGCTGAAGATAACCAGCCTTCGGTTCTGATCCAGGTGTTCCAGGGTGAGCGCGAGTTCGCTCGCGACAACAAGCCGCTAGGAACCTTCGAACTGACCGGTATTGCGCCGGCTCCGCGCGGCATTCCGCAGATTGAGGTCACGTTCGACATTGATGCGAACGGCATTGTGCACGTATCCGCTAAGGATCGCGGCACAGGCAAGGAACAGTCGATGACGATCACCGGCGGTTCTGCGCTTCCGAAGGACGAGATTGACCGCATGGTTAAGGAAGCGGAGGCTCACGCGGAAGAGGACAAGAAGCGTCGTGAAGACGCGGAGGTTCGCAACCTTGCGGAGCAGACCGTATACCAGATGGAAAAGATCTTGAAGGATGAGGCGGACAAGATCTCGGACGAGACCGCGAATGCTGTCAAGACCGATGTTGAGGCCGTAAAGAAGGCTCTTGAGGGCGACGACACCGAAGCGGTGAAGAAAGCGCTTGAGACGCTGAACGAGTCCGGCATGAAGATCGGCCAGGAGGTCTACCAGGCTGCGCAGGCCGAGCAGGCCCAGCAGGCTGAAGGTGAGGCCGCTGACGGCGATAATGAGGACGAGGTCATCGACGCGGAAGTTGTCGATGAAGAAGAGGACAACAAGTGAGTGAAGAGCAAAATCGCGATCCCTTCGAGGACCGTGAGGAAGGTGCGGGGGAAGACCCCCGCACCGGCTCTGGCTCGCAATCATCCCCCGGCCAGCCAGCTGAGCCGAACGATATTTCGCATTTGGAGGAGCAGCTTGCAGATGTCAACGCGGAAGCGGACGTCGATGATCCGGCGGCGCTGCGCGAAGAATTAGCGAAGCAGGGCGATGAGCTTGCGCGCGCGAGGGCTGACCATTACAACCTCACGCAAACGCACAACAACTATGTGCGCCGCTCGAAGGCGGACATGTCTAACGCTCGCAAAATCGGGCAGAGCGAGGTCGTGGAGGCGCTGATGCCGGTGCTGGACGACATTGCTGCGGCTCGTGATGCGGGCGCGCTAGAGGACGGCCCGTTCGCATCTATTGCGAACAAGTTGGAGCAGACGCTGGCTTCCCAGTTTGGGATTGAGCGCTTCGGCGCAGTTGGTGATGAGTTTGATCCAATGATTCACGAGGCCGTTATGGCGCAACCATCTTCTGACGTGCAGGTGGAAACGGTTGCGCAGGTAATCCAGGCGGGTTACAAGATCGATGACAAGGTGCTACGTGCAGCGAAGGTCATCGTGGCAAACCCGCAGTAATTGCAACAAAACTTTGGAGGTGAGAAGTAGTGGCTGGACAAGATTGGATGGAGAAGGACTTCTATAAGACGCTGGGCGTGTCTAAGGATGCGTCGGAGTCAGAGATTAAGAAGGCTTACCGCAAGCTTGCGCGCAAGCATCACCCTGACCAGAATCCGGGTGATAAGAATGCGGAGGAGAAGTTCAAGGCGGTTGGCGAGGCCTACCAGGTTTTGTCTGATCCGAAGCAGCGCAAGCAGTACGACGCGATTCGTGCAATGGCTGGCGGAGGGGCTCGCTTCTCTGCGGGGCCGGGTGGTTCTGCCTCTGGGTTTGAAGATGTTTTCTCCATGTTTGGTGGTGGAGGAAACGGCTCTCGGGTTCGCTTCTCCACTTCTGGCGGCTCATCCGGTGCGGGTTTTGAAGATATCCTTTCGAACCTGTTTGCCGGTGGCGGCCAGGGTGGTCACCCGAATTTCTCGGACTACGCGGGTAGGGGAGCGTTTGGTCAGGCCGCGCAAAAGGGCGCTGACCTGTCGGCTGCTACCACTTTGACGCTACGTCAGGCCGTGGAGGGCGCGACGCTGAAAATGACCGTCGAGGGGCGATCCATGACGGTGCGCGTACCCGCCGGTGTGACGGACGGACAGAAGGTTCGTTTGCGCGGCAAAGGTAGGCCGGGCGTGAACGGGGGGCCTGCGGGCGACCTCGTGGTTGCGATCTCGCTTGAGAAGCATCCGGTGTTCAGCTTGGATGGGCAGAACTTGCGCATGAAGCTACCGGTTTCGTTTGCCGAGGCTGCGCTGGGTGCAAGTATTTCCGTGCCGCTACTCGATGGCTCTACCGTGACCGTGAAGGTACCGGAGGGTACGTCCTCCGGAGCGCTTTTGCGGATCCGCGGCCGCGGCGTGAAGAAAGGGCGTAAGAAGGGTGACCTCATTATTGAAATTGAGGTTGCTGTGCCTAAGAACATGTCGAAGGAAGCAAGGGAGGCAGTGGCGAAGCTCGGTGAGCTGACCGCTGACTTCGATCCGCGTCAAGGTCTAGAAGCAAACGCTCGTAAGTAGAGGGAGGTCATATGGCGAACAAGAGGGGTACAACCTACGTTATTTCGGTTGCTGCTGAACTTGCGGGTATGCATCCGCAAACGCTTCGCCAGTATGATCGCCTGGGCATAGTTACGCCGGCTCGCACAAAGGGCCGGGGCCGTCGCTACAGTGCAAGCGATGTCGAGCGGTTGCGTGAAGTTCAGCGCCTATCGCAGGACGAGGGCGTGAATCTGGAGGGTATCCGCCAGATTCTAGAACTGAAACAACGTCTAGATGAGAGCGCAGAGGCAATGCAACTAATGCGCGAAGAGTTAGAAGTGCTGCGCGCACTGGTGCGTGAGGAAAACGAGAAACGCTCACGCGTTTTTGCGGCCACTCCAGATGGCAGTGTGCATACGGTTCGCCGCGGCAGGCGCGTGCGTGTTTCTGGTAATGAACTGGTGCGCCATCCAAAATCAGGGGCGCTGGTACTTTTTCGTCGCTAAACCATAAGGCATTGGAACTGGGGGTGAGTTTTCTCGCCCCCAGTTTTCTGTGCTTTAGCTAAAGATGGGTTTGTGCGCGCGAGTTGGTCTGCTGGTCTCCCCAGAAGCCGCGTGCTTGTGCGCGCGGCAGTCGGCCGCGAACGGTTCAGCGCTAGCAGTTTGCCCGAACAGTCCAGTCCAGGTATTGCGTTGCCTACCCCAGTGCTCCGCCGGGCCTAAAACTCATGGTTTGACCATTTTCGTGCGTGCACGTAGTCACGCCCTCCTTTATTGTGCACGTGAACTTGCTGGCGGTGATGACTTCACCATCCTTCAGGATGGGCGCTGACAATAGATTGTTTTCGCAAAACTCGGCAGAAAAATCGTCCAACGAGGTCGGATCGCTCAGACACATTTGCTGCAGTGGAACATCTGACTGGCACCTGCCGTACTCGGCGCCATCTTCGAAGAGCGTGGCCTGAGTCCCCATGAAAATGCCTTGGTCACATGGAGTATCTTCCACCGGGAAGGCAGGGAATGCTTCACACCGAACGTAAGGGGCGGAGGCTGCCCCCTCGACGATAATGGTGCAAAGAACCGAGTGGTCACTGTTTGTAAACCAGTAGCCCGCATTACCGGCCTGCGCTAGTTCCGTGTTGACGCCAAGCTCGTACGCCGCCGAATCAACCTGCGTGGAGGCATCCTCGGACGAGGTGGGGGTCTCAACGCTAGTTTCGGAAGGGGCGGTCAGGGGAATTGGCGTGGGAGGAGGGCCGGGAAGCTCCTCATCAGACGAACACGCTCCTAAAATCATTACAGAACATGCGAGCGCGGCCAATGCTATGTGGCGCTTCATTGCTAACTCCTAACGGCCCAAACTGAGAGCTAAATTATTTCGGTGACCCCAAACATTTGTAAACTGAGTTTTGTTCATCTTAACGAGAGGTGCGGACAATGCAGGTTGGTTTGCGGGGGTCCTTTGCAAAAAATGCGGGCCGTTTCGCGGCCTGGGCGTCGCAAAAAAGTGGCCGCGGGTCGGGCGGAGTGATTGGTGGCCGGGTTGCGTTAGCTCTTGATCCCAAGGTCTTAGAAAAGGTTAGCCGTGGCAAGAAGATCGTTATTGTGACGGGTACCAACGGCAAATCGACTACCACCTCGATGGTGCGCGAAGCCTTGAAAACTAAGGGACGAGTGGCATCCAACGTGCTTGGTGACAACATGACGGGTGGTGTTGCCGCTGCGTTGATTGAAGAGGGCGAGGCGGAGTTTGCTGCCCTGGAAGTTGATGAGCTCTACGTGCCGGCTGTTGCGCGGGCGGTGAAGCCAGCGGGTTTTGTGCTGCTTAACCTGTCGCGAGATCAGCTGGATCGAGTGGGTGAAGCCGGGGCTGTGGAGGCGCGAATTCGCCAGGCTGTTGATGAGAATCCGCAGGCGTTTGTGGTGGCAAACTGCGATGATCCGCTGATTGTGTCGGCCGCGTGGGATGCGAAGAACCCCATTTGGGTGTCTGCGGGAGTTACGAGGACGGCCGACTCGGTGACATTCCCTCGCACTAACACTCCGGTGGTCCGCTCCGGCGATTCCTGGCACGTGCCCGGATCTTCATTCGCGCGGCCAGAACCCGCGTGGACAGTGGAAGATGGTGCGGTTGTGTTTGCGGGCGCCGCGCATCCCCTCGCTATTGCTCTGCCTGGGAGGGCAAACCAGGGCAACGCCGCGCAGGCGGTTGCAGCTGCCCACGCCCTCGGGGTCAATATCGATCAGGCCATCTCGCAGATCAATAAGGTCACGCAGGTGTCTGGGCGCTACGCCCGCCGCAACTTGGATGGCCGTCTAACCCGTATCGTCCTCGCAAAGAATCCGGCTGGATGGCAAGAATCGCTTTCCATGGTTGAGGAGGATGCTTGCATTATCCTCGCGGTGAATGGCCGGATTGGGGACGGTGAGGATCTTTCTTGGCTGTGGGACGTGGATTTCGCGCCCCTGCAAGGCCGCAAGATCATCGTGTGCGGGGAGCGTCGCGCAGATCTTGCCGTGCGGCTCGAGTATGCAGATTTCGAGTTTGAGCTGGTTGAAACTCCGCAGGATGGCCTCGAACGAGCGTCCCAAGGAAATGTGGACGTGGTAGCTAACTACACGGCTGCGCACGGACTTAACAATTGGATTTCCCGCGAGTATGAGGAGGTCAAATGAGCGCCCTACAAATCGGTTTGATCATGCCCGAAACGATGGGCGCGTACGGTGATAGCGGCAACGCCCTCGTACTTGAAAAGCGCCTGCAAAAACGCGGTTTTGACGCTGAAATAGTGACCGTGCACGTGGGGGATGAGGTGCCGGATAGCCTCGATTTTTATCTTCTTGGAGGAAGTGAGGACGCCGCGCAGCAGGTTGCGGTGCAGCGCCTTGAAAAGTCGGGAGCAGTGCGCCGAGCCGCGGATCGAGGAGCCATAGTTTTTGCGGTCTGTGCAGGTTTGCAGGTGCTTGGCGCTTCTTATGAGGACGAGGATGGGCGCCAGGTGGATGGCTTAGGGCTGCTCGATGCGCAAACCCGGCGGGGGACAGAGCGTAGTGTGGGTGAACTTGTAACCACGGCTTTGCTCCAGGGCGTTGGCGAGCCCTTGACCGGGTTTGAGAACCACCTCGGGGTTACAGAGCTGGGGGTTGATGCGCAACCACTTGGAGCTGTCCTGCGCGGGCATGGAAATGCCCTAGATTTGAGTGATGAGGGACAGCGGGTAGACGGAGCGGTGCAGGGAAGCGTGTTTGCAACCTACATGCACGGACCCGTGCTTGCGCGAAACCCACAGCTGGCGGATTATCTTATCCGTCTTGCAACCGGCCAAAAAGATCTGAACCCAATCGATACTGCCGCAACCGCTCTGCTGCGTAAACAGCGGCTAGAAGCCTCCGGAATTACCCTCAAATAACCCTGATTTTGCGCACTATCCATTTAGGAAAATAACAGGCCCAAGTAGTATGAACATGTAGGCCGCGAGCGTAAGGATTTACCATGAGCGACAATCAAGACTTTGACCGCAACGAGCCGCAAGACAGTGGGCAGGTGCCCGAGCAGCCGCAGTTTGGCCGCAGGATTGAGGACGAGCCTGGCTATGGTCAGCCGGGTTATGGCCAGGGCTACGGTGGTTTGAACGGGGAGCAGCCCGGTCATAATCAGACCGGTCAGCCCGACTACGGCCAACCCGACTACAGCCAGTCCACTTACGGCAACTACGGGTATGGAGCAACAGGTAACCGCAGTCAGCAGGGCGCGGACGGTTATGGCCAAACTGGTTACAATCAGCCGGGTTATGGCCCGGCCTATGGGCAGCCGTCTAATGGTCAGCCGGGATATGGCCAACCTGGTTATGGTCAGCCCGGTTACGGCCCCGCATACGGCCAGAATGCCTACCAGGGTGGTGGTCGAGCGCCGATACAGCTTCCAGGTAGGGGTGGCTCGATCGCGATGATCGTGATTGGTGTGGTCATGATGCTCGTGATTGCTCCCGCAGCGTTTTTGATGAGTTTCGCGGTAGGTGCGCTTCAATCCTTGGACACGTCTTCTTTTGAGCCGGTTCAAAATGGCGGGAGCATAGAGGTTGGAAGCACGGGCGTGGTTACGGTTGTTTATTCCAACGACATGTCCGGATCTGATGGAGCGTCTAGTGGGCTAGATGTGCAGGTTGGTGCGGTAACCCCATCTTGTACTTTGGTTGGACAAAATGACACCTATCCACTGGTGCCGGTAGGCGATGGGGAAGGCGCGATGGCAACCGATGTGCCTGCCGGAACTTACACGCTTAAGTGCGAGAATGCGGATGGCCAGAACATCCTCGTTTTCGGTGGCGAGTTCTTTGACGACGTGATCTCTTCGTTCGGGCCAAGCATGATTATTTCGGCGATCGTCGGATTTGCTGGTTTGGCTCTGCTGATTTGGGGCATCGTCAAACTTGCGGGTGTGAACCGCGAGCGTAGAGCTATTGAGCTGCGAATGCAGGGCTGGTAAGCCGCGTAGCTAAGTAAAAATGATCGGAGCGACAAATGCTCCGATCATTTTTTATGCCCTAACCGTGCTTGGCTTGCGTCCCTCCCGCGAAGTTGCGTGAGCGCTTGACGCTGGTGCGGTTACCTGCCCGATGTGGCTATTCGCCGCAGAGGTGCTGCCAGAGGAATTCCCAGGCCAGTGCACTCATTTTTGCCCGCTGTTTGTTGTCGGCCGCGCCGGCGTGGCCTCCTTCAATGTTTTCGTAGAAGAGTACATCGGCGTCCGCCTCATCCATTTTCGCAACCATGGTGCGCGCGTGTGCGGGGTGCACGCGGTCGTCGCGCGTGGAGGTGGTGAATAGGACCGGCGGGTATTGCTGGCCCGGCTGGAACAGGTGGTAGGGGCTGAATGTCTTTATGAATTCCCACTGCTTGGGGTCGGATGGGTCGCCGTATTCTGCCATCCAGGAGGCTCCGGCCAAAAGTGTGTGGAAGCGGCTCATGTCTAGTAGCGGAACTTCGCAGACGATGGCGCCGAAGTGTTCGGGGTATTTGGTGAGCATCATGCCCATTAGGAGGCCGCCATTGGATCCGCCTCGCGCGCCGAGCTGCTGTTTTGTGGTTACGCCGCGGGCTACGAGGTCGTCGGCAACTGCTACGAAATCCTCATAGGCGCGGTGGCGGTTGGCTTGCAGTGCGGCTTGGTGCCACTTGGGGCCGTACTCGCCGCCTCCGCGAATGTTGGCAACCACGTAGGTGCCGCCGCGCTCAACCCAGGCCGGGCCGGCCGTACCAAGGTAGGAGGGGGTCAGCGAGACTTCGAATCCGCCGTACCCGTATAGCAGGGTTGGGGCGGGTTCGGTTCCCGGCGTGCTGATCTGGAAGTAGGGAACTTTGGTGCCATCTGCGGAGGTGGCGAAGTGCTGGCCCACTTCCACGTTTTGTACGTTGAATGTTGCGGGGGCTTTGCGAACCGTGGTGGCGCTCAGGGTTTCTCCGGATTTGGATAGTTCGAGTAGTGAGAGCGTCATGGGAGTGGTGAAGCCTGTGGCGTGCAGCCACAACTGGTCGCTGGTGCGGCTATCAACCGCGCTCACTTGGAGAGTCGCGTGCGCGGGAACTTGCCCGTTGCCGCCTGTTGCCAAGTTGAGGTCGCGTCTGTCCCACCCCGTGTGTTCGGTGGTGGGCGGGGTGAGGATACCCAGGCGGTTGGAGACGTGGTGGAGCACGTTCACCACAACGTGATGCCTGGTAGTTGTGACGTCTTCTAGGGCAGAGGCGTCCGTCGGTGTAAACAGGCTGTGCGCTTCGAAGTCCTCGTCGAAGGCGTTGTCGAACTGGGTTGCAACCAGGGATCCTGCTTTGAAGGTCTTGTCACCTACGGTCCAGTCTTTCTTTGGACGCATGAGCATCCAGTCGCGCCAGGGTCCGGCCTCTACGTGTGTTGGGACCTCAACTTTCTTGAGAACATACTGTGCCGTTGGATCTGCAATGAACGTTTCTGATTCGTAGAACGTGATGAGTCGGCTAATCATTACGCGCTGCCAGCCGGGCATCGAATCGAAGTGGGGGAATACACCAACGTCGCTTTTTTCGCCCTCAAAAATGATCTGCGCGTCCTCGAGGTCTTGTCCGCGCTTCCATAGTCGAACCTGACGCGGATAGCCCGAATCGGTCATTGTGTCTGGGCCAAAGTCGCGGCTTACCAGGATTTGGTCCGCTGTTATCCAGCTGCATTGGCCTTTTGACTCGGGCAGGTTGAAGCCGTCTTCAACGAACGTGCACGTGTCAACGTCGAATTCGCGAATCACGTCCGCATCGCAGCCGCCATCGGAGAGCGCGATGAGCGCCCGCGAATATTCGGGGAAGAGGAGGGAGGCTCCGTGGAACACCCACGCTTTATCTTCGCTCTTGGCCAGCTCGTCGATGTCGAGCAGAACCGACCAGTCGTCCGCTCCTTGCAGGTATGCCGAGGCCGGTTGGCGGCGCCAAAGGCCGCGCGGGTTCTTCTCATCAACCCAGAAGTTGTATGCAAAATCGCCTCTGATGCTGGCGTAGGGGATGCGGTCTGGATCGTCTAAAACGTTCTTAATCTGTTCTTCGATGTTTAAAAAACGCTTCGTCTCCAGTGTGCTAAGCGTGCGGCTGTTGTGGGAATTTACCCAGGCAAGGGCTTCTTCGCCCTGAACTTCGTCAAGTAGTTCGATGTTGATCTTTTCATTCATATTTTAAGTATCGGGCACTGGGCGGCTTGCGACTACCTCGAAACACGAGAATTCGCCGCTAGCTGTGAGCTGGTTCTCAAAAATTATGAAGTTGAGTGGAATAGACTCAAGTTTAGAAGCGTTGTACTTCATAGATGACATTTGCCCAGTGGGCGAAAGGATGATTTGAAGTGGACAATAAATTTACAACCAAGGCCCAAGAGGCGATCAGCGCAGCCGTGCAAACCGCTGGCGCTGCGGGCAATCCTTCAGTTGAGCCCATGCACTTGCTACATGCGTTGCTCGATCAGCCTGAAGGTATCGCGATTTCAGTTTTGGAGGCCGCGGGGGCTTCTCGTAAGGGTGTGGGACAGAAGGTACGCGCCGCGCTAACTCAGATGCCGTCAACCCAGGGGACCTCGGTGTCACAGCCGGCCGCCTCACGTGCGTTCGGCAATATTTTGGTGGAGGCGGAGTCGGATGCGCGTGCCATGGGGGACGAGTACATCTCCACGGAGCACCTGCTCATTGCGCTCGCAAAATCTGACACGGATGCGGGCCGCATTTTGAACGAAGAGGGCGCTAGTGCAAGCGCCTTGCAGTCAACACTATCTGCACTTAGGAAGGAGCCGATCACGACTGCTGACCCGGAGGGCTCATTTGAAGCTCTCAAGAAGTATGGGCGCGACCTCACAGAGGTTGCGCGCGAAGGCAAACTCGATCCTGTGATCGGACGTGACGAGGAGATTCGCCGCGTCGTGCAGGTGCTTTCTCGCCGGACAAAAAATAACCCAGTTCTGATTGGTGAGCCGGGCGTCGGCAAGACCGCGGTTGTGGAGGGTCTGGCGCAGCGTATCGTGGCCGGTGACGTACCCGAATCGCTTCGTAACAAGAGGCTGATCGCTCTCGATCTGTCTGCCATGGTTGCGGGTGCGAAGTACCGCGGTGAGTTCGAGGAACGCCTGAAGGCCGTTTTGAACGAGATCAAGTCTGCAAACGGCGAGATCATCACGTTCATTGACGAGCTTCACACCATGGTTGGTGCGGGCGGCGGCTCCGAAGGTGCGATGGATGCGGGCAATATGCTCAAGCCAATGCTTGCGCGTGGAGAGCTTCGCATGGTTGGCGCAACCACCCTCGACGAATATCGGGAGAACATCGAGAAGGATCCGGCGCTTGAGCGGCGTTTCCAGCAGGTGTTTGTAGGCGAGCCTTCCGTGGATGACACGGTTGCGATCTTGCGCGGTATTGCGCCGAAGTACGAGGCCCACCACAAGGTCACCATCTCTGACGGTGCGCTACTCGCGGCCGCGGAGCTGTCCAACCGCTACATCACCGGCCGGCAGTTGCCGGACAAGGCAATCGACCTTGTGGACGAGGCGGCGTCTCGCCTGCGCATGGAGCTTGACTCGTCTCCCACGGAGATCGACCAGCTTCGCCGCCAGGTGGACCGGCTTCGCATGGAGGAGTCCTACCTAACCGAATCCGATCCTGAGGGCGAGGACGAGCAGACCGCTACGCAGCTTGAGAAGGTGCGTGAGGAGCTTGCCGATCTTGGAGAGGAACTTGCGGCACTCACCGCCAGGTGGGAGGCCGAGAAGGCTGGCCGTAATAGGGTTGGTGATCTGCGCGTGAAGCTCGATGAGCTTCGTACCGAGCTGGAACTCGCAATGCGTGAGGGCCGTTGGGAAGAAGCAGGGCGCCTACAAAACGGTGATATTCCCCAGGTTGAGGCCCAGATTGCGAAGGCGGAGGAAGCTGAGGATCACGCCGATGAGGGCGAGCCGATGATTCCCGAGCGGGTTGGTCCTGCTGAAATCGCAGCCGTGGTTGAAGCATGGACGGGAATCCCCACGGGCAGGTTGCTGCAGGGCGAAATGGAGAAACTACTTTCCATGGAGTCTTACATCGGTAAGCGCCTGATTGGGCAGGTGGACGCGGTTCGCGCCGTATCTGACGCGGTGCGTCGTTCTCGCGCTGGCGTGTCTGACCCGAATCGTCCAACCGGTTCGTTCATGTTCCTGGGCCCAACTGGTGTGGGTAAGACGGAGCTTGCGAGGGCGCTCGCGGACTTCCTCTTTGATGACGAGCACGCGATGGTTCGCATTGACATGTCGGAGTATTCGGAGAAGCATTCGGTGTCGCGCCTGGTTGGCGCGCCTCCGGGGTATGTGGGTTACGACGAGGGTGGCCAGTTGACTGAGGCCGTTCGTCGCCGCCCCTACTCGGTGGTGTTGTTGGACGAGGTGGAGAAGGCTCATCCGGAGATTTTCAACATCTTGTTGCAGGTGCTGGACGATGGCAGGTTGACGGATGGTCAGGGGCGGACGGTTGATTTCCGGAACACGATTCTGGTGCTAACTTCTAACCTTGGCTCGCAGTTCCTGGTGGATTCATCGATGGGTGAGGACGAGCAGCGTGAGGCCGTGCTGAATACGGTTCGCGCGGCGTTCAAGCCGGAGTTCTTGAACCGTCTGGATGAGATCTTGGTGTTCAAGGCTCTGACTAAGCAAGAGCTGTCGAAGATCGTTGACATTCAGGTTGATCAGATGGCTGGGCGTTTGCGCAGCCGTCGGATTGCCCTGCACGTTGATGATGACGCGAGGACGTGGCTGGCCGAGCACGGGTATGATCCCGCGTTTGGTGCACGCCCGTTGCGTAGGTTGATTCAGCGTGAGATTGGAGACCGCTTGGCGCGCATGATTATTGGAGGCGAGGTCCCGGACGGAGGTTCGGTAACCGTGAAGGTAAGCGGTGATGAGCTGAAGTTGGAGGCCAGCGCCTAACCTGGACAAGTGAAGGGCTAGGAGGAAAACCTCCTAGCCCTTCACTGTGTCTTCTGGCTTGCCGGCTAGCCTTGTTGCTGGTTTGGCTCCTTCTGTGGAGTTTCGCTGAATTTGGGTAGTGAACGCATGACAATGCCCGCAATGATGCAGATGGATACAACCGGCAGTAGCGTGAGTCCTTGAAGCTCGTTGGTAATGAACTGGAGTGTCGCCGCTAGTGGTCTGCTGAAAGTCTTTAGGCTGGGAGCAAATGCCAGGTGGGTGAGGGCAGACCTTGTGAATAGTGAAATCGCGTAAATAACCGCTGCGATTTGAAACAAGAAATTTGATAGGCGCGTAGGGTCAATTTTCTGTCGCATTATCGAAGATCTCCCCACCATTCTGACAAAATCTGCAAACGAGTGCTTCTGTGTGTTGTGCGCAAACGAGTGGCCGTGATTGGTCGCAAGTCCATTAGATTTGCGCAGTTTGGAAAACCGGGCACCCCCTCCTCGACTATACATCGGAATATGCGATATACGGGGAAAAGAACGACGTCTATTATCATTACGAAAATCGCAAGTAAAGCGTTGGCGGAGGGCTGCCCGGTCAGATTGCATGGCAAGTTAGGAAACGTGGCATTAAGGAAGTCTGCTAGAAGGATAAGACCAAGCGGAAAAACAAGTTAATGCCCAGGTCAATCGGAACACTGATTACTGTGCTGATCATATTCGTTATCCCGTTACCATGTGCACTCTACTTAGCTTGAACCGAGTGGGTATTTTCGGGAACTGGAGATGTTCCAAAGGAGTTCATTGTCTCCTATCTGTTAGGACTCTTCTTGCTCTCTGGGGAGCGTTACGGTTGTATTGTCGAGAGCTGGAGGGAAGAAGTAGACCTTAGAGTCAGACCATTTCGAGGAAGTGGTCTCCCAGGGCTTGCCAGTTTTTGCGATGCCAGGCCCCGAACGGTTCGGCCCCGAGGAATGCCATGGCGCGCCCAGATTCTGGGTCTACCCAAAGGAGTGAACCGGATTGGCCGAAGTGTCCGAAGGTGCGCGCCGAGGCCGCGCGCGGGAACCAGGTGCGCACTTTCGCTCCTTTGATTTCAAAACCTAAACCCCACGTGTTGTCCGAATATCCGCCGTAACCGGGCGTGACGCCTTTCAAACCCGGGAAAGCAACCGAGGTTGCCTCCCGCGCCAACTCAGGCGATATGAGTGTGGGGTTTTGAAACTCGCGGGCAAGGGCCACGAGGTCACGGATGGATCCGGCCCCAGCGTATGCTGCGGATCCGTCAATGTGTGTCTCTATCAGACCGAGCGGCTCCAAAACGGTTGCCTCAACCCAGTCCTCGAAAGTGAATCCCGTGGCTGCCTCGACCGCCCACGACGCTTCTTCAATACCGCGGTTGGAATAGATCCGCTTTTCCTCGATGCCGGCCTCTAGCACAGGCTCGTTGAAGGCAAGGCCGGAGGTGTGGGCAAGCAGGTGGCGTAGTGTCACAACCCGCTGGCCGTCGGCAATAGCTACCTCATCATCGAGGCTGATCATGGCCCGCTGCACGGCAACAAGAACCCCCATTGCGGAAAGCAGCTTGGTGACCGACATGAGGGGGTAAACCAGCATGGAATCGCCGTATTCGAGGACGCGGCCAGGCTCCATGAAAGCCATGGAATATTCGAATGGTGGCCGCAGATCTTCCGGTAGACCGTCAGGCATTTCGACCTCCTAAAAGTCGATGATGACGGGCACGTGGTCAGAAGCGCCCTTGCCTTTACGCTCGTCGCGGTCAATCTGCGCGCCGGTCACCGCAGAGGCGAGAGCGGGGGAGGCGTAAATGAAATCTATCCGCATGCCCTCATTCTTGGGGAAGCGAAGTTTTTGGTAGTCCCAGTACGTGTAGTTGGTGACTCGCTCGCGCGTGACCTCTTCCATTCCGAGCTTCGCAAAGTAGTTGAAAGCGTCTCGTTCGGGCTCTGACACGTGGGTTGCGCCCTCAAAAACGGAAATGTCCCACACGTCCTCATCGAATGGAGCAACGTTGAAGTCGCCCACAACCGCTAGTTGGCGCCCTTCCATTTGCGTGGCGGCGTGGTCGGCCAGGCCGCGCATGAACTCGAGCTTGTACTGGTAGTGCGGGTCAGTAAGTGAGCGTCCGTGAGGAATATAGGTACTCCACACGCGCAGAGGGCCGCACGTGGCACCGATTGCGCGCGCCTCAATCTTGTCGCGGAATGTGGGCTGGCCGGGGAAGCTGGTTTCAACCTCATCTATTCCAACGCGAGAAGCAATTGCCACACCGTTCCACTGGTTGTAACCCACCATTTCCACCTCGTAGCCGGCCTCTTTGAACGCGTCCAGAGGGAACTGGTCGGGCTTACATTTGAGTTCTTGCATGGCAAGCACGTCAATGTCGGCGCGGTTCAGAAAATCGATGACGCGCTCGTGGCGCGCGCGGATGGAGTTCACATTCCAAGTGGCTAGTCGCATGGTTTAACCCTACCTTCCGGCGTCAAATGTGGCATAAGGGAGGGAGTGCCGCCTAACCTATTTGTATGGGTACTGCTTTGGTTACCGGGGCGTCTTCGGGCCTTGGGGAAGAGTTTTGTTGGCAACTGGCGGCCGCGCGGCACAATCTTGTGTTGGTTGCGCGCCGGGAAGATAAGTTGCGTGAGATCGCGGAGAAGATCGAGGCGGCCTCAGGCGTGCACACCGAGGTGCTCGTGGCGGACCTTGGCACCGCGAGGGGGCGCAAGGCGGTTGTGGAGCGGCTCCGCCAAGATGAGCGTCCCGTTGGCCTGCTCGTGAACAATGCTGGTTTTGGTTTGGGCGTGCCGTTTCGTGAGAACAGCATGACTGCTGAAACGAAGGCATTGGACGTGATGGTGCGGGCCGTTATGGAGCTTACGCACGCGGCGGTAAACGCCATGTTTGATCGCGGTCACGGTGCAGTTCTGAACGTTTCTTCCGTTGCGGCAGACACCGGCATGGGTACGTATTCCGCACACAAGGCGTGGGTGAAGGCGTTTTCCGAGGGAGTGGCTGAAGAGTTGCGCGGAACGGGCGTGAGCGTCACGGCAGTCATGCCAGGCATGGTTAATACGGCGTTCCACGACAGGGTGCAAACTGTTCCCGAGGAGGTTCCAAAAATCTCGTGGATCAGCGAGGCACAGGTAGTGGAACAGGCCCTCGCAGCGGTTCGCCGCCGTCAGGTGCTGGTGACCCCCTCGGCGCGTTACAAGGTAGCAATGTTTGCCACCAAGATGTCGCCGCGTTGGATGGTTCGCGCGGTCACTTCGCGTCTGCCCCACATGTGAGTGCTTTGAACTCGCGGGCTTTAGCTATTGCAGCCTCGTTCCTGCTGGCCTTGACAACCGTTGTGGGCGTGGCTGGAGCGTTCACGGGTGGCTCCCCGGTTCTAGGTGTCATTTTAGGGGTCGCGTTCTTGGGCGCCTACGCGGCTGGAATGATGCTCGGGCATCGTGCGCACGCCAGCTCTGACGCTTTAGGGCAGGGGGTTTCGCACGGGCGTTACACAATCGTGTGGATGCTGGTCCTCACCTTGATTTGGGTGGGGCTGCTGGCCGTGTCAGATACGGCTATTTGGCTTGCATTCGCGCTGGTAATCATCCAGGTGGGGGTGCTCGGCCCTTGGTGGGGCTCGATAGCGGCAGGCATAACGGGCCTAATCGCCGTGGGAATTTCCGTTGCGCGACTACCCGCAGATCACCCGGTTGGCGCCGCAATCTTGGGACCACTCCTGGGCGTAGGCATTGCCCTGGTAATAACGTGGGCGGGAGTTACCGTGATTACCGAGGCAGCTTCGCTGCGCAAAGCCCTTCGTGAACTGAGTCAGACGCGCACGCTCCTAGACCGGGCCGAGGAAGAACGCATTTTGCAACGCGAACGGGCGCGCATGGCAGGCGAAATCCACGACACGGTTTCGCAGGATTTATCCGGGGTGGCGATGCTGTTGCAGGTGGCGCAAACAAGCCGTGATCCGCACGAGGTTGCGCGGCTGATCGATCAGTCTTTGCAGGCCGCGCAGGGGGCGCTTGCCGATGCCCGGCGGGTAACTAAGGCTCTGGCTCCGCAAGAGCTTTCGGGTGGACGCTTAGAGGTTGCTCTGCGCGGTCTCGCCAATGAGCCTGTCCTGCTGGGTCTAAATATCACTTTTGATATTGATGAGGGAGTGTCTGCGCTCAACCTGGGGCAGGAAGCGGCGCTTCTGCGCGTGGCTAAATCCGCCCTTGTAAACGTAAAGGAACATTCGGGAACTGCGGCGGCCACCGTTCGCCTCAAGGCAGATGATAGGGCCGTGCGGCTTGAGATTGAAGATCACGGTCAGGGTTTTGACACGTCCATGCCAGAAGACGGACGCGGTTTTGGTATTCCCACCATGCGGGAGCGAATGAGTGAAGTGAGTGGCGCTCTAGAGATTTTTAGTGAGGACGGTGTGCTCGTGCGCGCCTCGGTTCCGATAGGTGAGGACGGGGCCGAGTGAAGGTCGTAATTGTCGATGACCACGCGGTTGTGCGGATGGGACTGCGCGCGGTTTTAGAAAACGTAGACGGCGTTAACGTGGCCGCTGATTTTGCGCGAGCTGAGGACTCCATCAACTGGCTTCGAGCCCACCCGGTAGACCTCGTGATCATGGACCTGCGATTCAAACAGCCTGGGGCAATGAGCGGCACCAGTGCCGTGCGAGAAATCAAACGGATGGGCGGGCCGCCCGTCCTCGTTGTCACAACATACGGGTCCGAACCGGAAATCTTGGGCGCTCTAGCTGCGGGCGCGGCCGGATACGTTCTCAAAGATGCAGACACTGCGGAACTACAACGCGCGGTTGAGACTGCGGCGCGGGGCAAACAGTTCTTGGGTTCGGGAGTGCAAGCGCAGATCAAACACAGCGGAATGCCCGAACTTACGGGCCGGGAACTGGATGTGCTTCGCCTTGTGGCGCAAGGCAAAACTAATGCGGCCGTGGCTAGGGACCTATTTCTTTCTGAAACCACGGTTAAAACTCACCTGAACCGCGTGTTTGAAAAACTAGCGGTGAACTCGCGGACCGCGGCCGTGGCGAAAGCGCGATCCGTGGGCTTGTTGGAAGAGTAGGGCGAATTCATCCTTTCGGTTGATGTGGCCCGCGCTTTGCCTCACCACTATGGAAGTAGAAGTTTCGTAGTGTTGGAGGGGAAGTGCAGGACGCACAAAGGGCGCAATCAAGCGGTGAAACGGGTGTAGTGCAGGCGCCCTCAAAACGAGATTGGGGTGCGCTGGCGGTGCTCGCCGCTTCGCTGGGAGTGATCGTGTTAGACGGCACGATCGTGGGCGTGGCGCTGCCAAAAATCATTGGGGACCTAACACTGACGCTCGCGGATGCCCAGTGGGTGAACAGCTTGTATGCGGTGATCGTGGGCGCGCTGCTACTTGCCAGTGGTTCTGCGTCAGACCGGCTTGGGCGGCGCAGGTTACTGGTGATTGGCATGATCATTTTCATGGCGGGATCTGCGGTCGCAGGTGTTGCCGGGTCGGCCGCTGCGCTCCTGGCAGGCCGCGCGGTGCAGGCAGTAGGCGCTGCGGGAATAATGCCGGCTACGCTCTCAACCGTGAATGCCCTCTTTCGTGGCAAGTATCGCGCAGCCGCGTTTGGTATTTGGGGCGCGGTAATCTCCGGAGCCGCCGCGATAGGTCCCCTGCTTGGAGGAGTGCTAACCGAGTGGGTTTCCTGGCGCTGGATCTTTTACGTGAACCTGCCTCTGGGTGCGCTACTCGTACTATTTGCCCTCAAGGTTGTTCCTCAAACCAGGGGTGAGGCCGGTGGGAAATTCGACGTGCAGGGCTTCGTGCTCTCCAGTCTGGCGCTTGGTAGCCTCGTGTTCTCCATCATTGAGGGACCGCACGTGGGGTGGTGGAAACCCACTTCAGAGTTCAGCTTTCTCGGTCTTACATGGACGCAGGCCTCAGCGATCTCGGTGGTACCCATTTCACTAGCGATCGCGCTGGTCGCACTCGCGCTGTTTATCTGGTGGGAGTTGCATCTAGCTAAGCGCGCCAACGGCCCTTTGTTGGACCTATCGATGTTCACAATCGGCACGTTCTCGTGGGGCAATCTCACGGCCGCAACGGTTGCAATCGGAGAGTTCGCCCTGCTGTTTGTGCTTCCGCTCTACCTCATCAACGCGTATGGGACCAGCGTGATAGATGCCGGCCTGATTCTCGCAGCCATGGCTCTGGGAGCATTCATATCCGGAGGCCTTGCGCGCCACATCGCAGCCAGGCTCGGCCCGGCAGGTACAGTCATTTTAGGGCTTGGTCTGGAGCTTGCAGGAGTTGCCGCTCTTGCCTCCTTCATGGATCCGGCCAAGTCCCTGGCCTACCTCGTTGCCCCTCTTCTTGCGTACGGTCTTGGTCTGGGTCTCGCGTCTGCGCAGCTGACCGGCACCATCTTGCGGGACGTCCCAGTCACTAAATCTGGCCAAGGTTCGGCAACCCAGTCCACGGTTCGTCAGGTTGGTTCGGCGCTTGGCACAGCGTTCTCGGGCGGCGCGCTCGCGGTGGGGCTCGGTAGTTCGTTGCCGGACGCGCTGTTCTCGGTCAATTTGCCCGCCGCAAAGCTGGATGATCTGATCGCTGCTACGAAGGCTTCGGCGGGTTCAAATCTGTTGCAACTGCGCGAGCAGATGGGCGCTGATTCTGAGCTGGTGAGTCATCTGGTGGGCGGTTTTGCGCAGGCAACCCGCTCTTCCCTGTGGGTATCCGCAACTTTCCTCGGCGTCGGGTTATTGGGGTCGATTATGGTTTGGCTCGCGGCTCGCAAGTCAGATTAAAGAGGTGGTTCTCCACTGCATGCGCCAGCCTGCGCTAACGATTAGAGGGGCTTTTCTGGGTTAGTTTCCTCCGCCGAGGGGCGAGCCTCATTCGTTTCTTCCGCTCGGACAACTTCCTCGGCTACCTCATCGGTTTCGGGCTCTTCGTAGTCGTCGAGGGCGTCCTCTTCAAGCTCTACGTTGGTGATCTCTTCGAAGTCGATCGTTGCCGGATGGTCGTAGGCCAGGCCCTCATCTTCCAACTCGTCTACCACTTCGAGCACGGAGCTGGTTTGCAGGTCTGTATTTTCAACCGGTGATTGCTCAATCGCCTCGGCAAGCTGGTCTGCATGCCCTTGATGGAAGTGCTTGTCTTTACGCATCAGGCGGCGCAAGAGTTTGCGGATGGCCATACGGCGTGCGATTTCCTTACGAATATCTTCTCGGCTTCGCACCCAGTGCACTACCAGTAGCAGAATCAAAAGCATGCCCGCGTAGCCGATCACCGGGTATAGGTAGCTCACAAACGTTTCGAATCCAACAAATGAGATCACGAAGCCAACCAGAGCCATCGAGATTAGCCAGATGCGGAAGCGCTTTGGGTCGCCCTTCGAGAACCTGGATGCAAGGGCGTAGTACATGCCGATAGCGGTGTTGAAGATCATGCCGAAAACCACGAACGCCATGACGGTGCCAAATGCGGGGTGGATGCTGGTGAGCAGCATGAGAGTGGGCATGTCAGAGTGGCCCACTTTGTCGATTTGTGCAAACAGGGCGGAGGACGAGATGAGGATCAACAGGCCGTAGATGATGCCGCCCAGCATGCCGCCGCGTCCCGCTACGCGGGGGTCGCGGATTTGGCCACCCATCACGATTGACATGGATACGGCCATTGCGAGCGCCAGAGCCACGTAGTTTGCGGCGGAAACCCACCAGTTTGGCAGGGTTGATCCAATTTCAAGCGCCATGTCGTTCAGCTGCGTGAATGAGTAGTCTACGTGCGTGTATGACCAAATCGCCGCGCCACCGATCAGCACAATGATGAACGGCGTGATGGATCCGATGATTGTGGTCACGCGGTCTACGTCAAGCATTCCAACCAGGATTACCAGGACGGTGATGATGGCTGATCCCACCCAGACAGGTATTCCGAATTGTTGGTTCAGGCTGGCGCCTCCGCCGGCGATCATCACAAAGCCCATGCTGAATAACGTGATGGTGATGAGGATGTCGAAGAAGCGGGACGTGATGGGCGGGGAAACTTCAGTTAGCACGCGGTTGTGGTCGCTGGCTAGGAAGAAGGAACCGAGCTGGAGGATCGCGAATCCTGCGATTCCGAAGATTATAAGCGCGAGGGTGACCGCCCACATTCCTTGGACGCCAAATCCTACGAAGTATTGGAGGATTTCTTTACCTGATGCGAATCCCGCGCCTACTACTAGGCCCACGAAGGCCATCGCAACGGTTATTACTTGCCGGTTCATGTTGGTGCCAGCTGTGTAGATTTGGCGGCTGGTACGCCTCGGTGTTTTTACTTTACCGAGTTTGCGCAGGTTTGGGGATTTTCGTTGCGCATGTAACGAAACGGGGCGCGGGTTAGGTTAATCGCGTGGTTTTCGAGGGGGCGCTGGCTTTCGCTTACGATAGGGGTATGACTAACGATCCGCGCAAGGCCCGCCTGGCCGAACTTGTTAAAGAGCTTGCTGTCATTCACCAGAAGGTGACGTTGGCTTCGGGTAAGGAGTCTGACTTTTACGTTGATATGCGCAGGGCAACGCTTCATCATGAGGCGGCGCCTTTGGTGGGGCACGTGATGCTCGACATGCTTGAGGATAATGGTTTCGCGCCGGATGATTTTGATGCCGTGGGTGGCCTCACGATGGGTGCGGATCCGGTTGCGACGGCGATTTTGCATGCTGCGGCCTCGCGGGGACTGTCGGTTGATGCGTTCGTGGTGCGCAAGGAGGCCAAGGATCATGGCATGAAGCGCCAGATTGAGGGGCCTTCTGTTGAGGGTAAGCGCGTGATCGTGTTGGAGGATACTTCGACCACTGGTGGCTCTCCGATGCAGGCGGCTCGCGCGCTTGAGGCAGCGGGCGCGCAGGTTCTAGCTGTTGCGGTGATTGTGGACCGCGATACGGGGGCGCGCGAGGTCATCGAGGGCGCTGGCTACAAGTATTTGAACGCTTTGGGGTTGGAAGACCTCGGCCTCGCCTAATCTGAGCATCTTCACTTTCGCCTAATCGGGACGTGTACAGATTTTGTACACGTCCCGATAACGTCTTAAAAATTTCGCGAATTTTGTACACGTCGCGCAAACGTGTACAAATTTTTAACACTTCGCGAGGGTTCGCTACGTCCTACTCGCCGGATTCTTCGAGCAGTCCTGCTTCTTTGGCTAGCCGGTGGTTTTCGCGCACAACCTCGATCATGTCGGCAATCGAGTTCTTGGTTCGGTAGGGACGGAACGGGAAGCTCTGAATCTCGCTTTCGCTCGTTGAACCACTGAGAACGAGGAAGGTGCGCAGGCCCGCTTCGATGCCGGCTTGCACGTCGGTGTCCATGCGGTCACCGATCAGGGCGGTGACTTCAGAGTGGACGCCAATCTTGTTGAGGCCGGCGCGCAGCATCATCGAGTTGGGCTTGCCTAAAAAGTAGGGCCTGCGTCCGGTTGCTTTGGTGATCATTGCGGCCACGGATCCGGTTGCGGGCAAAACGCCCTCGTCGGAGGGGCCGGTGACGTCCGGGTTGGTGGCAATGAACTTGGCGCCAGCTTCGATGAAGCGAATGGCGCGAGTGATGGCGTTGAAGTCGTAGCTACGAGTTTCGCCAAGCACAACGTATTCGGGGTTGGTCTCGGTCATCACGTAGCCGGCGCTGTGCAGGGCGGTGGTGAGTCCGGCCTCGCCAATGACAAATGCGGACGAGTTTGGCGACTGCTGGGACAGGAACGCTGCGGTTGCAAGCGCCGACGTCCAAATGTGCTCTTCGGGCACGTGTAGGCCGGAGTTGTCGAGGCGCGCGGACAGGTCTCGCGGCGTGTAGATCGAGTTGTTGGTGAATACGAGGAACGGGATGTTCAGCTCGTGCAGAGTGTCGATGAATTCTTGTGCTCCGTCGATTGCACGTTCTTCACGCACAAGAACGCCGTCCATGTCGGATAGCCACGAGGTGATTGGGGGCATTTCGTCTAGTGAAAAGTTTGTTGTGGTTTCCATACTTGTCTCCTTCTGTAACTGCTTTTAGCCTATCGTTCTAAGCTATTGCAAGGTAGATGATCGCGGGCTTTGTGCACGCTCGTGCACGGCGGGAGACTGGCTTTGACGGTTTCCCGCGTTGTTTGTATGTTCGAGGGCGTGGCAGAAATAGACGAGAATGAGGTGCGGTCGGTTCCTGGTAGCGGCGTGGGGCCGTGGCCGGGTGGTGAAGAGAACTGGCCGCAGGGCGATCAGTATGATCCGGTGCTACTTAGCGAGGGTGATACGCGCAATGTGGAGGACCGCTTCCGCTACTGGTCGAATGAGGCGATTAAGGGCTTCCTAGACAGCGTGGGCAGGCCGGATTGGCTTGAAGTTGCGGTGCAAAACTTGGGGCACGACTTCAACATTGGGTCGATTGTGCGCACGGCAAACTGTTTGGGGGTCCGCCGCGTGCATATTGTGGGGCGTCGCAGGTGGAACAGGCGCGGGGCGATGGTGACGGACAGGTATTTGGAAGTCGTACACCACCCTGAGATCGATGAGTTCTTGGACCATGTGGGTTCGCGCGGTTTGCACGTGATTGGGATTGACAATATTGAGGGGTCTCGGCCGTTGGAGGGCCGGGAGCTTCCAGATAAGTGCGTGCTGGTGATGGGGGAGGAGTCCACGGGTCTCAGTGAGGATATGGCACGGGCGTGCGAATCTGTTTTGCATATAACGCAGTATGGTTCTAGCCGGTCGATGAATGTGGGGCACGCTGCGGCTATTGCTATGTGGGCGTGGGTTATACAGCATGGGAGCGATCCAGAAGGCGCGTAGCGGGGGCAAGCCGAATAGGCTTGTCAAGACTTTGGACGCTAAAGCATTGCGAACCTAAATGTGGGATAATGGAGAAGTCAAAATGTCTAGGCAAGGAGGCAATTAATGCCTATCGCAACCCCTGAAGTTTACAACGAGATGCTGGACCGTGCGAAGGAAGGCAAGTTCGCTTACCCGGCGATCAACGTTACTTCTTCGCAGACCTTGACGGCCGCTATTCAAGGCTTCGCCGAGGCCGAGTCTGACGGTATTATCCAGGTTTCGGTTGGTGGCGCCGAGTACTGGTCTGGCTCCACGGTTAAGGACCGCGTAGCTGGCTCGCTTGCAATGGCTGCGTACGCTCGTGAGATTGCTAAGAACTACGACGTTACGGTTGCGCTTCACACGGACCACTGCGCAAAGCAGAACCTTGATTCTTGGATTATTCCGATCATGGAGCTCGAGGTTGAAGAGGTTAAGGCTGGCCGCCTTCCGTTCTTCCAGTCCCACATGTGGGACGGCTCGGCTGTGCCGTTGAAGGAGAACTTGGAGATCGCGCAGAAGATGCTTGATCTTGCTCAGAAGTCGCACACCATTCTTGAGGTTGAGATTGGTGTTGTTGGTGGTGAGGAAGACGGCGTTGTTGGCGAGATCAACGAGAAGCTGTACACCACCACTGAGGATGGTATTGCAACGGTTGAGGCTCTGGGCCTTGGCGAGAAGGGTCGTTACCTGACTGCTCTTACGTTCGGCAACGTCCACGGTGTTTACAAGCCTGGCCATGTGAAGCTTCGTCCGGAGATTCTGGGCACCATTCAGGAAGAGGTTGGTGCGAAGTACAACGCTGGTGATCGTCCGTTCGACCTGGTTATGCACGGTGGTTCGGGCTCGTCTGCTGAAGAGATCCGCACAGCGGTTGAGAACGGTGTTATCAAGATGAACGTTGACACCGACACCCAGTACGCTTTCACCCGCCCGGTTGCCGAGTGGATGTTGCGCAAGTACGACGAAGTTCTGAAGATTGACGGCGAGGTTGGCGTTAAGAAGTCTTATGACCCGCGTTCGTGGGGTAAGGCTGCTGAGGCTGGCATGGCTGCTCGCGTTGTTGAGGCTTGTGAGCGCCTCGGCTCCGTTGGCACCAAGATGAAGTAAGTCGCTTCTAGTCACTTAGAGGAATGTTCCCGCACGGTTTCCGTGCGGGAACATTTTTGTCGTTTGACGAAGACGTATAGATGGGCAAAATTTAGAGTTTAGAAACCCGATCGTCGGGGAGGGAAGGTAGATCGTGGCCATAATAGCTTTCGCAGTGATTATTGGTGTCGCCGTTGGCGTTGTCGTTGGAGCGCTTGGCGCCGGTGGCGGTATCTTGGCTGTTCCCGCCCTCACGTACCTGCTTCATCAAACGCCTCACGCGGCGGCTGCCGGATCTTTGGTAATCGTTTTGGCTACCGCGCTGACTGCTCTACCGGAGAAAATTCGCCACAAGAACGTGCGCCTGCGCGAAGGTTTCATCTTCGGTGGAATCTCGGTCGTGGGCTCATTCATTGGTGCGCGACTCTCGGCATACGTTGATGGCAACGTGCTGATGATCCTCTTCTCCGTAATGCTTGCCATCATGAGCGTCGTGATGATCCACAAGGGCTTGAAGGAGCGCAAGATTTCTGACGACGAGGTCGCAGCCCGAAAGCCCCGTGGGATTCTGGCGGTGATTGTGGCGGCAACTGCTACTGGCTTCTTGACGGGCTTCTTTGGTGTCGGCGGGGGATTCATGGTGGTGCCCGTGCTGACTTTGGTGCTGGCGTTTGGAATGCGCGAAGCGTCGGGCACATCCCTGCTGGTTATGATCATGGCTTCCGCAGCCGGTTTAGCTTCGCGCTACGGCCAGTCCATCGACATTGACTGGAAGATCGTAATCGGCTTCATGCTGGGTTCGATGGGTGGCGGTGTTATTGGCGGCCCGCTGTCGAATAAGGCTAAGCCGCACCAGCTCACGATTATTTTTGGCGTCCTGCTGGCCGTGGTTTGTGTTGCGACCGCGGCGGCTACGGGCGTGCGCATGATTGGTTAGAGAAAATATATCCATCTGGACGGACAACTTGGCGATTTCATGGTGAGAGGGATATAGCTAATTAATAAGGAAGCCATGATGGCGGAAGATATTCGTCAATGGACACGCACTGAAGGCATTATCGTTGCCGAGCCCCTGGACCCGAAAAGCAGTTGCTGATTTCATCAACTCCACGAAGGTCGTTGTTGCGATGGACTGGTACGAGCGCACTCCGAACCTCATTGGACTCACTCTGGCGATGCAGGATCGTAAGTTGGCCGGCCTATCGGTTTGAGATTGGGCTGGGCAGAGCGCGATTCTTGCGGGAAGTCTTGCGCAATGTCGGTAATCACGGAGTGCGCGCTCCAAGAGCCGAACTGTGCAGCGCAACATTTATTAATGGGACGCAAACTTGAAAAGCGTGTTGGTCCCGGTGTGCTAAGTGAAGATTAGAAGGCGAGGACGTGATCTATGACCTCGTCGTTGAGATGTAGTGATTCGATTCCTGCGCGAACCGTCATGCCATGCGGGTCTTCCAAGTGTGCGGTTAGAACTTGAATGTTCTCACCGACCAAAGGAAGGGATAGGCGACGGAGCATATTTTCAACAGATTCGGCTAAGGATTCGTCAAGCTCACAAACCTCACCGGCTAAGACTATGACTTCAGGATCGTGCAAGTTAGCAATGTTGACCAGGCTACGGGCTAATATTTTGGACGTTCTCGATATCAGTTCTTTAGCTTTAGAATCGCCCTGCGAAACTAACTTCTGAAGGTCCTGCAAGTTGTTTACGGGCAGATTAAGTATCTTTGCGTCGCGAACTAAAGCTGGGATCGAAACATACTGCTGCAGACAGCCATAGTTACCGCACTCGCAAAGTGGTCCGCTCCAGTCGAAGACGGTATGTCCAAGTTCTCCTGCGCCACCTCGATATCCGGAATGAATGGTGTCATCTGTAATGTGCGCTGAAGTTACGCCGTGCGAGAGCTCAACGTAATAGACGTCTTCGTGGTCCCGACCAGCGCCCCAACGGTATTCTGCAAGTCCACGGAGGCGAGCTGTGTTTTCGATATAGACATTGACTCCGAATGATTCTTCAAAAAGTTGCTTCGGATTAGCCTCCAGCCAACGAGCCGAAGCAAGTGACGGATACACGCGGCCTTTACGGGCGTCTATCTGCGTATCCACGGCAAGGTGAATGGCAATAAGCTTGTCGTCGACCTTATGATCCTTGAGCATTCTGTCAAGAAGTTGAACACCCTGCGATGTTCGTTCTTTTGCCGGACGATTTAGGTCTAGAGCCACAGTTTCT
Organism: Actinomyces sp. HMSC075B09; assembly: GCF_001812395.1. NCBI lineage: Bacteria > Bacillati > Actinomycetota > Actinomycetes > Actinomycetales > Actinomycetaceae > Actinomyces > Actinomyces sp. HMSC075B09. The sequence goes on from NZ_KV808731.1 coordinate 799,988, forward strand.
GTGGCAAATATGCGCCCATCCGGGATTGCAATAGCTACCGAGCACTTTGAAATGTGAAAGACAACAGCCGCAGTTACGCCCAAATTGCGGGTGGTGGAAATGCGGTTCTTTAAGCTTCCCTCAGCGTGATCCTCTTCTTCTACGAATCCCATCTCTTCGAGTTGATTAACCAGGTTTGTGACTGTCGTGCGGGAGAGGGAAAGGGACCTTGCAAGCTCAGCACGGAAAGTAGGGCCGTCTTTGATCAGCCTTCGCAAGAGCCTGTACAGATTAGGGGGAAGAGTGGCCATGGCTCTAATCTTACCTGGATATTGAGAAAATATGAGCTACACCGCACAGTTCCTTAACGGAAACCGTCTTGCTGAGAGTGGAAATATAACGATTTCATACAAATGTGTCTAATTGCTTGACGGAATCGCTTTGTTGCGGGATATTTGAATTGGTCCAAACCTCAAAGCAGAGAAGTCGGACCGAATCATCCGACTCAGCATGACGAAGCTGTCATGTATGTTCCTGGAGGAAAAATGAAAATCAAGAAAATGGCTACAGGCCTAGCCGCGATTGCAACTACATTTGCACTTGCAGCTTGTGGATCAGGAGGAACTCACTCGGAGGGCTCAGATGCAGGCGCTGGCGATCAGACTGGTACTGTGCGCGTATGGTTTATGGAGGGATCGATCTCCGAAGATGCCCAAAACTACCTAGCCGAAGAGTTTAAGAAACAGAATCCCGAAGCCGACATTGCTATCGAGATTCAGCAGTGGGACGGCATCGTTTCTAAGCTACAGACCTCGCTTGCATCCAAGAATGAAAGCCCCGACCTCGTAGAGATCGGCAACACTCAGACGACTTCCTTCACTACGATCGGCGCATTTGCCGACGTCACCGATATGAAGGAAACGCTGGGTGGAGATGACCTGATTCCGTCCTTCGTTGATGCGTCAACCGTTGATGGCAAGATCTACGCCTACCCGCTGTATGCAGGTGCTCGTGGCGTTTTCTACCGCACTGATCTATTCGAGCAGGCAGGAATCGAAGTTCCTGAAACCATTGATGAGTTCACCCAGGCTGCTATCGATCTGTAGGAAGCTAATCCGGAGAACGTCGATGACTTCTCGGGTCTTTACCTAGCAGCCGTTGATCCGCACGGTGTTGAGTCCTACCTCTTCGCGCAGGGCTTTGAGTACGCCGAGCAAGACGGAGATAAGTGGGTAGGTAAAACTTCCTCCCCGGAATCTATCAAGGCTTTGGAAAATGCGCAGCTAGTTTTCGATAAGGGTACTCAGTACGCACTTGACTCGCAGCAGGGGCAGAAGTCCTTCGAGCGTTACTTTAACGACGGCAAGGTCGGCATGCTGATCGGTACCGGAAATGTTGGCGTCAAGATTGATCAACAGCTATGGGACGACGGTAAGGTTGGCGTCTTCGCTATCCCGTCTAAGACTCCGGGCGAACCGGGAGCCACTTTTGCAGGCGGTTCAAACATTGCTCTAGCTGCAAATTCGCCCTACCCGGAACTTGCTAAGTCTGCTCTTGAAATCATTTTCTCCGAAGGGTTCCAGACCAAGATTGCAGAGGACGGTTGGGTCCCCGGCAACACTGCTTACGGTGAGGCCGTATCTGGCCCCTTCGGCGATATCGCAGCAGACATTATTAATAACTCTAAGCTGACTCCGAACAGCCCTGAGTGGGGCGTTAACTTCGGCGCAACGCAGCTAAACGAGTTCTACACTCGCATTGCCAAGGGAGAAAATGTTAACGACGTTGCAACCTCCTTCGACAATGAACTCGAGTCCGTGCTGAACAAGTGAATCAGCGGGGTTAATCATGAGTAATGCGCCAGTCCGGCCGCTCCCGCCGAAAAAAGAGGAGTTGACAGCAACGTCGCGACGTCCAATCAAAAAGCGTCGGTTAAGGTCGGTTGCCCCGTGGTTGTTACTTGCACCTGCAATCATCATGGTGCTGGTAGCTCTGGGATACCCGTTGGTTCGTCAGGCTGTAATGTCCTTTCAGCATTTCGGTCTGGCACAACAGTTCGGTGCTCCTGCGGAGTGGGCCGGACTGGCGAATTACAAAGAGATCTTGACTGATCCTTACTTCTGGACGGTCTTCGTAAAATCACTCTTGTTCTGTCTATGGACAGCAGGAATCACCATGGCGCTGGGCGTCTTGTTCGCAGTCTTGATGCTCAGGCTTTCAAAAGTGGTCCGCACTATTTTGAACACGACCTTGGTGATCGTGTGGGCTATGCCAGCGCTTGCATCTTTGACCGTTTGGCAATGGCTTGTAGACCCGCGCTCTGGTCTGCTCAACTACACGTTGACTTCGCTTGGTCTAGAAAGTTTTAACAACTTTAACTGGCTGGGCGGTAACTTCTGGACTTTCTACCTGATCGCGTCTGGAGTCATTATCTGGGCGTCAATGCCATTGGTAACTATCACCATTTATGCGGCATTGGCTCAGGTTCCCGGAGAAATCTTGGAAGCTGCACAGATCGATGGCGCATCCTGGCGTCAGCAGATCGTGCGTATTCAGCTACCTATGATTCTGCCCGTCATCGCGTTGATTGGTGTCCTGCAGATTATTTGGGACCTCCGAGTATTTACCCAAATCTACGTTCTTCAACAAGCGGGTGGTATCGCATCCGAAACCAACCTCTTGGGCACCTACGTCTACCAAACCGGTATTGCGCAGGGTAACTACGGCGTTGCTTCGGCACTAGCTATGGTCATCCTCTTACTAACCCTTGCCATGACGTTCAAATACCTACAAATGCTGTACCGTCAGGGAGGCGTTGAATAATGAACCCCGATACCCGCTTCCGTAAGCACCCTTGGTCAAACATCGCAGCCATAATAGTCGCTGTAGTCTGGTTGGTACCGGTCTACTGGATGGTGAACTCAGCGTTCCAATCCGAATCTGAGCTTATGTCTTGGCCGCCTCACTTGGTGCCACATGAGTTCACCTGGCAAAACTTTGTCACCGCGTTAGACTCAAACTTCTTCAGTGCTCTAAAGGCATCTGCAATTGCAGCTACCCTCACCGTTTTGTTTGCATCGACCGGTGCAATTCTTGCCGCAATGGCCCTATCCCGATTCCGTTTCCGCGGAAGAACGATCATGATTATCTCGATTTTGATTGTTCAAATGATCCCCGCAGAAGCTCTATTCATCTCGCAGTACCGCATGCTTGACGGCTGGGGACTGTTGAACTCAGTCATTGGCCTATCGGTTCTCTACATTGGTTCCATCGTTCCCTTTATTACCTGGATGATGCGTGGCTTTGTAGACGGTATTCCAATCGACCTCGAAGAAGCTGCAATGGTAGACGGCTGTACCAGGTTGGCAGCTTTCAGGCGCGTCACCCTGCCTCTACTGGTTCCGGGTATTGTGGCGACCTCAGTGTTCGGTTTCCTGTTTGCTTGGAATGAATACACCCTGGCTCTTATCGTGTTGTCCAAGGATTCTGCAGTTACACTTCCGATTTGGTTGCAGTCTTTCCAGCAGGGTCTCAAGGCAACCGACTGGGGTGGCGTGATGGCCGGTGCAACTTTGATTGCCATTCCCGTGATCATTGTCTTCGTTTTGATTCAGAACAAGATCTCGCAGGGCATGGTGGCTGGAGCCGTTAAGGGATGAGTAAACAGTTTCAGTCTCTGCCAAAGCCTTTGGTTGGCCCTGTCGAAGGGCGGAATCAAAAGTGCGAATGGCGTGGTTTAATGATCGACTCCGCCAGAACGAGGTTTGAACCGGAAACGATAATAAAAGTCTTAGAACTGGCTAGTCGATATGGCTTCAACAAGTTCCATTGGCATCTGACGAACGACGCCGGTTGGCGGTTCCATGTGCCGGAGTATCCGTTGCTAACCGAGGTCTCAGCGTATCTACCTCGCAACAGTTTTGATGATTACACAAATCTGTACGATGACACGCTGGCCAAGGCGTTGGAGCAGACTCCTCACAAATGGAGCAATGGCTACTACACGGACGAGGAGATCCGCCGCATAGGATCCAAGGCAGAAGAACTTGGGATAGAAATCATCCCCGAAGTTGATCTGCCTGGACACATGATGGCGGCAATCAGGGCCTACCCGCGTCTAGGGAGGCCAGAAGGATTGCCACTACCTGAGGGTTCAATGCGTGAGCACATGTGGTGGCCAGCGAGGAATGACTTGTTGTGGCCGACCGATGAAGCTGCACAGTTCATTCGCACTATCCTAAATAGGATCATGGACCTGCTTCCTTCTCGGTGGATTCATGTCGGTGGCGATGAGTGCGCTTATAAGCAGTGGGAGTCGGATCCGAACATAGATTCTTGGCTTCAGCGCCGTGACGTCGACAAAGTTGAGAGTCTTCAAAATTGGTTCCTGGAGATCGCAAAAGAAGAAGTCCGAGGACGCGGCCGGCAGCTGGTTGCCTGGGATGAAGTAGCAGAAATTAGCGATGATCCTGAGATTCTCATAATTGCCTGGGATGAGGATAGGGCGGAAGCTCGAGTGGATAAAGTACAGAATCCGCTTGTGTGTGCAGACGCGCGTTTCCTCTACCTGAACCGAGTTGATCCCAATAGTGAAGTGCCGCAGAAAGGAATGCTACCCGGGATAAGTGTTGACAATATTTTGACAGCGCCACTACCGATGGTGAGCAAGCAACAAGCTAAAGGAATCCAAACCTGCCTGTGGTCAGAGTTCATATTGGATGAAAGTGACTTGATGTCAATGATGTTTCCAAGATTCCTGGCCGTGGCAGAACGAATATGGAATCCGGATTCAGAGCTAGCTGAAGGATTAGCTTCTGAGAAGATTCTTAACGATGCGAAAAAGCGTATAGCTGAGGAGTATCGAGTCCTTCAAGAATCTGGGATCCTTTAGCTCCGTGGTTGAGCTCTCGGTCGTTTAACGTGTTTAAAGGTGAAGCCCCAGGTACGTAGTCGAAGTTACGTTCTGGGGCTTTGCTGATTAATTAGTTCCGCTCTATACACTTCAAAAGTGTTCACACAAATAGCAGAGTGCCATATGTTCTCGCGGAAACGCGAAAGTATGAGCCAAAAAACTGCTAAAGTGTTCAGTAACGTAACAAAATGACATCAAAGGTGATGAAATATGGTTCGCAAAGCGATATCTTCATTTGCGGCGTTAGTTTTATTAGTGCTTGGGGTAGTTGTGCCTATATCTTCCGCCTCAGGTTCTACCGGTCTGATGCCGAGCATGCCAAAAACCGACGCTCGAGTTGTTTTCGAAGATGACTTCACGGGTAATGACGGCGCCAATTGGATTGTAACTGCTGCAAACCAAGCGACTGAAATACTGTTCCAACAGAATATGGTGATGGTTAAAGGTGGAGGGCCGGAAAATAGGATCCTGTCTAAGGACTCTATTCTGGCCGATACTTTCACCTTGGATCTCGACGTTTTTATTGGTGCGGAACATACAAACGCAGCACTAAAGTTTGGATTCCTCAGTAACACAGATGCAACTAATCGGTACCAGGTGACGTGGGATGGGCCAAATAAACTGCTTAAACTCGAACAAGTAGTTGGCGGTTCAACAACTGTTTTAACGCAGGTTAAGAACGTTGATATGCCTGTTAACATGGGTGGCCAGCCGCACGAGGTGTCAATAACGGTCAGCAACGACCGTGTTTCCGCATCAATAAACGGAACAGAATATATAGATATTGAAGTACCCGGCATTCAAGATGCGCCGCAGGGGCGAGTGCTGGTAGCTTCGCAGTTCCCGAAACAACACTACGCGGTCGATCATATTAGGGTTTCGACAGAGGAATCTGAGTCGACGGGCAAATATGAGCTGACATTAAAGACGCAGACTGATGGGGAAATCGATACTAACGCGGATACCGCTGGCGGAACTCTTACTGCAAATCGAACCTCGGGTGACGCTGGTGATGAAGTTACTCTTTCATATGATGTAAAACCGGGCTACGTGTTCGATGGCTACGATTCTTATGTAACTGAGACCGGAACACCAACCGATGGCCTGTTGACTATCAAGGACAATAGGTTCGCGTTTAACGACAAGACTGGAAGCGTCACTGTAGTCGCAAAATTCATTACAGAGCCTGATGACCCGAACGTCCTGTTTAAGGATTATTTCGAAGGTGACTTTAACGAACATGGAAAATATTCGTTAAGCGACGCGCGGCAAGCTGAAATCAACAACGGTGAATTGCTTTTGAATTCGGGTTCAACCCCGGCTGCTCTAGTCGTCGATAACTCCGAATGGCTCGAGCCTAAGAACTATCAGATTGAAATGGATATCCGAAAGGCAAACCCGGCTGCGGGCACAGTCCAAATCGCGTTTCGAATGGGAGATCTTGGTGACCGGTATGTAGTCGCACTGAACGGTAGCAAGCTGATGATTCGTAAGTTGGGTACTGACGGGACCAACGTCGAACTTGCAGGAACACCGTACTCATTTGATCAAACAGCCCGGAAACTTGTCATCGATGTTGATGATGATGTGGTGTCGGTATCGGCAAATAATAAACCTATTTTGAGCTATAAGAATGAAGACTCAGACGTCGACTCTGCCAATTGGTCCGCACTCAAGCCGGCACTAGGCATTATCAACATGACGGAAAACGCCACTGTAGGAATCGACAACCTCCGTGTTGTGCGTAAGCCCGTAATCGTAACCGTGCACGTGAAGGAAACCAATGACGGTGTAGATGACCCAGACCTGAAGAGTGGCACATTGACGCTTGATAGTTACCGTGTTGTATCGGGGCAAAAGCTGGAGCTGAAGGCTTTTCCAAAGGGTGGTTTCGAACTGGAATCGATCTCTTATGAAGGTGAAGCCATTGAGGGTAATGAATTTACGGTACCCGCTGGACTGGAAGAAGATTTCGTACTAGTCGCCAATTTCGTACCTAAAAACGCAGACGCCCAAACCTACTACATCGATTCGACAGAGGGGAATGACTCTAGATCAGGTATATCCCCTGATGAGGCATGGAAGTCTTTTGAAAATCTGAATCGTGTTTTCAATCCGGGTGACAAGATCCTGTTGAAACGAGGCAGCGAGTTTACTGGTGAGGATGCGTTACTAAAGTTTGGTGGATCAGGAACTGTGGATGCTCGAATTACCGTAAGCGATTACGGCGAAGGCCCCTTGCCGAAACTAAATGGTGAGGGCATATTGGAGAACGTGGTTTCCTTGTATAACCAGGAATTCATCACGATTGAGAATCTGGATATTGCGAATACGCATCCTGGCTATTCCTCTTCTTTTGGACTCAATCAGTCTAATAACGCGTCCATAAATCTCCGCGCGGTCAACGTTTCTGCTCGAGACTTTGGAGTCGTAAATGGCATTACTTTACAGAATCTCTTCATTCACGACATCAATGGCAATCTGAGGGCGAAGTGGAACGGCGGTATTTTCTTCGATGTTGTAGCGGATATCAATGACGGTCAGCTTTATGGAGTGCCGACCAAATACGACGACGTTCTAATCGCAAACAATACGTTGGAACGAATAGATCGTTCAGGCATTAAACTCGTCAGCTCTCATTGGGCTAACCAGTCCTTGGAAAATGCTCCCAACGTTCCGATGCATTGGTATCCCTCTACAAACGTTGTAGTGCGTGGCAACGTGCTGCGTTACATGGGCGGAGACGCGATCACAGTCCGCGATACCGACGGAGCACTTGTTGAATACAACTTGGCACGTCATTCTCGATACCAGAACACTGGGTATAACGCAGGTATCTGGCCGTTTGAAGCGACTAATACTGTTGTCCAGTACAACGAGGTGTCCAATACTCATGGAGTTCAGGATGGGCAGGGCTTTGACTGCGACCACGTGAGCTCTTACAGCGTCATGCAGTACAACTACTCGCATAATAATGAGGGCGGATTCATGCTAATCATGAACGGTTTCCCCCATACTGCTCCGACTATCCGATACAACATAAGTCAAAATGATGCGGATAAGACCTTTGAGTTTGCCCGAGGAACTGCCGCGGGAACAATGATTTACAACAACACGATCTATTCCGATGTGGCTCTGACCGGTCGCGGAGGAGTTTTGGATCTCGCTAACTGGAAGGCAGGGACGGGTAACCGTGATGTCTACCTGTTCAACAACATCTTCCACTATCCCGAAGGCCAAGCTTTCTATGTGGGAGATCCAGAGGAGATGAAGACAAAGACGAAGTTAATTAATAACGCCTATTTCGGTGGAATAACACCACCGGAAGAGGAGGAAAACGCCATAACTGAAGATCCTCTGCTACCCGCAGTAGGTTCGGCGCCAACGGACAATGCCAACGCTACAGAGCCTAAGGCTGGTAGGAATGTAGCAAACCACTTTGATGGTTATGTACCAGCAGAAGAATCGCCCTTGCACAATGCCGGCATGACGGTGAACGAAGTGGTGCAGCATTACGGTGGGTCAATTACCGATAGGCGAGATATGGCTCCAGATGCTCTTCATAAACTAACTAGAAGCGGTAAAAGCATTGACTTTGTTGCGGGAGAGTATCTGCCACGCGTGGCCGGTGTGAGCTATGGTTCAGATTTCTTGGGAACCGCGCTACCGCAGGGCAAAACCCTGTTCCGTTCAGGTGAAGCTGTGAGCCAGGGCCTGACTATTGGTGCGATCCAAGGCGTTACTCAATCTGAGGAACCGTCGGAGGATCCGAGCGAGAAGCCCACAACGGAGCCTGCAGATGATCCGTCCCAGGATCCATCTGAGGGAGAAGAGACTACTACAACCCCTGACTCGAGTCCGGCTCCAGAGGGAACCGACCACGGCGTGAACGAGCCAAGCCTGGTTACAGAAGGGCCGGTCAATGCCCCTGAATCGAGTGACACAAGCCGAGAAGGACTCCCTACTACGGGATCCGGAAGTGTTGGCGTAATAGCTTTGGCAAGTTTGCTTCTCTTAGGAACTGGCGCGGCATTGCTCAGAGTTCGTAAGAACCTGTAGCAATCAAGTGGTACCGCAATGAAATTGCGTCATATGAGTCTGGTGGTGGGTGCGCTAATCGCCCTGCTCACAGTGGCAGGTTGCGCACCCACCTCTAGCGCAGAGAACTCGAAGTTCGTCGACACCGTTTACGAAACTACCCATCGAGATGATGAACAGGTTTACGCTGAGCGCAAAGCGCGTGAGAAGGCGTTGATTGATCTGGCTGGCAATGAAGGGATTACGATGCGCTCTTCAGTGAACGACCTTCTAAGTCAGGATCAAGGTAAGGGACTCTCAGAAGGTGACGAAATGGTCATCTGGAACGCCTACAACGAACACTTAAATCAGCTCGAAACACAACTCAGAGAGAAATTCCGTAACGATGTGACTTTGGATGAAGTAAGAGACTACTACGAGCAAAACCGAAATCAGTTCCAACGCCAAGATCAAATAAAAGCGCAAGTAATCCCGTGGGAAAAGGGAAGAGCTAGAGCTGCATTTGAACTAGACGTAAATGCTGAAAATGTAAAGGCCGTCGAAGAACATTTTGGTGAGCTGATTGCAACCATGAATCAGATGGTTCTGGGAGAGCGGCAGGTCGTAGAACTACCTGATGGGAGAACGTTTGAGGTTGAAATACTGTCGCGAATAGATGGCGGAATTTACGAATTCGAGGACGTCGTTCAAGCAGCAACGTTCCAGCTGGTAGATAAACGAATTGAACAGGAACTTTCAAATGGAGAACGTTAAGAACGCGCTGGTGATAATGACCGACCAGCACCGCGTTGACACTATTGGTGCACTGGGAAATCCAAATGCGCGTACGCCAAACTTAGACAAACTTGCTAACGATGGTTTTGCGGCGACATCTGCATACACGCCGACTGCGATTTGTACTCCCGCTAGGGCCTCACTTATGACGGGTAAGAATCCCTTCAAACATCGGGTTTTGGCGAACCATGAGTGGAATATCGGTTATCAGGCGGACCTGACACCAGACCAGTGGACCTACACGCAGGAATTGAGAGATAACGGGTACAACGTTGGGATCGTTGGAAAATACCATGCCGGAGAGAACTACTTGCCTGACTCATTTGGTATGGATGACGATTCGATGATTGGAGCCATTAATCCAATCCTCAACGATCGTTACCAACAGTGGTTAAAGGACAATAATCTGCCCGGTGTCCGTATTGAAGACGAGTGGAAGGGTACCCTCCCGGGCGGCAAACCCGGTCATACAATTGCTGCTCGATTAAAGCAGCCGTTGGAAGCCACTTTTGAACGATTCTTGACGGAGTTGGCTATTGAACGTTTACGTGAATATGCCGCAGATTATAAGGAGTCAGGCAAGCCGTTTTCTCTCGATGTTCATTACTTTGGGCCACACCTTCCGTACATTATTCCGGACGAGTATTTTGACCTCATAGACCCAGAAATCGTTGAGTTGCCCCCATCGTTTTCGGAAAACTTCGCCAATAAACCGCCCATCCAAGCGAACTATGCGACCTACTGGTCAACATCGTCGTTCTCAAATGAACAGTGGCGAAAACTAATCGCGATCTATTGGGGCTACGTTGCGATGATCGATCATGAAATCGGTCTTATCTTGGACGAGCTACAGAAGCTGGGATTGGCAGATGAAACCGCTATTTTCTTCACTGCCGATCATGGTGAGTTTACGGGTGCTCATAGGATGAACGATAAGGGGCCAGCGATGTATGAAGACATCTATAACGTTCCCTTTTTCGCGCACATTCCAGGAATCGATCGTAGCGGGCAGACAGTGGAATTCGTTTCTATCCTGGATATTCCAGCCACGATCATGGACCTGGCAGGTTTAGACGCAAAGAAGGTCGAGGACGGACGATCATTGCTCGATCTGGTCGCGCTTGAACGCGGTGAGGATCTAGAACCCTGGCGGGAGGACATTGTCCTCGAATTCCACGGTCACCACTTCCCACTTCAGCAACGAGCGTTACGGACCCGGGACTACAAATTGGTGTTCTCCCCAGAATCTCGTTCAGAGCTGTATGACCTGAAGCGGGACCCGTATGAACTAACTAATGTCTACGACACGCCTGTATACCAGAATGTGAGGCGCAGGTTGGAGACGGAGCTTTACCGTCGCCTGGTCGATCGTGGGGATACGGTTTTTGCTAAATGGATGGGAGCCATGGCAGATATCGATGTAAACCTAGGTTCAACAGCTAACTCTGATTACGATGTTGCGTTAGACCGTGCCTAAGCTCCGTTCTCGTATAATTCAACCAAATTAGGGCCGTTATTTGACCTTGGGAACCACGCGCCCTGCGACCTGCGGGTCCATAATGTCTTTTGCTTCGCGACCCATGCGAAGCAGGCGCCCCATGCCCATGATCCAGGGCTTCGCGTAGGTGAAGAAGTCAAAGTAACCGTCGCACAGGTAGTTCAGGTTGTAACCGCCATCGCCGTCTTCGATGAAGCGGTCTTTCGGGCAACCTCCGTGGCAGAAGCGCCGAACCGGACACTTTAGGCACTTGGTGGGCAGGGAGGTGTACTTGGATTCCCCGAAGTGGCGCTGAAAATCGGAGCGCAAAATGTCTTGGAACTTTTCGCCGCGCGTCACGTTGCCCAACAGGTAGTCGGGTTCGACGTAGTGGTCACACGAATAAACGTCACCGTTGTGCTCAATGGCCAGCGCCATCCCGCACGTAGGTGAGTGGACGCACACGCTCGGCTGGTTGAACAGGTTCCCCAGCATAGAATCGAAATGTTGCACGAAGACTCGTCCCACGTCGGCCTTGATCCACTCGTCGAAAACGTCACGGAGGAACTCGTCGAAACCGGCGGGTGTGATGGAACGCGAGGTCACAGTATCGCCCTCCTGCTTATAAAGCAGGCGACGCTTACGGTCTGTGGACCACCCCTGTTCGGCCAGGGGCAGGTATTTCTCGGGGACGCGCTCCACGATGGGGATGAACTGGAGGAACTCTGCGCCCAGTTCGCGGGTGAAGAAGTGGTAGACCTCCGCGCCGCGGCCCTCGTTCGCGGCGTGCAGGGTGCACAAGATATTCGTGTCCACACCGTGTTTTTGTAGCAGGTTCCATCCGCGTACGACCTGGTCGAAGCTGCCGCGCCCAGCCTTATTCACGCGAAACGAGTCGTGGATGTCTTTCGGTCCGTCAATGGAGATGCCGACCAGGAAGTTGTTTTCTTTTAGGAACTCACACCACTCGTCGTTTAGCAATGTGCCGTTAGTCTGCATTGAGTGCGACACCTGCTGGGTAGGGCAGCGATATTTCTCAGCCAGCTCCACAGCCAGGCGATAGAAGTCCAATCCTCGCAGGGTGGGCTCGCCGCCCTGCCAGATGACTGTAACCGGCCCGTCGGGCTGGCCCTCCAAATACGCCTTTAAATAGGTCTCAAGGGTTTCGGGGCTCATCATCTGCGACCCGTGGTCGTACAGCAACTCTTTGGACAGGAAGAAACAGTAGGTGCAGTCCAAGTTGCAAGCTGCACCTGTCGGTTTAGTGACAACGGTGTACGGAAGCGAGCGCATACACCAAGTATGTCAGGTTTGATTTTCGTCGGTTAGTGACGTCAAAAACTCGCGCCTGTCTCACCGGGCTAAGCCGTACCAACTGACACTAATTTTTGGGGTGCTACTAGCAGTGGTTTGCGTCGCGAGCTTGAGCCACGCTACTTGCCATTTTCGCGTGAATACGCGAGTAAACTTGCGGTATACCTGTTAAAACTTCCACGTTCGTGGTGTGATGGTAGGTAGTAGACTTTAGGAGGCCACTTTGGAACACGCACTGCCCAACTGGACACGAATTGAAGGCGTTATTATTGCCGAACACCTGGATCCGAAGGTGGTTGCCGACTTCATTACAAAAACCAAAGTGGTTGCGACAATCGACTGGTACGATCGCACGCCGAATTTGATGGGCCTAACGCTCGCGGAAGAAGGCGGCCGCCTGGCCGCGGTAAACGATGCAAATGAGATCGCACCGGTGGTTGAGATTGAAGATTTCGCGCTTGATCTTGCCAACGAGTTCAATGCGGAAGTGATGATCGATGAGGTCAGTGCAGATGCTCTTCCTGAAGATGCCGAAGTTGGTTCAGACACCCCGGAGCTGGCTGAGGAACCAATGAGGATCGTAGAGCTGGTGAAGATTCCCGAATCTTCCATCCCGCTTGCGGCCGCTCTTCTTGGCATTGATGTTGCTTCTGTTGAGCTTGATAACGGTTGGCAGGCCTTGGCGTATGACGCGCAGTATGCGCAGAATGTGGGCGACTTTGGCCAGTTCCCGCGCGTGACGCTAATGACGTCGGGTGATGAGTTCTTTGCCAGCCTCGCCGTTGACGATGACGAAGAGACGGAAACGATTTACAACTGGTCGATGTCTACGAGGACGCTCGCGGCAGGCCACAGTGGCGACAAGATTGGGGCTGAGGCGGAGGAGCTCGTTGGAGCTACTTCGGACTTGCGTAGGATTGCCGAGGCCGTGCCGGGTGCGGACGTGGCTGCGGCGGAGGGCACCGCTCAGTTGCGCGGGTCGCGTGCAGTTGCCAGTTTTGTCAGGGCGCTTGGAGTGCCATCGCAGATCGCAACCTACCTGGTAGAAGACGAGTCAGCTGATGATATTCCGGGCCTTGAAATGCACTATGCGCGCGGTATTTCGAATGCGATTGGTCGTAGCGTGGACAAGATTTTGCTGGAGCCAGAATCTGCAAGCAACCCGGTTTGGGAGACCTACCATAAGGTCGCGGTTGAACAGCCCAGTATTGTGCGCGTGATTGCCAGTGTTGAGGCCGCGATTGGTGCCACGCTGGTGGTAAACGCTTTCCGTAGTGCAAAGCCGCGTTCAGGTTGGGTGAAGCTCGGCGGTGTCGTGGGGTCGATGATGCTAATCGACTCGGTTGCCGAGGTCATGCTTTCGAAGTACCTGATTGAACGCACGAAGAAGCGTAGGGGCGAGTAACGTTTACGAAATGGTGGGGTGAGCCGGTTTGAAGTGTCCCCCGGAAGTTGGACTGGATTATT
>NZ_KV808732.1:0-407 GCF_001812395.1 Actinomyces sp. HMSC075B09
CAGGCTCAAAGATCGTGTTCTGGTTCGGAACCTTCGGGTTGGAGTCATCCTCATCCGGGATGCCATCACCATCATCATCAGGATCAGTCACATCAGGATCACCATCACCATCAGTATCCAGCTTAAAGTTAGCCTTCACCTCATCAGTGCTGCCATCCTTATAAGTCACCGTAACAGGAACATCAAACTCTTCCGTCGTGTCCTTGTTCAGCTTCGACCCATCCGGGAACGTAACAGTGATCTCACCAGTGTTCTCATCAATCGTAACTACATAGCCCTCAGGAGCCTTGTAATCACCAATCGAGAACTTCGAACCCTCAGGAACATCTACACCCTTACCATCCTTATCAGTAAAGGAAGGAGAAGACTTCGTCTCCTGACCAGGAACAACCAACTTACCCTCATAC
>NZ_KV808733.1:0-29593 GCF_001812395.1 Actinomyces sp. HMSC075B09
CTCCTGACCAGGAACAACCAACTTACCCTCATACTCAGGCTCGTAGTCGTCGGCGTCCTTAGTTACCAGAACAGTCCAAGCGGCAACGTCGCTAATACCCGAGACCACAACAACGCTGAAGACATCACCCTTCTTGGCGTCTTTAGGAATGTCAAAGGTGCAAGCTGAAACCTGCGCCTTGGTGCCCTTCGACTGGTCAAGATCGCAGGTCTTGACAACCTTGCCCTTGCCATCGCGCCATTCAATCTTGGATGGTAGGGGGGGACAGCGTTCCGTGGAACTCCGGGGTCACGGTTGTGCCCGGCGCGGCAGGCTTGTCAGTTGCGTTGTAGTCAGCCGTGATCGTCACCGGAGCGTACGGAATAAGCGCATGCCGGACGTTGTAAATCTTGTTCAGCGGCTTCCCGTAACGCGGATTGCCTATATCTGAAACAAGAGCAGTTTTAACCTGGTTTTCAGCAGGAACCGCATCCGCTGGCCTGAAGTTACCACCACCGTTGAAACGTTGGAAGATTGGAGTGTGGAAGCCGGTGTAACCGGTCTGAACCACGCCATCCTTGTTCTCGACCCAAACGAACACGTGATCCGGGTTGAGGAAATCCTCACGCGTCTGGTTAGCGTCCGTGTAGTCACCGAAGCGAAGCGAGTAATTGCCTTCGGCATCGGTCTTGCCGTAGACCGTCTTAAGAATGTACTCGGGGTTATCCTCGAGCATCTTCTTAGTCGCTTCGGCGAGCTTATTCGGGTCGTCCTTGTATTGCGCGTGCAGGGCAGCGTTCGCCGCAGCACCTTCCCTTGTTAGGGTAGACGCAAAAACGGTGTAACCAGCAGCGCCAGGGTCTTTGGACTCCTTCTTCGGACCAGTTGCGGGGAATCCCCAATCCGGACTACCACCGGTCTCAAGCCATACCTGGCCAGAAAGCATGTTCGACTCGGGCCCCTGGAGTGCCGCAGCCTTGTCGGGACCCTTAGGGTCTTCAACGAGTTTATCGCCCTTAGCCGCCATCCAGCTGGTCTCATGGCTCGGTGGAATCTCGCGCAAGAACGCGGCCATCAGCTGCATGTTGCCGTCAGCTGCAACAAAGGAGCCCATGGGACCCTCGACCACACCATTGAAGGAGCCAGGAGTCCAACCATTGGCCTGGCGGAACATCTCAACACGGCTACCACGATCATTGATGAAGGGTTCTACCCAGATACGGTGCTTCTGGTCGGTACGGGCAGCCCAGGTGTGCTTACGTCCGAGTTTATCGGTCCATGTAATACCCTTATCACCCGTACCGAAAGCAAAGGTACCCTGGCCACCATTACCACCGAGTACGTCGGGAAGGGTGTGGGTCTTAGCGCTGAAAATCGGCGAGTAGGAGCCATCCTTGTCACGGAACTGCGCGTAGACGGTAATGTCATCTAGCTTAATATTACCGTTGTCGTAAGCAGCGCCCGGGTTACCATTCGGGCCGGTCAGGTACACGTGGCCCGAAATTAGACCCTTGCCTACACCGTGGGCGTCGGTCAGGTTGGCGGCCTTGGTGACACGACCACTGGCGATCATGTCCGCGTCAATGACCTGCGTCGTAGGGCCGGAAACCTGAGCCGGGGCTACTGGCTGAGCAACCGCATAATCAAGGCCACCCAAGAAGTAACCTGGAGTCATGCTAGCGGCCACCGCTATAGCCAAAGCGGCTGAACCTACGCGCACGGAATCTCGACGAAGAATCCTATGCGTCTTTCGTTTCACCATGAGTTAAGAGATCCTCTCGTGTTTTACTCAAAGGCTTTGGAACTGAAATTTCAGTCTCCAGTTACCCCAAACCGAGCGGAAGAGACAGTACGCCCCTCGCACTGACAGCCAATTAATGGGAATTAACTAGGACTAAACTCTCATCTGGAGCCTACAGTTTCGAATTGGGAAAGGCAAGACCATATTCGAAAAGATATTTTCTGGCACTTTCCCCGGCAGTGACAAGGCTTTCTCCCCCGCCCTTCCGGAATTTTGTTTCGAGAAGCGCCTAACTGGCATGGCCGCAACTGCACGTTCGCTCAATTTAGGTAACGACACCGTGCTATTTCTCCCCGTAATGCGGAAAAGCCTAGGAATCCGCGCGCACTAGCATTACGGTGTTTTTAAGCCCCCTTTGCTCGATTTGGAGAAAGTCATGACGCTGGTAGCTGAAACCATCAATCCTCTCGTCGAAAAAGCACTCGCCGCACTTGAAGAATTCAAGAACTACGATCAATCAAGCGTTGACCTCATCGTTGAGGCCGCTGCCAAAGCAGCTCGCGACGCACACGCAAGCCTCGCCCAAATGGCCGTTGAAGAAACCCGGCGCGGCAACTTCGAAGATAAAACCGTTAAGAACATTTTTGCCGCAGAGCACGTTACCGCCTATATGCGCGACCTAAAAACCGTGGGAGTCATATCGCAAAACCAGTTCACCGGAATCACCGAAATTGCGGAACCCGTCGGCGTGGTTGCTGGCATCACCCCCGTCACAAACCCCACCTCCACCACCATCTTCAAATCCCTCATGTGCCTTAAAACGCGCAACCCCATCATCTTCGCGTTCCACCCCGGCGCCCAACAGTGCTCCGCCCAAGCCGCCCGCATCGTCTACAACGCCGCGGTAAACGCCGGGGCTCCACAAGGCTGTATTCAATGGGTTGAAACCCCGTCCATGGAAGCAACCAACGCCCTCATGAATCACCAAGGTGTGTCCGTAATCCTCGCCACCGGCGGCAATGCGATGGTGCGCTCCGCATACTCATGTGGCAAACCCGCCCTAGGCGTTGGCGCCGGTAATGCTCCCGCCTACATACACTCATCAGCTAACCTCAACCGCGCCGTTTACGACGTGGTTGCCTCCAAAGCCTTCGACAACGGCATGATCTGCGCATCCGAGCAGGCCGTCATACTAGATGAAGCAATCAAAGCCGAGGCTCTTAAACAATTCCAAGCCCTTGGCTGCCACATCGCTACCGAAGCCGAAAAAGCGAAGCTTGAAAAACTGCTCTTTGGCGCCACGGCCTTCACCGACGCATGCCAAGCCGCCAGGCTCAACCCCAAGATCGTTGGCCAATCCGCCCACGACATTGCTCACCAAGCCGGGTTCGAAGTACCCGAAGGCACGCAAGCAATCCTCGCGCAATGCACAGAAGTGTCCTACTTGGAGCCCCTAACTCGCGAAAAGCTCAGCCCCGTACTTGCAGTACTTACCGCTAGAGACGCCAACCAAGGCATTGAACTGGCCGCCCAAATGGTAGAACAAGACGGCCTTGGCCACACCGCCGCAATCCACTGCCGCAACCAAGACGTCATCGCTAAGTTTGGGAACCGTGTGCGCGCCGTCCGGCTAGTTGAAAACGCGCCAACCTCACAAGGCGCAATCGGCGGCCTATTCAACAGCTTCATCCCATCACTCACGCTCGGCTGCGGATCATACGGACACAACTCCGTATCAAACAACGTCAGCGCCGTGAACCTCATCAACATCAAACGACTCGGGCGGAGGAACACCGTGATCAGCCCCTTCCAAGTTCCATCAAAAATATTTCAAGGCCCAGGCGCCATTCGCCAGCTCGCCACACTGCAAGACCTAGGCAAAATCACGATCTTCACCGACAAGGCCACTTTGAACTCCGGGGCAGTTGCCAACCTGCTCGCGCTACTGCACACACGCGACGAGGCCAGCTCCATCCAAATCATCGACGACATCCCGCGCACCCTGACCGTTGATTTTCTGTGCGAAGCCACCACCGAAACCGCAGGATTTGGCGCAGACACGCTACTAGCATTTGGCACAACCGCAACGATTAATGCCGCGAAGTTTGTGCGCGCAGGCCTTGCAATCCCCCAAGCAGACATGGCCGACATTTGCGCCGGCCGCATCGCCCTCCCCCCGCGCATCCTACAGCCGCGCCTAATCTGCGCGCCCACAACCTCCGGCGGACAAGCCGCGCTCTCGGCGAAAGCCTCGATGATCGACGCCGAAACCGGCCTCGAACGTCTCATCTCATCAGCCGCCTACCTGCCCTGCATCTCGTTCATGGACCCGCAACTGGCGCAATGGAAGCCAGACCTGCTTGCAGCCCGCGGATTCGAAACCATCGCACAAGCCACCGAAGCGCTCTTCTCAATCCACGCCACGGACTACACCGACGCGCTTGCACTGCACGGCCTTGAACTCGCATTCACAAACCTGCCCCGCGCCGTCGACGAGGCCGACCACAGCGCCGCACACGAAAGCAGCCGCGACAAGGTGGTTTCTGCCGGATCTCTAACCTCCACAGCCCTTGGCAACACCAGCCTGGGACTAGCCGACGCCATCGCGCGCGCCTTCGCCCAATACTCCAACACCCCGCGCCAAGACCTGCTACCCGCAATCCTTCCCAACGTGGTTCGATTCAACGGCTCGCAGCCACACAAACTCGTGGCCTGGCCCAACTATGAGACGTTCCAAATGCCGCAGCGGTGCGAAGAAATCACGCGACACCTCGACATCAAAGTTGGTAGCGAAGGAGCGGTGGAAGCCTACGCCACTGCCCTCGAAAACCTACGCGACCAAGTTGGGCTCACTTCCCTACTGCGCAACATGAACATGCCCGAATCCACGTTCAACCACAAACGCGCAGAGATCGCATCGCTCGCATTCGACTACCAGTCGCACTCAGGCAACCCCCAAACCGCACGTCTTGAAGACATCAAGGAGCTACTAACCGCGTGCTTCCGCGGCCAAAAATGGAGTCGCTAAACTAAAGTTCTGTTACCGCCCGAAGCGAAACAGGAGAACTTCTATGACCGGCCGATCCCCGCGCCCGCGCAAACGGATACGGTGCGCACAACCCCGAGTTGTGAGCACCGAAACGCTTGAGGTCGCGGGGATCACCATTACTGTTCTACGCAAAACCGGCCTGAAAAATATGTATCTGCGGGTTAAGCCGCCCCATGGCAACGTGGTTATCACCGCGCCGCGCGGCGTGCCCCGGCGGGCGCTGCGCGACTTCGCATTGGCTCACCTTGACACCATCGGACGCGGCCGCGAGCGCATTGAAAGACAAACGCGTGACGCGTCCTCTTACGCCACCGGCGAGACCCACTACCTGTGGGGGCGCCCCCTCACTCTTGAAGTGAGCGACGCCGCCCACACGAGCGTACGCGCGTGCGGCGAAAGCTTGATTATGGCGCTGCCCGCCGGCTCTACGCATCAAGAACGGCAGGGCGTTTTAACCGAGTGGTACCGCGAGCAACTCAAACTGGCCCTACCCGCAGCCATTAGACGGTGCGAAGCCAACACCGGACTGGCCGCCAACGAATATCGAGTCAAGAAAATGCGGACCCGCTGGGGCACCTGCAATCCGCGTGCAAAGCGAATCTGGCTGAGTATAAACCTTGCGAAGAAACCCGGGCAGTGCTTGGACTACGTGCTCACCCACGAACTCGTGCACCTGGTTGAACGCGGACACACCCCGCGCTTTCACGCCCTCGTTGCCCGTTACTTCCCCGGGCATGAAGAAGCGGAGCGGGTTCTTAGGTAACCGGGCACGGGTAAAACCTCCTTCGCCACTTGAGCGGCAAACAGAGCGCGTGACGATCATTCTTCCCGCTCGAAAATAAATTACAAAATGACTATTGACATGCAGGGAACGCCCCACTACAGTGAAGGTTAATTGATTAACTAGTTAATGGATTAACGACGGAGTTGACCCCATGGCTATCACGATTGCAGACGTTGCCAAGAAGGCGGGCGTATCTACAGCTTCAGTCTCACTTGTGCTCTCTGGACAACACCAAGGACGTGTTTCCCAAAAGCGCACAGAGACCATCCTGGACGCCGCCAAAGAGCTGAACTATGTAGGCAATTCCCTCGCTGCCAGCCTACGGAAAAAGAAAACCAAGACCCTTGGGTTCGTCTCCGACGTCGTCGCCTCTACTCCCTACGCATACGCCATGGTTGCGGCTGCAAATCGCCGAGCGAACGAACTGGGCTACATGCTCCTCATCTCCGAAACCGGCGGCGATCCTAAAACCACGCAGGACGTGTTCGCAAACTTTATGTCCCACCAAGTCTCTGCAATCGCCTACGCATCCATGCACCATCACGCGATCGAACTTCCTCAGAGCCACCCAAAACACATAATCGTCCTTGACGGTTACGCAGCAAACGAAGACGCCATAGCAGTAGTGCCAAATGAGGTCCAAGGCGCATCCGTCGCAGTTCAACACCTACTCGATCTGGGGCACAAGAAAATCGGCTTCATCAACGATCGCCCGTCGAAGGACGCGGGTCCACTACGCCTGAAAGGTTATAGAACAACCCTGGAAAATGCTGGGATCACTGTAAACGACAATTACATCGCACACGTTGTTACCGGAACACGCGAAGTTGATGAAGTAGCAGAGAAGATGCTGTCAATGCCTGACCGTCCCAGCGCCATCTTCTGCTACAACGACGAAACGGCCGCCGGCGTATATCGCGTGGCAAGGCGTCTAAACCTCCGTATACCCGAAGACCTTTCCGTAGTGGGATTCGACAACTTTCTCCCCATCGCCAAAAACCTAGACCCCCAGCTAACCACCGTTCAACTTCCACACGAAGAAATGGCTACCTGGGTTATCGACTCCCTCGTGAAAATGTCCGATGAGTCGTTCAAAGAACCTGCAGAGCGACTCATCAAATTCAACTGTCCCCTAATCAAACGAGATTCAACACAACACATTTAGCTTCGTCACCGAAGACGAAAACGAAAGGAACACACATGTCTATTCGCAAGGCATCAGCGATCACCGCCACCGCAATGATCGCAACGCTAGCGCTTGCTGGCTGCTCATCACAGCAGGGAGGCGGATCCGATTCCGCTATCACTCTGTGGACCCACAACGGAGGAAACCCAGAAGAACTCGCCGTCGTCCAAGAAGCCGTTGACGATTTCAACTCAAGCCACCCGGACTCACAGATTGAACTAACCGCATTCCCACAAGCGTCCTACAACGATTCCATCGTGTCCGCCGCCTCCTCCGGAGATCTACCCTGCATCCTGGACCTCGACGGCCCGATCATGCCTAACTGGGCCTGGTCTGGATACCTAAGCCCGCTCCAGCTATCCGAAGAAACCACCTCAGGCCTACTCGACTCCACCAAAGGCATCTACAACGACCAGCTGTACTCGGTTGGCCCATACGACACCTCGCTCGCATTCCTGGCACGCCGCTCGGTACTCGAAGAGCACAACATTCGCATCCCGGACGCCGACAAGCCGTGGACGCTAGAAGAGTTCAACGCAGCACTCGAAGAGCTAAAGACCGACTCGAACTTTGACTACGCGATCGACATGTCCGTATGGGACAAGGCAGAGTGGTGGCCCTATGCATACGCTCCAATGTTGCAGTCCTTCGGTGGCGACCTCATCGACCGAAACGACTTCAGCACCGCTGAAGGCATCATCAACGGCCCCGAAGCCCTCAAGTTTGGCGAATGGTTCCAGTCAGTATTCACCAATGGCTGGGCTTCAAAGACCCCAACCGAGGGTGGATCTGACTTCATGCAGGGCAAGGTTCCATTGGTCTACGCAGGTGGATGGCGCGTGCTTGAAGCGCAGCAACAGTTCGGCAAGGATGAAATCCTGATTCTTCCTCCGGTCGACTTTGGTGCAGGAGCACACGTTGGCGGCGGCTCCTGGCAGTGGGGCATCTCCAGCGCATGTGGAAACCAGGCTGGTGCCAACGAATTCATCGACATGATCATGTCCGATGAGTACCTCGTTAAGTACTCCGACGCGACCGGCAACTTCCCGGCTCGCGCATCCGCCCTTCCCAACACTGAAAACTACAAGGAAGGTGGCGCTCTCGAACCCCTCTTCGACATCTCCAAGAAGTTCGCTCTCCTACGCCCCGCCACCCCTGGATACGCAGTTATCTCCTCCGTATTCGATAAGGCAACCCGCGACATCATGAGCGGCGCAGACGTCAAGGCAACCCTAGACCAGGCAGCCAAGGACATCGACGCCGACATCACCGCAAACAACGGCTATAAACAGCCGTAAACCTTAGAGGGGCGGCGCGGCATCACGCGGCGCCGCCCCCATTTCTTCCGCGCTTCTTCGCGACTCAACACCGGTCGCACTTCATCACAGCTCCTCCACACCTTGGAAGTTCAAAATGCAAGCACTCGAGGCCGCGCCTGTAACCTCACCGCGCGTTAAAGAACGTCAACGGACAAAGCGCCACAACACGCTAGTAGGCTGGCTATTTTCGTCACCGGCCCTAATACTTCTTCTACTATTCCTCGTCATCCCGATCTTCATCACGTTTGGCCTGTCATTCACGAATGCTCGCCTGATCTCCCCCACTCCTCCGTCCTTTGTGGGAATCAGGAACTTCACGCGAGCCTTCACCTCAGACCCAACATTTGTGCGCTCGCTACTCAACACGTTGCTATTCGCACTCGTAGTGGTACCGGTACAATCCGGCATTGCACTTGCCCTTGCAATCCTCATCAATCAAAAGGTCAAGGGTGTCACAGCATTCCGTACGATGATCTTCATGCCCGTTGTGACTTCGATGGTTGTGGTCTCGATCCTCTGGAGCTTCTTCTACCAGGAATACGGACTTTTCAACTCCGTGCTGTCAACGCTCACCGGCGGCCTCTGGCCAATGGCTGCGTGGCTCACAAACCCATCGACCGCCATGCCGGCAATCATTATTTTGTCCGTCTGGCAAGCCGTTGGCCTACACATGATGATCTGGCTATCCGGTCTCCAGCTGATAGACCCCTCGCTGTATGAGGCTGCCAAGCTTGACGGAGCCTCCGGATGGCAACAATTCCGTTACGTTACCTGGCCCGGCCTTCGAAACACCATGATCTTCATCCTGGTCACGATCACCATCGCCGCGCTCGGCCTGTTCGTACAGATTGACGTCATTACTCACGGCGGCCCGCAAGACGCTACATCAACCATCGTCTACCACGCGGTTCGCAAGGGATACCGAGAGCAGGACATGGGATACGGATCAGCGATTTCATTGATCTTCTTCCTGCTCGTCCTCGTTATTACCGCTATTCAACGCTTTGCTACGCGCGATAAGGACTAATACAATGTCAACCAAACACAAAGACACCATGCGGGCTTCTAACAAGCGCAGGCTGAACACTACGCTGATCTACATTCTGCTAGTCCTTGCAGCTGCAATTGCAGTATTCCCGCTGCTATTCATGGTTTCGTCCTCACTAAAAGCGAGCGATCAGCAGATCTTTGCAGACCTGACGTCCTGGCGAGCATTCTTCCCGGTTGGCGACCTAACCTTCGACAACTACGCGAACGTCAATAACCGCGTGCCAGCGTTCCGCTTCTTCTTCAACTCGGTACTAGTAACCGTTGCGATCGTCGTATTCGGGCTATTCGTAAACTCGCTAATCGCATTCGCCATTGCGCGTATTCGTTTCAAGGGCTACCAGGTTGTTCTTTCAATCGTTCTGGCCACGCTCATGGTCCCCTTCGAGACCATCGCGGTTCCTCTCATCTACTGGGTGAGCAAACTTCCTCTAGTCACGTGGGCTGGCGACGGCTTCCTTATCAGACAAGGATTGTTGAACACATACCAGGTGCAGATCCTGCCATTCGTCGCCAATGCGCTTGCCATCTTCCTGTTTGTCCAACAGTTCAAGTCCATACCAAAGGACTTTGACGAAGCTGCCCGCGTAGACGGAGCAGGATGGTTTACGATCTACCGCAAAATCATCGTCCCCATGAGTCGCTCAACCTTTGCCACCGTCGCAATCATTACAATGTTGCCAGCATGGAACTCGTATCTTTGGCCACTCATGGCAGTTCAGAAGGAAAACCTGCGCCCGGTCTCAGTGGGCATGCAGTACTTCTTCCAACTAAACCCAGCCTGGGGCGAAATCATGGCGTACGCAACCCTGATCACGCTGCCAATGATCATCCTTTTCGTAATGTTCCAGCGCTCTTTTGTAACCTCACTATCATCATCGGGAGTTAAGGGATAAGCATGTCTTTTGCACTTGAAAACCACTGGGTTTGGGATCACTGGATTCTAAGATCCGAAGACCAACTTGACCTGTTCTACCTTCACGCACCAAAAAGCTTGGGCAACCCATCGCTTCGACACGTCAATGCAGCCATCGGACATGCCGTTTCGAAAGACAATGGCAAGCACTGGGAGGTACTTCCCGTAGCTGTGGCGCCGCGTGAAACACCCGACTTCGATGATCGCGCAATCTGGACAGGTAGCGCCATTCACCTTCCCAACGGAGGAATCCGCCTGTTCTACACCGCGATTTCACAAGGCGATGGCGGCAAGCTCGTTCAACGAATCGGTTGGGCCGACTCTGAGGACGGTGTTACATTCACGCGCAAGCGCTCTTTCCATGATCCAAAGAACCCGCCCCTGCAAGCTGTTGCACCCTGGTATGAGACTCAAGAATCCACCGACGGTGACGTAGCTTGGCGAGACCCGTTTGTATTCCAAGAAGACGGCACGTGGCACATGATTGTCACCGCAACGCTTGCGCGAGAAAAAGGCGAGCAACAAGTGGGTGCCATTGGTCACCTCACCTCCGCCGACCTTGAAACGTGGGAGGCCCATCCTCCCATCGCTCACCACAGCCGTTTCGAAGAAATGGAATGCGCTCAAACGCGCCTCATCGACGGGAAAAACTGGCTTGTATTCTCGTGCACGCCCATGCGTCAAAACCCGCCGACCGCCGGTTTCACCTGGATCGTACCGGGCGACGGACCGCTTGGCTCATTCGACTTCTCACAAGCTATGTATCTCAAGAAGACAGATATCTACGCTTACCAAATCTTCGAAGATGCAGAGGGCAAATGGAAGATCACCGGCTTCCACTCCGGCGACGATGCCACTTTCACCGGCACGATTCCCGAGCCGCTCTATTGGAGCCTCAACGAGTTCGAACTACTGAACTTGAACGAATAGAAAGCTTTATTCGTTCAGGTTCGCAAGCGAGCCTCGGTCAATAAAACTTGGCTCGAACACCACACTATTTGGGAGGTCCTCAACGGATTTCGCGCGCGAGGCGCCGACCAGCAAATCCACGCATTGGCGCCCCATCTGCTCGCGGTCCGTTGAGACCTCCGACAAATCAAACGCCGTATCAGCCGTATAACCGATCTGGCCGCCCAGCGTCATAATCGAGTAGTCGCGTGTAAGCTCAAGCCCGTGATCCGCAGCAAAACCGATCACGCCCTCCGCAACCGGCATGTTGTCGGTAATAATCACCGGGTGCTCATCCGCATTGTCGCGCATTAGAGGAATGATCTGCTGGGCGGCAAGGAAGTTCACGGGTAGCAGCATCTGCTCCAGGTGAAAACCACGTTCGTGTGCGCGCTCTAGCGTAGCCCTATGGATTGCTTTCCCCACACGATCAGCCGGGTTAGCTTCGCGCGATTTTCTGCCAATCAACAGGGCGCGGCTATGCCCGCGAGCGATACACTCATCGACCGCAATCCGCCCTACGGCATCGAAGTCAGTCTCAACGTAAGGAACGCCGCCCTTCCTGCCTGAAAATCCTAAGGCCACCGCGGGCACCTTTTCAGAAAGCAGGACGTCCTCGCGCCAATCATCTTGCTCGACCTCCATGTAGATCACACCGTCAAGCAAACGCGACCTCAAGAACCTGCGGAATGTTCCTTCATCATTACCCACGGTTGTAGGCACCAACAGGGTGAGCCCCAGTTCAGTACAGCGCTGCATCATGCCCGTCACATACTCGGCTGAGCTGCGATCCAGGCCGGAGTTCGTAATATTCAGGTGGATACCAATAGTGCGCAAGTTTCGCGCCGCCAGATTCGCCGCATAGGCGTTAGGCACATAACCGAGTTGCTTGGCAACGCTCAGCACCTTCTGACGCGTCTCTTCACCAATCGGACGCGCCCCCGAAAACACATAGGAGACCGTCGACGGTGACACACCGGCACGCCTAGCAACGTCAGCCCGTGTAACGCCCATACAACCTCCCAAAAACAATAATGCATGTGCATAGAGACACCCCTATGCACATGCATTACTCACCTATCTGAGCCACGCCCCGCAATTTGCGGGCACAACAGCCTCGCCATCACCGATAACAACATCGCAAGACGACGCTACCACGCTGGTAACGTCCTTGACTGTCACCGGCCGCGAAGTCATGTTCAACACCAGCAGCACGCCCTTATTGCGAATCGCGAGGACGTTCTCGTCTCCCAGGTCAACCCACTCGACGTCGCCCTTCGCAAGCTCAAGCTCACGGCGGAGCTTCAACACGCGGCGGTACAGGTTCAGCGTGGAAGCCGGATCATCATCCTGGACATCCGCCGCAAACTCGCCGAAGCAATCCGGCTGCGGCAACCACGTGTCGCCCGTACCAAAACCAAAGTGCGGGGCGTCCGCCTCCCACGGAATCGGCACGCGACACCCATCGCGGCCTCGAACCTGGTGGCCGGTACGCAACCAAGTGGGATCCTGGCGGCTTTCATCCGGCAAGTCAGTGACCTCGGGAAGCCCAAGTTCCTCACCCTGATAGATATACATCGAGCCGGGCAACCCCATGGTGAACACAGCCATGCCCTTCGCGCGCGCAAGGCCCAGCTCGCGATCCGGCTGCGGATCATCAACGCCAATACCTCGGCCGCAATCCATCTGCGGCTCATAACCGTAACGTGTGGTTGCGCGAACCACGTCGTGGTTACTCATAACCCAAGTGACCGGCGCGCCCACAACCCCATTAGCCTTAATCGGGTCATCGATTGCCGCTCGCACATGCTCGGCGTTCCAGTTTGCCTCCAAATAGTTGAAGTTGAACTGCTGGCTCATCTCGTCTTCACGCACGTAAAGAGCCTCACGCTCAGGCGTCAGCCACGCTTCGGCAACCAACACGCGATCGCGCCCATACTCATCTAGTACGCGGCGCCACTCGCGGTAAATGTCGTGTACTCCAGGCTGGTCCCAGAACGGCCCCTCAGTCTGGGTGTACTCGTCCGGATCAACAGCCCAACGATCCGGTCCTACCTTGTCATCAGGCAGGCCCTCTTCCTTCACGAGGCCGTGCGCCACGTCAACGCGGAAACCATCCACCCCTCGATCTAGCCAAAAACGCAGGTAAGACCTAAAGAACTCGTGCACCTTCGGGTTCTCCCAGTTAAAGTCTGGCTGCTCCGGCGCAAACAGGTGCAAATACCACCAGTTACGATCCGCCTCATTATTTGTGAGGGGCTCAACCGCCGTCCACGCAGGGCCGCCAAACAATGACCCCCAGTTGTTAGGGCACTTCCCCTCGCTGTAACGGAACATGTACATGTCACGCTCCGCTGAGTCCGGGCCGGCCTCCAATGCGTCTTGGAACAGCTGCATCTGATCCGAAGAGTGGTTAGGAACAATATCGATGATGATCCTAATGTCGCGCTTATGCGCTTGCGCGATCAGCTCATCGAACTCCTCCAACGTGCCATATTCAGGGTTGACGTCGAAATAGTCCGCCACGTCATACCCCGCATCAGCCTGCGGCGACGGGTAGTGCGGAGACATCCAAATCGCATCAACACCTAGCTTATGCAAATAATCCAGCCGGTTAATGACACCCCGCACATCGCCCAGGCCATCATTGTTCGAATCACTGAAACTACGCGGATAAACCTGGTAAATCACAGCGGTTCGCCACCACTGATCCCAGTCGCTTCGTTGCACGTTGGTCAAAGAAATCTCCTCCTCTATTGCGAAATGCGGAACGTTACTGTTAAACACTTACGGTTGCTGCGAGTCATCCGCCCGAGGTGGCTCCATCGCGACTATTACTTTCATGAAGACTCCCTCGTCTTGGAAAACATTGCGTTAGGTTGACACAAACACTGACTGATCGACGCGCGTCGATACTCTAGAAATTAGACACTCACATACGGATTGTCAAGCACTTTCACTCTCCCACGAATCGAGGCCCCCCACGTGATTCAGCGGTACCTGCAAGCAGACGAGGGCAGCGCGTCCATGCACTCTGCTTCACAAAGACAGAAAGTGGAGGTTGACCAACTTCTTGGTTGACCAACCTCCACTTATCATCC
Source organism: Actinomyces sp. HMSC075B09 (assembly GCF_001812395.1). Taxonomy (NCBI): domain Bacteria; kingdom Bacillati; phylum Actinomycetota; class Actinomycetes; order Actinomycetales; family Actinomycetaceae; genus Actinomyces; species Actinomyces sp. HMSC075B09. The sequence continues at coordinate 14,071 of NZ_KV808733.1, forward strand.
GGCAGTTGCGGTATAGGGTGATCCCCCTTTGCCGGAGCTTTGCTAGCTACAACTTAAAAACTCAGTTGAGCTATACCGCTGCGCCTTACTGGTTCAGCTTTGCAAGCGACGCCTTGGGATCTGCGCCATCAGCGATTTCTTGAAGGACAATGCCCAGATCATCCTGAAGCGACTCGCGTCCGGGCACCGACAGCTTGCGAGCGTACTTTGCGCCCGCGAGCGTCTCATCGACGAGCTTTAGCGATTCCTGGCCCAGCTCGGGCTCAGCCGGATCTACCTGGACGCTAACGTCATTAGCAACCGGGAAGCCTTGAAGCGTGTTTACCCAAATCTGCTGACCCTGACCGACAGCCATGAACTCCACAAACTTTGCAGCTGCCTCAAGCTTTGCTCCATCCAGCTCCGACGAAACAGCCAGAGCGAAGTCAACACCAGTGGTTGCAGTGCCCGAGTTAGGACCAATCTGTGGGAATGCCGCCATACCGACTTCGTCTGCCTCAATCGCAGAACCCGGCTGCTCTTGATCTGGCCCCTCTAGAGCCATGCCAACGTGCCAAGATCCGGTAGGCATAGCAATTGCGCGACGAGCCAAGAAGTAGTCATCACGAGCCTGCGGATAGGTGTTAGTAGTCACCGCACCCTTTTGGAAAACGCCATCAGCAAACAGCTTTTGCCAATCCGTTGCTGCCGCTACCAAAGAATCCGAATCCCACGAAATATCTCCATTAGCAGCCTTGTAAATGTCATCGCCATTGCCGTACTGGTTGCTTAGCCAGACGAAGAAGTCAGCCACGTGCCAAGTATCGCTAGCTCCCATGGCAAATGGAGAATAACCTGCATCTGCCGCGGTCTTGCTGACCTGGACCAGCTCGTCGTAGTTCTTCGGCAACTGCACGCCGATCTCATCCATCAGAGTCTTGTTGTATAGGTAAAACTCCATGCCCGCGTTCAAAATCGGAACCGCAGCCAGCGTGCCGTCTTCCGTCTTGGTCTCTTCAACGGCAACTTCGCTTACCTTATCGATCCAATCAGCAGCGTATTCATCTACCGGCTTCGCAAACTCAGCGTAGTCGTCAAACGACGCACCAACCTGGATTCCATAAATGTCTGGGACTTCCCCTGCCAGAATCTCATTGTCAAGATTCGTGCGGAACTTGTCGTAGTCCTCTTCGCGCGTGTAGTTAATCGTTACGTTCGGGTTTTCCTTCTCAAACGCCTCAATAATCTCAGGCCACTGCACCTGGGTGGGAAGCCAAGTATGGAAGTTCAACTCGACTTTGTCGCCAGTCGCGCCCTCGTCTTGGCTACCTGCACCGCCGCAGCCAGTCATGATGAGAGCAGAGCCAACCGCAATCGCTGCAAGCTTTGCAGACAATCCGTTTCTCATTTGTTTCTCCTTTGTTTTTGTACCTATGAAATCTTTGTTGCCAGGCATCTTGCGATACCGGACAAATCGCCTCGAATATGACTCGTAGCGAACGAACTAAAGTTCACCGTGAAGGTGATAACACTACGTTCTCGACCATTCACCACGCGGACATCGAGCTCTTCCCCATCACGCTGGATAAAGTCCGGAGCCTTACCGTTGAAATACAGCTCGACCTGCCATTCACCCTCAAGCGGAAGCGAAAGCTCATACACTCCCCCACCTGTCAGCGACGATTCAGCAGGACGCAGGTAACCATTTGACTCAAGCTCCGCGCGCGAGGCTTCAAACATCTGTGTTAACCGCCAGTATGACAACCGCGTTGCCCCGTCACTGATCTGAAGATCACAAGACTGGCCGGTCATGCAATCTGGCATGGAAAGAAGCTCCACCTCTCCTACTAGGAGGGATACACGCCCCCGCGAGCGCAAGATCCTGAAGGGTTGCCAAACACTCAAATCGATTTCAACGGGAACCGAAGAGTTTTCAACTCTTCCGTCACTGGTTGACCACTCAACCTCGGTATCGCGTACAGCAAACCGCGCCCAAGCGTCGTTTGCGCTTAGGCTAAATCCCACCTCGCGGAAATCGCCTGCCGTTTCGCTGGCCTCACTCTTCAAGTACAGTTCAGCAATAAAGTCACCCACAGATTCCGCGAGCGGTTTCCCACTCTCCGTCGGGCACCCCACTCCTGACAGCGTGGCCATATTAGGAGCGTCTTGCGCCTGACTTGTAGGCGCGTAGCAGAGCACCTCGTCGCCTGCAATGAAAATGCGATCCAGGTAGAACTGCCGCTGCTCAACCGAGAAGTCTCTTAACGTTTTGCGATCACGGCCGTGATAGCAAATCCACCTATCCAATAAATTCGGGCCTCTAACAATGGAATTATGTCCAGTGCCCTCAACCAGGTCAGACTGTCTGATCAGCGGCATATAAACATCATCGGAAGGTTGCTTAGTCCACTCCATCTGTGCGATTGCAGGCTTAACTTTCGCCCGCGTCACGCCAATGAAATAGTCGGGATTCTCGTACGCATTCCCCGAATAAGTTTGGTAGGCAAACTCGCCATCCGTGAAATAGGTGCTGCCCTCAATCGTGTACCAGTCTCGCCCATCACCAAACCGATTCGCCTCGAACATCTCTTCTTTAATGCTCGGGACAATCACAGGAACCGGCTTGCCTCTTAAAGTAAACGGCGTTGGCATCACGTCAACCACAACGCTGGTTCCAATCAGATCGCTGCATTGGCTCGTCAGCTCGTTAGAAGCGTAGAACATTACGGTCTCGCCATCATTGCCCGTAACGACGTCCGCATCTATCGCAAACTCATCCAGCATCTGGGAACGGAAAGTAAACGGGCCTTCAGGTGTTTCACTGGTTGCCACCCTCATTCGTTGAAAATGCGGATCCGTCTCGCCCGCAGGGCGGTTAGAAACATACATATAGAAAACGCCGTTTCTATAAACCACGCACGGAGCCCAGTAGGAATCCCGGCCATCTTCGCGATAGCAAAACCCCTTGTGCTCCCACGTCACGAGGTCTTTAGAAACGCTCAGGTTTACGCCATCGATCCCCGTGGAATAGCAAAAGTAGGTGCCCGCAAAGTTGATCACAAAAGGATCCGGGTTTGTATGCTGCGAACCATCGACATAGGGAACCGGATTCGTAAACTGCTTCATAGCCATTAGCTCTTCACCGCCCCGCTCGTCATGCCGGACTGCAAGAACCGTTGACTAAACAGATAAATGAGCAGGGTTGGCAAAGTCATCAAAATCAGCCCCGCATAAAGAACGGAGATGTCCTGCTGACTCATCCTGTCAAACTGGAGCAGTGAAATCGCTTTAGTTACCGGGAACTTAGTTGCAGATTTCATCAGCAGTTGCGGCAGTAAGTACTCGTTCCAGGTATAGACGAAAGATAGGACGCTAATAGTTGCTACGGAAGAGCCAGAAATTGGCATCAGGATCTTTCGGAAGATCTCAAACGGGCTCGCCCCATCAATAAGACCTGCCTCGATGATCTCGTTTGGCAACCCATCAAAATGTGTCTTCATAATCATCAGCATCATGATGGCGTTAAACGAGATCATAGGGATGATGACTCCCGTGTAAGAGTCTCGAAGCCCCAGCGAGTTAAAGACATAGAAAACCGGGGTAACCACGGACGCGATCGACACTGCAAGACATGCCATCAGCCCGGAGTAGAGGACTTTGCGGCCTCTAAATTCCATCTTCGAAAACGCGTAGCCACCGAGCGATGCGATTATCACAATCACAATCGTTGAGACCATCGCCATAAGAGCCGAGTTACCAATGGCCTGCCAGTAGTTGAAAGTATCGTGGCGCAATACTCGCGCGTAGTTTTCAAAACCTCCTACCGACACCGACTTGTAGATTGCCAATGCGATAGGGAACATCCAAATGACAAACAAGAACACCAGAGCGGCGTACTTGGCCAGGGTGGGAATTAGTCTGTGACGAGACATTGTTTACCTCGCATCCTTTCGCCGCGCCCACACCATTTGAGCCACGGACAAGACCAGGGCGATAACTAGCAGCACGGTACCGATAGCAGAGGCGTACCCGGCTTGGCGGTTGGCCCTCTCCATGTACAAGAAGGTCGTGAGGAACTGCGTGGATACCCCAGGACCACCCGCGGTGGTCAGCCAGACAATGTCAAAGGTTTTCAGGGAACCGACGATGCCTAGAACTATCAGCGTTGCGGTCACCCCGCGTAGCGAGGGGATAACCACGTGGAACAAGCGTTTCCACCATCCTGCTCCATCAAGTTCCGCAGCTTCGAACAGTTCGGCCGGGATCTGCATGATGCCTGCAAAATAGATCATCATCGAAAATCCCATCCACTGGAACACGTTGATAGCGACGATGCTCCAGAGCCCCAGATCTGCGCCGAGCCACTGGATCACCTCCCCCTCACCAAGTAGGCCAAGTGAGCGCAGCGCTTCGTTCAACGTTCCGTAGTTTGTTTCGAGCATGTATTTGAAAACCGTTGAAACAATCGCCGGCGCCATCGAAATTGGCAGGAAGAATACCGCTTTGAAGAAGTTGGAACCCGGAAGTCTCTCAGCGCAGATTACTGCGACCACAAGACCAAGGAACGCCTGGATAAAAACTGTTACCACCATGAAGATGACGTTATTTTTCAACGCCACCCAAAAGGTACTGTCACTAAAAAGCTCACGGTAATTGCTTAGACCAACAAAGTTCATCTTTGTCAGCCCGTTCCAATCCGTGAAGGACGTGAATACCGTAAACGCAATAAAGAAGTAGATCAGCACGCCCGATATGAGGACTATCGGGGCCACATACAGGTACGGCTTCAAACCGCGAGATAGCTCTCTCATTTTGCCGCCTTCTGGCATCGCTGGCGAATAAAACCTAACCGAATAGTTCAACGTTGAACCAAAAAACTTCTTAACCGTTCTCGACGGCCTGGAGTTTTAGTTCAACGATGAACTAGAGTTGATCACAGACTATAGTAAGTGCGTGGGTTTCGCAATATCCCAATCAAATGGAGGACTACGCCTTGGGGGCAGAACGTAAGCGGGTCACTCTTCTGGACGTGGCAAGAGAGACGGGAGTCAGCGCAAAGACCGTCTCAAACGTTGTCAACAACAAAGGCAACGTCTCCGAGGCCGTGCGTGCAGAGATCCTACAAACCATAAAACGCCTGGATTACCGCCCAAACCTAGCAGCGCGACACCTGCGGCAAGGATCTTCGAGGATGATCGCGCTTACCGTCCCAACGCTACGCGAACCATACTTCGCTGAACTAGCCTCATCCTTCGTTACCTGCGCACAAAAAATGAACGTGCTCGTACTGGTTACCGAAACGGGCGGCGAACGGGGCCGCGAGAAACTAGCAATTGAAGGACACAACCTCCCAGGCATCGACGCGATCATCTGCTCCCCGCTAGCCCTGACAGAGGCCGACCTGCGGAGCCGTAACTCTACACTCCCGCTTGTGCTTCTCGGAGAATACGCATCCGAGTTCAGCGGCCACGGCTACAACCTGCAAATCGGATTCAACAACATCGAAGCAGCCCGCGTGGCAACCGAGCACCTCCTAAAACAAGGCGCGCAGAAAATCGTCGTATTGGGCCACCAGGAAGATCGGACGCAGGCCACTTCAAGACTTCGCTTTCAAGGATACGAAGAAGCGTTAGCTGACGCCGGGATACCGCTGGATCCGAATTTGATTGGCACCGTGATTGACTTCAACCGCGGCGAAGCTGCACGCGCTTTACAGCGCATCATTGATTCAAACACTTATTTTGATGGCATCCTCTGTTTCTCCGACACACTCGCGTTAGGCGCTCTACCCGTTCTAGCTTCTAACGACTCAACTCGCTATAGAAGTATCCCCATCGTTGGGTTCGACAACATTGAAGAGGCTCAATTCGTCACCCCACCATTCGACACCATCGACCCACACATGGGGAGCATTGCGAGCACTGCCTTAAACCAACTATTTGGGCCAGCCTCCTCCCTCGAGGAAGGCCGCCAAAAACACGTCGTTACCGAGTTCGAATTAATAACTCGCAGGTAGACAGCACTCCCCCCCCTCCGGTTCGGCGGGGCACTGAGCAACCCGCTTTCAGCGCCGGCGGCACGCTTCAAATGTTCACAGGATGTTAATGTAGAATTCACTTTCATGATCGTTGCGTTGCAGCTACTGACCTGCCTTGCGGCTGGAGTCGGGGCCCTATATTTGTTTGGGATCTCTGCGGGATCCTTTATCCGCGGCACCCTCGTTGGCGTGACCGCTAATGCCCTGGCATTCTTCGCTTTAATACTCACCGGCCGCACCACCATTTATGGCGCCCCACATTCACCCAAGTTCTACGTTGGGTACCCCGCTATTATTCTCGGACTATGCGTGGTTGCTCTTCTATTCTTGAAAGTCCTCGCATCACGCGGGATTTTAGTCAAGAAGAGCAAGCCTTGGAATTGGCGCGGACTGTTCCCCACCTTCATAGGCGCCATTGTTGGACTACTCGCAGGCCTGTTCTTTTTCATTCCCAAATGGCTTGAAGACAGCGTTGGGGAAATCCCTCAAGACCCTAACTTCATCTTCATCTTGACTGCAGCTGGCGATGCCTCCACCGACGCACAAGATTTGGCACTTTTAAACGAAATCGTAGTCCCTGCCATCTTCCTTGCACTTCTAGGAGCAAGCATCGGTTTCATCCGCTCTGATCTTCACATCAAGATGCCAGCGGCTCGAACCTGGCGAATAACGCATGTGCGCGGCGTAGCCCTCGTGAGCATTGTTGCCCTCCTTGCAGGCTCTTTTGCCTACTCTTACGCGAGGCTACCTATGAAAGAAGCCGCGCAGTTATTCTTCACCACCTCCAGCTATTTGGAGGACAACTATGTTGCTCCCACCGCAGACAACGTGAAGCTACCCGCCCACAAGCGCAACCTGGTGCACATTTACATGGAGTCGGTTGAAAACTCCTACTATTCCAAAGATTTGGGCGGCTACATGGATCAAAATCTAATGCCCGAACTTGCGGCGCTTAGCGAGACGGGAATCTCCTGGTCAAACACCGACAAATTTGGAGGCCCTGACCAGCTGTACGCAACCGGCCACTCCGTGGCCGGCATGATCGCAATGCAAGCCGGCGTCCCCATGCTCGCGTCGGGAACAGCAGGTAGCGATTTCTCCTACCCAGATTTCACAACCATCGGCGACATCCTCAAAAAAGGTGGTTACAACACCACATTCATGCAAGCTTCAACGGCATCCTGGGGCGGACTGGACAGGTACTACCAGCGGCATGGAGGTTTTGATATTCACGACCGCGCCCGTTTTGTTGCCGACGGCAAGATCGAGCACGACTACTTCGTCTGGTGGGGCGTGGAGGATGACAAACTCTACGAATACACCAAGGAAGAACTGGCCAGACTGGGGAGCCAGGACAAACCGTTCTACATGATCGTCGAGAACGGTGATACGCACTTCCCAGACGGTTACGTGTCTGAGAACATGACTGAAGCGCCGTTCGCCTCCCAGTACGCGAACGTGATCCACTACTCGCAAGCCGAAACTGTGAAGCTGATTCGATGGATCCAAGAACAGCCTTGGGCATCCAACACCACCATTGTGGTCACTGGCGATCACCGGTCTATGGACAAAAAGTTCTTCGAAGGGTGGGACAAGAACTACCACCGTACTATCGTGAACTTGATTTTGAATCCCGTGCCTGGCACCGACTTCCCTGATTCGGTAACGAAGAACCGTGAGTTCTCTGCCTTCGACATGTTCCCAACAATCCTCACTGCTATCGGAGCCGAGGTTAAGGACGACCGGCTGGGCCTAGGCGTAAATATGTTCTCTGGCAAACAAACCCTGGTTGAGCGTGACGGCGCCGAGCTGATGAATGAGGAGTTCGCTAAACGCTCTCCCTTCTATGACTCTCACCGCGAAACGAGAGCAGGCAGAGCCGACCGCGAGCAAGACGAGAAATTATAAGTCGGCATCACCGGCCGGCCCTTCGGACACTGCCGGTAAATTGCGCGGGTTTTCTGCCGCGGTCCTAAATAGCCAACACCTGGCTACGTGACACCTGTAGTCGCGCCACATCTCTAGGAGAATATAGAAGCTCCGCCACCATTGTGTGGCGGAGCTTCCTATTGGAGCCACCTATCGGACTCGAACCGATGACCGTCCGCTTACAAGGCGGGTGCTCTACCAACTGAGCTAAGGTGGCGCGGCCACTAGTTTGCCATGAAGTGGCCCTCATTGTCACATACGCTTACTCGCCCTTAGCAGCAGTGAGAATACTATCCACCAGTTCATCAGCGGTCTGACCGCTAAGTTGCACGGCCTTACCACCGGTTACAAACTCAGGCGTGCCCAGCTTCTCGCGCCCCTCCACCTGCGAATCCTTCCACTCGGTGGTATTCGCCTCCAGAATGCCCTTCGCGCCGTCAAGACTAATCTTGTCCACCACGGCCTGGCTCACCCCCACCTGGGTAGCAAGCTCCTTAACCTTTGCCAGCGAGGCGGCCTCGTCCTGAATAACCGACCCGTCACCACCATCAAACTGACTCTTAAAGAACTCGTAGGAGGCATGGTGAAGCTGCTCAAATTTATCCGGCTCCTCCTGCGAAACGAGGTAGGAAGCACTTGCCATCGCGTAATGCCACGGCATGCGAACTACATCGACCGGAACAAGCTCAAGCGAAATCTCGCCATCCTTAACCGACTCCCACAGCTTCGAGCCCAGCAACACATCCACGTTTGCACAAGCGTGGCAGGAATAATCGAAGTACTCACGAACAACCGGAGCATTAGGGTCTGCAACCCCAACGCCCTTTGAAGAAACCACGATCGGCGTGAACTCGCCGGTCATAACCTGATTGTCCTCATTCGATCTTGCTGAGTTAACCACCCAAATGACCGCAATAATCGCAAGCGCCAGCAAAGTACCAACTACCGCGATAATAATCGCGCGAGTCTTGCGTTCCTTCTGCGCCTGCTGCTGGCGCAATTCCTGTGCTTTGATGCGAGCCGCGTCCTTAGATGACGGAGTTGTTGCCATTTCCCCTCGATTCAACGTTTGCTAAAAGAGTAACGGGAAGCACGCAAATGCGCACACCCGCTCGCCCCTAAAAGTGCATGATGGAGCGCACACTTTTAGTTTTACAATGCCGCTCCGACGAGGAGGAACACAGCCACCACTGCAAGCACGGACAGAATGACCCTACCAACCCGCGGTATCGCTCCGGCCGTCGCATAGGAGCCCTCCCGCAGGAAATTTCCGCCCGCCCCCACGCGGGCAAGCAAAATAGCGAACATGTTCGAACCCCAGAGCAGTGCTCCCAAAACAGGATCCGGCTCGCTTGGCACCCCCATTAGCATCGTCATGTAAGGGTTTTCTAGCGGAGGAAGGCCGTTATTCACGCTGTAAAGCGCCCACGCCGTCCCGGCAATCAAAACTGCGAACGCAAGATTAAACGCGAGAGCACCAGCTGCGGGGATCCACTGCAATCCTCCATTCAAAGTGGCCAGCCAGTTGTCACCACTGCGCTTTTCACCCGCCCTAACGCGCCGCTTTTCACGCCACACCCGCGAGCGGCCCACCGTTTCCATGATGAGGAGCACGCCCACGGCAAGTACGCCACCAACGATGCCGAGCGAAACTGGCAGGGCAGCGAGGAAGCTTGCTACGCACAGGGAGAACACAAATGCGTTCGAGGGGGCCGAGTAGCTGTACTGCACCGCATCCCACCCCGCATTCGGATAGCCCAGAGCGAGCGGGTAGCCCTGGTAGGGCTGCGAGGCCGGCGGATACTCGTATTGTTCGGAAGTTAATGTTCCTGGGTGGCCCGGCTGATACGGAACCGGCACGCCACCAGGCTGCCTGGGTTCAGGAACCACCGTTGTCTCACTAGCGGCAACGGGATACAGAGCGGTTTGCGCTACGCCCGCCTCATCGTCAGTGGGGAGCACGCTGGTGTGGTCCTGGGGCGGCGCGGACAGCAAGCTGGTTTCCTCGCTAGACTCGCCCGGTTCAACATTGGTCGGGGAAATAGCAGTGGGTTCCCTTTGGGAATCCTCATCCGTTGCGGGGGCGTTCAGTAGCGCCGTCTGTTCGATTCCCCCGCCATCCTCGCCGGTCCAAGATTGCACAACATCAGGGTCGAGGTCATCAAGACGCTGCAAGACTTCGGCCGGACTCGGGCGGTCAGCACGCTCCCCTAGGGCCGACTCCAGAATCTGCGCAAGAGGGGGGTACAAGCCGGCAAGATCCAGCTGGCCAGCCATTTGACGAGACAAAACTACGTCCTGGCTTCCCGCCCCATACGGGGCGCGACCCGTGAGCATATTCAGCAAGATAGCCGCCCAAGCCCACCAGTCAGACCCCTCGTCAGGCTCGCGCCCGCGCATCACCTCCGGAGCCACCCAGCCAACCGTGCCGGACACTAAGCCCGTAGAGGTAAGCCTCTCGTCCTCGTCCGCCTGGGCGATGCCAAAATCAATCAGAACCGGCTGCGTTGCACCCAAAATGATGTTCGACGGTTTCAAATCTCGGTGAATCACGCCCGCAGCGTGCACGGCACTAAGCGTTTGTTGTAGCGACCGGGCGATTTCTAGCGCGTCCGCAAATGAGAACGGCCCTCCAGCTCTGATCTCCTCGCGTAGATCCAGACCATCAACAAGCTCAGTCACTACAAAGGGCTGCGCCGCCTCCGTCTCTAGATCAACAACGTTCGCAACCCCGTCTGTACGGATACGGTTCAAAACCGCAGCTTCGCGCGCCAAACGCACCCTACTCGCCGGATCAGCGGCGATCGCGGGATGAAGTAGCTTCAGGGCAAACCTAGCGCCCTCACCATCTTTAACTTCCCACACAATTCCAGCGCCCCCCTTACCCAGGGGACGCACCAGTCGGTATCCACCGATGTCCTCGCCAGCTTTTGGAATTGCAACGTCCATCACCAAAACTCTACCCGCAATCAAATGCAATACACGAGGCACGACGAACCCCGCTACAACCAGCATTCGGAACCAGGTTTCCAAAACATAAAATCGAGACCCAATGTCCCTACTCATTTGCCCTTAGCTGTGCTAATGTCAGATTAGTTCTGGCTCAATAGGCGAGACAGAGCCGTGCTGGCAATGGTGTTAGCACCTCTTCACAACGGATCGTTCGGCACGTACCTGCCGATGGAGGACAATAAATATGGCAACCGTAACTTTTGATAAGGCAACCCGCATTTACCCGGGTATGGATCGTCCCGCAGTTGATGCATTCGACCTCAAGATTGAAGACGGCGAGTTTCTCGTCCTAGTAGGACCTTCCGGTTGCGGTAAGTCAACCACGCTACGCATGCTCGCTGGCCTGGAAGACGTTAACTCCGGCCGCATTTTCATTGGAGACCGCGACGTCACCGACATGCAGCCTAAGAACCGCGACATCGCAATGGTGTTCCAGAACTACGCTCTGTACCCGCACATGTCGGTTCGCGACAACATGGGCTTTGCGCTAAAGATCGCTGGCACCCCGAAGGAAGAAATCAACAAGCGCGTTGAAGAAGCCGCTGAGATTCTTGACCTCACCCCCTACCTAGACCGCAAGCCGAAGGCACTGTCTGGTGGCCAGCGTCAGCGTGTGGCAATGGGCCGCGCAATCGTTCGTAAGCCGCAGGTGTTCCTCATGGACGAGCCGCTATCGAACCTTGACGCGAAGTTGCGCGTTCAGACGCGTACTCAGATCGCCTCGCTACAGCGCTCCCTTGGCGTAACCACCGTTTACGTTACGCACGACCAAACTGAGGCCCTCACCATGGGTGACCGCATCGCAGTGCTGAAGGACGGCGTCCTCCAGCAGGTTGGCACCCCGCAGGAAATGTACGAACAACCCGCAAACGAGTTCGTTGCAGGCTTCATCGGTTCTCCCGCAATGAACCTCGGTACCTTCACCGTCAACCGCGAAGGCGGCTACGCGGAACTCGGCAAGGCTCACGTGAAGCTATCCGAAGCAACGATCGCGGCCCTGACGCCGGAAGACAACAACCAGGTTGTCGTTGGTTTCCGTCCCGAGGCACTAGAAATCGTTGAAGAAGGCGAGCACACCATTCCGGTTGAAATCGACCTTGTTGAGGAGCTCGGCTCTGACTCCTACATGTACGGCAAGCTCGTTGGAGGCGGCGGCCTTGGCTCCGGCACCGACGCTAACCCGGACGACGAAGCATCGGATCAGATCATCATCCGCACCGCTCCGCGCACGGCGCCCCCGAAGGGCTCCATCGTCCACGTCCGTATTCGCGAAGGCCAGCAGCACAACTTCTCTAAGTCCACTGGCATGCGTCTTCCCTCATAATCCGGACAACGATAAGTGAACATGACTGAGGGAGCTTCCCAACCGGAAGCTCCCTCAGTTTGTATTTCTTTTTAATCTGGCGCGCTTTTTGACAAGATATAACCATGCGACAATCCCTACAGATCACCGCTGCAAACCTGGATCCAGAACTACTTGACCTTCCTTGGGAAACCCCGCTGGAAGAGTGGCCAGAATCCGTGCTTGCCGCACTCCCTCGAGGAATCTCCCGCCACGTCGTCCGATTCGTCAACCTCGGCGGGCGAGTAATCGCAGTTAAAGAGATCGGCGAAACCGTGGCCTACCACGAATACCAGCTGCTACGAGACCTCAACCGGCTGGGCGCACCCTCGGTAATCCCAACAGCGGTAATCACCGGACGCAAGTCGCCAGATGGCGAGGAGCTCACCCCCGCTCTCGTAACCGAACACCTGCAGTTCTCCCTGCCCTACCGCGCAGTAATCTCGCAATCCATGAGGCCCGAAACCGCTGAACGCCTCATCGACTCCATCGCAGTACTGCTAGTACGCCTGCACCTACTTGGCTTCTACTGGGGCGATGTCTCCCTTTCGAACACGCTGTTCCGCCGCGACGCAGACGCTTTCTCTGGATACCTCGTAGACGCAGAAACCGGCGAACTGCACCCCAGCCTCACTTCCGGCCAACGCAACTACGACGTGGACCTGGCCCGCACCAACATTATTGGTGAACTGATGGACCTGCAGGCTGGCGGAATGCTTGCCGAAGACTCCGACGCCATCGAAATCGGGGATCGCATTTACGAGCGCTACCACGAGCTTTGGAACCAGCTAACCGCAGAAGAGGTCTACTCTGACGACGAACGCTGGCGCATCACCAACCGGATCCGCAAACTCAACGACCTCGGATTCGATGTTGGCGAAGTGTCCATGAAGCAAACCCCGGACGGCACCAAAATCATCCTGCAACCAAAAGTTGTTGACGCCGGCCACCACCACCGCCAAATCATGCGCCTAACCGGCCTCGACGTGCAAGAACAGCAGGCTCGCAGGATGCTCAACGACCTGGCAACCTACCGTGCTGTCACCGGGCAGGAAAACCAACCCCTCGAACTCGTAGCCCACCGGTGGCTTACCGAAGTATTCGAGCCGACCGTACGCTCTGTTCCTCCCGAATACAGCGCTAAACTACAGCCGGCACAGATTTTCCACGAGATCCTCGAACACCGCTGGTTCCTTGCAGAGCAACGCGGCGCTGACGTGCCGCTCGAAGAAGCCACGCAGTCCTACATCGACAACATTCTTGCCACCAGGCGAGACGAGGCCCTACTGCTTGACCTTGACCCAAATGACGAACACACCCTAGAAGACTGAAAGAGGCAACGTGAACTATCCACCAGTAATCGCACACCGCGGAATGAGCTCACTGGCACCCGAAAACACGATGGCCGCATTCGTCAAATGCATCGACCACGGAGTGTCCTCGTTCGAATTCGACGTGGACGTAATCGCAGACGGCTCCGTCATAGTTATCCACGACAACCGCCTCGACCGCACTACCAACGGCAAAGGCGGATACTACAACCTACAGTTCAAAGACATCCGTAAACTGGATGCCGGCAAATGGTTCTCCCCCACCTACACGTTCGAACGTATCCCCGAACTTGTTACCGTAGTAGAACTGTTGAACAGCACGGGCATGGAAGCAAACCTAGAAATCAAGCCTTCCAAGGCCGGTTTCGAGCTACGCAACACCCTGATCGACGCCGTTATCGCGTCCCTTGCAAAGCTAGAGAATCCCGACTCGATCCTCGTCTCCAGCTTCGACATGGACCTACTCACTTCGCTAAAGGCGCGCGCACCGCAGTACCGTCGCGCCTGCCTCTTTGAGCCCTCCGACGCTCCCATCATGGAGCAGGTAGACAAATGGATAAAACAAGCTTGCAAACTCGAGGCGGTTGCCATCCACCCGTGTGAACGCGGCCTAACCGAAGAAGCCATGCGAGCCATGACCGAGGCCGGTTTCCAAGTGAACGTGTGGACCGTTAATGACCTGGAACGAGCTGCGCAGCTCGGCTCTTGGGGCGCGCATTCTGTGATTACCGACATTGCGCAAGACTTCCCACAAGAATCGCGCTCTGCCCGCCCAATCTCAAACCGTTAACCACCCAAACCACGACGTTTAAGGAGTCTCATGCGCTACGCCCTTGCCCTCGACGTTGGAGGAACAACAATAAAGTCTGGGATTGTTAGCGAAAACAGTTCCATATCGCACGCCGGATCCACGCCCACGCCCGCGAATCCCGAGAAGCTGATAGAGACGTCGGCGCAGATCGTAGCGGACTTGGACGCCCTTGTGCGTAGTGGAAACGCCATAGGCGAGAACGGGCCTATCAAACCCGAAGACGTGGTGGAGCCAATCGGATTTGACCTGCCCGGAATCGTGGACGAGGAAGCGGGCATGGCAGTTTTCTCGGCAAGCCTGGGGTGGAAAGACTTCCCGGCACGCGAAATGCTGACGCAAAGACTATCTCGCCCTGTGGGTTTTGGGCACGACGTGCGCACGGGTGCGCTTGCCGAAAGGGCGTGGGGCGTCAAACTGAAAGACTTCTACTACATTGCGATTGGCACGGGAATCGCAACCGTGCTAGTGCTGGATGGCAACGCGGTTGCAGTGTCGAGTTGGGCTGGCGAGCTCGGCCAAATACGCATTTCCGGCTGGAACGGCCAGCCTATCGCACTCGAGCGAGTGTGTTCCGCCTCCGGTATCGCGCGCCGCGGCGCCGCACTTGGCCTGATTGACGAGGCCGAGGGTGCAGCTGGCGTCTACCGCCTGCTAGATGAGGGAAACGCGCAGGCCGCCCAGATTGTTGAGTATGCACTCACTCAGCTTGCCCGCGCGGTAGCCCCGATCGTGGCATCGGCAGGAGCGGTTCCGATCGTGATTGGTGGAGGCCTCGCTAACCGCGGGCAGCAACTATTCGACCAGTTCCACACCCTTCTCAGCGACGTTCTCGGAATCGTGCCGAGCCCTCAGGTTTTGGGCGCAACACTGGGTTCGAACTCTCAACTGATGGGCGCTGGCCTACGCGCCTTCCAACTCGCTGACAGCCAACCAAGTCCGTTCTAACTCGTCGCCTTACCCGCAACGAGGCTGGTCGCTAGCTCAGAACACCGTTGTAGACGCTCGAATGCTCGGCTTACTGCCTCAAATAGATGGTGGGGAGAACCAACTGAACTGTCCCCTGAATGTTGGACTAGTTAAAT
>NZ_KV808734.1:0-206 GCF_001812395.1 Actinomyces sp. HMSC075B09
GGCAAAAATCCCCACGGCTTTAACCGTCAATTTGCGGAGCCACATCAACAAATTCGGTTATAGGCACCGCCTGCTCACGTACCTTTTGAGCTTCGTCTTCGCTAACTATCCCCTCCGCCTTTTCTTCGGCATCACACCGGGCCTTGTAGTTTTCTATCTCATGCGCCTTGGCCGCCTCGTCCCAGCCAAGAATATCCGCAGCTATT
>NZ_KV808735.1:0-99165 GCF_001812395.1 Actinomyces sp. HMSC075B09
TGGGGCCCCACCACTTGGTGGGGCCCCAACACGTGCACCCACCAAATGGTGGGGCCCTAAACACACACCCCGCACATAAACCAAACACACACACAGCTGTTTTTGCGCCGTTCAAAGACGAATGAAGTAGCTTCAAGGTGTAACTGTGGCTCACAGGTGATCGTGTAATCGCGCAGCGACAGTTGGAAACATGTTTGAATTGGTCACCTTGGCACAAGTGGATCGGTATTGGCATGCCCACCAGAATACGCACACTTAGAAAGTGGGCTAGGCACAGGCTTCAATCGGTATTTGCAGCGACGCTAGCGACAAATCCATCCGAAATATGGCACCAAAGTCCCACATTAGCATGTGAAGAACCTTTAAAAAGTGGCGACACGCCTGTGATGTTAAGCGAATGCTGGATAACGTTTGACGCGGGGGGGGTGCATATACGATGTTTCATGCATGCTAATCACATCAGGACAGTTGCGTCCATTTAGGAGATTAAAAAATGAAGCGAATTCTAGCTGTTGCCGGCGCTGCCGTACTTGGCGCCGGTGTTGCTTTCGCGCCTGCACTTGCAGCTGACGATGCCGCCCTTAGCGCGGCGGAGGCCGATGTCGCTTGGTTCTGCACTGTAGAAGCCGAGTCCTATGACATGGCCAAGTGCGCGGATGCTGAGGCTGCTCTAAAGGCTTTGCAGGCAGAGGAGCAGGCCCCCGCTGAGGAGGACAAAGAGGATGCTGCTCCTTCCGGTGATTTCTGGAAGAATGAGATTGCTGATAAGGAGCTCGACGAGCAGTACTTCTGTGCAGAAGGCACCGAATACTTTGATCACATTAAGTGCGGTCAGACTCGCGGCGAAATCAAGGATGCGAAGATCAAGGACGCCGAGCTGGACGTCACCTGGTTCTGTGCTGAAGGCACCGAGTACTACGACATGGCCAAGTGCGCGGAGGCCACCGATCGTCTGAACACGCTCCGTCCGACCACGCCGGACACCTCCGCAACCGAGAAGGCGCCGGAGGCTTCTGAGGACGCTACCGATGCTTCGCAGACCGAGAAGGCCAGCGAGACCACCACTGTTGCTTCGGAGAAGGCCAGCGAGACCAAGGCTGCTGCTGGTGAGAAGAAGCTTGCTAAGACTGGCGCTTCCGTCGCCCTGCTCGGTGGCGTAGCAGCTGCGCTTGCAGGCGGTGGCGCACTCCTCGTAACGAGGCGTCGCTCTCTCTAGCAACTAGTTCAACTCTGCCAAGCGGAGACTAACCAGAACTATGAGTTCGGCCGGGTGCTTTTGCACCCGGCCAAACTCATATATAAACCCAAACCAATCTACTTGCTCACACTGGCCCGATTACACAAAAGCCCCTGGAATCATAGGATATTTAGGGCGATAGGACATCTCGCACTCATGAGCGCCTAATTAGTGTGCGTAACAGTATTAACAAGCTCATTAGTCGTGGCGTAATGGTCACGTTTTGTGACCCGCATGGGAGAGCATTTAAGGCTCGTGCACCTTCGGCGCATAGGCTGTAAAGACTGGGTGATTTTCGTGTTTCATGAATCTCGATAGCGCGGTAGCTCACCAAAATGTGCTCTCAAAGTATCCCTATTAGGCGGTATTATGAAGGTTGCATAATCCTGAGGTAGGAGACGTGCCAGCCGAGGACATGGCTGCGGAAGACAAGAGGAATAATGAGCGAAAACCAGCGCGGCAGAGACCGAAACTTCGACAACAGGCAGTGGCGCGGAGGGCGCGAGAATAATTTTGGCAATAGAGGACGACGCTTCGAAAATAGGAGCGAGGGCGGCCGACGTAGATTCGACGGCGAACGGTCGGATTTTGGAAACCGTGGCGGGCGGTTCGGCCGTGACGACAACGGAGAAGGCCGACGAGATCGGAATTTTGACCGCAATGATCGCGGTTTCCGCAGGGATGATCGCGGCCCACGCCAGTTTAATCGTGACGAGCGTGGCGGAAGGCGCTTCGACAACGATCGCGGATACCGCCGTGATGATACTCGCCGTCGTTTTGACTCCGATGATCGAGGAGGACGACGTTTTGAGCGCGGCGATCGCGACTTCCGCCGCAACGACCGTGGAGGCCGACGCTTTGAGAATGAAGAGCGCCCGCGTCGACGTTTTGACCGTGACGATCGTAGCTTCTCGGGCGACGGGCGTTCGGACCGCAGATTTGGACGCGGCGAACGCGACTTTGGCGGACGTGGGCGTGATTACCGGCGCGATGACCGTGGAGGGCGCCAGTTTAACCGTGAAGATCGCCCGGGCCGCAGGTTTGACCACCATGATAGGCGCGAACGTGACTTTGACCGTAAGAACCCGGGTGGTCGCAGGTTTGACAGGGACGATCGCGGTTCCCGCTTCAACCGTGATGGCGGCGGACGTCGGAATTTCGATTCCGACAGGTACCACAATGAGCGGCCTAATCGGTTTGAAGACCAGTACGATGCGGCAGCCGCAGCCTACGACAAATTCGATGACGAGTTTGCAGAGCGTATCAACCAGATTCAGGGATTGCCGATTCCGGAGGGCTTGGAGGGACAGGAGCTCGATGCTGCAGCGTACGAGACCCTCGCAACTCTAGGTGCACACAGCCAGGAAGAGGTTGCAAAGCTTCTCGTCATGGCCGGTCAGCTGATTGATATGGATCCGGAGCGTGCCTACACGTACGCCCAGGCGGCGGTTGGCCGTGCTGGCCGCGTCGATATTGTGCGCGAGGCCGCCGCTCTCACCGCTTATGCTACGGAGCGCTACCAGGAGGCTCTGCGTGAAGTGCGGGCTGTGCGTCGTATGCGTAACGATTTTTCGCTCCGCGCAGTTGAGGCAGATTGTGAGCGCGGCCTTGGAAAACCAGAAAAGGCACTTGAGCTCATTGATGAAACCGATCTTTCCCAGCTTGACGTTGCAGAGCAGGTTGAGCTGGTTCTTGTAGCCGCTGGAGCTCGCTCCGATTTGGGGGAGACCGACACCGCACTGGTGCTTGTCGAAGATGCTCTGGCTAAGCTCGGCCCAGACGGCGACGATGAACTTCGAAACCGTTTGATGAGTGCACAGGCTGACCACTTGCGTTCTCTTGGTCGCGACGGCGAAGCTGACGAAGTCGAGGCTTCAATGCCGGCCCTGCCTGAGGACAACGACATTCTTGACCTTAAGATGTTGGCGGAATCCGATGTGGATGACGTGCGCTCTGATCTGAAGGGCTCCGATGAGCCGCTTTCACAGCGCTACGACACTCTCCTGCTTGACCTTGATGGAGTTTGCTACCACGGTAGTCAGCCCGTTGCGCACGCTGCGCAGAGTGTTTCGCAGGCTGTGAATTCGGGCATGAAGCACGCGTTTGTAACGAACAACTCCTCGCGCTCGCCAAAAGCTGTCGCCGCTCAGCTGGCTGATCTGGGTTTCCCGGCGGAGCCTGAGGATGTCATGACTTCCGCGATGGACGCGGTGAAGCTAATGGGTGAAGACCTCGAACCGGGGGCAAAAGTACTCGTAATCGGTGGCGAAGGCTTGCGCGAAGCTGTCACGAATGGTGGATTTGAGATCGTAGAGTCCGCCGATGACAACCCGGATGCCGTAGTACAGGGGCTTGATAAGAGCCTGGGATGGGCAGAGCTGTCTGAAGCTGCGTATGCGGTTACTAACGGCGCCGCGTACTATGCCACCAACATGGACGGGTCACTCCCAACCGAGCGTGGTTTTGCTCTAGGCAACGGCGCTCTTGTGCGCGCCGTGCGCTACGCGAGTGGTAAGAAGCCCAAGGTTTCGGGCAAACCGTTGCCCGCTATTTTCCGCGGCGCTATTGAGATGGTTGGGGGAGAGCATGCTATCGCCATTGGCGACAGGCTGGAGACCGATGTTGCTGGAGCGCTTTCAGCTTCGATCCCGTCGATGCACGTGCTGACTGGCGTTCATGACGCACGCTCGGTAATCCTCGCGGATCGCGGTCTTCGTCCCCAGCTCGTACACACAGATATGCGCGGCCTGAATGAGCCGCATCCTCGTCCCCGTCACCACCGTGACGGCACCTGGAGCTGTGGCGTCGGTCAGATCGCAAAGGTCGTGGCAGGCAGGCTGACTCTCGATGGCGTAGCGCTTCTGGAAGACGGCGCCACCGTCACGCTCGACTCCTACCGGGCCCTCATTGCGGCTGCTTGGGAGTACGCGCGGGAAAACGATTCGAAGGTTTTTTGCCCGTCGATCACCGTTGTGGATAACGATGATCCTGCAGGAATCTTGAAGCCCGTTGAACCCGAGGTGGAAGAGCCTGCAGTAGCAGAATCGACAGATCTGGACGATATGCCCGCCTCGGATGTAAGCGATGAGGAGCTTGCGCAGGTGGATGTGGAATCCGTTGCGGCATTCCTTCCCGGTGAGGAAGACCTGGAGGAGCTACTTGAAGAGACTCGTCATCTTGCTGAAGAGGACGAGGAATCACAGGAGTCTGAGTGAATCTGGAGCAGTGGGAGGAAGACTGGGAGCAGGCTGACAACCTGCCTCTATCCCAGCGTCTTGCGAAGCTGAAGCAAGCTGAGGCGGAGTTGTCTGCCCAGCTTGAGGGCGGGACCGAGCAGTGGCACGCCTAAGACGTATCGATGCGGAGATGGTGCGACGTTCGCTCGCACCATCTCGCTCGAAGGCGCAAGAACTGATCCATGCTGGTTTTGTGAAGCTGGATGGGGAGGTTGTCACCAAGCCCGCCAGGCAGATGGATCCGGCGCAGGCGTTGATTGTGGATGAAAGTTCCTCGCCAGATTACGCGTCTAGAGGTGCGTATAAGCTTGCGGGTGCGCTTGAGATTCTCGGTGATCTTGCTCCTGTGATCCGCGGTCAGCGTTGCCTGGATGCGGGAGCGTCGACCGGCGGTTTTACAGACGTACTACTACGCGCGGGTGCCTCGAAGGTGGTAGCCGTTGATGTGGGTTACGGGCAGCTGATATGGCGCCTGCAGTCCGATCCGCGCGTTGAGGTTAAAGACCGGACGAACGTTCGCTATTTGTTGCCTGAAGAAGTGGCGCCACCACCAACGGTTGTGGTATCGGATCTTTCTTTCATTTCTCTAACTTTGGTGCTTCCAGCTTTGAAAGGCGTTGCGCATCCACAGGCTGATTTCTTGTTGATGGTGAAACCGCAGTTTGAGGTGGGCAAGGATAAGCTAGGGGCAAAAGGCGTGGTTCGGGATCCGGAACTGCATCATTTTGCTGTCCGCCAAGTCTTAGACAAAGCCGGTGAGTTAGGCCTGAAGGCTTACGGTTTGGCGGCTAGTCCTCTTCCCGGCCCCGCTGGAAATGTTGAATATTTTGTGGCGTTGAAGTCGGAGCATCCAGCCGCAATTGGTCAGGCGGATCTGGATGATCGGATTGCACAGGCGATCGCCGACGGACCGGCCGGCAACCACCTAAGTTAGGAGCCTTAATGCGCTCGATCATGATGATCGTGAACGAGAAGCGTGAAGACGCGGCCAAACTGGCATCCCAGGTACAGGTAGCGCTGGAGGAACGCGAAATCGCTGTTGTGGGTGCGGAGTCTGACCGGGATGTCGAACTTGTCCTCGTGTTCGGTGGTGATGGCACTATCTTGTGGTCGGCGCAGGCAGCACGCGAGCGGTCCATCCCGCTTTTGGGCGTGAATCTCGGGCATATGGGATTCTTGGCCGAGGCCGAGGTTAGTTCGTTGGAGTCGCTGGTAGATCGAGTGGCTGCGGCCGACTATGCGGTGGAAGAGCGCATGACGCTAGAACTTGACGTGCAGATGCCTGACGGTAGCGTGCAACATGATTGGGCGATTAATGAGGCGGCAATCATGCGTACCGATCTGGCGCATCCGGCACACTTTGGTATCGGCGTGGATGGGCAGGGGGTTTCCACGTACGGGGCGGACGGGATCATTTTGTCCACTCCTACGGGATCTACAGCGTACTCGTATTCGGCGGGCGGGCCGGTAGTGTGGCCAGATACCGAGGCCGTGCTGATGGTTCCGTTGGCCGCTCACGGCTTGTTTACGAGGCCTTTGGTTGTTGGCCCAAACTCAGAGCTTGAGGTTTCAATCTTGAAGCAACAGTGGGCAGATATTGAGGTTTGGTGCGATGGTATCCGCCGCATCACCGCCCCCGCAGGTACTCGAATCCTGTGCCGGCCCTCCAAAGTTCCGGTGAAGCTCGCTCGTCTATCGGATACCCCGTTCTCGGCTCGTTTGGTAGCTAAGTTTGACCTTCCGGTCTCGGGTTGGCGGCGACTGGGGTTGGAGGAGTCTTGATCGAAGAGCTCCACATTGAGAACCTGGGTGTTCTCGAATCAGCGCACGTAGAGTTTTCACCTGGGCTAACGGTGCTTACAGGCGAGACGGGGGCTGGCAAGACGATGGTTTTGTGGTCGCTTCAGCTGCTACTTGGGCAGAGGGCAGATTCATCTAAGATCCGGGCCGGCCAGTCGCAAGCAGTGGTTGATGGCGTGTTCACCATAGATCCGAATGTGCTAGATGAGTTTGACCTTGAAAGTGAAACAGTTGTGGTTTCACGAAAGGTGTCGCAGTCACGCTCGCGGGCATATTTGGATCGGCGCCCCGCCCCGGTGTCGCTACTTGAAGATCTTGCTTCCAATCTGGCGGTTATTCACGGCCAGTCCGATCAGATCGAGTTGCGTTCCCCGCGCGCACAGCGCGAGTTCTTAGACAAGTTTGGAGGAGCAAGCCACGCTGATCTGGTTCAGCACTATACGGACGCCTGGAACCAGGCGGTAAATGCTAAGCGCGCCCTCGATGAGTTTGCGCGAGGTCTTGACGAGGCTGAAGCGGAGAATGCGCAGTTGCGCCCGGTGGTGCAAAAGGTCCGTTCCCTTGACCTAGTTGAGGGCGAGGATGAGGCTCTGCGCCTTGAAGCTGAGCGCATTACGAACGTGGAGGAGCTGCGTAGCGGCCTCGCGCTCGCATATCGCGCACTTGTTGGGGAAGACGGTGCGGGATCTGTGGATGCTGTTGGATTGGCTGCCGGCCAGGTAGCAAAGCTCGAGGGGCTTGACCCAAAGCTTGCGGAACTCTCTCGGCGTTTGAATGCGCAACTGGTTGAGTTAGAAACGGTCCGCGACGACCTCGCCGAGTATTTGGAGGGATTAAACGCCGATCCGTCTCGTTTGGAATATGTACATCAGCGTCGCCGCGCCATAACTTCTCTTCTGCGTGGCCGTGCTCTTGATATTCCAGCGCTGCTCAAGTGGACCGATGAGGCCGAGGCTAGGCTTGGTGACCTGGAGCGGCGCGATGATCTTATGACTGAGCTCCAGGGTGAACTCACAAATGCGCAAGGGCAGGTAATTGAGGTTGGCCGCAAACTCTCTAATGAACGGCACAAGTTAGCACACAGGCTTTCGAAGCTGGTGGATACAGAGCTAGCGGGCCTATCGATGAAAGATGCGCGTCTACTCGTAGAGTTTAAAGAGCGTGAAAAACCGGGTCCGAATGGTATTGAGGATGTTGAGATGCTTCTGCAGGCGCACCCCGACGCGAATCCGGCGCCGCTAGGAAATGGAGCATCCGGCGGTGAATTATCGCGCGTGATGTTGGCGTTGGAGGTGGTGCTGGCTGAGCACAGCGAGGCATCCGCAACGAACTTAACCTACGTCTTTGACGAGGTAGATGCAGGCGTTGGTGGCCGCGCAGCGCGTGAGGTAGGGAAGCGGTTGGCCCGGCTAGCTCGTGATCGGCAGGTGCTGGTGGTGACCCATTTGGCGCAGGTAGCGGCATGGGCGGATAGCCACTTGCTCATCACAAAGTCGGGCGCCACTACCGAAGTGAACCGCCTCACAGAAGAGGAGCGGATTGTGGAACTTGCGCGCATGCTTTCAGGGTCGGAATCGTCACAAACGGCGCGCGCGCATGCCGCTGAGCTACGTTCGCAGGTAAAGGTGGCACAATCAAGAGTGTGAAGCGTTTTTTCAAGAAAGCTAAGAACCAGGTTGAGTTACCGGGCGAAGGCTTAAGAGTGCGCGTGGACGAGCGCACGAAGAAGCTGGCGCGCCGCTTGGAAGAGGGCGAGATCGCGGTTATCGACCACGAGGATATTGACCGCGTTGCGGCCGAGTCTTTGGTGGCCGCGAAACCGGTGGCCGTGCTGAATGCAGCGAAGTCAACCACGGGTCGCTATCCCAACTTGGGGCCGTCGATCCTGCTTGAGTCTGGAATCATTTTGATTGATGATCTTGGTCCGGACATCATGACCCTTCACGAGGGGCAGGCGGTGAGTATTGATGGAGATTCAGTATTCGCTGGAGATAAGCTCGTGGCGCAGGGTATTCGTCAAACCACAGAGACGAATGAGCAGGCGATGGCGCTTGCGCGAGATGGAATGTCGAGCCAGATTGAGGCGTTCGCAGCTAACACTATGGAGTATCTGGCGCGTGAACGAGACCTGTTGCTCAACGCGGTTGGTATTCCCGATGTTAAGACGAAGTTCAAGGGCCGCCATATGTTGGTGGTTGTGCGCGGCTACCACTACAAGGAAGACCTTGCTCTTTTGAAGGCATACATCCGCGACTACCGGCCCGTTCTAGTTGGCGTTGACGGCGGTGCGGATGCGATTTTAGAGTCCGGGTTCAAGCCGGACATGATCATTGGCGACATGGATTCGGTGTCTGATAAGGCATTAACGTGTGGCGCTGAGATCGTGGTGCACGCATATCGTGATGGAAGGGCCCCGGGATTGGAGCGCGTGGAACGCGTTGGCGTTGAACACGTGGTGTTTCCCGCAACGGGCACGTCAGAGGATGCGGCTATGCTCCTCGGCGATGCTAAGGGGGCAAGTCTGATCGTAACTCTCGGCACGCATACGACGCTGGTGGAGTTCTTGGATAAGGGTCGTTCCGGTATGGCTTCCACGTTCTTTACGCGTTTGGTTGTGGGGCCAAAGTTGGTGGACGCGAAGGGTGTGTCAAGGATTTATCGCACGCGAATCTCTTCGTTCCAGTTGTTTATGCTTTCAGCTGCGGGCATTTTAGCTTTGATTGTTGCGCTTGCGGTTACACCCGCGGGGCAAACTTTTTTGCAGATTATGGCAGTGTATTTTTCTGACGTCGTTGACGTCTTGCGCGGCTGGCTTGGTTTGGCGCCGGGTGCGCCCCTTACGTGAGTGGAGGAACATTGGTCGATTTTAGGTACCATTTGGTTTCACTGATTTCAGTATTTTTAGCGCTTGCGGTTGGAGTGGTGCTCGGCGCGGGCCCATTGCAGGGGCCAATTGCATCTGGGCTTACCAGCCAGGTCGAGGTCTTGCGCGAGTCGCAGGCGCGCACGTCCGTGGAGATCGAGCGTTTGCGCACTGATGTTGCGGATCGTAATGCGTGGATTGAGCAGTCGGTGCATCAGGTTTTGCCCGGTACGCTGAAGGACCGCAAGGTCGCGATTGTATATACGGAGGACGCGGCCGCTGAGGATATTGACGGAATCGCCAAGTACATTGATGTTGCTGGCGGTGTGGTAAACCAGCGAGTCGTGCTCACGAATGCGTGGTATTCGGAGGATATGTCGCAGTTCCGTGATTCGTTGGCAGGTCCGGTTGCTACGCACTTGTCGGGCGAGGTGTCGGCGGAGGCACCCGCCGCAGACATCTTGTCTCAGGCACTCCTGGAGATTATTACGAAGACGAACGATGAGACGAAGTTGTTGCGTGAAATCTTGGCTGATGCCGATAACGCGTTGCTTTCGTTCGAAGCCGATCAGGTTGTGTCAGACTCGATTATTTTTGTAGGTCCCCGCCCGGTGGGAGAAGATGCGACAACGGCTGCCACACAGGAAACGGACAATGAGACCAACCAGGAGGACAGCGAGGCAGATAGTTCGGACTCGCAGATGCTGGTTGCAGTTGCGGGTATGGTTGCCAAGGCGCCTTCCGCTGGTGTTGTGGTTGGTGACGCTTCGGCTTCGGATTCCTTGATTTCGCTAGTGCGCGGCCAGGCAGTGGCTGTGACTTCGGTTGACTCGGTGGGTACCTCCATGGGACATGCCTCTACCGTGATTGCGTTGCTGAGCGCAGATCGCACGGCTCGCGCATTTGGAACAGCCTCTACAGCAACCGATCTTGTACCGCCTCTACCGCAGGCCAAGACCGAGGCTACGCAACCGAGCGAGACGGAGGCAACGGCTGGTGAATAGTAGGTCTGCTATCGCTTTTGCAGGTGGTGTGGGAGCGGCGGCACTGACGGCAATAATCACAAATGTGATTCGCACCGCGCCGTCTTTGCAACGTACAAATCATGCGGGCGAGCAGGTTAGTCTTTCGGAAGGCGTAGGAGCGGCCACAGCTTTGATTGGTTCTGCCGTGGCGCGGCGTGACTTTGCAGCCGCCGCTGCTCTGGCTGCTACCGCTAATGCGGGCCTCGCTGATGACATTGAGGATTTGCGTGAGGACGCCCCAAAAGCGAAGGGACTAGCTGGCCACTTTGAAGCATTAAGGCGTGGCGAGGTAACCACCGGCGCGGTAAAGGTAGCAGCTATTGGTTCTTCTGCTGCCGGCTACGCGCTGGTCCACTGCAATCGCTATGATCGCGGATTTTACGACTGGTTGATTGACTCGATCATTGTGGCGGGGTCTGCCAACATCGCAAACCTGTTTGATTTGCGTCCAGGTAGGGCACTCAAAGCTGCAGCTGTCTGCTCTCTGATAGCGTCTTCCAGCCGCGTCAGTCCGCGCTCGTTTGGTGCAACCCTTGGCACCATAGCCGGAAGCGCCCCCTCTGATCTGGCGGGTAAAACCATGCTTGGTGACGTGGGTGCAAATACGCTTGGCTTGCAGGTAGGTATGCTCGCGATAGTTCCGTCTTCTCGCGGCTTTAGAACGACAATGGCCGCGCTTACGCTCGGGGTAATTGGGGCAGGCGAAGTGGTGTCTTTTTCGAAGTTGATTGAAAGTTCGAAGGTGCTTTCAACACTCGATGAGTTGGGCGTGAAATCTAAGTAGATGAAGGCATCGGGCGGGCTGGTAAGACTGCGAGGCGTCCTCACCGGCGCCGTGGGCATAATCGCAATTGCGACCTTGTCCTCACGGCTTATCGGGTTCTTGCGATGGCTCATGCAGTCCGCCCTGGTGGGATCTGGAGCTACCGCAGGAGCCTACGCTTCTGCTAATCAGATTCCAAACATTATTTTCGAGATAGTGGTGGGCGGAGCGCTTGCGGGCATAACGGTGCCTCTACTGTCTGCGCCCCTTGCGAAAGGGCGCGCGCAATATGCTAATCGCGTAGCTTCTGCACTGTTGTCATGGGTTACCTTGATACTTGCTGTGGTGGCAGCGGTTGTGTTTCTTGCCGCCCCGTGGATTGCGCAGGCGCTTCCCGTGCCAGCGGATGCCATCGTATCCGACCAGCAGGCATTGGTGACCCGCTTCTTACAGATTTTTGCGTGGCAAATCCCGCTGTACGGGGTATCTATCGTGCTGACGGGTGTGTTGCAGTCACATAAGAAGTTCTTCTGGCCGGCCATAGCGCCGGCGTTGTCTTCCTTGACCGTGGTTGCGTCGTTCGTTGGCTATGCGCTTTTGAACCCGGCGCGTGACCAAGCTCCTCCCCAAACGGCTGTTGAGGTGCTGGGTTGGGGGACAACCCTGGGGGTGGCGGCACTGTCGTTGCCGTTGTTCATTCCTGCCCGTAGAGCAGGATTCCGCTTTCGCCCCACTCTGCGCCTTGGGGCCGATGAGCGTCGTCGTGCGGTAGGTTTGGGAGCCTCCGGCCTGGGCGCATTGGTGGCGCAGCAGTTTGCTGTGGTCGTCTCGCTTTGGCTTATGCGTTTCTACGGTGCTTCAGGAACGGTAGCGGTGTTTCAGTACCTGCAGGCGGTCTACTGGTTGCCCTATGCCGTAGCGGTCTATCCGGTTGCAACCGCGGCATTCCCCCTCCTTTCCGAGCAGGGAGAGAGCGGATGCACGGATCAGTTCAAAGTTACGTCCGCGAGGGCGATGCAAAAAGTTTTGATTGCGGCCTTGCTCGGCTCTGCTTTGTTGGTCATCATGGCGCCGGTGGCACAGGCTTTCTTCGAGCTACTCACGCCCGTTCCGGGGATGGCTTCCGCTCTTACGATTATGGCTCCAGCCCTAATCGGATTTTCTTTGCTGTTCTACGGCCAACGCGCGCTTTATGCGCTTTCACATCCGCGGCTAGCCTGGCTGGTGGCGGCCGCGGGGTGGGTAACGGTCGCGGCGGCACAAGCCGCATTAGTTGCAGTATCTGTGCGAGCCGAGGGTGATGGCGTTGCAACGCTACGCGCAATCGCGGGTGGACATTCAGTGGGGATGACAGTAGCGGCGATCGGAGTGCTCGTATCGATTCACAAGGTGACGGATGGCTACGGCGCGCGCGATATGCTGGTTGTAGTCGCACGTTCGCTAGTTCCGTTGGGGTTAACAACTGCGCTTGGAACATTGGCGACGACGCATATTTCCGCTCTAGGTGAAGGCTTGGGGCACGTGCTGGCGGTAATCGCAGCCGGCTTCGTGGGGCTAACGATCCTCGCGGGAGTGGTGTACACACTTGGAAAGAAGTCGGTGCTGGCCGGCTTACTGCAATCCATGGAAGACGAAGACAGCTAGGAGGTTGTCATGATAGCCGATCGTAGGGATACAAGGCCGGTTCACTCGCACGAACGCGTGTGGACGGGTGCGGTGTTCGACATGGATGAGGACCGCGTTGAAGTAACTGAGGGCAACGTGGTGACGCGACACTACGTGGCACATACCGGGGCAGTAGCTGTTGTGGCTCTTCGTGAGGGGGCCCAGGACCTCGAGGTCGCCCTGGTTGACCAGTACCGCCACCCGGTGCAGGCGACTTTATGGGAGATCCCTGCTGGCTTGCTTGATATTGAAGGCGAGGAGCCGGTGGATGCTGCTAAACGTGAGCTGTTTGAAGAGGCTGATCTCGAGGCAGATACCTGGCACACTCTGGTTGACTATTTCACTTCGCCGGGAGGTACCACGGAGGGGCTGCGTATTTTCTTGGCGCGCGACGTTAGGGAAGTGCCCGCAGGGAAGCGGTTTGAACGAACTGATGAAGAGGCCACAATGCAACTGCGTTGGGTTCCTATGCGTGAGGCGGTGGCTGCCATTCATGACGGAAGGTTGCACAATCCCTCAGCGGTGGTGGGGATCTTGGCGGCGCAGTCGGCGCGGGCGCAAGGCTGGAGCTGTCTGCGTCCCGCGGACGCTCCGTGGCTGAGGTCGCCGTTCAGCCGCAAGCAACGCGACTAGGCGCGTAGCTCGCTATTGAAGCAAAAATAAAGTGGGCGGTTAGCCGTTTTGCGGCTAACCGCCCACTTTTTAGTTGATTAGTTTTCGTTGCAGGTGCACCAGTCAGAGTCGGCAACCATTGCCTTAACCTCATCTACGTGCTGTCCGCAACCGGTCCAAGTGGTCTTGCCACACTTTGCGCAACGAATTGGGCTACACATGCCATGCTCCTAAGCTCGGGGACCGCGTCCTGATGGACTCGTCCTTTTCAGACTCTTCTTTGGAGTCATCAAAATCATATCAGAAATACCCCCATAGGTATATGGCCGTCTAGCGGTGCTGACTATGGCGGCTTATCCTCTCGTTGCCGAGCTTTGTCTTCGCTTGTTTTCGGTGTGATCTCGGGTGCAGACGCGACATTCGAGCTATTACGTAATGAAGATGTTGCTTAAAGAAGGTAGACTTGCAAAAGTCGGTTATGAGAAGTGTTGCCGACGTGTGAATACGGCCATGAAGGGAGGGCGCCTTGGCAGAACCAGTAGATCAGGGGACGCGCGAACTCGTCCTCGACCTCATAGTTGAAAAAGGCCCGGTAACAGCATCGGTTATCGCTAAAATTCTAGGGCTTACAACCGCTGCGGTTCGCCGTCATATCACCACTTTGGAGCAGTCCGGTGAGATAGCTGAACGCGAGCAGCCGCAGTCGACGAAGCGCTCGCGGGGCCGTCCGGCTCGCCATTACATTGCCACGGACGTTGCTCACGAACGCTTGCATGATAGCTATTCAGAAATTGCGACGAGGGCTATGTCATACCTCGCGCAAACAGCTGGAGTGGAAGCAATCGAGAACTTTGCCGCAGTTCGTTCGCGCGAAATTGAACGCAAGTATGCACCCGTGGTTCGCGCTGCGGGTCGTGATCCGAGGGCGCGCGCGGTGGCGCTTGCAGACGCCCTTACTCAGGATGGCTATGCGGCCAGCGTGCGCGACGTTGGGGGAGGTAACTTTGCTATCCAGCTGTGCCAGGGGCACTGTCCGATCCTGGAGGTAGCGGAAGATTTTCCGCAGCTATGCGAGGCGGAGACACAGGCGATTGGGCGCCTGCTAGACGTACACGTGCAGCGACTTGCCACTTTGGCGGGGGGCGAGCACGTGTGTACAACGCACATTCCAGTGGCGGCGCTGACCAGAAGA
This sequence comes from Actinomyces sp. HMSC075B09, assembly GCF_001812395.1. NCBI lineage: Bacteria > Bacillati > Actinomycetota > Actinomycetes > Actinomycetales > Actinomycetaceae > Actinomyces > Actinomyces sp. HMSC075B09. The sequence continues at coordinate 14,394 of NZ_KV808735.1, forward strand.
AACGGCTGGCGCCACGGTGGAGATCGAGCGCACGAGCGTTCGAACTAGGAAGGAACTAATGACCACTACAACGAAAGTTGAACGAGGTGAAGACAAGCCGCGCACCGATGACGAGATCATCGACTCGATTGGTGCGTACCAGTACGGCTGGCGCGACACTGACGTGTATGGCGCTGACGTGGAGCGTGGCTTAACTGAAGCCCTTGTTCGTCATATTTCGAGCATTAAGGAAGAACCCGAGTGGATGCTTGAGCGTAGGCTCAAGGGATTCAAGGCGTGGGAACGTAAACCCATTCCTAAGTGGGGTCCAAACCTCGATGACATCGATTTCGATTCGTTTAAGTACTACGTTCGCCCGTCCGATCGTCCGGTGAGCTCGTGGGATGACCTACCGCCCGAGATAAAAGAAACTTACGAGCGTCTCGGTATTCCAGACGCGGAGCGTAAGCGTTTGATCGCAGGTGTAGCAGCCCAGTACGAGTCCGAGGTTGTGTACCAGCAGATCCAGGAGGACTTGGAGAAGCAGGGCGTTATCTTCCTCGATACCGATACGGGTTTGAAAGAACACCCGGAGCTGTTCGAGCGTTTCTTCGGTAAGGCCGTTCCGGCTGGCGATAACAAGTTCGCTGCGTTGAATACCGCCGCGTGGTCTGGCGGCTCCTTCATCTACGTACCTCCGGGCGTGCACGTGGAGATTCCGCTCCAGGCTTACTTCCGTATCAATACTGAAGCTATGGGCCAGTTTGAGCGAACGCTAATTATTGCGGATGAGGGCTCTTACGTTCACTACGTCGAGGGCTGTACTGCGCCGATTTACGACACCAACTCGCTTCACGCGGCAATCGTGGAGATCTTCGTCTTGAAGGATGCGCGCGTTCGCTACACCACCATTCAGAACTGGTCTAACAACGTTTTGAACCTTGTGACTCAGCGTGCTGTCGTTGAAGAGGGCGGAACTATGGAGTGGATCGATGGCAACATCGGTTCCGCTGTAACCATGAAGTACCCGGCCTGCTACCTCATGGGTGAGCACGCTCGTGGTGAGACACTCTCTATCGGTTTTGCGGGCGAAGGTCAACACCAGGAGACGGGCGCAAAAATGCATCACATGGCGCCCTACACCTCTTCAACAGTGGTTGCGAAGTCCGTTGCCCGTAACGGTGGCCGCGCGTCTTACCGCGGTCTCGTTGAGATCGATGAGAAGGCGCACCACTCGAAGTCGAACGTCCTTTGTGACGCCCTCCTCGTTGATAAGGAGTCTCGTACCGACACGTACCCGTACGTTGACGTTCGTAACGACGACGTAGAAATGGGCCACGAGGCAACTGTGACGAAGGTTTCAGAGGATCAGTTGTTCTACCTGATGTCGCGTGGGCTAGAAGAAAACGAAGCTATGGCGATGATCGTCCGCGGATTTGTGGAGCCGATTGCGCGCGAACTTCCGATGGAATACGCGCTTGAACTTAACCGCCTTATTGAACTACAGATGGAAGGATCGGTGGGCTAAATGTCGAACGCAATGGCTAGGGCCCATTCACATGGCGCGGGCACCCAGGCGACTTACTCGTCGCGAGCGGACCGCCCCAGCTCCTTCAACCCGGCTGATATTCCGGTTCCAAACGGGCGTGAAGAGGATTGGCGTTTTACGCCTATAAAGCGCATCCAGGCGCTTTTTGATGAGTCTGGCTACGCCGAGGCGGACCTTCCGGTTTCCGTGACCGCTCCGAGCGAGGTTTCGGTGAGCGTTGTGGATGCTAAGGATTTCGATCTCGATAAGATCTTGGCTCCCGGCGATCGCACCGCGGTTGTGTCGTGGGTCCTTGCGAACTCGGTAAACCTCATTGAGATTCCGAAGGGTAAGGCTCTTTCGGAGCCCGTGTTCATCAATGTCTCAAGCGATGATGAAACGCCCCGCAGTCAGCGTATCTACGTTCGCGCTAACGAAGCTAGTGAGGCCGTGGTAGTAATCAACCACAAGGGTAAGGGAAAGCTGAACCAGACCGTGGAGATCGATGCGGCTGACGCGGCAAAGCTAACGGTGGTTTCCCTTCAAGAGTGGGATGACACCGCGACTCACGCGTCGAACCATCGCATGCGGGCGGGGCGCGACACGCAGTTGCGTCACGTGGTCGTCACGCTCGGAGGCGACCTGGTTCGTCTGAGCGCAGATACTGAGTTCGCGTCTCCGCGCGGCAATATTGAAATGCTCGGCCTGTACTTCGTTGATGCTGGCCAGCATTTGGAACATCGCCCGTTCATCGCGCATACGCAGCCGCATTGCTACTCTCGCGTTACTTACAAGGGTGCGCTTCAAGGCAAGGATGCGCAATCTGTTTGGGTGGGTGACTGTCTGATTGGCGCAAACGCTGACGGAACGGACACTTACGAGCTGAACCGCAACCTCGTGCTTTCCGAGGGGGCACGTGCAGATTCCGTGCCAAACCTTGAAATTGAAAATGGTGAGATTGAGGGTGCGGGTCACGCGTCTGCGACGGGCCGTTTTGATGACGAGCAGCTGTTCTACCTGATGGCCCGCGGCATCTCTGAACGGGACGCGCGTCGCCTCGTGGTACTAGGATTCTTCGGCGAGCTGGTAAACCAGATTGGCGTACCATCCGTCCAGGAACACCTTATGGAAACCATCGAGGCCGAGCTGGAAAAGGGCGGCTCGATGGACAAGCTGGTGTCGCGATGAGCTTCCAAGTTGCATGCCCCGCAGACCTAGAAACGGGCCAGGCTCGCATGGTCGAACTGACGAATGAGGCGGGAGAGGAGCTCCCGATCGCGATCATTCGTGACACGGTAGGCGACTGGTACGCGATTGACGATACGTGCCCCCACGCGGACGTGTCTTTGTCCGAGGGAGACATTTCGCAAGCCTGTGTGGAATGTTGGGCACACAGCGCTGAAATCAACTTAAAGACGGGGGAGGCCACGCTACCTGTGACCGAAACTGTGCGTACTTATCCCGTGAAGCTTGAAGGCCAGAACGTTCTGGTTGATCTGGAAGTAGAGTAAGGAAAACTTAAATGACTACCCTTGAAATCAAGGATCTGCACGTCAGCGTAGATACCGGCGAGGAAATGAAGCACATCCTCAAGGGCGTAAACCTGACTATCAATTCTGGCGAGAAGCACGCAATCATGGGGCCGAACGGTTCTGGTAAGTCCACGCTCGCGTATGCGCTCGCGGGCCACCCGAAGTACCAGATTGATTCCGGTGAGGCCCTGCTTGATGGCGTGAATATTTTGGAGATGGATCCGCACGAGCGTGCCCAGGCTGGTCTGTTCCTCGCGATGCAGTATCCGGTTGAAGTGCCGGGTGTGACCGTGTCGAACTTCCTGCGCACCGCTAAGACCGCCATTGATGGTGAGGCTCCAAAGGTTCGCTCTTGGGTGAAGGAACTTAAGGAAGCTACGGATAACTTCCGTATGGATCCGGCGTTCACGGAGCGTGAGGTAAACGTAGGTTTTTCGGGCGGCGAGAAGAAGCGTCTGGAGATTTTGCAGATGGAAATGCTGAATCCGAAGATGGCTATCTTGGACGAGACGGACTCTGGCCTAGATATTGATGCTCTGCGTATTGTGTCTGAAGGTGTGAACCGCGTGGCCGACAAGTCGAACCTCGGCGTTCTACTGATCACGCACTACACGCGAATCCTGCGCTACATCAAACCGGATTTTGTGCACGTGTTTGTGAATGGTCACATTGTTGACGAGGGCGGTCCGGAGCTTGCTGACCGTCTTGAAGAAGAAGGTTACGACCGTTACCTGAACAACTAGTCCGGAGATTTTGATGACAACTGATCGGCTTGCCAAAGCGCTTTCTGCCCAGGAAGTGGAGCATCTGCGCACGCAGTTTCCTATTCTTGGACGCATTGGACGCGATGGTAAGCCGATCATTTATCTCGATTCTTCGGCTACATCGCAAAAGCCCGTTAGAGTGATCGAGGCTGAAGCTGAGTTTTACCGTTTGCATAACGCGGCGGTAAACCGGGGCACGCACATGCTGGGCGATGAATCAACGGGAGCGTTTGAGGCTGCGCGCGAAACGGTTGCGAACTTTGTTGGGGCTGACGCCCGTGAGATTGTCTGGACGAAAAACGCAACTGAGGCTATCAACCTTGTGGCTTACGCGATGTCTAACGTAGCCGCCGGTATGGGAGGAACTCAGGCGCAGCGCTTCCGGGTTGGGCCCGGTGACAAAATCGTTGCCACACGCGCCGAGCACCATGCGAATCTGCTCCCTTGGCAAGAGCTCGCAGCCCGCACGGGTGCCGAGTTCGCGTTCCTCGACCTGCTTCCAGATGGTCGCATTGACCTTGAAACGTTGAACGTAATAGATGAGCGCACCAAACTGGTTGCTTTTACTCACGCATCAAACGTGACAGGCGCGGTGTCGCCGGTAGAACAGATCGTGGCCGCAGCGCGCAACGCGGGTGCCCTCGTTCTGCTTGATACGTGCCAGTCATCAGCGCACATGCCCATAAACGTGCGCGAACTAGGTGTTGACTTCGCCGTGTTCTCTTCGCACAAGATGCTTGGGCCAACCGGTGTAGGTGCACTTTGGGGGCGCTACGAGTTGCTTGAGGCGATGCCTCCGGTACTGGTGGGCGGTTCTGTCATTGCGAACGTGACGATGGAAAAATCGATCTATTTGCCTCCGCCAAACCGTTTTGAAGCCGGCTCGCAGCCGGTGGCTCAAGCGGTGGGTTGGGCGGCTGCGCTCGACTTCCTGAGCGAGGTAGGCATGGATCGGATTGCGGCGCATGAGGAGCAAATCACAGCTGCTCTACTTGATGTGGTTAAAAACGCCGACGGCGTGCAACTACTCGGACCAGCAGATACTAAGAATCGTCTAGCGGTGGTGGCGTTCGCCGTGGAAGGCGTGCATCCGCACGATGTGGGCCAATACCTCGATTCGGAGTCCGTTGCCGTGCGCGTGGGACACCACTGCGCGATCCCTCTGCATAAGTTTTTTGGGGTGCGCTCATCGAATCGCGCTTCGGCGGCATTAACAACTACGCTGGATGAGGTGCACCGGTTCGGTGAAGCCTTGTCGCGAGTTCGTGGTTTTTTTGGAGGAGTGTAAGTGTCAAGCTTGGAGACGTTGTATCAGCAGGTCATCCTCGATCATTCACGCAGGCGTGTTGGTGAGGGGGAGATTCCTGAGGACGTAGATGGAGAGTCCTACCAGGTTAATCCCACCTGCGGTGACGAGATCACGCTCGGCGTTCACGTGAAGGATGGCGAACTCGTTGACTACACCTGGGCAGGTGATGGGTGCTCGATTTCACAGGCCTCAATTTCGGTGATGGCAGAGCTAATCAACGGAAAGTCGATTGCGGAAATCTCGCAGCTGTACAAGGATTTTGAAACCATGATGCATTCGCGCGGAAAGGGCGTTCCTGACGAGCTCCTTGATCGTTTAGAGGACGGCGCCGCGTTTGAGGGCACCGCTAAGTTTCCAAACCGCATCAAGTGCTCACTGCTGGGCTGGTACGCGTTGAAAGACGCGCTGGTGAAGGCAGGAGTCGCATTGGAGGATCAACAATGAGTAATCCCATGGCTAATCCCGAGCCCGTGGAACAGCGCTTCCAGGAGGTCGTACCTGAGGAGGCCGCCGCTACGGTGGATCACGAGAGCCTCGGACAACTTACCGCGCAGGAAGTTGAAGACTGCCTACGTGACGTTATTGACCCTGAACTTGGTATCAACATCGTTGACCTGGGCCTGCTATACGGCATCATGATTGACGAAAATGATCACGTGAATATTGACATGACGCTAACATCCGCCGGCTGTCCGCTTACGGATGTGATTGAGAACCAAGTGCGCATGATGCTGAATGGTGTTGCAAGTGGCGTTACCTTGAACTGGGTGTGGCTGCCACCATGGGGGCCGGACCGTATTACTGAGGACGGTCGCGAACAGCTACGCGCAATCGGCTTCAACGTGTAGTTCTTGCTACGTATGGTTTTGGCTCCGCAAATGCGGAGCCAAAACCAATTGGTAAGAGTTATTTGCCGCCACGCTCTATCATGAGTCGATCTTTCACAACTCTGCGCATGATCTTTCCGATCTGGGAGTGTGGAAGTTCAGAGACTATTGCCAAAGAGCGGGGGAGGGCGTAGTGGGATATTTTCTTTTCTGCCCAGGCGCGTACGTCCTCTAGCGTGATGTTTTCAACGCCCTCATCTAGCACGAGGGCCGCAGTAACCTCTTCGCCGCCTGGAACGGGCATGCCAACGATGGCTACGTCTTTAACTCCGGGCATGGAGCGAATCGCCTCCTCGACTTGCGTGGGGTAGACATTGAAGCCGCCGGACAGGATTAGCTCTTTGCGCCTATCTGCAAGGTAAATGAACCCGTCGTCCACCATGCCTATATCGCCGGTGCGGAAGAACCCATCTTTTGTGAATGCCTGCGCGTTCTCTTCGTCCGCATCCAGGTAGCCGGAAAACACTTGTGGGCCTTTCACGAGGATCTCGCCCGGCTCTCCCTCAGCTGGTTCAACATCGGGGTCGTTGAGGTCTCCCAGACGCATTTGCGTGGAGGGGAAGGGAAGGCCTAGAGCGCCGCGGCGGCGTTGGCTAGTCATGGGGGAACCACACATTGTGGGCGAGGTCTCGGTCATTCCGTACCCCTCGATAATGTACCCGCCAGTGGATTTCTCCCAGCGCTCAGCAACATCGGCCGGTAGCGGCATGGCGCCGCTGATTGCGTAGCGGATCGAAGAAATGTCGATCTTCTTTTCGCGTGCACGCTTTTCAATCCGGTCGAACATGGGCGGAACGCCAACAAAAAACGTCACCGGCGTTCGCGAGTGAGCGGCCAGAGCCATATCAACGTCGAACTTGGGGAGCATGATCTGGCAGGCTCCGTACTTCACCGCGCAAACCAGGAAGAAGCAAAGTCCGAACGAGTGGAAGTAGGGTAGCAACGAGAAGAAGTTCTCAGCGCCCTCGTGCAACCTGTAAACCCACGACAGGTTCTGGTTTGCGTTTGACCCGATGTTCTTGTGGGTCAAAGGAACCGATTTTGGTACGCCGTTAGTTCCTCCCGTGTGCAAGATTGCCGCTATGTCAGAGCCGATTGCATGCGGCGTTGACGGGTCAATTGGGCTGGCTGCACGCACCTTGTCATCCCAGGATAGGGTGCCGGCCGGAGCTGCTAAGCGCATCTGATCGCGAGCTTTGCGGGCCGGGGCGATGGGAAGCGCCAGCATCGTCTTCTTAGTAACCGGCATGTACCGAGTGATGTCGACGGTAAAAACAGTTTGGAGCTGGTGGCCGGGGCCAAAGGCAAACTTGGAGACTGACTTTTCCCACACCACGGCCACTTTGCCGCGGTGTCGTTTAATCTGCTGTTCAATCTCTGATATTGGGGCGAGCGGATTGTGTTCAGCAGCAATCGCTCCAATGCGCATGAGGGCGTAGAAGACGATCACGTGTTGTGGACAGTTTGGTAGCGCGATAGAAACGGCGTCTCCTCTGCGGACTCCCGCGAGGCGAAGGACGTTTGCAGCGCGATCAACTTCGGTCTTTAGCTGACTGTAGGTAAGTTCCTGCCCGAAGTACTGGGTTGCGGGTCGATTTGGGTAGAAGCGTGCCGTTTCTTCTAGCACCTGGTAGAGGGAGGTTTCTGGCTCCGCGATCTCGTAAGGCACGCCTTTTTCGTAGTGCGAGCGCGCCATCTCGGTGATGGTCGACATGATTCTCCTAAAGGAACTATGCTCTTATCTTACGCTAGCGTAAGTTATTGCCCCTCGCATAATTTATCGCGTCTAGATCACCTTTGTGTAGCATTTTGCCCGCCTCAAAGGGTGGGCAAAATGCGTCGGGATAAAGCAGGTGGTTTTACTGGAAGTAATCCGGGCCGTGTGATTCCTGCGCACGCGGCTGGGCTTGAGACGGTGCAGGCGGAATGATGCCGCGTTGGGCCAGCACCCATTGCGGATAGAGGCCTTGCCATTCTGGGTAGAAACGTCCCTTGGAAAGCTCTCCGGCCAAGTAAACGGCATCGGGCTGCGGCGTCTTACTCGGGTCGTGAACGCGGCTTACTTTTGCCTTCTTCGCCGCGAAAGCGAGGGCAGTGGTAACGGTGCTCATGATCGCTGCAGATAGCAAAAACGAAAGCGGGGTAGAAGTGGTCTCTTCACTGATGAGGGAATCGGAAGTGTTAGAAAACGCCTCGATGGTAAAGATAACCATGTTGTTGGAAGCATGCATGGCAACCGCAGCCTCAACGCCGCCCGTATACCACATGAGAAATACGGCGCACAAAGAGAACACGGCCAGGTCGGCGAGGATCCACACGTCCAGCGAACCGTGCAGGAGCGCGAACACCGGGGCGGAAGCCAAAGTGGCCACGAGCAAAGAAACCCAGCGGTTAGGGATCCACGATCCGAACATTTGCAAGAATCCCGCGCGAAATGTGAGTTCTTCTGCCGCGCTTTGGAACGGGACTAACACAAGCGTGAGTAGTAGGAGGATGGCCAGTTGTGGTCCGGGTTTGAATTCCGTGCCCTCAAGCAAGCTCATTGGAATGAAAGCGAGTGCGAAAATCGGTATGGCAATGGCGAAGCAAGCGGCCAGCCACTTGTAGCGTAAGCGGCCTTCAACCGAGAAAAAGTAGCCCACGCCCGTACGCGCGCCCAACGCCACGCCGGCTAATACGGCGGGAATCAGAACGGCGATGCTAAGCATTAGGACGGTGAAGACAACCGGATCCGTAGCATCGATCTCGCCGGTAAATAGCTGCTCGTAGCCGGGGGTGTGGAGGGCGGGCACGGCTAGGGGAAGCAACGTCACCATCGTTGATAGGGCAAGGAAAACTACCAGCGCGATAACGATCGCTAGAAGAGGCCGGTACCAGCGTCTGTCTGGGCCGGCAGAGAGCTTGTGATATTCGGCAGGCTCTCGCGGTTGGATTTGCGGTAGGTGAAGCAAAGCGGCCTCCTAGTTGCCGTAGAAACGGGCAAGGGTTTCTTGCTTGTACTCGGTGTACTCACCGTTTCGGATGGATTCGCGGATGCTATCCACAAGGTGAACGGTGAACCATTCGTTATGAATCGTTGCAAGTGTCGAAGCTAGTATTTCGTGAGCTTTGAACAGGTGGTGGACGTAGGCGGTTGTGTAATTTTGGCACGTGTAGCAACCGCATCCGTCAGCTAACGGGCCGAAATCGCGTTTGAACCGTGCGTTCGTGATGTTAACGCGCCCATCGGGAGTGTATATCGCGGCGTTGCGTGCCACGCGTGACGGGTTGACGCAGTCGAACGTGTCAGCACCCGCCTCGATCGCGGCAAAGAAGTCATCAGGTTCAGAGATGCCCAGGAGGTGACGAGGCTTATTATCGGGTAGTGCGCTGGTTAGCCAAGAGACGATAAGCCCAAGATTTTCTTTTTCGAGGGCGCCGCCCAGGCCGAACCCGTCAAAGCCTTCACTGTTAATACCCAGCTGCTCCAAGTCTGGTGACGTGCGCATTTGGGTGAGAGCACGCGCCGCTTCGTTACGCAAATCTTTGTACTGTGCTCCTTGCAAAACGCCGTAAAGTTGCTGGTACGGCTTGTCGGGATTCTCGGCGGTGAGGCGCCAATGCTGATCTAAGGAGCGCTGCGCCCAGCGGTGCGTACGCGCAAGTGACTCAACCTGATAGTCATAGGGGTGGAGCAGGGAAGTGAGCTCGTCGAAGGCAAACATGATGTCTGCCCCCAGCTGATGCTGAATACTTAGCGAAATCTCGGGGTTGAACCTGTGCTTAGTGCCGTCAATGTGCGAGCGGAACACCACCCCGTCCTCGTCCACGGCGGCGCGGTTGCGGCGAACGGCCTCCGCGGCTTCATCTTCGGCAGTTACCTTCTTGCCGGCAAACTCTTGCGAGAGAACTTTCTTGTAGTTAGAGCCAAGCGACAGAACTTGGAAACCACCAGAATCAGTGAACGTGGGGCCGGCCCAATTCATGAACTTGCCTAGGCCGCCCCCGGCCTCCACAATATCTGCGCCCGGTTGCAGGTAAAGGTGGTAAGCGTTTGCAAGTAGGGCTTGCGCGCCAAGCTCCTTCATCATTTCGGGAAGCACACCCTTTACGTTGGCAAGGGTGCCAACCGGGATAAAGGCGGGAGTCTCGATGGTGCCGTGCGCCGTTTGAAGCGTGCCAACGCGCCCGAGAGGACGCGGGCCGTCGCCGGTTTCCACCTCGACTTCATCCAACCACGCCGCAACTTTGAAGCCGCGCGAAGCCTCGATGCGCTCGCGGTGTGCCTGCGTGATTGGCGCGTTAGACATGGGACTCCTCGTAGCTTTCTATGCGCTTGATCCAACCGATCACTCGGTAGGTCACGGGCAAAAGAATCACCTCAACCCCGACTTTATACACGTAGCCGACAAACAGATAGTTCAAAAATTCCGCGCCCGTAATCACGCCGTAGAACGCAACCGTGCAGAAAATAAGGGTGTCCGCGAACTCTCCAACCAGAGTGGAACCGATCAGGCGCGCCCACAGGTGGCGTTCCCCCCACTTTGCCTTGATACGTACTAGAACCCACGAATTCAGTAGCTGACCGGCCAAATATCCGAGTACAGATGCAGCCACAATACGCGGAACAAAGCCCAGTACGGCAACAAAAGCTTCCTGGTTTTCATAGCCTGGACCGGCTGGTGCCGCACCTACAACGAGGAAGGTTAGAGCGGCAAGGATAGAGAAGGCGAAGCCGACCAGGATTGCTCGGCGCGCACGGGAGAATCCGTAAACTTCTGAAAGGACGTCACCAAGAATGTAGGTGAGGGGGAACAGTACGGCGCCGCCATCGAACACTAGAAGTGCGGGGCCGATATGGATTCCGATTAATTTGGTTGCGGCAATATTTGAAAGTATTAGCAGGGCAACGAACGATATCGCGACGATGTCATAGACGCGCGGTTCACGGGTTTTCACACTGTTTAAAGTCACGCGGTAAACATACTACAAGGCCGGTTTAGACTCTATTCGTTACCCATTTACACTGTTCATTGTGATTAATGTTTCGAACCTTACTGTGCGGATTGGTCCGCGCACGCTTTTGCAAGGCGCTAGCTTCCACGTCGATAAGGGAATGCGAATCGGTTTGGTGGGCCGCAACGGGGCCGGCAAAACTACAACCATGCGCATGCTGGCCGGCGAGCCGGATCGGGGTGAAGCCGAGTTTGATGGCACCGTAGTGCGTCGCGGCAGCCTCGCCTATTTGCCGCAGGACTCGCGTGTAGCCGATCCGCAGCAGAAGGGGCTGGATCGGATCTTGTCGGTGCGAGGCATTGATCAGCTGCTTGCGAAAATTGAGAAGGCGCAAATGCAGATGAGCACCTTGGAGGGGCCGCGCCAGCAGAAAGCTATGGAGCGCTATGTGCGCCTAGATCAAGAGTTCACCAATCAGGGCGGGTATGCCGCCAAAGCGCAGGCTTCCCAGATTGCGTCCTCTCTCGGTTTGAGCGAGGATCAGCTGTCGCGCCCCCTCGGTACTCTCTCGGGCGGTCAGCGTCGCCGCGTTGAACTCGCGCGCGTCCTATTTTCCGAGGCTGAAGTTCTGCTCCTTGATGAGCCTACGAACCACCTCGACCATGATTCTCTTATCTGGCTACGCGACTTTTTGAAGACGTATCCGGGTGGGATGATAATCATCTCTCACGATGTTGCATTGATCCGCGAGACCGTGAACCACGTGATGCACTTGGACGCGGACCGCGCGGTTGTGGACCAGTACAACATGGGCTGGGATCTGTATTTGAAGCAGCGGGAAGAGGATGAGCGCCGACGCAGGCGTCAACGGGCAACAGCTTTAAAGAAGGCGGAGGCGTTGCGCGCGCAAGGCGAGAAAATGAGGGCGAAAGCAACTAAGGCGGTCGCTGCTCAGCAGATGCTTCGCCGTGCTGAAGAACTCGAGGCCAGCGTCGAGCCGGTGCGACAGGTAGAGAAGGTTGCGCGTCTGCGTTTTCCAGAGCCTGCTGCGTGCGGAAAGGTGCCGTTGCGTGCCTCTTCGCTTTCGAAAACCTATGGATCGCTCGAAGTCTTTACAGGCGTTGATTTGGCCATTGACCGCGGCTCGAAAGTGGTAGTACTTGGGCTGAATGGTGCGGGTAAAACTACGCTTCTTAGAATCCTGGCAGGAGCTCTCAGCCCCGATACTGGCGAGGTTGAAGCCGGTTATGGGTTGAAGCTCGGTTACTACGCGCAGGAACACGAGACGCTAGATCCAAACAAAACCGTGCTGGAGACGATGGTTGCGGCCGCCCCCGCATTCGATGACACGCGGGTTCGCAATGTCCTCGGCCAGTTTCTGTTTTCCGGTGAGGACGTGGACAAGCCTACGGCTGTGTTGTCAGGTGGGGAGCAGACCCGCCTCGCCCTGGCCACGCTAGTGGTATCGGCCGCTAACGTTCTGCTGCTTGACGAGCCAACTAACAACCTCGACCCAGCCTCACGAGAGGAAATCCTCTATTCGTTGAAAACATACGAGGGGGCGGTGGTGCTCGTAACGCACGACCCGGGTGCGGTGAAAGCGCTGGAGCCAGATCGCGTGCTTCTGCTACCCGACGGGGATGAGGACCTGTGGGATGACTCTTACTTGGAGCTCGTGACTCTCACTTAAAGCTGGTGGCCATCGTTTAAGCTTGCGCGCTCTTCTTCGGTGAGTGAGCGAGGGTCTACGGGCTTGGGGGCTGGTGCGGTGGCCGCTTCAACCTCGCTGATAGGAACAACGCGATGGGGGAAAGACCGTAAGCTGACAAATTCGGTGAGGAAATCGCGGTGCCTCTCGCACGCCAGCCAGGTTTTTTCGCGCGCAGCATGGATCTTTGGGTTAGACCAGATAACCGCCCAGCGAGCTACTTCGGTGCACTGGCGGGCTGAACAGACGTGGAAATGCTTTTCGCTCACGCCCCAATACTATAGTTTGCCCGCAAGGTCCTCGATTCGCCCTACAAAACCAGTGCGCGATCTCTTAGAGTTGAGGCATGGGGCAAACACTGATTCTTGTCCGTCACGCCCAGGCGCGTCACGGGGGTATGCGGGACGAGTTGCGCCCGTTGACCAGGGCCGGCCAAGAGCAGGCTCGACAACTTGCCCGTAGAGTAAAAAATTTAATAGGCAATGGTGTGATTCTGCATTCTCCGGCGGTCCGTGCTTTACAGACCGCGCGGGAGATTGCCCGCGAGAGCGGCGGTCAGCTTCTGCAACTGAACGAGCTTTACTACGCGGATGAATATGATCTGTTGCGATCCATACCTGCGTTAACCGGCCCTGTGATGGTGGTAGGTCACGCGCCGACCATCCCGTACGCGGCTGCGCTGATCGCACTCGGTGAGGGCAGTGACCTCATCGTCGCCCGGGGCTGTCCAACCGCCACTGCCTACGTGTTCGAGATCCCCGACTTAACCCAGTTACGGCGGGCCAGCGCCGCCCTAAAAGATTTGATTGTCACGCCCGCTCGGTGACTTTTGTAATGCCAAAATTGTGACTACAGGCAGGGGGCCAAGAAGCCGATCCCTGGTGTAGTTGGAGTATGGAAACAAAAACGAATGCTCCCGCGGTCTCGGTTGCTTCAGTTGCCAAATCGTTCAAATCCGTGCAGGCACTAAAAGGCGTGTCGTTCGAGATTGAACGTGGTGACATAGTTGCGATTCTTGGACCAAACGGGGCTGGCAAAACAACACTGATAGACACTGTTCTTGGACTTTCCAAGCCGGATAGCGGAAGTACTAGCCTTTTTGGCCTTACCGCAAGCGAAGCCATTGCGAAATCCCTGGTGGGAGTCGTCATACAAACGGGTGGTCTTTTACCAAACGTTTCTGTGCGTGACACGGTTAGTGAGGTCGCGGCGGCATTCCCGAAGCACATTCCGGTAGCGCAGGTGCTGCAAGAGGCTAACCTTTCCGAGATTGCTAGCCGCAAGGTGGGGAAATGCTCGGGCGGCGAAATGCAGCGCATTCGGTTTGCGTTGGCCCTACTGGGAGCTCCTGACCTCCTAATCCTTGATGAGCCTACGGCTGGCATGGATCCTCGTGCCCGGCGCGACTTCTGGACCACCATGGAGTCACAGGCTAAGCGCGGACGCACAATCATCTTCGCTACGCACTACCTCGAAGAAGCGGAACATTTTGCTAAGCGCGTCATCTTTATGAATGAGGGCGAGGTCGTAGCTGACGGAACCGTTGATGAGGTGCGCGGTATGGTTGCCGGCACCACGGTGGAAGCCCGTATTGATGGGGCGATGACTTTGGAGCAGGTGCAGGCATGGCCAGAGGTGCTCAGTGCTCACCTGGAGGGACAGAAGGTGTGTATTTCAACGGGTCTTTCTGACACCGTTGCACGGCGCTTGCTAGATGCTGGGGCAACGAATCTTCGCATCAGTTCAGCTTCGCTTGAAGACACGTTCTTTGAGCTGACGGGAAGGAGTGGAAAATGAGCGCAAGCTTAGTAACGTCGCGTCCAGGCGCGTACGTGTTTTACAACGTAAAGAGACTACTTTCAGATTGGTCCCTATTGGCATTTGGCATTGGTTTGCCTGTTGTTCTCTACCTGGTTTTTGGCGCTACTTTAGCAGACATGGACGCTCAGCTGGAGCATGGAAACCTCGCGGCTTACGTGATGATCTCAATGGCTGTTTACGGCGGGATAACCGGTGCGGTTGGGCAGATTGGTAGCGCGGTGGTGGAATCGAACACCGGATGGTCACGCCAGCTCGCCCTCACTCCACTTACTCGAGGGAAGAGGATAGCCGGGCTTATCGTGCCCGCCTTGGTGAGTATCGTGCTTCCCGTTGCCGCCGTATTCCTCACGGGGTTCTTGACGGGATCTGAAATGAGCACAAAGGCGTGGGCTACTAGCTTCTTGTTTGCATGCCTGTCGTCTATTCCATTCACGTTCTATGGCTCGGCCGTGGCATACGCGTTTCGTTCTCCAACAGCCGTGTCAATCGCTGCTACTGCATTGGTTCCGTTAGCGTTTTTTGGCAACATGTTCGCCCCGATATCGCCCACGATGTTGAAGATCGGCATGTTCACACCCATGTATGGTCCATCTGCACTGTCTCGTTACTGGCTAACCGATGGGGCACAAAGCATTTCTCAAGATCCTTGGTTTGTACAGCATGATCTGTGGGTAGGGATAGTTAACATATTGGTGTGGGCGGCCGTGTTCGCCTTGGCAACCGCGCTACTTCGCAGGAGGACCTTGGAGAGACAATGAAAATGAAGGCCGCAGCGAAGTTCAGCTGGACTGACAGTGCTTATGCTTCCGTCTGGCTAATCTTCTTAGTTTTCTCGATCGTCTCGCTAGCCACGGATAACATGCCTAGCCCGCAGCGCACGTTCGGATTCGTCTTCCTCATCATGTTCGCGCTGATGTATCCCATTGCCAACGGGTATTTAGGTAGTTGGCCAGAGGGGCCAGTTGGTCAGCGTGTGGCTTTTTGGTGGGCGGTGCTCTGCATCCCCATAATCGGGTTCAGTATTTTTGTGAGCCCTCTGTTCAGCTACGTGTTCTTTCCCTACATGTTCGCAATTACGGTATTCACACTACGTGGGCCAGTGCGGCTTTGGCTGGCAGCAATATTGGTGGCGGCGTGCACCGTCCTCGCGCTGCTCTTTGCGCCAAGTAAAACGATCTTGATGGTGTGGTTAGGCCACGCGCTACTGTCGCCAATCCTGATGCTTCCAATCGCGCTTGTGTCGGAGAAGGTTGAGCGTCAAGATGCCCTCGCCGCCGAGGTTGCGATAGCTCACGAACGTGAAGAGATAGCAGCCGACTTGCATGACCTGCTGGGGCAAACCCTCACGCTCCTCTCCTTGAAAGCAGATGTTGCGGCGAAGGTAGCTGAACGCCAGCCGGAGAACACCGCAGTAGTAAAAGAGAGCCTGGATGAGATCGCGGGCCTGTCAAGAGTTGCCCTCGCAGAAGTGCGCGCTGCAGTAACTCGCACCCGAATGCCAGACTTCGCCGGTGAGATGCAAGCTGCAAGAAGGGCTTTGCAAACTGCAGGCATCGCAGTCCAGTCTCCGGCTCCAGAAGAGTCAGCTCGCGTCGCCGGCGTGAACTCCTATCTCTTTGGGTGGGTGCTTCGTGAAGCCGTAACCAACGTGGTGCGTCACTCGGGCGCATCTTCCTGCACCATCAACGTCACGCCCACATCCATAACCGTTAGTGATAACGGGCGTGGATTTCAGCAAGTCGGCGCAGGTGGATCCGGTCTTTCCAGTATGAAGCGTAGAGTCGAAGAGGCCGGGGGAAGCGTCGCTATAACGGGTGATGAGGGCACAACGGTTGAGGTTCGCATGGCGGGGAGGAACTAGCGATGGAAGCAATCCGTGTCGTAATCGCAGACGACCAGCATCTCGTGCGCGGAGCACTTGCCGCTCTGCTGGCTCTCGAAGCTGACATTGAGGTTGTGGCGGACGTTGCAACGGGTAATGAGGCGCTTGACATTGCGCGCCGCAAGGAAGCGGACGTGCTGCTGCTGGATATTGAAATGGGGGAGGAATCCTTAACCGGTCTTGAAGTTGCTGAGAAAGTATCGCAACTTCACCTGCCTGCGCGGGTTCTAATAGTCACTACGTTCGGTCGCCCCGGATACTTACAGCGAGCTCTTGAAGCTGGGGCCCTCGGATTTATCGTCAAAGACACGCCATCGTCGCAGCTAGCTGAAGCGGTGCGGCGCGTCCATCGCGGTCTGCGCGTGATCGACCCTGCGCTCGCGGAAGAGTCCTTATTTACGCCGCGTTCTCCGCTATCGGAGCGGGAGGCAGACGTGTTACGAGCCGCCCTTGCGGGCGGGTCGATCAAACATGTAGCCGAGGCGTTGGGCTTAAGCCAAGGAACGGTGCGAAACCACATTTCGTCGGCGATAGCAAAGGTTGGGGCAGACAACCGTTACGAGGCGTCGAGGATAGCTCGGGACCGCGGCTGGCTGTAGCTCCACTTCGAACCACGCATCCTGTTTGGGCTGAGAGGATTTCCTCTCAGCCCATTTTCGCGCCCAGGGTGCTCCTCCTGGTTCCGAAGATTGACGCAAAACACAAAAATCCCTCCACCTCACTCCACACTTAATTTTTGGCTATTTAGCAGGCTTTATTTATGTTCAACATTTGGAAATCGCGCTTATAATGTTCCAATGGGGTGGGAAGTGGGGTAAAGTGGTGATAACCGAATAGGTGTGGTTAGCGACGGGGAGGTGAAACGTGTTCCTAGGTACGTATGAGCCAAAGCTAGATCCGAAGGGGCGCGTGATCTTGCCCGCGAAGTTTCGTGAACAGCTTTTGGAAGGCTTGGTGCTAACGCGAGGTCAGGACAGGTGCCTGTACGCGTTTCCAAAGTCCGAGTTTGAAGGCATGTTCGACCAGCTACGGCAGGCTCCGCTGAGCTCAAAGCAGGCACGCGATTACGTTCGCGTGATGCTTTCGGGCGCTTCAGACGAGTTGCCGGACAAGCAGGGGCGAATCACGATCCCGCAGAACCTTCGCACCTATGCGGGTCTTACTCGCGATCTAGCTGTAATAGGAGCTGGCGCGCGGGTGGAGATTTGGGACGCCGAGCAGTGGGCAATGTACCTCGAGAATCAAGAAGAGGTCTTCTCGTCTACTGCCGACGAAATTATTCCGGGAATGTTCTAGTTCATCCTGGTCTCCAACCGAGAATCCGAAGTCACTTCCCCGGCGGCGGACGCGGTGGGAGTCCTGGCTGAACTAGTTCGTAATGAGAGGGGGCATCGTGGAGCTTTCGCCTGAAGCAATCAGTGAGCTACATGATCCCGTTCTCGTATCCAACGTTCTTGAATTGCTGGATCCAGTTTTGGCCAATGGTGGTGTGCTGGTAGACGGGACTCTCGGTATGGGTGGCCATACCGAGGCGGTTCTTAAGGCCTTCCCAAATGCTTCGGTTATCGGTATTGACCGAGATCCGCGTGCGATTGAGCTGGCCAGTGCGCGCCTTGCGCAGTTCGGATCTCGTTTTACTCCGTTTCTCGCCACTTATGATCAGATTGAAAGCGTCATTGCGCAGGCTGGTCTATCAGCGGTTGATGCGGTGTTCATGGATCTGGGTGTCTCATCCCTTCAGCTCGATGACGATGAACGGGGTTTCTCATATTCACGCCGGGCACCCCTAGATATGCGCATGGATCAAACCGGCGGAATGAGTGCTGCGGATTTGCTCGCGTCTGCTAGTGAAGCTGAGCTAGCTCGAATCCTGCGAGTTTATGGCGAAGAGAGGTTTGCCAGCCGGATCGCGCGACGCATTGTCTTGACACGCGAGGAGCAGCCGCTTACGGACTCTGTGCAACTAGCGGAGCTGGTTCGTGAAACGATCCCGGCGGCAACGCGGCGCTCGGGTGGACACCCCGCGAAGCGGACGTTCCAGGCCCTTCGAATAGCTGTAAATGATGAGCTCACGATTTTGGAACGGGCGTTGCCCTCCGCGCTGTCGACTTTGCGCGTTGGGGGTCGCTTGGCGGTGGAGTCGTACCAATCTCTCGAGGATCGCATCGTTAAGCACCTATTCAAAGAAGGCTCTACACCCCTGCAAATGCCAAAGGGGTTACCGATCCGGCCTAGTGAACAGCCGCAAGCTCCTTTGGAACTTCTTACGAGGAAGGCGATTCAAGCGTCGGAGGCTGAAGTTGCGGTGAATCCGCGGGCTAAATCGGTGCGCTTGCGCGCGGTCCAACTTAACACTCCCTACAACAAGCAAGATAAAAGGAGCTCCCAATGACGTCGAGCGCTCTAAGAACGCGGCCGGCTCAGCCAAGGCGCGAGCAATCGCGTCCTCCTCTTCGCGTTATCGCGTCCGAGGCTGGTCCGCGAGCTGCTTTCCCCGTGATCGCTATAGTTGCGTTGGTGTTGATCGCGGTACTTGCTGTGAACCTGTTTATCACTACCCAAATGGCGCAAACCGCCTACGAGATTCGCGACTCCCGTGCAGAGCTTGTTCGGCTGACTGAAGAGACGCAAACACTACGGCAGAAGTTGCAGGTGGCCTCATCTCCGGCAGCGTTGCAAAAGGCGGCGGACGCGCAGGGCATGGTCCCTGCAGGTCAGGCGGGTTTCATTAAACTGAGTGAAGGTAGTGTAGAGGGCGGAATCGCAGCCGTTCGTTAGTTAGGAGGCCAGGTGAGTAAATCGCAGGCCGGCTCGCAAACGGCGACACGTGTATTTTTTGGCATCGCTATCTTCTTTCTCGTTGCGATTATGCTGCAGCTGATTAATGTGCAGATAATTCAAGGAGCTGATCTGGCCGAGCAGGGTAGGTCGGTGCGCATGCATGCGGCAACGATTGATCCGCGGCGCGGAGACATCGTAGATGCTAACGGAAGCACGTTTGCAACCACAGTGGAGACCTACCACATTGCGGTAAACCAGGTGAATATCGCCAACACCAAAGTGTGGGACATCGACGAAGAGGGTAACCGAACCCAAATTGGGGCGGGCCCCGTTTTTGTTGCGCAAAAACTTGCTCCGGTTTTGCAGATGGACGAGGCCGAGGTGGGAGGCCAACTGATTGGCAACTCCACGTACCACTATCTGAAGAAAGACGTTGACGTTGAGACCTGGCGGAAGGTACGTGCACTACAGATTTACGGCATCGAGTGGGAGCCTTCCTACAAGCGCGTGTACCCAAACGACACGGTCGCAGCCTCGATTATTGGGACCATCGATGCCGAAGGAAAGGGCTCGTCGGGTCTTGAACTCACGCAGGACGCTAAGCTAACGGGTCAGCCTGGTCGCATGGTCCAAGAGTATGGCCCCTACGGTGAGGTCATT
Organism: Actinomyces sp. HMSC075B09; assembly: GCF_001812395.1. Lineage (NCBI taxonomy): Bacteria > Bacillati > Actinomycetota > Actinomycetes > Actinomycetales > Actinomycetaceae > Actinomyces > Actinomyces sp. HMSC075B09. The sequence goes on from NZ_KV808735.1 coordinate 34,180, forward strand.
CCGGGTGGCAAAACGATCTCGGAACCAGCTGTTCAAGGCGCGACCGTGCACACAACGCTACGTTTGGATCTACAACACTCCACTGAGGAGATTGTAAATAAGGCCGTGGAAACCTATTCGGCCCAGTGGGGAAGCGCCATTGTTCAAGAGATCTCTACGGGCAAGATCTTGGCCATGGCCGAATCGGGAAACAAACCAATTACCAACCAGCCACAGCCGGTTAAGAGCGTGCAATACTCGGTGGAGCCCGGCTCTATCGGCAAGATTTTGACATTTGCCACTGCCCTTGACGAAGCAAAAATTACCCCCGTAACCCCGGTGCTGTCGCAGTACAAGTACACAACGCCAGATGGGCAAGAGTTTCAGGATTCACACGAGCATCCTGACTACACGCTCACCGCAACGGGTGTCCTTGCGGAATCTTCTAACACCGCTACCGTCCGTGTCGGATCGATGGTTACTGACGATGAGCGCTATAAGCTTATGAAAGCAATGCACCTTGGCGAGGCAATTGATATCGGTCTGCCGGGGGAGGCTCCCGGTATTTTGGTAGATCCGTCACAGTGGGATGGGCGTCAGCGCTACACCACTATGTTTGGGCAAGGTTACGCGGTAACCCAGCTACAGCAGGTTGGAATGATGGCTGCCTTTGCTAACGGGGGTGTGTATCAGCCTGCCCGCCTGATTGAAGGGTGGACTAGTCCGGACGGTACTTACGAGGCCGCTCCGCAGCGCGAACCGGAACGTGCTCTCGACGCAGATACGGCTAAGACGGTTTTGACGATGCTTGAATCAACGACGGCCGATGAAGAGGGCACGGGCTATACGTTTAACGTTGAGGGTTATCGCATAGCTGCGAAGACGGGTAGTGCCGAGGTTTTCGAGAATGGGCTGACGATTGGTACGGCCACGACAGTTGCAGGTGTTGTTCCCGCCGATAAGCCGGTTATTGCGGTTTCGGTTATCTTGTACCTGCCAAAGTACGGAATCCTTGCTGCTCAGTCTGCGGGCCCGTTGTTCAAATCAATTGTTACAGAGTCGGTGCAAAATCTGGGTATTCCAGGCTCGTCTGAAGAGGCCGTGCTTTACCCGATGAAGCCTTAGGACTGCTATGAGTGAACTAAAAGATTTACGTCCTAGCTCGGTAAGGGGAATCAGCGCGCAGCATCTTGCGAGTGCGCTGGGGGCTACAATCCGCCGTGCGGATTCCGATCCGCTGGTTACTGGGGTAACGCTCGATTCGGCGGATGTGCAGCCAGGGGACCTATTCGTTGCGATTCCCGGCTTCAAACGTCATGGCGCAGAGTTCGCCCCTAAAGCTATTGCGGGGGGTGTCGTCGCAGTTGTCACAGACGCCGCTGGGGTTTCTATGCTCGAGGGCACAGAGGGTTTTGCACTGCTGGAGGTAGCAGATCCGCGGGCATTCGCAGGGTTGGCGGCGGCCCACGTTTATGGCAATCCCGGCGAGTCCATGAGCGTTATTGGAATTACTGGAACGAACGGTAAGACCACAACTGCACACTTTGTGCATCACGTGCTTTCGCAGATGTCAGGCCCCACGCTGTTGATCGGGACGGTGGGGGTGAGCCTCGGTGACACGCATGTTTCTTCTGCACGCACGTCTCTCGAAGCACCCGTTTTGCATCGTGTTTTGGCCTGGGCATTGGAGCGCGGTGCAAAGAACGTGGTCATGGAGGTCTCTAGCCACGCATTGAGTCTGCACCGCGTGGCGGGGATGAAGTTTGACGTTTCAGCATTCTTGAATCTGCAGCGCGATCATTTGGATTTCCATAAAACGATGGAGAGCTACTTCGAGGCAAAAGCCAGCCTGTTTGACGGTTGTCTTTCGAAGCGAGCAGTGATTTGTGTAGATGACGAGTGGGGAGAACAGCTGGCGCAAATGGTGCGCATACCCACGGTGACGGTTTCAACCAATTCCGAGGCTGATTGGCGCGTCATTTCACACTCGCTTAACCAGGTGGATGCGGGAACGGATGTGACGATCCGCGAAGGTAAGACTAATGTGCGTCTGCATTGCCCACTGCCGGGAATGATTAACGTGCAAAATGAGCTGACGGCCCTGGCTATCTTGGTCAGTTTAGGTTTTGAGACTGCTAGGGTGTGCGAGGAGCTTGCTCGCACGCCGGGGGTCCCCGGGCGTATGGAGGTAGTGGCGGAACGCTCACCGTCCGCGCCACTCGTTATCGTAGACTTCGCTCACACAGCCGATGCCATTGCGAGCGCGTGCGCGGCTCTAGACCCGGTAACGCCGGGGGCGTTGTGGATTTTGTTTGGTGCAACGGGAGAGCGAGATCGCGGTAAGCGGCCGGAAATGGGCTCGGTGGCGTTGGCCTCAGCTGATTTTGTGGTGCTCACTGATGACGACATCTACGGAGAAGACCCGGCGCAGATTCGCGCTGAGGTTGCCGCTGGGTTTGAAGGCGCACCAGGTCGGGCCCGTGCCGCGTGGGAAAGTGATGACCGCAAGAGTGCGATTTACGAGGCCGTGCTGGCAGCAAACCCGGACGACACGGTGCTGATCGCGGGCCGCGGACATGAGACGATCCAGATGATTGGTGAAAAACCCCACGTATTGGACGATCGGGTGGAGGCACGAGCCGCACTTTCGAAGCGTTCTTCACGCACTTCGTCGCTGGGAACTGGCGAGCCGGCAACAACCGCGTTGCCAAAGTTACGAATGATCAGCAAAACGTGGGAAGATTTTCAGTAATACTGATACAAGGACGTGTCGCGGCGTTTAGATGGAGAGGCGAATGAGGTACTCAGCAGACGAGATTGCGAAAGTCGTCGACGGTCGACTGGTTGGTGATAACACGGTCGTTTCCGGTGGCGTGTACACGGATTCGCGTGAGGTGACCCCGGAATCGTTGTACATTGCGCGTGTCGGTGAGCACGCCGATGGTCATGATTACCTTGATTCGGCGGTTGAACGTGGCGCTGTTGCGGCGATTGTGACGCGAGAGGACGCGGGGCCGCAGAATCTGACCAAGATCGTGGTGAAAGATGCAACGAAGGCGCTGGGGTTGCTGGCGCAGGCCCATCTGAAGAAGCTTCGCGAAGCGGGCGATATCGACGTTGTGGGGATCACCGGCTCTGTAGGCAAGACCACCACGAAGGATCTAACGGCGGGAATTTTGCGCGCGTTCGCGCCCACTGTTGCGCCGGTTTCTTCGTTTAATAACGAGGTTGGCATGCCGTTGACAGTTCTTCGAGCGGATGAGAACACGCGTTATTTGGTATTGGAGATGGGGGCTTCCGGGCCGGGACATTTGCAGTACCTTGCGAAGATTGCCTCTCCGGATATTGCAGTTGAGCTTGCGGTGGGCAAGGCGCACCTGGGTGGTTTCGGCTCGGTTCCGGCATTGGCACACGCCAAGGCGGAGCTTGTTGAGGGTCTAGCCAAGGGCGGCACAGCAATTTTGAATCGCGACGATCCAAATGTTCGCGATATGCAGTCGCTAGCCAAGGGCGCGGTCTTGTTCTTTTCTGCTGCGGGTAAGTCTGACGCGGAAGTGCGCGCCGTTAACGTAAAGCTCGATGACTCGTCTTGCGCTACCTTCGATCTTGAGGCGGGAGACGTTCTGAAGAAGGTAAAGCTTGGCCTTGTGGGCCGTCATCAGGTGTCCAACGCGCTCGCGGCTATCAGCGTTTGCCTGACTCTTGGTTTGGATCCGCAAAAGATCGTCGAGACGCTAAATTCGCTACGCGCGCAGAGCCCGCACCGTATGAGTGTCACGCGTGCGCGCGGCATTACGATAATCGACGATTCGTATAATGCGAATCCGGATTCGATGAAGGCGGGCCTGGAGGTGCTTGGAAAGCTGGGAGAAAATGGGGCGCGGCGCATCGCTGTGCTTGGCGTGATGCTTGAGCTGGGGAAGAGTTCAACGTCTCTGCACCGGGAGGTAGGGCGCCTGGCTGATGAGGCCCGCGTGGATGTGCTGATCACGGTTGGTGAGGGTGCTCAACCAATTGGCGAGCCGCTTGTTGGAAAGGCCGACATTTATCACTTTGAGAGTGCGGAAGAGGCGGGAGCTAAGTTGCGCGATTTGGTTCAAGCGGGAGACTTCGTATTCTTGAAGGGATCGAATGGTTCGGGGGTCTGGAAAATCGCCGACGAGTTTTTAGCGTAGTTAGGACCGGAGGGCTTAAACGTGGTAGCCATTGTCGTTGCGACGGCCGTATCGTTGGTCATCGCGCTGTTCGGCACCAAAGCTTTTATTAAGCTGCTGATTCGTAAAGAGTACGGGCAGTTCATCCGTCAGGACGGGCCAACCCAGCACTTTACGAAGCGCGGCACGCCAACTATGGGCGGTGTCGTGATAATTGCTGCTTCGTTGATTGGCTGGCTGGTAGGGCATATTTCGATTGGGCGGTTGCCGGACCTATCTTCTAGCCTGCTCATGTTTTTGTTTGTTGGACTTGGCGTCGTTGGCTTTTTGGATGATTTCATCAAGATTAAGAGACACCGTTCACTTGGTTTGAATCCGGCGGCAAAGATCCTGGGACAATTGGCCGTCGGCACGGTTTTTGCCGGATTAGCGCTTAGCTTCCCTGATGCCAGGGGCAATACTCCCGCCTCGATGAAGATTTCGGTCGTGCGCGATCTGGATTGGGCAAACTTAGCTTTCGCCGGCACGGCGCTAGGCGTGATCCTGTTTATTTTGTGGGCGAATTTCCTCGTGGCCGCTTGGTCTAATGCGGTGAACTTAACGGATGGTCTTGATGGCCTGGCAACGGGCTCATCGATGTTTGTTTTTGGCGCGTACACCGTGATCGCGATATGGCAGTACTACCAATCCTGTGCGGTAACGGTTGCGAACGCCGCCTTGTGTTATGAGGTGAGGGATTCTCTGGGGCTCGCGGTAGCTTCCGCGGCGATAGTGGGCGCGGCGTTTGGATTCCTCTGGTGGAATGCAGCCCCGGCACAGATTTTTATGGGTGACACCGGCTCGCTCGCTCTGGGTGGCGCGTTTGCGGGAATGTCGATTCTTACCCAAACGGAGTTTCTGGCGATCATTATTGGCGGACTATTCATGATTATCGTGATGTCTGACGTGATCCAGATTGGCGTATTCAAGCTGACGGGCAAGCGCGTGTTCCGAATGGCGCCGCTTCACCACCATTTTGAACTTTTGGGTTGGAAAGAAATCACGATCGTAATTCGATTCTGGATTATTGCAGGCTTGTTTGCCGTGCTTGGGCTGTCGCTGTTCTACGCGGAATGGGTGGCGCGGCTGTGAGCTGGCTTGAATCTAAAGTCGCGGTAATCGGCCTGGGAACTACGGGCCGCGCGGTTATGGATGCTTTAGGCCAGCTTGGGGTACGGGCGGTTGGCTTCGACTTGAAGGCGCCCGAAGGGTTTGCGTCGTTTGAATCGGGTAACCAGCAGTTCGTTATTGGTGGTGAGGCAGAGCAGGCTAGCGCTCTTGCGGATGATTTCGGCCTAGTGGTGGTATCTCCCGGAGTTGCCCCGCATTCTCCCGTGTTTCAAGCGGCGCGGAATCTGAACTTACCGGTGTGGAGCGAGGTTGAGCTCGCCTGGCAGATCCAGCAGCACCTCGGTAAAGACATCGCTTGGCTCACCGTGACTGGCACCAACGGCAAGACCACCACGGTTGGTCTTTTAGGTGCGATTTTAGAGGCGGCTTCTGAGCGTGTACGCGTGGTTGGCAACGTTGGCATGCCGATCGTCAGCGTTGTGATGAACGAGGACGTGAACGTGCTGGCTGTTGAGCTTTCTAGCTTCCAGCTATATTCCACGCAATCAGTGGAGCCCGTAGCGTCTGTCTGTCTGAACGTGGATGCTGATCATCTGGATTGGCATGGAACGGTTGAGGAGTATGCGAAGGCGAAGGCGCGAGTGTATGAGAACACGCGCGTGGCATGTGTGTATGACGCGGCAGATTTAGTTGTCGAGAACATGGTGATGCAAGCTGATGTGACCGAAGGGGCACGAGCAATTGGCTACGCTCTTGACGTTCCGGCGGTGTCCCAGATTGGCCTTGCCCAAGATGAGGATGAGGTGCTCATCGTTGACCGTGCTTTTGTAGCTAACCGGCATACGCAGGCAGCGGCTCTTGCCACGCTCGCCGACGTGGCTCACTTCGCGGGTCCATCCCCTTCTGCTGCGATCATCAAAGACACTTTGGCCGCAATCGCGCTTGCTCGAGCCTACGGCGCGTATTCGAAGAAGGACATTGATTCTAGTGCTGTGGTTGCGGGGCTGCGTGCATTCCATCCGGCCGGGCACCGGCGCCAAGTGATTGGCGAGGTTGCCGACATGATTTGGATTGATGATTCGAAGGCTACTAATGCGCACGCGGCTGCCGCGTCCCTGTCAGGTTTCGCCCCGGGAACAGTCATTTGGATCGCCGGAGGGGACGCTAAGGGCCAGGACTTCCACTCCCTGGTGAAGGCTGTTGCGCCGGCATTGCGCGGCGTGGTGGTGATAGGTGCTGACCCTACGCCAATCACGAGTGCGCTTACTGACGTTGCGCCGCAAATTCCGCACGTGGTTGTGGATGGGCATGAAGATTGGATGTATTCCGTGGTCAATGAGGCCGTGGCTTTGTCGCGGCCTGGAGACACGGTTGTATTAGCTCCTGCCGCTGCGTCGTGGGACCAATTCAATAGCTACGCCGAACGCGGTGACGTGTTCCGCGAGGCCGTTGCACGTTTGGACGAGGCGTGGCAAACCCCGCAGGAGCTGCCCGGTGATTGAAAAGCTGAAGACCCGCGCCAGAAGCATCCCGAAGCTCCAATTTGGAACGGGAAGCCGCGCTGAGCCTTCTCCGGTCACCACGTATTACCTGATTTTGGTGCCGGTCATTTGCCTCATCGCGATAGGTTTCGTGATGGTGTTTTCTGCCTCAACCGTGCGTGTCATATCGCAGGGAGAGAATCCATATACTGCCTACCTTCGCAATCTTCTAATCATGGCGTTTGGGGTATTCACCCTGGTCGTGGCTATGAGGCTACCAAACCGGTTTTGGTATCGCGCTGCTCCCTGGGTGTTTATAGCGACCTTAATACTGCAGTTCTTGGTTGTCACCCCTCTGGGCGTAGAATCCGGTGGTAACACTAACTGGATCATGATCCCCGGCATATCCTTTCTAATCCAGCCATCAGAAGCGTTAAAGGTCGGGATGGCACTGTTTATTGGCTGGGTCATTATCAGGCTGAATCTGGATCGCACGAATTTTACGCACATCGCGGTAAATGTGGGTTTGCCCCTCGCGGTTGGCCTGGGTGGCATTATGGCGGGTCATGACCTCGGTACAGCTCTAGTCGTGGTGGCACTGGCCGCGGGAGCTCTAGCTGCTGCACGTGTACCCGGTAAGTGGTTTGGTATTGCGGTACTCGCTTTTATCCCGGTTGCCGCATTTGCAGTGTTTCAGAACCAGTCGCGCTTGCAACGCATTATTTCCGTTATACCGGGGTTTAGGCAGCCTCCTAATCCCGCGGCACCCGAACAGATTGACCACGCGTTGTGGGCTCTAGGATCGGGCGGTCTAACCGGTGTAGGGCCCGGTGCTTCGAAAGAGAAATGGAACTATCTGGCCGAGGCCCACACGGACTTTATCTTTGCGATTTTGGGTGAAGAACTTGGCTTGATTGGCACGGTGTTCGTTGTTGTCACGTTTGCAGTGCTGATCTATGGCCTCACGCGCCTGTCGCTGTACCACTCCGATGATTTTTCGCGCATTGTGTCGGGCGGTGTAACCATGTGGATCGGGGCGCAGGCAATCATTAACATGGGTGCAGTGGTGGCGGTTTTGCCCGTGATTGGTGTTCCGCTACCTCTGATTTCAACGGGCGGTTCGGCGTTTGTGGCCACTTGTGCTGGCCTGGGAATAGTATTGAGCTTTGCTCGAAAAGATTCGGGTATGGAAAAGGCGTTTGGTTTGCGTACGCTATTTCGCAGGCCTTCGAAAAAGTAGGTGTAGAGATGACTTCGGTTAACGCGGGTGCAAGAGTCCTTTTAGCGGGAGGTGGATCCGCGGGGCACGTGAATCCATTGCTGGCTGTGGCTTCGGTTTTGCGTGATCGCGATATCGAAGTGCAGGCTCTGGGAACGGCTTCGGGCCTCGAAATGGACCTAGTGCCACAAGCTGGTATTACGCTTCACACCATTAAGAAGGTTGCGGCGCCGCGTCGCCCGAACAAGGCGGCTTTGACATTTGCGCCGGACTTAGCAAAGACGGTGCGCGACGTTGAGCGTTTGATCAAGAGTGGGGGAGTCGAGGCCGTAGTTGGTTTTGGCGGTTACGTTTCAGCGCCTGCGTATTTGGCGGCTCGAGCGCAAGGAATCCCCGTGGTGATCCACGAGCAAAACGCTCGCGCGGGTTTAGCAAATAAGCTGGGTGCTCGTTTTGCGGCGGCACTTGCTCTGACATTTTCGCAAACTAGTTTGAAAGCTCGCCGGGGGATAACGGAAGTTACGGGGCTTCCCCTACGCCCTGCTATTAGGCAGCTTGCCGAGGATCGGGCTAGTCAAGAGGGAAGGGCAAGGCGGCGCGAGCAGGCTTGTGCGCAGCTCGGACTCGACCCAACTAAACCAACTGTGCTGATCACGGGCGGTTCTCTTGGAGCCCTACATTTGAATCAGGTGATGGTGCAGGCGGCCTCGGCATTTGGGCCAGATCATCAGGTTTTGCATTTGACGGGCAAGGGAAAATCCGAAGGGATTGCCGATGAAGTCGCGGCGAGCGGTTTTGCCGGTACTTGGACCCTGCGCGAATACGCGATGGATATGGAGACGTACTTCGCGGCCGCAGACCTGGTTATTGGCAGGGCGGGTGCAGGTATGGTTGCCGAGCTCACGGCCTTGGGACTGCCGGCCGTTTATGTTCCGCTTCCGATTGGAAATGGCGAGCAGAAGCTGAACGCACTAGAGCAGGTGCGCAAGGGTGGGGCAATGCTGTTCGACGACAGTGATTTTTCAGAAAAGATTGTCCGCTCCTTTGTGGTACCTCTGCTTGATTCTTCCCAGCGCTTGGAGGATATGGCCAAGGAGTCCGCGAAGCTCGGTCACGTGGACGCCGCCTATCGCATGGCAGATTTGGTTGAATCGGTCCTATGCAGGGGGCAGGTCAAATGAGTTTCTATCTGATCGGTATTGGCGGGGCAGGTATGTCCGTGGTTGCGGAGCTGCTTCACGCTAAGGGTGAGGTAGTGGGCGGATCAGATGCGAAGGATTCGAAGAATCTCGATCATTTGCGTTCGCTTGGGATTGAGGTTTTTGTGGGGCACGACGCTGCTCACGTGCCGGCTGACGCCCGCGTGGTGATTTCCACGGCGGTGCGTGAGTCAAATCCTGAGTTGGTGATTGCGCGCGAGCGCGGTCAGGAGGTGCTCCATCGTTCCCAGGCGCTTGCGTTGGCGGCTAAGGGATTGGATTTTGTTGCTGTTGCCGGCGCTCATGGCAAGACGACTTCATCGGGAATGCTAGCGGCGGCCCTGTCCCAGGCGGGAATGGACCCATCGTTTGCGGTGGGAGGGGTCGTAACAGGTTTCAACACGGGCGCACACTTGGGTGCCTCCTCGGTGTTTGTAGCGGAGGCCGATGAATCCGATAAGTCCTTCTTGAATTACAGCCCCAGGGTGGCGCTGGTAACGAATGTTGAACCGGATCATTTGGATAACTACGGTTCACGCGAAGAGTTTGAACAAACTTTCTTGAAGTTCGCGCAAAAGATAGTGCCGGGTGGCCTTCTGGTTGTGTGTAGCGATGACGAGGGGGCGGCAAGGCTCGGTAGGGCGTATGAGGAACTGGGCGGGCGCGTATGGTCCTATGGCGGGCTAACTGAAGACGAGGGGCTTTGGCGTGGGCAAAAGCACGCAGTGGTTTCCGCGGCAAACCTGGCCCCTGCACATGCGAGCGCAACTGTTTGCTTCGATGGACAAGAAACGGAATTGTCGTTGAACGTGGGCGGGGCGCACAACTTGGAGAACGCTACGGGCGCGCTACTAGTGGGTATTGAGCTGGGCGTTCCGATGGAGCGTATGGCAACCGCCTTGCACTCGTTCAAAGGCACGGGGAGACGCTTCGAACTGCGCGGAAAAGCACAGGGTAAGGTCCTGGTGGATGATTATGCGCACCATCCGTCCGAGGTTGCGGCAGCGTTGCGGCAAGCCCGCGTGGAGTCGGGTGGCGGACGTGTGCTGGTACTGTTCCAGCCGCACTTGTATTCACGTACCAAGACTTTTGCGACCGAGTTTGCTAAAGCTTTCCAACTGGCTGATCGGCTGTATATTACCGATATTTTTGGGGCGCGCGAAGATCCCGTGGAGGGGGTAACATCGCAGCTTATCTCTAACCAGGTTCCCGGGGCCCGCTACATTCCGGACATGCGTGAGGCTGCGCAAGCGATCGCGAACGAAGCGCGCGAGGGCGATTTAGTTATCACCATGGGAGCCGGTAGCATCACATCGATGGGTGAGGTCATTTTAAACCGCTGGGGCGCCAGTAAGTGAAACGTCCAGGGCTGCCAAACACGCCTCGGTCCGAGGAACACGCGGACCGAGGCGTCGATGCTGAGCGCCTTGGAAGGTCCAATCCCGCTACGTCAAAGCCGGTTGAGGGTTTTAATCAAAAGTCTTCAGAAGGCGCGCCAGAAGAACCGAAGTCCTCATCGCGTCTAAGCCTTACGCGCTTTACTCGTGCAAAAAAGTCGAACCAAGTATCTTCGGGTGCGCCAGATGAAGACAGGTTCGATCCTTCGGTAAACAAATCCAAACCTTCGCGTAGCTCTAGCTTGCAGAAGTACTTCACGTCGCGGCGCGCCACAGAGGTTTTTGGTTCCCAGAAAAACACAATCAGTTTGAATGAGCGTCGCGCGGAAATGAAACGCGCTCGCCGTAGTGCCATCCTCACCCGCGTGGGCATTGCATTCGCAGCGGTTTTGTTGGTAGCCGCCGTAGTATGGGCAGTTTTCTTCTCGCCGTTCTTTGCGTTAACAGCCTCGAAAATCAAGATTTCGGGTCTGAATGAAGATGTGACCGCCGAGGTCGTTGAAGAGAAACTTGCGGGTTTTGTGGATGTGCCGCTCCCACGCATTTCGATGAATGCCGCGCGAAGTGAGGTGGAGAGCATCGCTCAGGTGGATGCAGCCGAAATCACCCGCGCATGGCCGGACGGACTCAACGTGAAAGTAACGGTGCGCACGCCCATGGCTGCTGAGAAAAGCGATGAGGGATACAACGTGATTGATCGCGAGGGCGTGGTGTTGCGCTCCTCGTCAGACGTGCCGGAGGGCTTGCCGATCGTGGAGGTAAAGATCGAGTCGCAGGAGCAACGGGCGGCGGCTGTTGCGCGGGTGGCTACGGTGAAGGATGAACTACCTGCAGAACTTTCCCAGCAGATCACGGTGTATACCGCGTACCCGACGAGCGTAGAGATGCGCACGTTGGATGGGCGCATCATCAAGTGGGGCGATGAGAGTGACTCGCAGCTGAAAGCGCAGGTGCTCAAGCTATTGCTGGACCAGCGTCCCGCCCAGGTGTACGACGTGTCTACTCCCGCTCGCCCGGTAACTTCGTAGTTATAAGCCCCACATTGCAAGGATCTTAAGCGGGGGTTTATCGGTCGGTAATTGTTGGACCATTAAAGGTGAATAATCAAGGGTTTAGCGCGGCCGGGAAAATAGGTTGCGACACGCCCATAACAGTGTTTGAAACCGACGTGAAACGCGTTTATCTTCTGCGTGCAACGATGAGCCAAAACTTAAACCTTCAACTTAAGGTTTAGGCAGGCGAGACAGACGTAAGGGGATCACGAGTGAACGAGGCACACTACCAATCCGTTATTAAGGTCGTGGGCGTAGGCGGCGGCGGCTGTAACGCCGTTAATCGCATGATTAGCGCCGGTGTTAAGGGCGCTGAATTCATCACGATGAACACGGATGCGCAGGCACTTTTGCAGTCTGACGCAGAAGTCAAGATTGACCTGGGAGATGAGCTAACGCGCGGCCTTGGAGCCGGCTCTGATCCGATGGTTGGCCGAAAGGCGGCTGAAGAGAACGAGGACACCATCAGGGAGGCGCTTGAGGGCTCCGACATGGTTTTCGTTACCGCCGGTGAGGGCGGTGGAACAGGTACAGGCGCGGCTCCGATTGTGGCACGTGTTGCGCGTTCGCTCGACGCTTTGACCGTGGGTATCGTTACTCGCCCGTTTGCTTTTGAGGGGCCTCGTCGCGGCCAGGTTGCACAGCAGGGCATTGAGGATCTGCGTAAGGAAGTTGATGCTCTGATCATCATTCCAAATGATCGTCTGCTCCAGATTGCCGACAAGAATGTTTCGTACCTTGACGCGTTCCGCATTGCCGACGATGTGCTCCGTTCTGGCGTGCAGGGCATCACCGACATCATCAAGGTTGCCGGTGACATGAACGTGGACTTCCGCGACGTGAATACGATTATGCGAGGTGCGGGCACCGCTCTTATGGGTATCGGTACAGCGCAGGGCGAAGATCGCGCATTGCGTGCAGCTGAGGCTGCGATTTCGTCCCCGCTCCTCGAAACCCGTATCGATGGTGCACACGGCGCTCTGATCAACGTACAGGGCGCCTCTGACATGGGTCTTGCCGAGATCAATGCCGCTGTCTCGCTCATCGGTGAGTCCCTCCACGAGGAAGCCAACATCATTTTCGGTACGGTTATTGACGACTCGCTTGGCGACGAGATGCGCGTTACCGTTATTGCCGCTGGTTTTGACGAGGAAGAGGCATCGGCGCAGCCTGCGCCGGCAATGCCGACTCGCACTGTGCAAACATCGGAGCCGGTAGAAAAGCCCGCTTATGAGCGTCCACTCGGTTCTTTGCCCACGGCGCAGTCGGCCCAGCCGGCTCAGCCAGCGCACCGCGCTGAGGTGAAGCCCCCGACGCGTGAATCGAACTTCCCTTCGGCAACGCCGCGGCGTAGCGAGCCGGTAGAAGAGCCATCTTCGGACCGCTTCGAAGTTCCCCGCATTTTTGATGAGGACGATTCGAAGGATCAGCTAGATCTTCCGGACTTCTTGCGTTAATGAATAGCTCCTTCGGTCGGGTTCGTTATGGCTTTACGAGGGCCGTGACGAACCCGACTCAAGTAGGGCGGGCTCTTTCGAGTCCCAACTATGGATTGAATACGGGTGCGCCGCGTAGCCTTGTGCTGGCCGACAGGCAGGCACTTGCAGATTCGATTGGTGCGCCGGTGGTGTGGATGAACCAGATTCACTCCGACATCGTGTGTGTGGTAGGGCAGGAGGAATCCGGCCTGGACAATTCGGTCACTGCTGATGCGGTGATAACTAGGGACCGTGTCGCACTGGCAGTGCAGGTAGCAGATTGTGTTCCTGTGCTGCTGTTCGACAAGGCCGCAGGCGTGGTAGCTGCGGTACACGCGGGGCGAGCAGGTGCGAAGGCTTTCGTCGTTGCAAAGACTGTCTCGCAGATGACTAGCATGGGCTGCTCGCCCCGCAATATAAAGGCCGTGGTGGGCCCGAGTATTTGCGGTGCGTGTTACGAGGTGGGCGAGGATGTGTTTGCCCAGACGGTGTCCATACGGCCGGAAATGGCTACGCAGTCTAGATGGGGCACTAGGGCACTCGACGTTCGTGCAGCAGTTTTACGCGACTTGGAGCATGTGGGAGATGTCAAAATTGACGATGCATGCACGCTCGAATCTGATGATTTGAACTCGTATAGGCGTAATCCAAAATGCGGCAGACAGGTGGGTTGGGTGGTCCTCGACTAGCCGCGCGACGGGGCCCGTCACAGCGACTGTTGAGTATCGGGCATGAAAAGCGCGTGGGGATGTGACACGCCGCCTCAAAACCGTATATTTTGCGGCAACTCGATTACTTTAAGAGCAGCTCAAACTTTTGTTGCCTTGGGAGGAATGACATGGGTGATGCACTGAACCGCGCAATGGAACGCTTTGGCTGGCGCGGATACGACGAGGATGAGGATCAGGTGTTTGACGATTCTGATTTCTCGCAACCGACTTTTTCGGAGCCGGAGTCAGTAACCCCGCTACCTCGCCCTGAGATCGTTTCTTCCAGAAGTGCAAGCCTGGACATCAACCGTATTGTTTCTTTGACTCCCGCTTCCTATGCGGACGCTGAGGGCATTGGCCACGCGATACGTGATGGCGTTCCCGTGATTATCAACCTTTCGAAGGTGAATGATGCGGAAGGCCGGCGAATCGTCGATTTCACCGCTGGTCTTGCGTTCGCGCTGGGAGGATCGATGGAGCAGGTAGTGGAGGGAGTAATACTCCTCACGCCAGAATCTGTGAAGGTTGAGGAAGGTCAGCAAAAGCACGCGTTCGCAAACGAGCCGTTGTTCGCAAACAAGTCGGGCTTGGGTTTCTAAAGGTAGGTTTTAACACTTGTCTTGGTACATCGGGCAGGCGCTATCGTTATTAGTCTCGATTTACACGCTGGTGCTACTCATTAGGCTGGTTTTTGACTGGGTTCAGTTCTTCAGCCCGCAGTGGCAGCCTCGCGGTGTGCTCCTTGTGCTCCTGAACGTTATTTACGCCCTTACGGATCCACCGTTGCGTTTTTTGCGCCGTTTCATTCCTCCATTGCGGCTTGGCGAGATCTCTCTCGACGTGGGATTTATTGTCCTGTTTGCGGGTGTAGTAATTTTGGGAGAAATTGCGAGATTGCTCATGTAGGTGCACACTTACAATGAAATTCTGTAGTCTATGAGATAGAAAAAGTTTGACTGCGCGTGCTGTGGACAAAATTATTGTCTGGAGGCTAGCGCCGTGCAAATCCCATTTAGATATAGAGGTGAAGAAATGGCACTGCTTTCGACAGAGGATGTCTTGAATAAGACTTTCCAGTCGGTGAAGTTCCGTGAGGGATACGACCAGGTCGAGGTTGATGAGTTTCTCGACGAAGTAGTTGAAACCATCTACGCTCTCCAGGTTGAGAATACGGAGCTAAAGCAAAAGCTTGAAGCAGCGCAGCTTCGCGTTGAAGAGCTTGAGGGTTCTGAGTCGGGCTCCGCGCCCGCGTCAGTTGTTGCTGAGCCAGTGGAGGAAGTCAAACCCGAGCCGGAGCCCGAACCGGAGCCGGCACCAGCTCCCGCCCCCGTGACGGCTGCAGCTCCGACCTCCACGCCGGAAGATGCAACCTCGATGTTGGCTCTGGCCCAGCGCGTTCACGATGAGTACGTGCGCGATGGTCGTGAGGAAGGCGAGCGCATTATTGCTGAGGCTCGCGAAGAGGGAAGCAAGATCGTGGCGGAGGCTGAAGATAAGCGCGACTCGATCCTCAACCAGCTTGACGTTGATCGCGGCATGCTAGAGGGCAAGATCAACGAGTTGAAGAGCTTTGAGGCTGAGTACCGCACTCGTCTGCGTGAACAGCTACAGAGCTTCCTCTCGGAAGTTGCCAACTAGTTTTAACTGTTCCGACAAAGCGGAGGCGACGTGCGTCGCCCCCGCTTTGTCTTATTATTTGGGGGTTATCGAATGCAACAGGTGACACAAAGTTTTAAGACCCGCATCATCTTTTACGTGGTTGCCATTCTAGCGGTGGTTACGGATCAGGTGAGCAAGGTCTGGGCTTTGAATAACCTGTCCACCGATCAGATTGACCCTTTTATTGGTTCGTTCATTAGTTTTCAACTCGTCCACAATCCTGGCGCCGCTTTTTCTTTGCTGGATAACGCTACGTGGGTTTTCACGGTCATAGCTATTGCGATAATCGTGGTGATTTTGTACTACGTTCGCAAGGTTTCTTCATCGCCGTGGTTGTTATCGATGGCTCTTCTTTTTGGTGGGGCAATTGGAAACTTGATTGACCGCCTGATTCAGCCGCCTTCGTTTGGAATGGGACACGTGGTTGATTTCCTGAATTGGAACGGCTGGTTTGTAGGTAACGTTGCCGATATTTACATCGTGGTTGCGGCAGCTTCAATGTTCTTGCTGGCAGTTCTTGAAGTGCCGTTCAACCGTGATCTCGGTGGTGAGAGGCAGTGAGTGAAACACGCTTCTTGCCTGTTCCGGACGGCCTTGTGGGGGAGCGAATCGATGTTTCGCTCTCGCGAATGCTGGGGCTATCGCGTTCCGCTGTTGGCAAGATGATTGAAGCAGGAGAGATCGAAGTTGATTCGGTTGCTGCTAAGAAAGGCCAGCGGCTGGAATCTGGCCAAATGATTTCGGTCAATATGCAGGTGCAGGAGAAGGCTTCTGCGCCGGTGGTGGGCATGGATATTCTTTACGATGACGAGGA
Organism: Actinomyces sp. HMSC075B09; assembly: GCF_001812395.1. Taxonomy (NCBI): domain Bacteria; kingdom Bacillati; phylum Actinomycetota; class Actinomycetes; order Actinomycetales; family Actinomycetaceae; genus Actinomyces; species Actinomyces sp. HMSC075B09. Next base: position 50,432 of record NZ_KV808735.1, read on the forward strand.
CGTAGTTGTTGTAAACAAACCGGTGGGGGTCGCCGCGCACACGGGTCCGGGCTGGGATGGGCCCACGGTGATTGGAAACCTGGAGGCCGCGGGCTATCGTATTTCTACTTCGGGTCCGCCGGAGCGCCAGGGCATTGTGCATCGCCTGGATGTGGGTACTTCTGGCGCGATGGTGGTGGCAAAGTCGGAGCTTGCCTATACCAAGCTGAAGCACGCATTTAAAGAGCGCACGGTGGACAAGATCTACCATGCCCTCGTTACTGGACATTTGGAACCGGCTAAAGGAACGATTGATGCTCCGATCGCACGCCATCCGTCAAAGGAATGGCGGATGGGCATTGTGGCTTCGGGCCGCCGCGCGATTACCCATTTTGAAGTGCTGGAGTATTTACCGGGTGCAACGTTGGTAAAGGTGGAGCTGGAGACGGGACGTACCCACCAGATCCGTGTCCATTTTTCGTCAATTAACGCTCCCTTGATTGGCGACACGTTTTATGGTGCGGATGAGCGTAAGGCCCAAGAACTGGGGTTGGGACGGCAGTGGCTGCACGCGGTGGAACTGAAATTTACACACCCGCGCACAGCGGTCAGAATGAGTGTTACCGCGCCGTATCCACCGGATCTGGAACAGGTCCTCGAACAACTTCGCAACCCCTCCTGAAGTTTCTTCGAGGGTTTAGCTAGCATAGACTGACCCTATGTCCGTTCCACAGTTTGCTCACCTTCATAATCACACCGAGTATTCGATGCTCGATGGGGCGTCCAAAATTGTTCCCATGGTTAAGGAGGCTGCGCGGCTTGGTCAGCCCGCAATCGCAATCACGGACCACGGCTATCTGTTTGGAGCTTACGAGTTTTACGCGGCGGCGAAGAAGCATGGCGTAAAACCAATTATCGGCCTCGAGGCGTACATGACGCCGGGTACGTCACGTTTTGACCAAACGCGTGTGCGTTGGGGAGACGAATCGCAAAAGGAAGACGATGTTTCCGCTCGCGGCGCCTACACGCACCTGACCCTCATTTCTGAAACCACGGAGGGAATGCATAACCTTTTCCGCCTTGGATCTGGTGCCTCGCTTGATGGGCAGATGGGTAAGTGGCCGCGCGCGGACATGGAACTGTTGGAACGCCACCACTCTGGCCTAATCGCATTCTCGGGTTGCCCTTCGTCCGAGGTTCAGGTGCGTCTTCGTCTTGGGCAGTGGGACGAGGCAGTTGCCGCAGCTGGGCGTTTGCAGGATATCTTCGGTAAAGACAACTTCTACATTGAGTTGATGGATCACGGCATCGAGATTGAACGCCGTGTTCGCACCGACTTATTCCGGCTCGCCGAGCATCTGAAGGCCCCGAAGATCGTCACCAATGACGCGCACTACGTGACGGCCGATGATCGCGATATTCAAGATGCACTGCTTTGTATTAACTCCGGTTCGAAACTAGCAGATCCAGACCGCTTCCGATTTGACGGCTCGGGCTACTACATCCGCTCATCCGAATCGATGCGCCGGGACTGGCAAGATGCCCTCGACGCCTGCGATGCCACGCTGGAAATCGCTGAGCGTTGCGACGTTCACTTCACCACGGTGGGCGAAGGCGCTAACTACATGCCCCGGTTCCCGGTTCCTGCCGGAGAAGACGAGACCTCCTGGTTTGTAAAGGAAGTTGAACGGGGCCTGAACTACCGCTTCCCGGGCGGTGTTCCTGAAGACGTGCGCAAACAGGCCGAGTACGAGGTCGGCATCATCACTCAAATGGGCTTTCCCGGTTACTTCCTCGTCGTTTCTGACTTCATTCGCTGGGCAAAAGAACAAGGCATTAGGGTAGGGCCCGGTCGTGGCTCCGGCGCAGGCTCGATGGTGGCATACGCGATGCAGATCACCGATCTGAACCCGCTGAACCACGGCCTCCTGTTCGAGCGGTTCTTGAACCCTGAACGTGTGTCAATGCCTGACTTCGACGTCGATTTTGATGAGCGTAGGCGCGGTGAGGTCATCGACTACGTGACCGAGAAGTATGGTTCGGATCGCGTGGCGCAGGTTATTACCTACGGCAAGATTAAAACCAAGCAGGCGCTGAAAGACTCGGCGCGTATTTTGGACAAGCCGTTTAACTTGGGAGACCAGCTGACCAAGGCTCTGCCACCATCGGTCATGGGCAAGGACATTTCGGTAAATGGCATTTTCAACCCGGAAGATCCTCGGTACGAGGAGGCCGCCGAGTTCCGCCGATTCCACCAGGAGAATGCCGAAACCCACGAGGTGGTTCAGCTTGCCAAAGGTATTGAGGGCCTGACTCGCCAGTGGGGCGTGCACGCTTGCGCGGTGATCATGTCCTCGGAGCCTTTGCAACAGATCATTCCACTAATGAAGCGTCCACAGGACGGGGCCATAATCACCCAGTTTGATTACCCAACGTGTGAGACGCTGGGCCTGCTAAAGATGGACTTCTTGGGGCTCACCAACCTCACGGTGATCTCGGATGCGCTCGACAATATTGAGAAGAATGGCAAGGAGCGCCCCGACCTAAACCATATTGGCCTCGATGATGAAAAGACGTACAAGCTACTTTCACGCGGTGAAACGCTAGGTGTATTCCAGCTTGATGGTGACGGTATGCAAAAGCTACTTAAGCGTATGCATCCGGATAACTTCGAAGACATTTCAGCTGTGGGTGCCCTGTACCGTCCCGGTCCGATGGGTGCGGACTCGCATAACAAGTACGCGGACCGTAAGAATGGGCGCGCACAAATCGTGCCGATTCACCCCGAGCTGGCAGAGCCTCTTGAGGATATCCTGGGCACTACTTACGGCCTCATCGTCTATCAAGAGCAGGTTATGGCTATCGCGCAGCGCGTTGCCGGCTACTCGCTTGGACAAGCAGATTTGTTGCGCCGCGCGATGGGCAAGAAAAAGAAGGAAATCCTCGATAAGGAATATGGTCCGTTCCATCAGGGCATGATTGAACGCGGATATTCCGAGGACGCGGTGAAGACCCTGTGGGACATTCTCGTTCCGTTTTCGAACTACGCGTTCAACAAGTCTCACTCGGCCGCATACGGACTTGTGTCTTACTGGACGGCTTGGCTGAAAGCTAACTATCCCACCGAGTACATGGCTGCCCTCCTCACTTCGAATAGGGACAAGAAGGATAAGCTCGCGCTGTATCTTTCTGAGTGCCGCCGCATGGGAATTACGGTTTTGCCGCCGGACGTTAATGAGTCGGCTGCGAACTTCACCCCAGCTGGTAACGATATTCGTTTTGGTCTTGCCGCAATCCGTAACGTAGGTGCGAACGTGGTGGACGGCATTGAGGAAGCGCGGGATGAGAAGGGTGCATACACGTCTTTCGCTGACTTCTTGGACAAGGTTCCGGTGCGGGTTTGTAACAAGCGCACTATCGAGTCCCTCATCAAGGCGGGTGCGTTCGACACGCTGGAGGAAAACCGCAGGGCAGTTGTGGCGGTGCACGAGGAGGCAGTGGACTCGGCCGTTAAACTGAAGCGCAACGAGTCCATCGGCCAGTTTGACCTCTTCGGTGCGATGGGCGGTGAAAGCGCGTCAGTTCTCCAGGTGGAGATCCCCGACATTCCGCAGTGGTCCAAGCGCGAGAAGCTCCAGTACGAGCGCGACATGCTCGGCCTGTACGTCTCGGACCATCCGCTCTCGGGCATTCACCGAGCGCTTGCTCGCTACCAGGACATGACTATTGGCGGCATCGTCCACGGCGAAGGCAGCATGGATAACCAGACCGTGAAGGTTGCCGGCCTCGTGACAAAAGTTGATGTAAAGACCACTCGCAAGGGTGAGCTGTGGGCGATAGTCACGGTTGAGGACCTATCCGGATCAATCGACGTCTTGTTCTTCCCTCGCTCATACGAGTCGATCTCGCACATCCTCGCTACCGATCTTGTAGTGCAGGTGGAGGGACGGGTGAAAGAACGCGACCGCGAGCGCACGATTAATGGCATGTCGATGACCGTGCTCGATTTGGGTGAGGACGGTAATGCGCCCGTAGTTTTGGAGCTTCCGGTTCACAGGTGTACGGAGCCGGTACTGACCGATTTGAAGAGTATTATTTCGGGCTATCCGGGGCCGTGTCCAGTGCAACTAAGGATTTTGAGGCCGGGGGAGAAGCCCACATTGGTGCAGTTTGACCCGTCCTTCAACGTCGATTCGAATACGTCTTTCTTTGCGGATTTGAAGGCGGCGCTTGGGGCGGGAGTATTGCGCTAATAGAAAATGGTGGCGGCTTTGGGAGCCGCCACCAGGTTGTTAAGCTATTCGCTTTCGGCGCGGACGATGACTGATTCGATTTCACCGCCGTAGTCGATGGATACCACTTGACCATTCTTGAGGCGGGCGCCGCGGCGGGTATTTATTTCACCATCTACGCTAACGTAGCCTTCCTGTATGGCCACGCGTGCTTCTCCACCGTTTTCTACTAATCCAGCTAGTTTTAGCAGTTGACCCAGCCGGATTTCGCCGCGGACTCGGATTTCGCGCTCATTCATGTGTTTTCTCTTTCTTAACTAGTAGCGCCACTATTAGCCACGCGATGAGGATACCTGCCACGTCTGCCACGATGTCTAGGGCCTGCCCGGTTCGCCCGCGGATGAAGTAGGCCTGGATGATTTCGGACAGGCCTGCGTGGATAATGCTGAGCCCAACGACAATGTCCCTACGCCATCCGGTCAGTAGCGCTGCGGCAGTGACCGTGGCGAATGCGCTCGAATGAACAATCTTATCTAATCCGGCTGAGTCGGTGAGGTTCAGTGCGGGCACGAGTTCGCTGACGTGGTTTAGCAAGGTCGTTAGGATTCCGGAGGCAGAGCCGTCTGCGGGTGTATAAAGGACCCAGCACAGCGCGGTAAACGTTACGGCAAAGACGCCCGCCCACCAGTAGTTGATTTCGGGTGTGTCTTTTGCGTGACGCGGCCTCATACTCATGAGCTCATTATGCCAGTTGGGGTGTGCAAGTGCGTTCCACATTTTCGCCCGCCGGCGCATCTACGCAGTAAAAACCCTAAAGTAGAAGGCATGATGAACATACTTGACCTGCGTGAGATTTCGCTTAGCGCGAGAGAGCTTTCTGAAAGACTGCCGCGCGCTTCTCTCGACGTTGAAGGCGCTTTAGAAAAAGTTATGCCGATTATCGCGGACGTACGCGCTCACGGGGCGAAAGCTGTTCGCAGGTGGACCGCTCAGTTTGATGGAGTGGAACCTGCTCATATTCGCGTGCCGAGGTCGGCTCTGCAAGATGCATTAGCAGGGCTTGATCCAAAGGTTCGCGCGGGTTTGGAGATCTCAATCCGTAACAATCAGATTGGGCATGAGGCGCAGCTACCCATGGAGCGCGTGGTTGAGGTAGTGCCGGGTGGTTTTGTGCGACAGCGCTGGATTCCGGTGCGACGTGTTGGCTTGTACGTGCCGGGCGGTTTGGCTGTTTACCCATCCTCGGTGGTCATGAACGTTGTTGCCGCGAAGGTTGCGGGAGTCGATTCGATCGCGATTGCAAGCCCGGCGCAAAGGGAGTTCGACGGTCTACCACATCCAACGATTTTGGCGGCTTGCGAGCTTTTGGGTATCGATGAGGTCTATGCCATGGGCGGGGCGCAGGCGATAGCAGCGTTCGCGTATGGATTTATCGACGAGGTTGATGACAGTGTTTTGGAGCCGGTCGATGTAGTTACGGGGCCGGGCAATATTTTTGTTGCCGCTGCAAAACGCGCCGTGAAGTCGGTGGTTGGTATTGATGCGGAGGCAGGTACGACAGAGATCGCTATTATTGCCGACGAGGCGGCGAATCCGCGCTTCGTGGCGCGCGATCTGATATCGCAGGCCGAACACGATCCGGCAGCTGCTTCGGTTTTGATTACAGATTCGGTGGCGCACGCCCAGGCGGTCCAAGCAGAGCTGGCGCGGATGGTTCCACAAACGAAGCACGCGCAGCGTATTGAGACAGCACTGGGGGGGCCTCAGTCCGCGATAGTACTCACCAAGGATGTTGCACACTCGATTTTTGTGGCAAATTCGTTTGGGGCAGAGCACTTGGAAATCCAAACGGAGAACGCTCTTGAGGATTCCAAGCAGATCCGTAATGCGGGTGCGATTTTTGTGGGCCCGTACTCACCGGTGCCGCTGGGCGATTACATTGCCGGTTCTAACCATGTTCTACCTACCGGAGGCACAGCGCGATTCGCGTCGGGATTGAACGTGCATGCTTTCTTGAAGTCGGTGCAGCAGATTGAGTACAACGAGCAGGCGCTTCGAGATCTAACCGATCCGCTGGTTGCGCTCGCCAATAGTGAGGACTTGCCAGCGCATGGCGAGGCCGCTATCGAACGCTTTGCAATGAAGGAATAAACGCCATGACTTTACCTCTTCGTGAAGAACTCGGCAGTGTCCAGCCCTATGGCGCACCGCAACTCGACGTTCCAGTGCGCTTAAATGTAAACGAGAATCCGTATTCGCCTTCGCCGGCGGTAATCGCATCCATTTTGGAGCGAGTAGCTAAGATTCTGCCTACTATGAATCGCTATCCTGATCGCGACTTCATGGAGCTTCGTGCCGGATTGGCTAACTATTTGCGCGCGGAAGCGGGTGTAATGGTCGAGAAGGAACGTATTTGGGCTGCGAACGGTTCCAACGAGGTCATGCTGCACCTTTTGCAGGCCTATGGGGGCCAGGGCAGAACGCTACTATCTTTTGCCCCTACCTATTCGATGTATCACGAGTACGCTCGCGACACGGGTACAAACTGGGTTGCTGGCACGCGCGGCGCTGGTTTCAAACTTGATCTCGAACAGGTTGAGGCTCAGATCGCGCGCACGAAACCTTCCGTGTTAGTCCTGGCCTCTCCAAATAACCCGACAGGCACAGCTCTAACTTTAGAAGAGGTACGCCGGGTTGGCGAGGCTACGCGTGGAAGTGGCCCCGTGATAGGGGGAGCCCAAACCGACACGGTTTTGGTGATCGACGAGGCCTACGCCGAGTTTCGCCGCGAAGGCACCCCCTCTGCGCTGACTCTCCTGGATGAGTATCCGCATGTCGTTGTCAGCCGTACCATGTCGAAAGCATTTGGGATGGCCGGATTGCGTCTGGGTTACTTCGCAGCCTCGCGCGAAATAGTTAACCACGTTATGCGGGTTCGCCTTCCGTACCACCTGTCTGCTACCACGCAGGCGGTGGCGCTCGCGGCACTGTCACATTCGAAAGAGCTGATGAGTCAGGTGGCGCACATGCGCGCTACCCGTGATGATCTCGTAATCTGGTTGCGTGGCAAGGGGCTGGAGGTCGCCGATTCTGATGCAAACTTCGTTCTCTTTGGTAAGTTTGCGGATCGTGAGCGCGTATTCGAACAACTTTTAGAACGAGGCGTTTTGATTCGCGTTGTGGGCCCGGAAGGGTATCTTCGGGTTAGTGTAGGTACTGATGAAGAAGACGCTCGTTTTCGAGCGGCGTTAGAGGAGATCTTGTGAGAATGTCGAATCCGCGTACGGCCGTCGTGGAGCGTTCAACATTTGAGTCCACGATTCGAGTTGAATTGAACCTGGATGGCACTGGCAAAACTCAGATCAATACGGGCGTTCCCTTTTATGACCACATGCTGACTGCGCTCGGTAAGCATTCGCTGATCGACCTGACGATTGAGGCAAATGGCGACGTTGAAGTAGACGTCCACCACACGGTTGAAGACACCGCTATCTGTATCGGTCAGGCACTGAAGCAAGCGCTGGGTGATAAGAGCGGGATTCGGCGTTATGGAGATGCGACGGTGCCACTCGATGAGGCGCTTGCCCGGGCAGTGGTAGACCTTGCGGGCCGCCCGCACGTGGTGCATGAGGGAGAGCCAAACGAGCAGATTTACCACCTGATTGGCGGTCACTTTACAGGTGCAATGACCCGGCATGTTTTTGAGTCCCTGGCGTATAACGCGGGCATCTGTCTGCATGTGGACTTGATTCGCGGTCGCGACCCGCACCACATTGTTGAAGCGCAGTTTAAAGCGTTGGCGAGGGCATTGCGCGCAGCTGTTGAAATGGATCCGCGAGCTTCTGGCATTCCGTCCACAAAGGGCGCACTGTGAGCGAGCGCAATATTGATGAGGAATTCGAACGCATCATTGCCGGTATGGAAGAGCCGGATGCGAACGAAGGCGCCTCAGAACCAGACACGACTGCGCGGCAAGATGATCAGGTAGAGCAGGCGGATCCGGACCAGCCGGTTGATGAAAGCCTGCACCTGGAGGAAGGCGCGCAACGCATCGGCCTTATCTTCGCGCCCCTGCGTCCAGCCTCCGCAGTTGCCCGCATGCTTGGCATGTACAAGATCGCCAGGTGGATCGTTCCAATCGATCACCAAATCGTCCTCTACCTAGAATTGGACCCGGATGATGAGGAAGAGGAGTTCGCGAGCCTGCTGGGCGAAGAACGCCCCATGCCCGAAGAGGTTGACCGTTTCGCAAAGGTTATTTCAAAGCTTTCGAAGTTCGGGGCAGTAGCTGTGGTATCTACGCTCGCGGAGGAAGATTCGCTGGTTTCCGGATCGGTGTATGCCAGGCGTTATGTGAACGGCAAGCCGGAGGATGCGATTCCTGCTGGCCTATTGATCAACTCGATCGATATCCGCGCTGAAGACCTGCTACTTGGTAGGTCTCGCCCGCAAGATTACCCGGACGCGGTGCACGCTACGGAACGTCCGGTTCCGAAAGGGCGCGGCTTTGGTTTTCCCAAACGAACTTAGGAATCAAAAATGATTGTTCTACCTGCCATCGATATTGTGGACGGTCGCGCTGTGCGCCTGCATCAAGGTGAAGCTGGAACCGAGACGTTCTACGGTGATCCAGCACAGATTGCCGCCGATTTTGCGGCTAAAGGCGCGCAGTGGATCCACATGGTTGATTTGGATGCCGCGTTTGGCCGCGGGTCTAATGCGGAACTCGCGCACGAAATCGCCGGGAGTGTGGATATTAACATTGAGCTTTCGGGCGGTATTCGTGACGATGAGTCGCTTAACCGGGCGCTTCAGGCCGGAGCAAGACGCGTGAACCTCGGCACCGCAGCAATCGAAAACACCGAGTGGACCAAGCGCGTTATTGGTGAGTACGGCGATCGCATCGCGGTGGGATTGGACGTTCGTGGTACTACGCTTGCAACCCGCGGGTGGACCAAGCAGGGTGGTGATCTGTTCGAGATGATTGAACTTTTGGACCGCGCTGGTTGCGAGCGCTACGTGGTTACCGACGTTGCCAAGGACGGTACGCTCACTGGACCTAACATTGAGCTTTTAAAACAGGTGTGTGCACATACCGATGCGGCGGTAATCGCTTCGGGCGGCGTGTCTAAGCTGGATGACATTCGCGCGCTTTTGCCCCTTCAAGATGAGGGCGTGGAGGGCGTGATCGTTGGTAAAGCCATATATTCCGGCGCCTTCACCTTGGAACAGGCCCTGGAGGTCGCAGGTGCCTAAGCACTCATTCGAGAGCCTGCAGGCAAGGCTAAACCAGTCGGTTGACGCCAGCGAGGCCGGCCAAACCCTTCCACAAACAGCGGCTGCTTTGACGCTTCAAGATCCGGCGCAGCGCCTGGTGACCTTAGTAGAGGCTTTAGAAAATGAGCGTCTGCTTGTGCCCGCGGTAGTGGAAGGCGGAGCATGTGAGGAAGGTGAGGTCTCGGTTACGCAAACGAAGCAGGGGCCTGCTGTTGTTGCTTTTACCAGCGCTGATGCTATGAACGAGTGGGATGCGGGTGCAAGACCGGTACCCATGCCTGCTCGCCGGGTAGCTATGCTGGCGGTTGCCCAAACCTCGGGGCGCCTCGTGATTGACAAGGGCCGATCTGACATACGTATTCCGCGGCCGGCCACGGTGGCTTTGGCACACGGGGATAGATGGCTTCCTGCCTGGCAGGATGGCGAGCTGCTCGAAGAGCTTGCCGGCCGCCTTACACCACGCATTGCATTTGTAAAGCCGTTACCCAGTGCGGGTGCCACCTTGCGCCTCGCAGTTGGTATCTTGCAGGGTGCATCTAAAGAGAGTCTGACTCGTGATTTACAACAGATTGCGGCTACGCCCAGGTTGCGTCCGGCAGCAGAACTGGTGGAAATAGTACCAACCGTCGTGGCGCAGGCGTGACGGACTCCATACCGGCAGTTCGCTATTAGCGCGGCAAATTTGTTAAACTAACTGTTGATTGTTGAGCGAGAGTCTCAACCAGTAGGCGTTCAGATGAATGCCAACAGCAAGCGGAGTGATCCCACCTGGGTTCCAACCTCTTCGAGGGTAAACCTTACGGCCACCGGAACCGGGTAAATACTACGGCGGTTTAGCCGTTATTTTCGGGGTCTTCGTGTGCTGACGGCGCGAAGGCCCTCTTCGTGTCACCAGGGAACTATTGAAGGAGCAACTTATCAACGAGCCTCGTGTTAATGACCGAATCCGAGTCCCAGAGGTACGCCTCGTGGGACCTGAAGGAGAACAGGTCGGCGTCGTGCGTGTGGCTGACGCCCTCCGGTTAGCTGAAGAGGCGGGCCTTGACCTAGTTGAGGTTGCCCCGAATGCGCGTCCACCGGTTGCGAAGCTGATGGACTTTGGCAAGTACAAGTACGAACTTGCGCAAAAGGCACGTGAGTCTCGTCGAAACCAGGCAAACACGGTTTTGAAGGAAATCCGTTTCCGCCTAAAGATCGACGATCACGATTACGAGACCAAGAAGGGTCACGTTGAGCGGTTCCTGGGTGGTGGTGACAAGGTCAAGGTCATGATCATGTTCCGTGGCCGCGAGCAGTCTCGCCCGGAAATGGGTATTCGTTTGCTTGAGCGTTTGGCTGAGGATGTTGCTGAACTTGGCGTGGTCGAGTCTAAACCCCGTCAGGATGGTCGCAACATGACGATGGTTCTCGCACCAACTCGCAAGAAGTCTGAGGCAAAGAGCGAACAGCGTCGCCGTCGTGAAGCTGAGCGCCAAGCAAAGCGGGATCGCCAAGCTGAGAGATCAGCAAAGTCTGGCAGCTAGAGCCCCCGCGTTTGACTAGTAGAAAAAGGAAGAAACATGGCGAAGATGAAGACGCACTCCGGTGCGAAGAAGCGTTTCCGCGTTACGGGAAGCGGAAAGCTTATGCGTGAGAGGGCCGGTAAGCGTCACCTCCTGGAGCACAAGCCTTCTACCCGCACCCGTCGCCTATCGCGCGACCAGGTAGTTGCAAAAGCAGATGAGAAGAACGTTCGCCGCCTACTGGGTATGTAACCCGCGGTTTTAGATTTAACAGGAGACTTTCATGGCACGAGTTAAAAGGTCTGTAAACGCGCGCAAGAAGCGTCGCACTACCCTTGAGCGCGCATCCGGCTACCGCGGTCAGCGCTCCCGCCTTTACCGTAAGGCTAAGGAGCAGGTTACCCACTCAATGGTGTACTCCTACCGCGACCGTCGCGCTCGCAAGCGTGACTTCCGTCGCCTCTGGATCCAGCGCATCAACGCTGCGGTCCGTGAGAACGGTATGACGTACAACCGCTTCATCCAGGGTCTTAACCTGGCTGGCGTAGAGGTTGACCGCAAAATGCTTGCTGACCTAGCTGTTTCGGATCCGAAGGCGTTCACCGCCCTCGTTGAGACCGCGAAGGCCGCTCTTCCGGCAGACGTTAACGCTCCGAAGAACTAAACATGTCGGCTGATTTTCAGCCACGTTCCAAACGCCCGGCTTTGCTGGACAATCCGAATGCTGATCGCATTCGTAAGGTTGCAGCATTGGCCGGGCGTTCGGCACGTAGGCGTAGTGGTGAAGTTCTTGTAGAGGGGCCGCAAGCGGTGCGCGAGGCCGTGCGGTTTTGCGGCAAAGACCTGGTGGATGTCTATATTTCGCAAGAGGTGGAGCAGCGCGATCCGCAGCTTCTGCGTGACGCGTTAAAGGCAACCCGTTGGGTTCACCCGATGACGGAGCAGGTAGCCAAGGCTATGTCCCCTTCGGCGCAGGGTGTTGCCGCCGTGGTAAAGGATTTTCGCACCGATGGTCTGCCCAAGGTTGATTGGGATTTCGTCGTGATCATGGGCCAGACTCAAGATCCGGGTAATGCGGGTAACATCATTCGAGCGGCCGATGCTGCTGGGGCAGACGCCGTGATCGCATGTTCAGGCACGGTTGACGTTTCATCTCCAAAAGTTGTGCGCGCTTCGGCCGGCTCTGTTTTTCATTTGCCCTCGATTGTGAACGTTGGTTTTGACGAGGTTGCGGAGTGGGTGAAGTCCCGCAAAATGTCTTTGGTGGCTGCGGACGGGCACGGTAGCGTGAACTTGTTTGATGCTCAAGATGGCATGGAATCGCTAGATCTTGCCGCGCCCACTGCCTGGGTATTTGGTAACGAGGCGCATGGTTTCGCTCAGCTCGATGAATCGGTTATTGATCACTCTGTGTCGATTCCGCTGGGCGGGCATGCCGAGTCATTGAATGTCTCAGCCGCCGCCGCAATTTGTCTGTTTGCGACCGCAAAGGCGCGCCATAGAATGCGGGTATGAGTAGCGAAGGACAATTGATCGCGCGGATGCGCGAGGTGCTCCCCGAAGGGACGCGAACGATGCTCGGTTCAGGTGATGACTGCGCATTGGTTGAGGCACCGGAGGGGAGTTTTCTCGTCACTACAGACGCTCTCGTGGAGGGGCAGCATTTTCGACGTGATTGGTCTACTCCTCGTGAGATTGGGGCGCGGGCTGCGGTCCAAAATCTCGCCGATATCGCAGCGTGCGGAGGCCGGGCCTCAGGCCTCGTAGTCGCAATGGTTATCCCTCCTGGAAGCGATGAGGATTGGATCCTCGAGGTTGTTTCGGGCTTCGGTAGTGAGGTAGCGAAAACTGGTGCAGGAGTTATCGGAGGAGATATCACGAGCGGGAGAGATTTCACGCTGGCGGTTACTGCATTTGGTTATTGTGACCGCCTCGTGACGCGCGCACAAGCAAAGCCGGGTGATGTAATCGCTTACGCGGGCGATATTGGGGTTAGTGGCGTTGGATTGGCGTTGCTACAAAACCATGTCGTAAACCCCGCCCTCCGCGGCGCAGAAACGCTTGGGTTCTATCATTATCCGCTCTCGTTCTATCGGGTTCCTAAGGTTCCGCTCCAGGCGGGACCTATAGCTGCTAACGCGGGCGCAACTGCAATGATCGATGTTTCAGATGGTCTTGGTATTGACCTGTCGCGGATTGCGAAAGCATCGAAAGTTTCAATGCGATTGTCTAGGTCACTTTTGAAAAATATTGTCGATGAACACCAACCGTGGCTCGATGTTGCTTTAAAACAGCTGGACGTGGGGCAACTTAATACTTGGGAACTGGTCGAGAAGATAGGACTGTTCAACCGCGGAGAGGATCACGCGCTGCTGGCCACGTTCCCGTCGGATATAAACGTGCCGCCCCCGTTCAGGATTATCGGTGACGTGACCGGCGGGGAAGTAGGAACGGTCACGCTTGATGACGAGCCGTATCCGGTTGGTGGATGGGATCACTTGCAAAGATGATGTATTTGCTCCTGATCATCATGCAGAGCAAGTACGGTGGTCGGTTCCCGAAGTGCCAGTGCCAGTGTTTTCACGTTCACGTTTTAAGTTGAATAACCACCTAAGGTGGTTATTCAACTTAAAATCCAGTAGGGGGCTAGGAAGCTTCTCTTGGAATGGTACGCTTCCAAACTTTTGCGAAAATCTCTTCGTCGCCGTCGTAACATTTGACGTCTGATTCAGTATAGAAATTGGCGTCGTCACAAGTAATACGGGTATCGGCTTCCACCCGCGCTTGCCAGTCAAGATCTGGGCGTTCTAGCTTGATCCGCCACTGTGACTCTGTACGTGCCGTGGTGGGGTCATCCCACTGTATCCAATATCGTTCTACTGAGTCCTCGTCAAAGTGCAACCCGTCAGGATAAATGCGGGTACCGCCATATGCGGGATCCACTTGCAGTAGGGTAGTTTTTGCAACTACATCGGTGCAGATAAGCCGTTCTGGCCTGCGCGATCCGGCCAGTCCAGCTTCCGGATATTTCACGTCCAATGGCACGGGTTGCGCTGCCTCGTCGAAATGAATAGCGGCATCAAGTTTCGCGCGTTCGCTACCAGCAGCGGGGATCGGCCGGACAGGTAGCTCGATATGAGAACCGGTTAGATCGAGGGTGATCACACCCGAATCGGGTTGTGGCCAGATCCATGGCCAGTACGCGTTAGAGATTGCAATGCGCAGGACATGGCCAGCCGCAAAGTGATATCCAATTCCAGTCATCGCGAACTCCACGTCCACCCATTCATCCGTGGGCATTGGAACTGCCTTGTCACGACCTTCGCGGGAGCTAAGGTTAAGTGCTCCACGAGTTACCAGCGTTGATTCACCCGCGGGTGAAACGTCGTTCAAACGCGCGTATAGTTGCCCCCTGCGAGCTGGGGTTTTCACACGCATTTTTAACTTCGCATTTCCCAAGATCTCGAACGATTCAGTTACTTCGAAGTCGACCGTTACCGATCTGCCATCATCAGCTCGCTGGTCTACAGGTAGATCAGCTGCATTTCCAAAGGGGAAATACCGTCCTGCAGCTTGTCCCGTATCATGAGGAGAATCGACGAGAACATGACCAGCATTAGTTTTTACCGTGTTTATACAGCCTTTTTCGAAGTTGAGTGTGGTTGGCACGATGTTTGGGGACGGCCAACTGGTTTCAGCAACCCAACGTCCGGGCATTTCATCGTAGACGGACCGAGGTGGAATCGGATCTGTTATCCAAGTACGCAACAACGGCTCATTAACCACATCATTGGGCTTTTCTTTTAACCAGTGATCCCACCAGCGTAGGGTCTCGTTTAGAAAATCTATATGTGGTCCGGGACGTAGATCACGATCGGGATACTGGTGAGACCAAGGCCCGAGTAGCCCTTTAACATTTTTGTCAAGCGCTGAAAGGTGTTCGCAAAGACGCAATACGGTGTCGCGATACGGGTCGTACCAGCCACCTACAGCCATAACAGCTGCATTTATTTGGGAGTAGTCTTCGCATACGGAGCCGTGCTCCCAGTAGGAGTCTCTTCTTTGGTGACTCAGCCACGTGTCGATGTATGGCTCCATTCGGTTTAGTCGATACTCCCACTTCTCTCGCCACTTTTCCCCCCAAACACGTTTGTCTAAGGGGCGTGACTCGAAGGCTAACATGGTGGCAGCCCATGCATGCATGTCAACACCCAGCATCGAGCCACCAAGGTAGTGCACGTCGTTGTCGTAACGATCGTCTGTCGAGCAGGTGGTGACAATTGCTTTCAACGGTTCTGGGTGCAGTGCAGCCAGCTGAAGCGAGTTGAAACCGCCCCAGGAAATGCCAAACATCCCCACATTGCCTGTGCACCAATCCTGTTGTGCGATCCAGTTGATCACTTCAACGCCGTCGGCGTGTTCTTGAGGGCTGTACTCGTCTCCCGGTACGCCTTCGGAGTTGCCGTGGCCCCGAATATCGACTCGGATCGAAGCATAGCCATGCCCGGCGTAGAAAGGGTGCCGTTCGTAATCGCGTGGGGCTGTCCAGTCTCCGGCCCTGTATGGTAGATATTCCAAAATGGCAGGTACTGGATGATTGGTCTGTGGCATCCAACGCTTCATCCAAAGTTTTGTTCCATCAGATAAAGGGATCCACTCTTCTATCACTTCGTGTTCAAAGGGGAACTGCTCAATGTATTTCATGTTTGAGTCGCCTCCTAGACAACGTTCTTCATACGTTTACGCATCCACGGTGTTAGAGCCATAAGTAGTATTGCGTAAACCACGATGATGATTCCTTGAATACCGAAATAAAATGCGGCATTTTCGTATGTAAAGAATTTAACGATTTGTGCCTGGATACCCTGCGCTAGCGCCATTGCGGCAAACCAAAGTGCCATAGTTTGAGAGGCAAATGCGCGCGGTGCGAGCTTCGTGGTTGCGGACATCCCGGAGGTCTGCAAGATCAAATCTCCAAGCCCGAGGAAAACATAGCAAGAGACCATCCAAATGCTCGACATAAGGGCGCCACGCGGGGTTAAGGTTTGACCGAGTGTGACCATTAGAAATGCGACACCACCCAGCATCGTACCCATGCCGACTTTCGAAGCCACATGAGGCTGCCGTTTGCCAAGTTTTACCCAGATCCAGGCAAGAACAGGTCCCATTATGATCTCGACGATCGCAGTTAAAGATATGTACCAGGTGGATGGGTAGGAAAAACTTCCGATCGTGTTTGAGGTTTGTTCCAGGGCCAGGAAATTCAAAGTGTTCCCTGTCTGGAAGTACGTGAGGTTGTATGCCACAAGGGCGATAAGCA
Organism: Actinomyces sp. HMSC075B09; assembly: GCF_001812395.1. Lineage (NCBI taxonomy): Bacteria > Bacillati > Actinomycetota > Actinomycetes > Actinomycetales > Actinomycetaceae > Actinomyces > Actinomyces sp. HMSC075B09. The sequence continues at coordinate 66,742 of NZ_KV808735.1, forward strand.
ACAAGGAAAAAGGCAAAAGATTGCGTTTTTCCGTAGGGGTAACAGAATCCGAACGTCCCATCCAGATAATAAAAGCAAAAGGAACTAACGCAGAAACTCCGGTCACCAGGTTCACCAGCGTTCCCAAAGTGGCATCGGTGGCGAAGAAAAAAACGAGGCCAATTACAATTGCTGTTGTGGCAGCCGCGGTGGTTTTCCAAAAATTTGCATCAAATTCGAAGGAGTTTTGGATTCGTTGTGATCTTTCCTTCCCAGCAAACGAGGAACGTCCGCGGATAAAGAAAAATATTCCGATAATCATCCCCACTGCGGCCGCTGCGAATCCGAGGTGCCAGTGGTAGGTTTGGCCAAGAAAGCCAGCAACGAGTGGGCCCAAGAAAGCGCCGATGTTGATTCCGGAATAATAGATTGAAAACCCTGCGTCGCGCCGTCTATCGCCTTGCTCGTATAGCTCTCCGACCATTGTCGAGACATTTGGCTTCAATAGGCCCGTACCGAGAATAATCAGAGCTAAACCGACCCAGGTTGCGAACTCCGGGGGGATTCCCATAAAAATGTGTCCGCTGGCAATAAGGACGGAACCCCATAGAACGGAGCGATACGTACCGACAACTCGGTCGGCTATCCAAGCACCAACGAGGGCCAACAAATAAACTAGAGCGCCGTATGCTGCTACCACAGAAGATGCGGTTTGCTGATCGTAGCCTAGTCCTCCTGAGGCTATAGCGTCGGCGAAGTAGAGAGCCAAGATAGCTTGGAAACCTAAATATGAGAAACGTTCCCACAGCTCCAGATTGAAAAGTGCTGCCAATCCACGAGGATGGCCAAAAAATGACGTGTCGGCGCGAACATTTCGGTCTTGTTTGCGCGCTTCAGAAATAGACGTGGAAGGGGAGACCATCGAATTAGAGTTCTGGTCAGACATAAATATTCCTTAATTCCCATAGAGAATACGCGAGGGAGCACGCGCGAAATGACGGATTAGTGTGCCAAATATCCTCCTAATCTTGGGATCATCATTCGCCAGGATAACAAACTAGCTCGTTGCGTCAACAGCTAAGATGTTGCCGTCTTGTTAAGGAATTCAAGATGAGCAGGGCCTGGCGGTATAAAAAAATTCGCCCTCTTTCGAGGGCGAACACAGTAAGAGTGGTAGGTTATATAGCGCGGGTAACGCGCTCGCTCTTGATGCAGGTGGTGCATACGTTGAGGCGCTTAGGGGTGCCATTAACGACTGCACGCACACGCTGAATGTTGGGGTTCCAACGACGGTTGGTTCGCACGTGGGAGTGCGAAACGCTCTTGCCGAAGCCGGGTCCCTTGCCACACACGTCGCACTTAGAAGCCACGGTCTATCTCCGATTCCTAGTAAAGTCTCATACAACTGTTCATTTCTGAACACTGCTGGGGCACGCAGGTACGCGCACCTCAGGCAACCTGTTTAGACTATCGAAATGAAGGCCCCTTTGCCAACTATCGGGGCGTGTTTTTGTGTCTAGTGGACCACAGTATGGGCTTTGCTGGCAGTTAGACTCCCTCATTTAGTCCGTGTCTTATGAGACCATTTGTCTATGACCAGCCAGTATCGTTCCGCACTGAGCGGGGAAGACATTGTTCAGTTTATCGACCGTTGCGGCGAGGCGCTTGATGCCCTCGCCCCATTCTTGGATGACTTGAATGCTCTGGGCGGGTCAGATTTTGATACGGGAGCTAACGCGGCTCGTTCGTTCGCCGCGGTAAAACGGTTAATGCAACGCTCTGGCGAAGAGGTAGATTCGGCGTCCACGTTCTTACAGGCACTAACGGTGTATGCACGGGCGGGATCCGCGGGCCATGTGGGCATACTGATAACGAGCATTATTGCGGCATTGTCATCGGCTACCTCGGCAAACGAGGTAAGACCGATTGATATGCGCGCATTCCTCGCGTCTCTTCCAAACGCGCTGGAGGATGCTTTTTCAACGCCTGCCGCAGAGCTAATGGAGATGGCTACGGCGGCACGAGCGGTGGCGTTGGATACGCCGGATCCGATTGACGCGGCGCACATGATGGTTGGCCGCGCATCGATGGTGGTCCAGGATGCGCTAATAGAGGCTACTAGCGGGTGGATAAACCCGGGTGCGTGCGTGTTCGCTGTGATGATTTCGGCGCTGCATTCGGTCTACGAGAACTCTCTTGCTCCACTTGAGGTAGCGCGTGACATGATGCGTTCGCTCGCGCAGTCGGCGAAGATCTCAAAACGGAGCGAGGCTCCGCATGAGGGGGCGCAGTTCTCCGTTGATTTTCACGTAGATTGCATGGCGGAGGACCTTGCGGAGTTCCGGGCGAGTCTGGATGAGCGGGGCTATCGGTATTCGATGCAGGGTAGCGTGGATCAGCTTGGAATGGGTACGTGGCGTTTCCACATTGACACATCCGACCCCGCCGCGGTTTTACCCAAGGTTGGGTGGACGCGCCATATCGTAGTTAAGGATGCCCGCTATGGGGAGTTGATTGGATATGACGAACTGGCCGTGCAAGAAGAAGAGTCGGGCGTTTTGTATCTTTCTCGCCCCACGTGGCAGCGCCCCGAAACTGTGCTCGTAATTGCTCTGTTGCGTAATGAGCATTTCTTGGAGGAGGTTGCCTCTACTGGAGCGCACGTGATTTTGAATCCGATTCGTCAGGACGCGGTTTTGATTTCTGAGCTCATGCTGTCAGCTCCCTCCCGGGTAAGCCTTGTGGTGGCAGGTGATGAGGACGCCGCTGAGGTTGCGATGCGCGCGAAAAGGCTTGCTCTAAAATCTGCCGAAGTTTTTGTGGTGAGTGATACGCCGCCTTATTCGGACGTGGCGGTAAGCGTACTTGCGGGGAAGGCAGCGCCCATATTCATGCCGCAGGTGGGGGATCGAACGGCCAAGATCACTCGCGATCTGCTCGAGTCAGCAGCGAGGGCTGCGAAGGCACGCGTTGCGGTCCTAGAGGAAGTGGACCCACAAACGGTGTCATTCTCTCTTAAGCAATTGGTTGGTTACGGGCTGGAACGAGTTGTGATGATCGCGCCTGAACCGGACATGCTTCTTCGACATTCTATTGAGATGGCGCTAGATGATCGCGGCGCTACGCAGTACGTGGAGTATGCGCGTGATAATCGCACCCAGGTGGTGTTGGTAAATCGATGAGTGCTTCCGTTCCTAGCAAGCCGCAGTTACTTGATTCGCCGTTGGATCGTCTGCTCGGGCCGCGCACGGCTAAGAAGATTGCCTCCCTAGGGCTGGAAACGGCGTCAGATTTGCTCATGTTCTTCCCGCGGCGCTACGGGCATTGGGGCAAGCTAACTCCTCTCGCAGCGATTCATGAGGGAGAGGACGTGACGTTGCTCGCGCAGGTGGAGTCTGCGCAGATGGTGCGCAACCGCAATGGGGGAGTGCGTCTATCAGTTGAACTTACGGACGGCTACAAGAGTATCAACGCAACTTTTTTTGCCCGCCATCCGGGCGCGCTGTCGGTGCATGAGAGGATGCTTACTCCCGGGTCGTCGCATTTATTTGCGGGAAAGGTATCTTCCTATCGCGGTCGCCTGCAGTTGACCCATCCTGATTTTGAGCGGTTTGAGCAGGGTGATGCGAAGGATCGCGTGGATCGTCCGATCCCGATTTACTCGGCTAACTCGAAGTGTCCAAGCTGGCTGACATCCAAGTCCGCGAAGATTATTGCGGCGATGTTGAAGCCCGGTGATGTCCTCGATCCGATTCCGCCAAAACTGCGCGAAGATCGCGACCTCATGACGTACGTTGAGGCGCTGAGGCAGTTACATGATCCACAATCTGATGAGGAAATTGCGCGTGCCAAACTAACCGTTAGATGGGCCGAAGCCCTCACTTTGCAAACGGCGTTGCTTCGCCGTCGTGCCCGCAGTAAAGATGCTACGGCGCCTCGCATAGAAGCGGGGGAAGCATTTGCTACTGCAAAGGCTGCGCTACCGTTCACCTTGACAGCCGGCCAGGAAGAGGTCTTGGGACAAATCCTGTCAGATATGGCGGGTGAGCATCCCATGCAAAAGTTACTGCAGGCCGATGTCGGTGCGGGTAAGACGGTGGTAGCTGGCCTTGCGATGACGGCTACCGTGGACGCGGGGTATCAGGCAGCCTTACTGGCTCCCACGGAGGTGCTTGCAGCTCAACACGCGGTGTCGCTTTCAAGAATGCTGCCCGTCCCGGTGGAGCTCCTTACGGGTTCGTCTAAGTCCAAACATCGTGGTGATGTATCTGTACTCGCATCTTCGGGCCAGCCGGCGGTTTTCGTTGGCACGCACGCGCTGATTCAGGATTCGCTCCAGTTTTCTAATCTGGGGCTTGTGGTGGTGGATGAGCAGCATCGCTTCGGGGTTGCTCAACGCGATCGACTTCGCGAAGGTGGTCAAATAGCTCCACACATGCTAACCATGACGGCTACGCCTATTCCGCGCACAATCGCAATGACGGTTTTTGGGGATCTAGATGCGATCACTATTCGCGAGCTACCGAAGGGCCGCAAAGAGGTTCAAACCTTCCTCGTTGATGCGGCGAATGACGCTTGGAACAAGCGTATGTGGGAGAGAGCCAAAGAAGAAGTTGTGGCCGGCGGCCGCGTGTTTGTGGTGGCTCCTCGAATAGATTCGGCCGATGGTGATGATTCGCAGTTGGCCAACGTGATGGATAGCCGCGAGATGCTGGCCAACCTTCCGCAGTTAGGGGGTATTGAGGTTGGGTTGCTGCACGGGCGCATGAGCGTAGAAGAGAAGGCTGAGGCAATCGATCGGTTTGATGATGGAACCACCCCTATCTTGGTAACAACAACGGTTATCGAGGTAGGTGTAGATATTTCTGCCGCCTCAATGATGGTTATTTTGGATGCGCAACAGTTTGGTCTATCTCAGTTGCACCAGTTGCGAGGACGAGTTGGTCGCGGTGGTCAGCAGGCGATCTGCATGGCCCACCACCGAACGGGACTTGCCCCAGAGTCGATGAAGCGTTTGGAGGCGTTTGCTTCCACTACGGATGGGTTCGCGTTAGCGGAGACAGATTTGAGGCTGCGTAGGGAAGGTAACGTGCTGGGCGAGAGCCAGTCGGGCGCGCGCACTTCGTTGAAGGCCTTGCGTGTCACGCGCGACGGGGCGATTATTGAAGCCGCTCGCAAGTACGCGGAAACGCTGTTGGAAGAAGACATGTCCCTAAGCACCTACCCGCAGCTACTGCAGGCGGCGAACCGGATGGACCAGGCAGTCCAGTGGATGGAACGATCATGATATCGCGTAGGCTTTACGTATGACACGGATTGTTTCAGGAACGTTTGGCGGGCGCAGGCTGGAGGTGCCTGCAGCCGGTACGCGACCAACGTCTGAGCGGGTAAGAGAGGCTCTATTCTCGCGTTTAGAGAGTTGGGGAGAGGTTCGCGGAGCCAGAGTGCTGGACCTCTTTGCCGGTTCGGGTGCACTGGGGTTTGAGGCGCTTTCGCGAGGAGCAGCCAGCGCCACGTTGGTAGATAACTCGACGGGTGCCCTAAAGGTTTTGCGCTCCAACGTGAGCAAAAACGGTTTCCCCAATGTGCGGGTGGTTCGAGCTGACGCAGCGAAGTTTGAGAGCATTCACTCTTTTAGCCTGGCATTCCTAGACCCTCCTTACGATATTGATATGGGCCTGCTACGCAACGTGCTTGAACATATAGAGAAATTCTTAGAGGAAGACGCTCTTGTAGTAGTCGAACTGTCAGCCCGCACCCCCGAACCGCAGTGGCCATCTTCGTACCAGCGTGAGTCGAGTAAGAAATGGGGCGAAACCATGGTGTGGTTCCTAACTTTTTCGCGGCAAACCGGTAGCGTGGAGGCATGATACGCGCAGTATTTCCAGGCTCCTTTGACCCGTTCACAAACGGTCACCTCGACATTGTTAAAAGGTGCGTGAAGCTCTTTGACGAAGTAATCGTTGGAGTGGGAGACAACCTGTCTAAAAAGTACTGGTTTTCAATCGAGGAACGCGTGGAGCTTGCTAAACAAAGCACGGCGGGGATGCCCGGTGTGCAAGTTAAAGCTCTTGACGGACTGTTGGCCAAGTGGTGCGTTGAAAATGACGCGAACGTGATCGTGAAGGGGCTTCGCTCCGCGGTTGATGCGGGATTTGAGCTTCCCCAGGCTACGATTAACCGCGAGCTAGGCGATATTGAGACTATTCTGCTTGCTACCAACCCGGCGCTTGCTCACATTTCTTCTACGATTGTTAAGGAAGTTGCGGCTAACGGTGGTGATGTTTCGTCTATGGTTAGTGCAGGCGTGAAAGAAACATTGGATATTAAGATTCGTGGCTAAGGGGGCCAAATCATGAGCGATATTTACTCGGATGATCTGCAGGGCGCGCAGGCGGGGGAGCCTATTGATGACGTGTACGGCCCTTCCACGGTGATCGCTGCTCTTGACCAGATTGAGGATCTAGTTGAGATTGCGCGCGCATTGCCTATGAGTGCTTCAGTGCTCGTTAACAAGGCTGAGGTGCTTGACTTGCTGGAGCAGGCCCGTCAGGCACTGCCCGATGATTTGGTTGCGGCGGATGCGGTGGTTGCAGATGCGGATGCGGTAATGGGGCGCGCGGATTCGGCCGCCGAATCCACTATTAATGAGGCAAATGCCAGGGCTGACGGCATTGTTGAGGACGCCCGCAAAAAGGCTGATGATTTGGCGCAGCGTTCGCGTGAGGACGCCGAGGCCGTTCGTGAGCGTGCCGCGGCAGAGGCTGAGCGCCTGGTTACAAATGCCAAGGAGCAGGCCCAGCAGATAGTTGAGCAGGCGCACGCGGAGGCCGAGGGGTTGATCGCGCAGGAGAACATCTCGGTTCAGGCTCGCGAGCGCGCTGAGGAAATCGTTAGCTCGGCACATCAAAAGGCCATGGAGCTTGCTGAGGACGCCGATCAGTATTGCGCGGATTCGTTGGAGACGCTCGCAATCGCGATTGATCGTATTGCACACCAGACTCATGCCGGCCAGGATGCAATCGAGTCTCGTCAAGAGGCCCGTCGCGCCGGGCGTTAAAATGTTTTCCTGCGTAGCCCTGTGCGAGGGGCGCACTAGCTATTTGTAGATACTTTTCTTGGAGGGATTAGCGATGGCTGATCGCCAGTTTAATGGCGCGATCTTGGATATTCGCACGCTCCCCGCGGAGCCGAATCAGGAGCGTAGCTTTCACCTTGATCTGGTGGCGCCCCAGGACCTTGGCACGGTTGTGATGGAGGTGGTTCCAGGCTCTGTTGTGAGCGTGGATATTACGCTTCGTTCCCTCGTTGAAGGTGTGCTGTTTGAAGGGCGCGCTGATTCGCAGGTGCGTTCGGAGTGCGTGCGTTGCCTCGAGCCGATTGAGGGCGTGGAAATTACGGAAGTATCGCAAATGTTCTTCACTGCTGAAGCTATCGCGCGTATGCGAGAGGAACATGGTGAAGAGGGAGTTGAAGACCTCGAGGTTTTGGACGGTGACGAGATCGCGCTTGAGCCGATTTTTAGGGATGCGATTGTGACGAGCTTCCCGTTCCAGCCTTTGTGCAAGCCTGACTGCAAGGGACTTTGCGATGTGTGTGGCAAGAAGTGGGAGGATTTGCCGAGCGACCACATGCACGAGGTGATTGATCCGCGTTTCGCCAAGCTTGCGGCGTTGCTCGAGCAAGATGAAAAGTGAGTAAACAACAATCACGAGACGCCAGTGGGCCGGCAGGTGATCCTCTAGATCTCTTGGGACGCTGGCGAATTCAGCTGGATCCTGAACTTTTAATACTTGCTTTGACGCATCGTTCGTTTGCGTATGAGCAGGGCGATTTGCCGCACAATGAGCGGCTGGAGTTTCTTGGTGACTCGGTTTTGTCGATCATCGTGACGGAGCATCTTTTCATTAAGTTCCCCACGTGCACTGAGGCCCAGTTGTCGCGGATGAGGGGCGCTATAGTTTCGCAGGTGACGCTCGCTAAAGTGGGGCGAAGCATCGGCCTGGGAGATTATATTTTGCTTGGAAAGGGCGAGAACTTAACGGGTGGGCGTGATCGTGATTCCATTCTTTGTGACACGGTCGAGGCTTTAATTGGAGCGACCTACATTTCGCATGGCCTAGAGCCCACGCGAAGGGTTGTTGAGGAACATTTGCGTCCCTTCTTGGAGGATGCGGTTGAGCTTGGGCGTTCGTCTGATTACAAGACCACGCTCCAGGAGTACACGGCGCAGGCGGGCCTTGGCGAGCCAATGTATGAAACGACGAGCCGTGGCCCAGATCATGCGCGTATTTTCAGCGCGACCGTTTCGATTGGCGGCGTTGTGATGGGCGAGGGGGAAGGCACGTCGAAGAAAACCGCGAACTCGAGCGCCGCAAAGGCAGCTTATTTCCACTTGCGTGAGGACGACCCGAAAAGCGCAGAATAGCTGGAGTGAACAATGCCTGAACTTCCCGAGGTAGAGACTATCCGCATGGGTTTAGCTCCCCATATCGTGGGGCAGACGGCTACGGGCGTAACCGTTTGGGGTGAGCGTACGGCACGTAACCAGCCGGGCGGGCCCGCGGCGCTGGAAGACGCTATCCGAGGCAGACGAGTGGAGGCTCTGGCGCGCCGAGGCAAATTTTTGTGGGCGGAGTTAGATAGTGGCCGTGGCCTCGTGTTTCACCTGGGCATGTCCGGGCAGCTTCGGCTGAGTGATGGTGACCTTCCACGTTTTCGCCATGAGCATGCCAGAATCGTTTTGAGCAATGGCCAGGTGCTTTCGTTTGTAGATCAGCGCACCTTCGGGCGAATTGAGGTGTGTGATTGCGTTCCTACTTTGGACGGAGCTGTCGCTGGTCAAGGCGCCACTTTGGATGCGATTCCGCAGTCCGCGGCGCACATTGCGCGTGATCCGCTAGATCCGGTGTTTGATCCTGACCAGGTAGTGCAAAAGATACGCGCGTCAAGAAGCGCGGTTAAAAACCTGCTTTTGCATCAAGAGATAGTGTCTGGCATAGGTAATATTTATGCGGACGAGGCTCTGTTTCTAGCTGGCGTGCACGGCCAGCGAATGGGTAAGAACGTCCGTGTCTACGAGGTTCATCAGATTTTAGAAGCGGCCCGGGCTGTTATGCGCAGGTCGATTAAAGCTGGAGGCACCTCTTTCGATGAACTGTATGTGAATACGGTTGGCGAGCCGGGTTATTTCGCCCGCTATTTAGCGGTTTATGGACGCGCTGGGCAGGCTTGTATTAACTGCGGTACGCCTATCGCTAGGGTCAGTATTAGTGGCCGTTCACATCATTATTGCCCCGTGTGCCAGCCTCGCTCTGGCCGGCGTAAGCGAGGGGTGTCCAAAGGATAACCGGTGCTGAGAAACTATATAGCTTCGCATATAATTATTCCGTGGCTATAAAGAATTCCAGTACTGACTCAAATATTCGCGTAATGGTTGTGGATGACCATGAGATTGTCCGCTACGGCATTATAGAACTCGTCGGCCGTACCGAAGGATTTGAGGTAGTTGCGGAAGCCGGCAGTGTGCACGACGCCATAACCCGGGCAGACTTGACCACTCCCGATGTGATGTTGGTCGATTTGCAGCTACCTGATGGCACGGGTATAGACATCATGAATCACGTGCGTAAATCGCTTCCCGATACGAAATGTATAGTTCTTACTTCTTTTGATGACGATGACGCGCTTGCGGAGTCTTGTAAGGCCGGAGCCAAGGCATTCATTCTTAAGACTGTCCACGGCGCGGAAATAAGCCGCGTTATCCGTCTTGTACATGATGGCAAGGTGTTGCTGGACGAGAAGACAATCACCCGTCGGGCAGGCGACCAGGATGATGTGATGGCCGCTTTGACGCCCGCGGAGCGACGAATCGTGGGACTCATCTCAAAGGGCATGTCTAATGCTGAGATCGCTGAGACACTAGGAATCTCTGAAAAGACGGTGAAGAACCACATCACGTCACTTCTTTCTAAGATGGGACTGAAGAGGCGCACTCAAGTTATGGCATGGGCCGCGGGGCAGCAGTCAGCTCCGTGGCGGGGTCAGTCGTAGCTCTAAGCTCTGTCCGCTTCGAAGTCGAGCAGCAGCGTTACGCGATCGGTAGTTCGCATTTTAGGGTGGTGCCCTTGTCGGTGCGTTTATCGATGCTCATTGTGCCGCCGTGTTTTTTCACGCGCTTGTCTAGATTAGCGAGCCCCGAGTTGCGGGTCCTATTCGGATCGATCCCAATCCCGTCGTCCTCGATTTCAATATCGATCTGCGGTTCACCTTGAGTTTTTAGGTCGATATTAACGGTCACTACATCTGCTTGCGCGTGTCTGGCGACGTTGGAGAGGCCTTCGCGAACGAAGGCGGTAATATCGCTGGCTAGCTCATCGCCGAATAGGGATAGGGCCTGTTCTACGACTGGATCTTGCACGTCAGTTACCGCGCGGCCGTCGATATTCAGAAGGCAAGAGGGGGCGAAGCCGAGCGATCTTCTTGCCGCCGAAGTCACCTGGCAGATTCGCTCAAAGACGTTTGTTCCTTCAACATCATCCTTGAGGTTTTGCACGATTGACCGAACCTGTACAACGGAGTTGTCGATGGCGTCGAGGGCTCCATCTAGGTATTGTTTGGCGTCATCTGGCGCATTGATTTTCTCAAGTTCGTTCTTAGCGGCAGTTATTTGAATGCCGGCGGCAAAAAGCTCCTGAATAGCGAAGTCATGCAGGTCAGCGCTGATGCGTTCACGCTCGTTAGCAAGCGCGGTCATTTCGATGATGTGTCGCGCCTCGAATATTTCTAGGCCGAATGCCGCTTGCAGTGAGACGCTTTCAGCAAAACGAAGGTCGGGCATATCGAAGGGCATGGCGCCTTTTTTGCGAAGTAGCACGAGCACGCCAACTGCTTCATTGCGGTTCATGAGGGGCGCATATAGGGCGGGGCCGAAGTGTCGCAGGGGAGCGAGCTTAACGTTGAGAGCAGAATCGAACGACTCAACGATCATGCCCGCCTTCTCCGAGATCACAAAGAGGGCGCGCCCTCCTTCTGGGAAGACGGCGCCCAGCAGCTCTTCGGCCATATGTCCACTGGCAAATTCGCACGCCCAAGTGCCCGCCACAGATGGGAGGATCACCAAAACGGTGTCCACCTGCAACCCGTTTTTGATAGCGCTAACTACGGGCTCTAGCCCCTCATCATCTGTTGCATCGAAGAGAGCTTGGGTTACTCCTTGGCTGGTTTCTATCCACTGCTCGTCTTGACTTACGCGCCTGGAAAGTTCAGAAACTTCTACTTCAAGGCTGATCATTTTCGCAAAGTGAGTGGCGATGCGCAGGTCGTATTCGCTGTAAGGATCAGATTTGTCGAAAACCACGAGGCGGCCAAGCAGTTGCCCGCGCTGTAGTACGGGTACTCCAACGGCCCTCTTAATGTCAAAAGTGATACCGGCCTGGAGAACTTGCGGGCTGATCTCATTGAGAACAACGGGGGAGTTCGGATGAATGTTCGCGGCTATGAGTCGCAAAAACGTTTTTGCGGGGACGTCCATGTTCTCGAACCGGTCGTTATTTGAAATGAGAAGCGAGGGAGCTCCCCACACGTCTTGGATAACGAACAGTCCCTGGGGAGATTGCGTGAGGTCGCATACTTCGTGGACGAGTGCTTCGAGTGTGGCTTTGAGCTCGGGGTCGGCTTTAAGGGATGAGTTTGCGCTCACCATCGCCCCGGGGGAATCCGCTTGGAAAAGATCAAACATAGCGACTTCCTCTAGTTGGAGATTTCCAGACTGCCTTCGCGTGTAAGCGCCCAACGGTAAGCGTTGTTGCCCGCGACGAGCTCGGCATGCGTGCCACGTGCGGTTATGGTCGCTGGCTCTCCTTCATTTGCGGAGATAACCATTGCCTGCTGGGCGTGATCTAGAGGAGTTAGACGGTGTGTCACTACCAAAACGCCCAGGTCTTGGCTTTCCCCATCTACGGTCAAAAGGTCGCGGATGAGTCTGTCGGCAGTCCGGTTGTCAACGTGTTCGCCCGGCTCATCAATAAGCAGGAGAGGAGCTGGTGCGGCAAGGGCCCGCGCAAGTAGCAGGCGTCGCCTTTCACCTCCAGAAACGGTGGTGCCGCCAGAGCCGAGGATGGTTTCCAGTCCTTCTGGTAGATTGGTCCTCCATTCGTGTAGGCCCGAGCGGTCTAGGAGCGCGATCACGTCATCTTCGGTCAACGAGGGGTTAGCTACGCGCAGGTTTTCCAGTACTGAGGTTGCGAAGATGTGTGCGTCCTCAGCGGTTAGGGAGACTCGCTTACCCACTTCTGCGCGGTCGGCACCGTAGATGTCCACGCCATTTAAGGTTACGCGTCCAGCCTTTGGTTCAAGCATGCCGGCCAGAGTGAATAAAATAGTGGATTTCCCAATGCCCGACGGGCCTACGAGTGCCAGGTGAGAGCCGGGTTTTAGCTCGAGGTTTATGTCGGTTGCAACAATCGGACCGCCCGGCCATCCTACGGAGAGATTTTCCGCCTTCAACACTGGGCCTTTTGCTTTCGGAATGTCCACTCGTCTTGGCATCTCGTCGGTGTTGAGGATTTCGTCGATGCGGGTAGCCGCGCGTGCGGAGCGGATAAGTTGAACGGCTGCAGGGCCAAGTTCGGCGGTTCCTTCAAAGGACGATAGCGGCGTGAGTACAAGCACGGCAAGCGCAACGGCGGAGACGAGGCCGGCGTGCACTTCTGGGATGCCAAGCGCTATTGCTCCGGCCACGGCAAGGCCCATGGCTATTGCGTCGATGGCGGCAGCGAATGCTGCGGGACGCGCGGCCTGATCTTTGGCCAAGGTAAGGTCGTTTTGGGTTTTGCGAATGGCGTCGCGAACGCCTTGCATTTTTCCGGATACGGCAAGTTCAGCGTAGTGGTCGGTGAGGGTCAGGGCCTCACTGGCTAATTCGGTTCGGGCCTTTTCTTCGGCAAGCTGCGCGATTCTGGCGGACCGGGCGGTGAGGAGGGGACCAACTACACCTGATAGGAGTAGGCAGACGGCTAACACTAGCGCTACGGGAAGTGACAGGAACGCAATGCCTATCACGGTACCGATGCCTGCTACTGCCGCGATCCAAGCGGGGAGTACCGATTTTACAAGCAGGTCGCCCAAGGCGTCCACGTCGGCTCCGGTGCGCTCTAAGAGGTCACCTCGTTTCAGTTTGGTGATGGCATCGGTTTTGCGCGTGGAGAGCGTGCGGTAGACATTTTCGCGAAGATCTGCGATGCCATAGATTGCAACGGTATGTGATGCGAGGCGTTGTACGTAGCGCAAAACTGCCTTGGATACGCCAAAGAAGCGTACGCCGACGGTGGCCACGGTGAGGAAGAGGACGGGTGGCATTTGTGAAGCGCGAGCGATGAGCCACGCAGATGTGGCTCCCAGGCCGATGGTGGCGCCAAGTCCGAGTGCGCCGAGTAGTACAGCGAGGGCAAATTGCGCCTTGTTTACCTGCAGCATGGGCATGAGTCGCTTGAGTGCGGCGCGTTCTGGCTTGGTAATGAAGAGTCTCATCGGGTTTCCTCCAACAGTCGGGGCTGTTCGGTAAGGAAGAACTGTTCAATAGTCTTTTCCGCAAGCTGTGGGTAGTCCAGAATCTCCTGTTCGGTGGCGGGGCGTGATTCGATTTGGACGATGGAGTCGGCTGCATCAACTACGGCTTTGCGGTGCGCGATGACGATAACGGTTCGTCCCATGTCGCGAAGGCGAATCATTGTGTCGATGACCTGTGATTCGGTGAGGGCGTCCAGGTGCGCGGTTGGCTCGTCGAGTATTACCCAGGGAGTTTGTTCCAGAAGGGCGCGAGTTAGGGCAAGGCGCTGGCGTTGCCCAACCGATAGTCCGATGCCTCCTTGACCAATCGGGGTGTCCCATTTGGCCGGGAGTTTTTCCACGACTTCAAGAAAACCGGTTGCGCGCGCTGCTTCTTCAAGTTTGTATTGTGAGACGTCAAGACCGAAGGATATGTTTTCTCGGATAGTTCCCGGCAGTATGGCGGGTGCTTGGGGAACCCACGTGTGTTGCCGCCACCAGGAAGACGGATCGATTTCGGCTAGGTCAATTCCGCCCACTAACACGCGTCCGCGAGTTGGTTTGAGCAACCCTAGAAGAACCATAACGGTCGTAGTTTTGCCGGCGCCTGACGGGCCTACGAGGGCAGTGATCTTCCCTCTTTGGATGGATGCTTTAAGTCCGGCGGGAGCCCATGCGCCGCGTGCGGCGACGTGGAGATCTTCAATCTGAACGAGGTCCTGGGCAAGGTTTGGTGCCTCGGTGCTACCCTCCGCTTGAACGGGCTCTTCGAGAATCTCGAAGGCGGCGTTTGCCGCGGCTACACCGTCTGCCGAGTTATGGAACTGCTTGCCAACTTCGCGCAGGGGCAGGTACACCTCGGGGGCAAGCATAATTACGATCAATCCGGCGTATAGAGAAATGTTGCCGTAAACCAGGCGCATGCCAACCTCAACGGCAACAAGTGCGACGGACAGGGTGGCGATGAACTCCAAGATTGCGCCAGAGAGGAATGCAACGCGAAGGGTTTGCATGGAGGTTTTCGCGTGGGTTTGTCCCAGCTGATGCACGTGTTTGTTAGGCGCTTTCTCGCGACCGAGGGCTTTTAGGGTGGCGAGGCCGGCGATGAGGTCAAGAAGCTGGGACCCAAGCCGCTCCATGGTCTTCAGTTTCTGGTCGGAATACTCCTGGGTGAGTTTGCCGACCAAGATCATGAAGATAGGGATAAGAGGGATGGTGAGTACTGCGATGAGGGCGGAGAGGAAGTCGTAGTAAAGCATGACGGCTAGAGCCACGGGAGTTACCGTCATAGTCATGAGTAGTTGCGGTAGATAGGACACGAAGTATGGTCCTAGGTCATCTAGGCCGCGGGTTATGAGCGTGATTGTGTCGGTGCCTTTGCGGGCTAGCCAGCGGGGGCCGAGCTTGGTGACGTGGTCAAGCACCTGCTCGCGAAGTTCAATAATGGCGTCATTTGCTGCGCGGTGTGCACGTGAGTTTAGAAGATAGACCAGGCCGGCTCGCACGGTCACGATTACCAGCAACGTAATCACCCACGGGAAGACGTCCGTAAGGGTTTTGCCTTCGGAAATAACGGGGGAGATGGCCGAGGATATTGAAATTGCCTGTGCAAGTACGAGGACTGCCGTGAGCGTGCCAAAAATAGTAATGAAGATGATGTATTTCTTGGCCGCTGCCGCGTATGTCAGCAATCGTTTATCCAGGGGTTTCACGCTTACCCGTCCTGCACTTTCATACGGATTCAAGTGGAATACACATCTTATATTAGAGATGCGGGGCTGACCGTGCATTGGTCAGCCCCGCATCTTGGTGCTTCATCTAGCCTTTGAGGAAGTTCGCTCCAACACGGATCTGCTTGGGTAGTAGACCCTGGTTCTCTGCGACGTCATCAGGCGAGACGCGCTTGCGGAATACCCAGTAGGAGTATGCCGTGTATGCGAGGACGATCGGTACCATCACGATCGCTACGGTCAGCATCACAACGAGCGTCGAGTGTGAGGACGACGCTTGCGCGATGGTGAGAGAATATGCCGGATCGATGCTGGACTTCATCACGTTCGGTGCCATTGCAACGAAGATGAAGGAGACAGCGCCGGCAATTCCAACCGAGGACGCGAGGAACGAGCCCATCGAATTGTTGAGCGCCTTCTGCGATAGTGCGGCGGACACGATGAGGGCGATTGCGGCAACCACGAGTGGTAGCCACGCCCAGACGGATCCGGCGTAGGCGATTACTGCCCACAGTGCCCAGATCGCGGTAACGCCAGCGGCAATGATCGAAAGCTTGGAGGACAAAGCCTCCGCGCGGTCGTGCACCGGGCCAGCAGTCTTGAGCGACAGGAACTGTGCGCCCTGGGAGAGGGCGAGGAGCAGAACAGCTGCGCCACCAAGGAGTGTGAACACCGTGAGGAGCGAGAAGAAACCGCCCGTCAGGTGGTGTACGGAGTGTACGAGCACATCATCGGTGATTGGGGGCGTCACGGCCTCAAGGGTCATCGGGTCTACGACCTCGATCTTCATGCCCTGTACGAGGTTTGCGAATGCAACGCCGAACAGTAGGGGAACGCCAAAACCTGCAACCGTGTGGATGGTGTCCCAAGTGGAACGCCATTTAACGGAGTCAATCATCTTGCGCCACTCGATCGCTGCGATACGCAGGATGAGGAGCACAAGGATGAGGAACAGTGCTAGGTACATGCCGGAGAACATGGTGGCGTACCACTCTGGGAATGCTGCGAAGGTTGCGCCGCCTGCGGTGAGGAGCCAAACTTCGTTGCCGTCCCAGTGAGGGCCAATGGTCTTCACAGCTTGGGAGCGTTCTTCGTCGTTCTTAGCTACGAACGGGAGGAGGGCACCAACGCCAAGGTCGAAGCCTTCCAGAATCAGGTAGCCGGTCCAGAGGACGGCGATGAGAATGAACCAAACGATACTGAGCCAACTCATTGTTTATACCAACCTTCCTCAGTATCCGAACGACAGGTGCGTGTCGGGGGTTACTTCATTCGTCTTCGAGTAGGGCACATGCATGCCTTCGCGTACCCAGCGACGCAACAGCAGGAACCAGATGACGCCGAGCCCGCCGTATAGGAGGGTGAACAGCACCGTGGTTACCAGCACCTGTCCCGCCGGGACCGTACCCGATGCGGCGAACTCAGTGAGCTGGAGAACACCACCAACTGGATCTTGGTTCAGCGCGCCAGCAATGTTCGGGTATACCACCCATGGCTGGCGGCCAATTTCGGTGAAGATCCAACCTGCGGATGCGCCGATGAACGGCCAGGGCAGGCAGAAGAGGGCGAAGTTAGCCATCCACTTGGAACGGGCGAGCTTATCGCCGCGGTACCAGTAGAGGATTCCTAGGCCCAGCAGCATCGAAATGAGGCCAAGCGTAACCATGATGCGGAAGGAGTAGAACACTGGCATCGATGGTGGGCGGAAGTCGTACTGCGATGCATCACCGTAGCGCGAAGTGAACGACTCGTTGGCGTTAAGCATCTCGACCATACGGTCTTGGATGTCGCGCACGCCTTCTACTTCAGCGTTGAAGGAGTTATGCGACAGGAACGATGCGAGTCCAGGAACCGTGATGAAGCGGGTCATATCGCCAGAATCGTCGAGGGGGCATTCGCCAAAGCCAGCGACGGTGAAGGCGGCGCCTTCGGTATCCATACAGATGCCTTCAGCAACAGCCATCTTCATTGGCTGGAGTTTAACCATTTCTACGCCCTGGAAGTGGCCGGTTGCTACGGTGCCAAGGCCAGCGATGATGAGGGCCCAAGCGCCGAACTTAGCGATCGGCTTCCAGATTTCGCGTGCTTCGCGTTCACCGTGCTCCCCAGCATTTGCGGAACGCACTGTCCACCACACTGCGATGCCGGCAACGAAGGTGCCAGCTACGAACAGGGAGGTGAAGAGGACGTGCGTGAATCCGAGGAATAGCACGGGGTTGGAGATGACCTTGAAGAAGCCGCCGGCTCCGTCAAGTTCTGCGCGGCCGGTGGCCGGGTTGTAGAAGGCGCCTACAGGATGCTGCATCCAAGAGTTTGCAGCGAGGATCCATACGGCTGAAAGCGTGGAGCCAATGGCTACAAGCCAGATGGCAACGAGGTGCATCCGCTTTGAGATGCGACCCCAGCCGAAGATCCATAGGCCAAGGAAGGTCGATTCCATAAAGAATGCGAGCAGTGCTTCAACTGCTAGCGGTGCGCCGAAGATGTCGCCAACGAAGCGGGAGTATTCGGACCAGTTCATGCCGAACTGGAACTCCTGTACGATGCCGGTGGCGACGCCTAGCGCGAAGTTAATAAGGAACAGTTTTCCGAAGAATCGCGTTGCCTGCAGCCAGACCTCATTACCGCTTCTGTGCCACTTGGTTTGCATGATTGCAACCAGGAGACCCAGGCCAATGGTTAGGGGTACCTGTAGGAAGTGGTAGACAGTTGTGATTGCAAACTGCCACCGCGCCAGAAACACTGCGTCGAGTGCTGCTGGGAGGACGGTCATGTTTCCGCCTTTCCGAGTTGATAGGTAAATGAGGTCGGCGACTTTCGACGACCCCTCTTAGACACCACTTTATGCATGAATACAAGGTGTGCGCGGAAGATTTATCTCCAAATCGAGATTCTATCTGACAAAGCGTGTAATAACGCGCATGTTAGACCGCTCACAAGGGTTGTTTTTGATAACGAAATGGTAAACAAAAAAATAATTAGGCAAAATTATTGTTTCCAAAAAGGTTTTTTCAATAATTGACGAGGCTGTTTTCGGTCCATGTTTGAGGTGGTGAAAATGGTGTCAAAGGACGCATTTTCGTCCTCTGTGCCGACGTATTCGTCCGATCTTCGTATATTGTGCGATAATTCCTCTTGGAGATACTTTCGCCATACCGTGAAAGTGGCGCAAGCAGGTGATGTTTTCTCCCTGTATGGCGCTTGTGTTAGCCGCTTGGGCTACACCGTTTAGGTTTCCGTCTGCGTAAGACGGCTGCTGCAGGAGCTTGGTATGAAGTCCTGCGCTAACTGGAGAAGGCTTGTGACAAAAGAAAATAATAATGAGGCTGATCGCGGCGAAAAAGGGGTCGAAACCGATCTGTTTTCGCCCGGTGTAGGCGCCCCGGTTTTCTCGGGCGCGCGCAAAGCGAATGAGGAGGTCCCGCAAGGGACAAAGGTCCCTGTGGCTGCTGCAGCGACGCTGCTGTTCCAAGCTCCGGCGATTTCTCACCCCGACACAAGCGGGAATGATGATGAGCGTCCCGCTCGTAAACAGAGGTCTCGCAGGCGCGTAGAGGAATTGGAAGAAGAGGTTGCGGACTCGTCCTCATTCGATGATGACGAGAGCGTCAGCGAACAGTCACAGGAGACTGGCGACGATGCGAACGAAGAGCAGGTCACTACGGTGCGCAGGCGCAGGCGTAGGCGTTCCTCGACAGAAGATGATTCTTCTGAACTGTCTAACGAGGTTGAGGGCGTTAAGGGCTCAACGCGTCTAGAGGCTAAACGTCAGCGTAGGCGTGAGGGGCGTCGAGAGAACCGTCGCCGTCAAGTTGTAACCGAATCGGAGTTCTTGGCCCGGCGTGAGTCTGTGAAGCGCGAGATGATCGTGCGCGAGAAGAATGGTTTAAACCAGATCGCCGTTCTTGAAGATGGGTTGCTTGTGGAGCATTACGTTGCGCGCCGCACCCAGCAGACAATGGTGGGCAACATTTACCTCGGTCGCGTGCAGAATGTTTTGCCGTCAATGGAGGCGGCGTTCGTTGACCTTGGAAAGGGTCGTAACGCGGTTTTGTATGCCGGTGAAGTGAACTGGGAGGCGCTCGGATTCCAAGGCAGGCCGCGTCGCATCGAACAGGCTTTGAAGTCGGGTGACACGGTCCTGGTGCAGGTCACGAAGGATCCGATCGGGCACAAGGGTGCCCGGCTGACCTCGCAAATCACTTTGGCAGGCCGCTTCTTGGTGCTGGTGCCGGACGGGCAGATGACTGGTATTTCGCGCAAACTTCCCGAGAAGGAGCGGGCGCGTCTGAAGAAGCTACTGTCTAAGATCGTTCCGAAGGATTCGGGAGTAATCGTCCGTACTGCTGCGGAGGGGGCAACGGAAGCGCAGTTGCGCGATGATGTGAATCGCCTGCAGGCGCAGTGGGACGAGGTTGTGCAGAAGCAGAAGAAGGGGCAGAAAGCTCCGGTGATGCTGCGATCAGAGCCAGAGCTCGCTGTTCGCGTGGTTCGCGATGTCTTCAACGAGGATTTTTCTTCGCTAACGGTGCAGGGATCGGGTACGTGGAAGACCATCAGCGAGTACGTGTCAAAGCTGTCACCGGACCTGAAAGGTCGTTTGGTTCACTGGACCAAACGCGAGGACGTGTTCCACTCGCATCGCGTTGATGAGCAGCTTGCGAAGGGAATGGATAATAAGGTCTGGCTTCCCTCGGGTGGTTCCTTGATTATTGACCGCACGGAGGCAATGACCGTCATCGATGTGAACACGGGCAAGTTTATTGGCTCAGGTGGCACTCTTGAAGAAACGGTCACCATGAACAACCTGGAGGCTGCTGAA
Organism: Actinomyces sp. HMSC075B09; assembly: GCF_001812395.1. Classification (NCBI taxonomy): domain Bacteria; kingdom Bacillati; phylum Actinomycetota; class Actinomycetes; order Actinomycetales; family Actinomycetaceae; genus Actinomyces; species Actinomyces sp. HMSC075B09. The sequence goes on from NZ_KV808735.1 coordinate 86,821, forward strand.
GAGATTGTTCGGCAGCTGCGGCTTCGCGATATTGGCGGAATCATCGTCATTGACTTTGTTGACATGGTGCTCGAGTCTAACCGCGACCTCGTGCTACGCAGGCTGGTGGAGTGCTTGGGACGTGATCGTACCCGTCATCAGGTTACGGAGATTACGGCTCTAGGCCTTGTACAAATGACTCGAAAGCGGGTTGGTGAAGGGTTAGTTGAAGCCTTCTCTACCCCGTGTGAGTGCTGTGAGGGCAGGGGCTTCATCGTTCATTCCAGTCCGGTGGAAAAAGATAAGTCTGGACACGCTATCCCGCCTAAGAAGCAGAATTCGGAACCGGCAAGCGAGCCGGAATCCGATGAAAAGCATGAAGAAGTGAAGGCAGCGCTTTCAGCAATCGCTGCCTCGGCTGCTTCGAAGCATCACGAAGATGAGGGAGAAAAACAGAGCAACTCGAAAAACTCTGATCGCAAGCGAGGGCAAAGAAATCGCAAGCAGCGCGATGACAAGAATTCGGCTAGCGACTCCACAGAGCCTCGTGAAGGTGAAGCTGGCGAGGTAAATGTTTTATCTGAGCAAGATAACGGCGATGACGCGGCTAGCTCGAAGAAGTCTGGAAGAGGAGCGGGTCACAAGCGTGATTCGAAGCAGTCGAGAGAGAAGAAGGATGGCGCCAAGGCTGCGAACCACGGTGTGGCTACGGACGAGACTCAGCCGGAAGGCAAGCGCCCCAGGAAGGCGTCCTCGAGCAGTCAGCGGAAGCAGTTGTCTTCGGCGCCTCGAGCCGCAAAGCTTTTAGAGGAACCGGATCATTCGGGTGGAGGCGCGGTTGTGCCCCGCAAACGAGCACGGCGAGCGGTCACCATGGAGGTTGGACACCCCAAGGTGAAGCTAGATCTGCCCGAACCGGTGAAGACTGAAAAGATTGGAAGGCCCGCGGCTGTGAGCCTCGATGACATTCAGTTACCTGACGCTTCTTCCCGTCCTGCTAAAAAGGCTAGGCGAGCGGTAATGTCGCAACCTAATGCCGGTGGGGAAGAGAATAAGTAAACTCAAGGCGACACGCGCGCGGCTCCGGTGGTGAATCCCACACGCCTACAAGTGGCAAAACGAGCAAATTCGTTTGATTGCTACGCGCGTTTCAAGTAGTCTTGATCGTCGGTGCGTTTCTTTGAACGCATAATTAATTCGTAATCTATTAAGAGATGAGCAGCAACGTGGTCTACGCGATCGTCAAGGCCGGCGGCCGACAGGAGAAGGTGTCCGTCGGTGATGTCGTCGTCGTCGACAAGTTGGCAGGAGAACCCGGCGATACTGTCGAACTCCAGCCCCTAATGGTGGTCGACGGTGACAAGGTAACCTCGGACGTGTCGGAGCTCGGCAAGGTTAAGGTAACTGCTGAAATCGTTGAGCCCGCCAAGGGTCCGAAGATTTCTATTATCAAGTTCAAGAACAAGACTGGCTACCGCAAGCGCCAAGGTCATCGTCAGCCCCTGACGAAGATCAAGGTAACTGGCATCAAGTAGTTAGTGTTCCTAAACTCGTTTTAGGACTGACAGAAAGAAGCTGAAAGATGGCAAGTAAGAAGGGACTCGGTTCTTCCAAGAACGGTCGCGACTCTAATGCCCAGCGTCTCGGCATCAAGCGCTTCGGAGGCCAGTTTGTACAGGCCGGCGAGATTCTAGTTCGTCAGCGCGGGACTCGTTACCACGCTGGTGAGAACGTAGGTCGCGGCAAGGATGACACGCTTTTCGCACTCGTTGCAGGCGATGTTGAGTTCGCGAACAAGCGCAATCGGCGCGTCGTTAACGTGGTTGAGGCAGTATCTGCCTAACTAGTCTTAACGCTTTGAGGGTGATTGGGGTTTCCCATCACCCTCAAAATTTTATTATCTGAATTTGTAAAAGCTTGCCGCGTAGGGAGTAGCTATGGCGTCTTTTGTTGACAGGGTGACTTTGTACGTTACCGGTGGCAATGGTGGTCACGGCGCCGCATCGATTCGCCGTGAGAAGTACAAGCCACTCGGCGGCCCCGACGGGGGTAATGGTGGCGATGGTGGAAACGTGATTCTTGAGGTGTCGGATCAAACTACGTCTCTGCTTGACTACCACCATCTTCCACACCGCAAGGCTGAGAATGGCACTCCTGGTCTTGGTGGAGACGGTGAGGGCCGAAACGGTGAGGACGTAGTACTTCCGGTTCCAGTGGGTACAGTGGTTAAGGATGCGGATGGGTCCCTCATCGCTGACCTGACCGAGGTGGGGACACGCGTGGTCATCGCTGAGGGTGGTAGAGGAGGCCTTGGCAACGCGGCATTGGCTTCTCGTAAGCGCAAGGCTCCGGGTTTTGCGTTGAAGGGTGAGCCGGGCGAGGAACGCACGGTCATTCTGGAACTGAAGTCGGTTGCTGACGTTGCGCTGGTTGGTTTCCCATCCGCGGGCAAGTCTTCGCTTATCGCCGCCATGTCGGCTGCCCGTCCGAAGATTGCGGATTACCCGTTTACAACACTGGTTCCTAATCTGGGGGTTGTGCAGGCGGGCGAGATTCGCTACACCATTGCGGATGTGCCGGGCCTGATTCCAGGAGCTTCGGAGGGTAAGGGACTTGGTCTCGAGTTTTTGCGTCATATTGAACGCTCGTCTGTGATTGTGCACGTTTTGGACGCGGCAACGTTTGAGCCTGAGCGCGATCCGGTTTCGGACCTCAAGACGATTGAAGAGGAGCTAGCTCAGTATCGTTCCGATTTGGGCGAGTTGGAAGGCTATGTGCCTTTGGGGGAGCGTCCGCGCGCGATTGTGGTGAATAAGATCGACATCCCCGATGGCCGCGATATGGCACATATGCAAAGCGAGGAGCTACATGCGTTTGGCTGGCCGGTTTTTGAGGTTTCTGCGGTAACGCACGAGGGGTTGAAGGAGCTGTCTTTCGCGCTTGCGAAGATGGTGCAGGATCATCGTGACTCGATGCCCGAGATCGAGCCTGCACCCACGGTATTGCGTCCGCAGGCGATTGGCGGACGTGAACGTGATGAGGTCATTACGGTTCGCAAGGTCTCTCACGCTGGGCAGGACTTGTTCCAGGTTCGAGGCCGCAGGCCGGAGCGTTGGATTTTGCAGACTGATTTCGCAAATGATGAGGCGGTTGGCTACCTGGCAGATCGTTTGAGTTTGGCGGGAGTGGAAGACCTCTTGGCACAGGCTGGTGCATTGCCGGGTGATCCCGTGGTGATTGGATCCATTGAGGATGGTGTCATTTTCGATTGGGAGCCGACCATGGAGACAGGTGCTGAGTTGCTTGGCCCGCGCGGTTCAGACATGCGATTTGAGGGTGGCGAGCGCCTGACCAGGCGCGAACGCAAGGCGCGTTTCCACGAGCGTATGGATGCGAAGCAGGCGGCTCGCGACGAGCTTTGGATGGACCGTGAAGCCGGAGTTTGGACCGATCCGGACGAGTAATGCTTATACGCTTTCGACATCCTTTCAAACCCGTAGGATAGGGAAGTAGTTAGCGGCCGGTATTTGGATTGAATGTGAGGCACGTGAAGGGCGAGGTATTGAATCATAGGCCGTCCATTGGGGTGATGGGCGGTACGTTTGACCCGATCCACCATGGGCACCTCGTTGCGGCTTCAGAAGTAATGGACGTGTTCAATCTGGATCAGGTGGTTTTCGTTCCCACTCAGATGCAGCCGTTCAAGGAGGGGCGCAGGGTTACGTCTGCGGAGCATCGCTATTTGATGACGGTGATTGCAACGGCCTCGAATAATCGGTTTACGGTTTCGCGCGTCGATATTGATCGCGGTGGCACCACATACACGATTGATACGTTGAGCGATATTCATGCAATGAGGCCGGATGCTGACCTCTTCTTTATTACGGGCGCGGATGCGCTGGAACAGATCCTCACGTGGAAGGATTCGGACAAGCTTTTTGAGATGGCGCATTTTATTGGCGTGACAAGGCCGGGCCATGAGCTGAACGCGAAGGGGCTTCCACCGGCGTCGGTGTCTTTGCTGGAGGTGCCCGCGATGGCAATTTCGTCTACGGATTGTCGCGCGCGCGTGAAGGCCGGAAAGCCGGTGTGGTATTTGGTGCCGGACGGGGTCGTGCAGTACATAGATAAGTACGGTTTGTATAGGCAGTAGTGGTTTTGGGGCCGGAAGGTGGATTTTGGAACTTAGTGATTCTACGAAGCAGTACCTGCAGGTTGCGGTTAAGGCTGCGCAAGATAAGTTGGGCGTCAACCCGGTTGCGATTCTAGTTGGCCAGCGCACTCCATTTACGGACGTATTCTTGATCGTTTCTGCGTCGAGTGGTCGCCAGGTGCAGGCCATTGCAAATGAGGTCACCGATAAGGTGCTGGAGGCCGGAGGCAGGCGTCCGCGCGTGGAGAGCGGCGAGGAGCTTTCTTGGGTTCTGATGGATTTTGGCGATTTCGTGGTTCACGTTCAGTTGGATGAGCAGCGCGAGTTTTACGCGTTGGAGCGTTTGTGGGCAGATTGCCCGATTCTTGAGCTTTGAGGAGTTGAGTGGCTTATGAGTGACGCACCCCTTGTTAAGTCTCGTGTGATTTTTGTACGTCATGGCCAGACGGACTTCAATATTGGAGGTCGCGTTCAGGGCGTGATTGATATTGAGCTAAATGAGGTGGGACGAGCACAAGCCGCTAAGATGGGCCCTGTAGTGGCGGCACTTCAACCCGATGCGATTGTTTCATCTGACCTGTCACGCGCGATGGATACGGCCCATGAAATCTCGAGGCATTCGGGCGTGGAAGTGGTTGCGGATCCACGGATTCGGGAACGCAACTTTGGTGCTTTTGAGGGGATGAGCCGTGATGAGATGCTGGCGGAGCATCCACAGTGGTACCGCGAGTGGCGTGCAACGGGCGATTGCGCAGGAGCACAGATCGAATCGCGCGAGGATGTGGGGCAGCGCTTCGCCGAGGTAGTTACGGAAGTTGTTAACGCTACCCCCGGCACGTACGTGTTTGTGTCGCACGGGTCGGCGATTACGCAGGGGATTACCCAATTGCTCGGGATCGCGCCGGGATCTTGGTCTGGTCTGCGCGGCCTGGACAACTGTCACTGGTCGATTCTGGAGCAAGCTGATAGGTCCCCGTACTGGCGCTTGGTAGGCCACAACATCGGGGCGTGACAGCCGATTGTCAGTAGCGGCGTGCGCGTGAGCGGTCGCACAGGTGCCGGTTTGGCTAGGGCAGAGTTGTTCTGTATAGTTGTTACTTGTTTAAGGGGCTATGGCGCAGTTGGTAGCGCGCTTCCATGGCATGGAAGAGGTCAGGGGTTCGAATCCCCTTAGCTCCACCTGAGGGGGAAGTGTTGAACTCTCGCTTTCGAGCGTAGGTTCGCACTTCCCCCGCTCTGTGTCCGCTGGCGAGTGCTTCTTCGAGGTCCTCGAACTCGATGGGCGCTGCGCTGTCATGGAAATAGGACGCGATGACGATCTGCTCGCGACCGATGAATACCTTGTCCACGAAGTATTCGAAGAGCTGATCGCGGGTCTCGGGCGTGTCGATCGTGGCCTGGGCGAAGCGCTTGTAGAACGAGCTAATGGAAGCTTCATCCTCAAAGAGGGCGGTTTTGACGTTTTCTGTTTGGATGGCTTGATTGAGATCGCATTTTTGTTCTTCCAGTGTACGCATGGCTTCGGCAGTGGTGTCATTGAAGATTCCTTGGGATATTGCTTTGACGAAGTTGGCGAGTTGGATTTCTACATCTTTGCGGCGGGTTTCTAGGGCTTTGAGGATTTCATTTTCTTGGCCGTGTGCTTTCCTGTAATGGTCTGCCGTGTCTACTGCTAGTGAGGCCAGCATTTCAGGGTCGCTGAGGAAAGACTCAATAATCTCTTCGATGTGCGTTTCGATTTCTTCTTTACGTATTGGTTTAGCAGAGCATGTCTTTTTACGTTGATTCAGGCAGTATTAGTACCTGTAGGTGCGTCCTGTCTTTGAGGTACCTGAGACACCTTCCATGGATCCGCCACAGTCCAGGCAGTAAGTGCGCCCGGTCAGCCAATAGTCGGGGGCATCGTCCCCTTGGGCGGTGAGTTCGGCCAGGGTTTTCGCTCCTAAGCGTTTATTGAGGGCAAAGCGGTGCTGGACTTTCTCAAAGGTGAGGTCGTCAACTAGGCGGGGCATCCCGTCCTTAATTACTTGTTTACCGTATGAATACTCACCGATGTAGGCACGGTTTTTGAGTATCTTGTTTAGGTTTTTAGGGGCAAACTTACCTCCACGGGTTGTGCGAATCTCTTGCGCGTTGAGTCTGTGGCAGATCTTCTGCATAGAGATACCTGAGGCGTAGTTGCTGAAAATTTGAGTGTGAAGCGTCCTGGGTTTTGTTCCGCTTCTTAAATGGGTGCCAACGCTCTGGCACGAGTTTGATTGTAACTGTTGACCTGCTCTGCTGGGGTCCGGTGTCCGAGTGCTTCGTGTAGCCGCTTGGTGTTCCACCAATGGACCCAGTTCATGGTCGCGAACTCAACCTCTGTTACCCCGGCCCAGTGCTGGGAGTAGATCAGCTCAGTCTTATACAGACCGTTTACGCTCTCGGCTAGTGCATTGTCGTACGAATCACCAACCGTGCCGGTCGATGAGGCGATCCCATGCTCGGCGAGCATGGCACCGTATGCGATGCAGACGTATTGCGAGCCGTGATCACTGTGATGGACGAGCGAGGCAAGATTGCCTTTGGCCTGGCTGATGGCCTGATCGAGAGCTTCCAACGGTAGTGCTTCAGTACGCATGGTTGAGCGGGTCGACCAGCCAACGATCATGCGCGAGAACACGTCGGTGACGAATGCGGTGTAGACGAATCCGGTCCGAGTGCGAACATAGGTAATGTCAGCAACCCACAACTGGTTCGGGCCATTGGCACGGAAGTTGCGCTGGACGAGGTCTGGCCTCGTGTCCGGCGCTTGCGGTGGCCTAGTTGTGATTGGGGATCTACCTCGACGCACGCCACTGACCTCGGCGATTTTCATCAATCGGGCAGTTTGGTCCCGGCCGATCTCCCAGCCCTCGCGACGCATCGCGTGCCACATTTTCCGCACGCCATACACTCCATAGTTCTCGGCATGAATCCGGCGAATCTTAGCGTTCTCCTCGCTCATGATCCCCGGTTTACGACCGGTATCGACCTGATCTTGGGAATACCACCGGCGCAGTGTTTCTTTCGCTATACCGAGCTTGTCTGCCGTATCCGTCAACACGGCACTGACCGACACTCCAGGATCGCCCTGGAGTCGATCCTAGACAAGCCGCACCGCACGAGCTCTAAATTCCTGTGAATATCTCTGGGACATACCCAAATCCTCCTCAATAAAACCGAGGAACAAAACCCAGGACGCTTCATACGATTTATTCGCTTAGGTGCTGTCGTCGGAGAGACCCCGGTGGATAACTGCTTGGCTACCTCTGATTCGATAGATAGTGGCTCTTCGGCCGCCGGTTTCGGAAGCCTTGGCTTGCGCGGAAGTTTCGGAGCTGGGGGAGTAGGGTTATCCAGCAGGTACAGCTTGCCAACGTCAGTCAATGTGGCGACGTACTCGCCGGTCTTGCGGCTGATTGCGCCCCCCTTCGACAGCGCTCGCCGATGTCTTCCACTCATCATTGGGCGGATCGGTCTCGACCTTGGAGTGCCACTGCAACACCTTATGCTGGATGAGATTGACTGAAACCATTGGCGTCTCCTCCTCGAAACAGCCACGAGCTATACACTCGCAATTTCAATTCTAAGACGGGCGTGCCCAGGTAAGCTTTAAATGTTGCCGACAGGCATGGAGAGATTCTTGTAGGGCCAACGTTGCACCCAGAGCTAGACCAAGTTGGAAATCCATCTGGAGATTGCGCAAATACTTGCGTAACCGCTGTAGACGGCTCCCAAGCGTGTAATACTGGAGAGAAAATGTCCTTTATAGCTCATAAGCTGATTAAGACGGTTCAGAATGAGACCGCGGCATCTTACTCATCTTACTTATTTGTAGGGGAGGGGTCGAGTAATGACAAAATTGGAAGAAATCAGTCTCTGAGTGTTTCGGGAGCTACCGACCGACTCATGGCCATCCCAGTTGTCGAGTGGAACGGGTTGGTGGATGATCCAGCTAGTGGCTTTGAGACACTGGACTTCCTTAAGAGTATAAAGGCTCGTCGTACTCCCAAGCGGGTAAGGTTTCCCTTAGTCTTTGACGAACTCTCGCCTGCGATTAGTGAAATTGGTGCCGATTCTGTTGAGCTGGGCTATAGCGACGCTAACGGAAAATGGAGGTCGCAGAAGTTCTTAATAGAACCGCGCCTCGCATACTTCCTCAGCGGCACAGGAACCTTGACGTTGATCATTCAAACGACGCTCGGGCAGTTGATCGCCAGCGTCATGACGAATGAACCAGCGCCATTGATGGCGGTGTTCCCCGGATCTCTTGCATCGAAACAACTGGATCAGATTATCGATATGTCGAATAGCTGGAACTTCGTTGTTCCGGGAAACCCCAGTATCTTTATTGGGGGAGAACAAATGCGTGACGATTCATATTTCTGCTACATCGCCACTCGTGAACAGACTGAGTTACCTGAAAAAATCCGGCAGGAAGAAGTTTGTGTTGCGTGCGGTGTGCATGGGGTCACGAGGGAACACTGCTCCCCGAATTGGCTCGCCAAGTACTGGCAAGTGACTCCAGTTACAGCTGAGATTTTATGTGATTCCTGCAATGGATTCTTCGGTCGAAAATTGGAAAAGCCTATTGCAGCCGCATACCAGGAGTTTTATAAAACTGCACAGGTGCTATCTACGTTAGTCAAGCCAGTAGATTTACTTATCCAGTGGTGTCTAAAGACTGCACTACTGCTTTCCATTGCCTCGGGCAAGAAGGTTGACAAGACTTGGATCAGAACCTTGCGACAGGGGCGAACGCCATCGGGGTTTGAGATCTACTTGAATGAGAATGTTTCAGGAATAAACGGATACTTCTTCAGTGTGACAACCCTTGCTGAGTCTGCCAGAAGAAGGGGTGACTTTCTTTTCTCGATGGCAATAAACGGACTTGCATTCGTCGTTGTTAGACATGGACAAGAGCGACACATGGTTCCTGAATTCGATCGAGTATTCCCGGTCGTGTCTAGGGCAGACATGAAACAAAGGGATGTCGTTAACATGCAGGAACTTCATGCTGCGGTCCTGGAGAGAATGACCGGGATGCCTTCGTCTTTCACAGGTGTCTGATATGCGCGTGTTGTTTTCTACAGGTAGAACCAGCTTGTCATGCCAGGTGGACGTGGTTGAACTTGCTTGAGGTTGTGCAGCAAACCTAGCGATTTGCACCCAGTCTGGCGGTCATGTGTACCCACCTAAGGCTTAACTGCACCCACCCACCCACCCCGGTCATGCACCCACTCCGGGATTTGTATCCAAAGTTGAGTACAGATAACCATTAGTACTCAACTTTGGCTACAAAAGTGTGAGTGCGGCACGAACCCCTCGGGTTCCGAGTTTTACTAGGTAAAACAGGGAATTCGAGGGGTTTGTTGTGCTTCTGGCATGGTGCGGATCGAGCGTGGAAGCGGGTGCCTGAGCAGGTTGTGGGTGCTTCGATCGGGTCGCGAATAGTGTTCTAAGGGGGTAGTGCCAAAAAGTGTGGTTTGCGCCGAAAAGTATGAGTGTCGCCGAAAGGTGTCGGATAGACAGAGAAGTGCGGGATCCATTGGCATGCCGGTTCCCGTAGCTTTGAGGCTATGGGAATATCGCAGCTCGACCTCGTCCGCATCCGTCGCTGGTGCGATGCCCGCGTCCCCAAACACCTATGGGAACAGGTCAAGGTTGAAGCCGACGTCGTCGACCGTCACGTCACCATCGTTTAAGTCCGCCCACCAAGGGACGGGCAAGGTGAACACACCCGTTTCCCGATAGCCCGTCTGCGCTACGCCAAATCCACCAAACTCTGGTCCCTTTACTGGCGTAACCGTAACCTGAAATTCCACGCCTGCGACATCGAACTATCACGCCTCGTTGACGATCTGCTGGACTACATCGAGAACTCAGCGAACCCATCTTCTTCGGCTAAAATCCCTGGTCACGCGGTTTTGCACCCGCCCAAACCTAAATGCACCCAGCACGGGCAAGCGTCGTAACGTATCAACAACTACGTCGTAGGGAACATGAGTTGAATATCTTGATACAACTTAACCAGTTGGGGTTCATCGGGAAGCTGGCTTTGACCAGGAATTGTTCAACATAAAGGCCATCAAATCTACAACGGAAACGAGGGGGAGAACGAACTTGGCAATTGAGTGCGCTGGAGAGGAGGGAATGGCGAACTGCCCTTCTTTGTTATGCTCAGCGGCTCCCCGCTTGGCGTCCAGTCTGTCCTGATCAGCCGGGCGCTTCGTCTCCAATATAGACAGATCAAATTCCTACAATTTCCAAATCCTCCACGCGATGTTCCCAGACCCAGTCGAGTCCCTCAGCAGCTTCGTAGCCAAGGTATCCAGCATTACAATAACCGCATAGAAGTAGGAGATGGTCAAGTTTCCTCGCCGTAGGTACGTTTCAGCTGGTGTGCCTTCGTTGCCTCCTCCTTACGTCTTTTGTTTGTGTTAGTGAAGTCGCCAGCACTCTTGGCTTCAATAAGGACTGGGAAATCGGATGTCCTGCGTACATGTGGTTGAACAATGAGGGCGATCGGCATATTGATCATCTTGCCGTCTTGGTTTTGGACGCGGACATTGTGTATCGAGAAAGTTCCTGCGAGAAGGCCTTTCAGAGGTAGATTGCTGGAATAACGTTGTCCTGTGTATCCGCGTGCGGTTAACCAGTCTCGTATAACCGCCATTTGGAGAGCTTCTTGCGCGTTGCGAATAATAGGATCGGTTAGAGCCCCGCGCCTGCGATCTCCCACGGCAACTGATGCAAGTTCGATCTGTTTCGGAGTCGGTGGAGTCTTCGTTTGAACCCACTCGAATAGGGTATCGTCTAGGAGTTCCATGATGATTTTTATGATCTGGATCAGGTTTTGACTTGAGGAAGTCGTGTTCAAAGCCTGATAACGAGTAGCCGTGGCCGTTGTCTCGCCCTGAGGTAAGATACGGTCACGCTTTTGTTCAGTCGAGGTCCCAGACAGGTAGGTTCCTCCAGTCATCGGGGAACCCCATCTCATCGATTTGCCGCAATGCCAGTGGCTCGTACTCTTCCTTTACCAGCTTGCGAACCTTATTCACCCAGGTTGAGCCAGGAGAGACGCTTCGTAGCATGAACGCGATGATGGTGAGAGCCCCGAAGAGTCGTTCACTTTGCCCTTTAGGGAGACAAGACAACTCTTGGATCGTGCGGAAAGCGTTCGTGGATGCGGGAGTGAAGTAACGGTTCCACAGTCGGCCGTGGTGAGCGCAAGTGTTTCGTAGGACGGTGAGTTGTTCGCACCATCGAGCGAGTGGATCTTGATTGTAGTAGCTCTTCTTCTGGCGCGAATTCAGCTGATCAGGGTCAAGACGGAAACCGAACCTGTGTGAGATGCTTCGCTGATCCTCCAGGATGAGGCCGTCAAAGAGCATCGAAATGTCGGAGAAATCTAGGACATCAGCAAGAACCCAGAAAGGGTAGTCGTCATAGTTGGCTGCGTAGTGAGCAACAGCATGATTGCGCTTGCGTGCTCGGTCCACGCGCTTCTCTGCAGTTTCTAGCCAATCTTGATGCTGGAATTCCTCCCGGAAACAGCCGGGATCCTTGTAGGACAAGGCCCCTTTAGTGATGAGTAGTTCACCGATCCGCGCGCGAAGCGCAACCTCAATGCGCTCAATCCCATCGTAGATAAGTGTGCGCATTTTGCGGTCGAACTCGTAGAGCGCCACTACTTCCTCAAACGTTGTGCCCGGCACGAAGTCATCAGCGCGTTGTGGTTCTTTGGGATCTTCAGGCTCCGGAAGCACTCGGTATGAGTACCAGTACCCGGACAATCGGTAGTAAGAGACGCTGAATAGCCATTGCCGTGCTAGCGACTCGTTGACCTTCATCCCGCGGGTGCGCATGAGTGCAATCTGCTCATCAACCGTGGTGGGATTCTTGATCTTCTTCATGGAGTGCTGCTATCTGGATAGAAATCCAGCCCGTCTGCAACCGAGTGGTCGAAGCGGGCTGAACGATTACCTGCACGTTACCACGAGCTCCGCGAGAACTCCAATCCTTGAGGTGAGCCCACCTCGTGCTCGCTGTGTGTGCCAGCTCGGCTTAGACACGGATGAAGCCAAGTGCTGGACCTGATTGAGGGCCGGCCCTGGACTGCGATGTGGCGCAGCGGAACCGACCGTGGTGACACTCACGATATGAGGTGTGTGCTCTCGCTGGGGGGGGGG
>NZ_KV808735.1:99265-302353 GCF_001812395.1 Actinomyces sp. HMSC075B09
GGGGGGGGGGAGAAGATCCCGCTGGCACCGCATTTGTTGTTCCCGCAGTTCATGGATGACGCCGACGTGGATGAGCGGGAGTTGGCGATGTTCTTCAACAGGATCCTGCTCTCGCACTGTGAAGCGATGTGGGTCTACACGCCGCGCGTCTCTGCCGGGATGCGTATCGAGATCGAGTGGGCACACATCAATGACCTACCGATCCGCTACCTCGACGAGCATTTCGGGCAGGTGGCGCTATGACACCCAGGACGTTGTACTTTCTCATCACCACTGCAAGCACGGACACGCATAGCATTTGTTATGAGCAGCATGAGAAACCCGAGGACATCCTCGCAGACAAAAAGTATGATCCGATGTTGTACCCGGTGATTTACGGGGCTGACCGTGAGGATGACTGGACGGACGAGAAAGTCTGGCATAAGGCTAACCTTTCTCTTGGCGCCACTGTCCCGATCGAGAAAGTCCGCCAAGCCTGCACGAGCGCGAAGCAAAACCCGGCCGAAGAGAACACCTTCCGCCAGCTACGGCTCAACCAGTGGTCAAGCAGTCGGTGCGGTGGATGCCAACGTGCATCTGGAACCTAAAGTCAGCACCCGTTGATCTGAGCGACTCGGAAGGACGTGTCTGTTACGGCGGGCTTGATCTTGCCTCGACGACAGATATCACGTCGTTCGTGCTCGTCTTCTCACCAGAAACCGGTGACGAGCGGTATGTGATTGCGCCATGGTTCTGGATCCCCGAAGACAACCTGACACTCCGCGTTAACCGTGACCGCGTGCCCTACGACCTGTGGCAGCAGCAAGGCTTCCTGCAAACCACGGAAGGCAACGTCGTTCATTACGGAGTGATCGAAGCCTTCATTGAACAGCTAGGCGAACGCTTCGATATCAGGGAGATTGCGTTCGACCGGTGGGGAGCTGTCCAAATGAGCCAAAACCTCGAAGCACTCGGTTTCACCGTCGTTCCCTTCGGGCAAGGGTTCAAGGGCATGAGCCCACCTTCCAAAGAACTCATGAGGCTCGCACTCGAGGGCAAGCTGGCACATGGCGGGCGTCCAGTGCTTTTGTGGATGGTGGACAACATTCACGTTCACACCGACCCAGTGGGAAACATCAGGCCCGACAAGCAAAAGAGCATCGAGAAGATCAATGGCGTCGTCGCCACCATCATGGCCCTCGATCGGGAGATCCGCTACGGCAGCACCAGCACGAGTGGCTCGGTGTATGACGAGCGTGGACTGCTGGTGTTCTGAGATGAATGGCGGGTTTCGGTAGTTGAACTAGCCACCAAAACCCGCCATTTCAAAAGGAACTGTTTAGGCTATGGCGCGAGCCTCGTCGTCAAGTGCCCCTGAAGTCCAGACTTTATTCATTGGGCCTTGACGCGATAGTAGGAAATTGTGGGCGTATTGATACCGCTCGCGCTTGTTAAAGGGGCGCACAATGAAGCATCGGCCGCCTGAGCTGTTGAAAGCATTCGGCACCCAATCCACAATGCGCCCACCGTCCAGAATGAAGCCTGCATAGGAAGCCACAACTATTGAGTTGTTCGCGACCAAGAAATCAGTGTCTTCTTGAGTCACGCGCCAATGTCCAGTGACTCGAAGCGTTCCTTCGACAATCTGTGCCCACGTGTTAGTAGAAACGTTCTGGCGAACTTCATCGAGAACATCTTTACACCGTTCCCATGTAGCATCGAAATACATAGAAGGGCGAGCCTCCTGTTCTTCAATCCCCATTGAGCAGACTAGCGCTTTTTGTCCAGCCTCTACTGTTAATGGGCGATTTCGAGCAGAGGACAAGTATCCGATATCCCATCCTGAATATCGTTGATTTCGCTGATTCGCACCATCTGGAAATACCGAGATGAGATTGAGATCAATGAGTTTACTCATTGTATTAGAACCAACGCCAAGGATTTTCTTGGCTGTTTCAAAGCCGTAAACGGCATTATTGAAGCTGTACATGACAGCCTCCTTTCTTAATTCAGGTAGCAGTTAATACCCGCTACGTGATTTGAATTCTTACTTTGGATTCGGCGAGCTACCTATGTAGTGAACCGCTCCGATAGCAATTAGAGCACAGTGCTTTCAGCATGTCAATCATGACTAGATGAATTCGCATAGTCTAGTTTTTTAGGGGGGTGAATATGTGTTTTCTTGGATGGTTACGCGGCGATACTTTGCGCTCAGCTGACGATCACGCGATCAGCTCTGGATATAGCTTTTTCTTCGGGGCCACGATCTCTGGTCGTCCGGTAACGGAACGCAGCGCGATGCAGATGACCGCTGTCTACAGTTGCGTGCGGATTCTGGCTGAGGTGCCGTTCCGACTTGGCGTTGCATACTCAACTATTTAGCAAAAGCCTACCTGCGTGACGGTGGTAGGGGATCTGCGGTGAACTGGTCCGTATCAGCAGAAAGTTTCAGGAGTGCTGACGCGAGCGTACTCGAGAAGGACGCTGTAGGCAAGAAGATCATCGCAGCCTTGAATCGCTATATTGATAACACGTGGCGGCAACAACACTTGGATACACCAACTGGAATGTTATCCCTGATGCGTGGACTGGCTGGGCTGGAGACCTAGCTACTGCCATGGAGAATATTCAGAAAACACTTGAGTGGAATCCCAGCGCGAACCTGGATCAGGTGACCACAGCTCTAGTCGGTCAAGGTAACGATTACCGTCAGCATCCTGGCTTGCAGGGGCTGGTACTTGACAAGAAAAACGACAAAGGAAAATGGAAATCGGTAGGAAACAACTGTAACCGCGACGATCTCTGCTGTGATGGAGACGCCATTATCATCGCCAACACGCTAGAAAACGGCAATGATTCCAACAGCCATCTTCTGTCGGCAACACTGCGTGAGTACTACAACAACTCCAGCAAACTAGCCAACAGATTCAAGCGGATCGCCAGCAGTGTTAATGCCTCAAATGCTTCAGGCGCGTTGACAGCATTCGTTTCAGTCATGTCAGGAGTTCCAGGTGGGGTTCTAAGGCGAAAGCTAGCTGGCTCAATATTCCTCAGAGGTGATTAATAAAGCCTGTGAAAAACTAGCGAACTTCATTTTCTGATGGATCATTAGGGTCAGAAACATGGCAGGCTACCCTTTTTCGCATCGCTAAACGAATCAGGTATCCTGCCATGAAAATGACAGCTGGGATTCCGTAAAGTCCGCACCATTTAACATCCGAAGGAGAATCTGGAGCTACTTGATACCAAATGTGATTTCCGGTTGCAAACACGCTTCCTCCAGTTGAAATCCAAAATGCCATACTGTCAGCAACCAAGCCAAAGCAGTAAAGCAAGAGTGGCAAAACAAAAAAGTTTAGCTGCCAGTCTGCTACCTGGATTTTCCGGGTGATTAGTAATGCGACTACAGGTATGAGAACTGGTTCAATGACTGCCGCAGGGAACAGCACCCACACCAGGTCGCTAAGAAAAACTATCTGGAATACCAGCACACATACGGCATAGACCAGAGCGATTTTGACGATATCACGCATCAGTGCTCCTTCCCTCGCCATACCTAGTCAGAGATAAGCCAACTTTTCTATTGACTGAAATCTCATCGATGTTAGAACTGTCTCCATGCCTGTCGAAACTACCACGTAATAGGAAACCGCTGGGCGCTATCCTGAGGCAGGAATTTGTTTTATTGGCTTTATTGTGGACGCGGAGCTTCTTAATCGCCCAGTCGTAGTGGCTAGGCGCCGCCGACACAACAATTCCAGCAAACTTGCCAACAGATTCAAGCAGATTGGCTGGAGCTTGGGGGCGAATAATTCCACTGAGGCATATCAGAAAATAAGTGAATATGCCGACTTGGATAGCGCCGTTTTAGGATGGTTCCTGGCTGGATACGTCAAGGAAGAGATTCGTTTGACAGCTTGCCGAAAGCTAGCTGAATTCATCTACCGATAATTGATTTGGTCTTTTCCTTGGTGTGGCGCTTGGGTAAAAACGCTAAACCCAAGCGCTACACCACCAGCAACAAGAGCGCCGATGGCGGGAACGGAAAACTGGCTCAGCAGTTGAGAAAAAGAATCACTATGAACTAACGAGCCGACACCATCGAGTGAAAAGAGAAAAGCTGAGAGTCCGATAAAGGCTCCTGCTGAAAGTTGCAACGCGCGGGCAGATTGAATACCGATGAAATGCTTATTAAAAAGCAGAAGAAGAATCGTGAAACACACATACATGAGTGGCATCAATAAGAAGACCACAAAAAATCTCTGATCCTGATCCTTGCACCGTAGAAAGATGGCGGCGAAAAGCCACGCGCCGACAAAATATGCCAGAGCGGATACAAGAAACACAGATATTTTTTTGATGACCAGTCCCTTCAACTTTTCGCTACACATTTTGATACGGCAACGGCATCAGGAGTTGTATGCCCCAATAGGTTTTCTTTAATGGGTTTTCATTCTACAAGAAGGGTTTCCCTGCATTGCTAAGGATAGCGCTGATCGGGCGGATGTCGCGTGAATACAGGCACGAGGCCTGGTGCGTTGAACCCGACAGTCACGAAAAGGCGCACGGGAGCGCCTATACCTGAAGCGCCCTGGGTTTTGTTCCGCTTGTTATACGGGGCTTAGGGCTTGAGCCCGGGTCATATGATAGCTGGCTTCGATCTGTGTCGGGGTCTGGTAGTCCAGCGCTTCATGCACGCGAGTGGTATTCCACTAATGGACCTAGTTCAGAGTTTCGAATTCCACCTCGGTAGCTGAGGGCCATGCAGGGCGGGCGTAGATTAGTTCAGTCTTATACAGTCCATTGACGGTCTCAGCCAACGCATTATCGTGGGCGTGTCCGGCAGTCCCAACGGATGCTGCCAGACCAGCCTTGGCCAGCTGCTCGGTATAGCAAATGCTGACGTGTTGCGATCCGTGGTCGCTGTGATGGATTAGCCCATCCAGTGCTTGGTCTTTAGCACTGAGCAGCGCGTGCTCTAACTTTCTTGGCTACCCCAAGAATGCTGACGGGCAGATCGCCATCGTGAAAGATGAAGCTAAGATCGTGCGGCGTATCTACGGTGACTTCCTTGCCGGTAAGGCACCTGCCCTGATCGCTAAGGAACTTACCGATGAAGGCGTGCCCACCTCGAAAGGCAAACGAAACTGGGCAGTACCCACCGTCAAGTCAATGCTTACCAACGAGAAATACAAGGGTGATGCGTTGATTCAGAAAAGCTTCACCGTCGACTTCTTGACGAAGAAAACGAAAAAGAACGAGGGAGACAATCTCAGTATTACGTGACAAACCATCACCAGGGCATTATTCACCCCGATGTGTGGGAGCGCGTGTAAGCAGAAATCGCCCACAGAAAAGGCCGCTACATTTTCCGCACGCACCCGTTTACCAAAATGATCATCTGCTCCCAATGCGGCGGCCACTACGGATGCAAAACCTGGCATGCAGGCGCACACAACGATAAAAAGATCTGGCGGTGCGCCAACAAATACGAAGGAAAGAAAACCGGCTGTAAGACCCCGCACGTGGTCGATGCGGACATCGAGCACGCATTCGTCGACGCCTTGGCCAGGCGAATCACCGGAAATGCTGGTGCACGCCGTGCACTACGCATACTCGAAGAAACCGTGTTCGA
This sequence comes from Actinomyces sp. HMSC075B09, assembly GCF_001812395.1. Classification (NCBI taxonomy): domain Bacteria; kingdom Bacillati; phylum Actinomycetota; class Actinomycetes; order Actinomycetales; family Actinomycetaceae; genus Actinomyces; species Actinomyces sp. HMSC075B09. Next base: position 104,880 of record NZ_KV808735.1, read on the forward strand.
TACAAGGCCGCTAGAAGCCGAACGAGACAAAGTCACCCAAGAGAGTGGCGAGATCACGGACAAGCAGACCCGCCTTGCCCAAGTCCGCGCAACCGCTGACTACCTCGACGCGAGACCGCCACTGGAATACAGCGACGATGCATGGGCACTCCTTGTTGGCCACGTAACGATCGAAACCTACGGGCAGATCAACGTTGTGTTCAAAGGCCTGCCAGTCGAGTGAACATTGAGATCCTCTTATCAGCACACCCATTAATTGGGATAACGGGGGCTAATGCGATGTCGTTCTTTGCAATTCCAGAGCAAGAGATGAGCGGAGGATTTTCTTGCCAGTGATGGGCAAGAGTTGAATATTGCCGATGAATTTTTGCATCTTTCCCACTCATTGGGTATTGAACGAGGGCTCCCGTTCACCTACGCGTTTCCATCCGGATGCTAATCGACTAACAAAAGTACCGATCCCAACGAGACCGCGGCGATTAGGACAGTCAAGATTATTCCGAGGACGAGGGCGCGCCCTCCGGACTTAATTACGTTGCGCAAGTTTACCCCGGCTCCCATTGCGCCCATCGCTACGGTGAGCAGCATTGTAGCTACTGTGCCGCCTAAAATGCTGAAAGCGCTGTTCACGGTAGAAATACTGGCAAACACTGAAGCTGATGCTACCGCAATTAGGAATCCCACCACGAATCCGGGAATCAGGGGCGGGCGCTTGCCAGAGCTGGCTTTCTCTGCCTGTTCGTGGCGTACTTCTACTACTCGCCGTTCAATGATTCCTACGATTGCCACTACGATAGCTAGGCAGGCCACGCGTCCCAGCTTGGTGGCGGTAGCCAAATCAGAGATTGCCGGATCATAAATATTAGCCGCCGCTACTACCTGGCCGACCTCGTGAATAGAAGCCCCCAGCCAGACAGCTGCTTGAGTGGGAGACAAGTGCAATGCGTGGGCGGCAGCGGGCAAAGCGACAAGGCAGATAGTCCCGAATAAGGTAACGCAAGCGATAGCGGTAGCAACCGCGTCATCGGCGTCCTCGTGACTGCGGGCAGAAACCACTGGAGAAATCCCGGCAACGGCCGAGGCTCCGCAAATGGCGGTGCCGGAAGTGGTGAGGATCCCGGTGGCGTGACTGACCCGCATAAAGTAAGTAAGCAGGTAACCCGCCACCATAGTGACCGCCACCGCGCAGATGATAGTTACAATCGTGCCGGCACCTAGCGCGGCAATAGCCGGTAGCGACAGACGAAAACCAAGCAGCACCACCCCGAAGCGCAAAATAGTCTTCGCTGAAAAAGCGATTCCGGGTTCGCAGACAGCCGGAATTAGCTTCGTGTTGCGAACTGCTACCCCCAGTAGGATCGCCACCAGCATTGATGACAGTAGGGGAACAAATAGATTAATCAGCCAGGCGATACCGGCGACTACGCACGCGTATACTATTCCGGGCAACAAGCGTTTGAAACTACTCAAAAAATCCACTTGCCATATGTATCACAAGGTTAAGGCGATTCCGTAGCAAGAATGCGGGATAGGTTTGTCTCGTTCCCCACAGGTTGACCGGAACTGCAACTTTAGTCGGGTATTACTGCAATTTTTACGCCGACCCGATCATGTACTGCCTGATAAGCTTCATGCACTTTTGAAAGCGGGAAGGTGTGGGCGACAATCTCTTCCACATTTATCGCTCCCGATTCGAGGACGCGGATGGCTCCTTTTACGTCCCGGCGCCGCGCATTAGATCCCCTGGCAACCTGCAAATCTTTCCAGTGAATCAGGTTAGGCTCCATTTGGGTCATCGAGCCTTTCGGGAATCCAGCAAAGTAGTTGACTCGCCCTCCGTCCCGGGCAAGTACTAAGGCATCTTGGGCTAATTCCGAGGCGCCGATACACACGATAACCACGTCGGCTTTCAAATAACGGTCTATCGTTGCCGCGCTCATAGATAACACTTCAGCACGGGTGTCCTTGTTGTAGTAGTGCTCGCCATCGATACGCACCATTTTCGGAGCCACTTCCTCATTCATACGAAAACTATTTCGCGCTCAAAACACGTGAGGCACCACTAACGCTTCGCGCTCATTTTCCATAAGGTACGTCGGATTATTGATTAAAAGCCACTCTGCGCGTATTGCCGCGGGCGGTACGCCAGGTACATTTTGAAGTCTGCGAGAAAAAGACTCGCATGGTTCACTCGGGCACGATCTGGCGGAGCTTCCTTAGCGCCGCGGTTAGTTTTTCCCGACTTCCTGCGCCTAGTCCAACAACTATTCCCGGTGTTCCGGCTCGCCCCGACCAGTATTTGCCCAGTGATTCTACAGCTAGTCCGGCTCCGTGAGCGCCCGCCAAAACTTGCTCTTCGATACTGGCGGAAACCTCGATGATGGCTCCCAGACTTCCATCCATGGTGCGGCCCTCAGGGAAAATCCGCTCAAAAACGCCTCGGCGAAATTTGTATTCGCGACGCATGCGAGCAGTGTGCAGGCGCAGACCGTCAGCGGCGAGGAAGTTGGCAAGCGCATCTTGTGCGATTCCACAAACGGGGGTGAGGCGGGCCGCGATGCCCTCTCGCAGCGCTTCAGGCACGATGGTGTATCCCAGCCCCAAGGCAGGAGTGAGCGTTTTCGCAAATGAGCCAAGCAACACCGTTCCAGCAGGATCTAGCGCCACGAGGGCGGGGTGAGTGGCGCGTAGCTCAGAGTCGTAGTCGTCCTCAATGAGAAACGCCCCCGGGGTGGCGCGGCGCCACTCCACTAGCTCGCGCCGCCTCTTGGCTGGCATTTGTAAACCGTATGGAAATTGGTGATTAGGGGTAGTGAGAACAGCATCGGGGGACAGGTTGCGCAACCCTGCGGTTAAGTTGTTTTCGCCACTGGCTGGTAGAAACGTGGTTTCCCAGCCGATCGAAGCTGGCACTGCGCGAAGAGAACCGAACCCTGGATTTTCTACAGCGAGGCGGCTGCCTTGAAGCGGTGTATTCAAAGTGGCCGCGCACATCTCTAACGGGAAAGCGTGGTTGGAATGACGCATGGCTGCGAGCGCGGCAAGGGTGGCGCGCAGCCCATCACGGGCACCGGCGGTGATGAGTATGGATTGTGGGTCGATGGACACGGCCCGCGTGAGCCGGAAATGCTCGGCAAGTAGGTAACGCAGGCGGTCCGAACCCGGGCTTGGGTACGCATGCGGCTCAGCAACAGCCATGCGCCAGGCTCCGCGCCAAGCGGAAGTAGTGAGAGCTTCCAAAGGAGCGCCGGGCCGAAGCAAACTCGGGGCCGGCACAACCGGCGTAGCACCGTCCTCAGATAGTCGCAAATGCCTCGTAGGCAAAGTGACTACAAGGTCCGGGTGAATGCGACTGCCCGAACGCGTGGATAGCAAGATGCCCTCGCCAGAAAGTTGCTCGTACGCACTAACAACCGAGCCCCGCGACACCCCGAGTTCGTCAGCTAACGCGCGCGTTGAGGGAAGCCGATCACCGGGTGCAAGCGAGCCGTCCTCCAAGCGTTTGCGAATATCTGCAACGATGGAAGCAGGGATTGAGGGCACGGAATCCTCCTACATATTCGCAGGTGGTCTAAAAAAGTATTTCAAAACTGGTATTAATATTAGTCCACAGGTGGGCGAGAATAGGAATCATGAGTTACATGATTGAACCAGAAAAGCTCGTGCTCGCTGACGGTCTGAAGGGCGGCGTCATTATGGACGTCGTAACCGCCGAACAGGCCAAGATTGCTGAAGATGCTGGCGCTGTAGCTGTGATGGCACTTGAACGCGTTCCCGCAGATATTCGCGCCGAAGGCGGTGTTGCGCGTATGTCAGACCCTGATCTTATCGAGGGGATTATGAATGCCGTGTCGATTCCCGTCATGGCTAAAGCGCGCATCGGCCATTTCGTGGAAGCGCAAGTGCTTCAAGCACTCGGCATTGATTGGGTGGATGAGTCCGAGGTGCTTTCGCCAGCCGACTACGTGAACCACATCAGCAAGCGAGAATACTCCGTTCCTTTCGTGTGCGGCGCAACGAACCTTGGTGAAGCCTTGCGTCGTATCAATGAGGGCGCTGCGATGATTCGTTCAAAGGGTGAGGCCGGCACCGGTGATGTTTCGGAGGCCACCAAGCACATTCGGAAGATCAAGCAGGAGATTGCAGCGCTGGTGAACCTCACCGAGGATGAGCTGTACGTGGCGGCCAAGGAACTTGCTGCTCCATATGACCTAGTGGCTCAGGTGGCTCGCGAGGGTAAGCTTCCCGTTCCACTTTTCGTGGCAGGTGGCGTGGCTACTCCGGCAGATGCTGCGATGATGATGCAGCTGGGCGCTGATGGTGTGTTTGTGGGCTCGGGCATTTTTAAGTCTGGTGATCCGAAGGCGCGGGCCGCAGCTATTGTCAAGGCCACCGCCTCCTACGATGACCCGAAGGTTATTGCCGATGTTTCGCGCGGTTTGGGTGAGGCCATGGTTGGGATCAATGTGGCTGACTTGCCGGCGCCGCACCGTCTTGCCGAGCGCGGCTGGTAACGCGGTAGGCCTGATAGCCAAAACTTGATTGCCCATTGTTGAGGGTTGAGTAGCGTGGGGACTGGTTCGTAATCGAACTGGTCCCCACGCTTTTGCTCTGACTGTTTAATGGGTGTGGGGCCGCGCCCTCCAAGGGTGTGTGAGTAGTTTCATGGCAGCGTTGCCCACGTGCTGGACTGATTTTGTCTGGCTGCTGGAGCCGCCATAGGTTTTTTATATGTCCACAACCGTACACTCTCCACTGTCTTTAGGAGCCCGAGACGTCCTTCCCGTGGCCCTGGGCTATGTTCCTCTGGGTATGGGAATGGGGATGACGCTTACGGGTGCGGGCTTGGACTGGTGGTGGGCGCCCATCTTCTCGTTGTTCATGTATGCCGGTTCGATGCAATACCTCATCGTGCCCATGATCGTGGCACGCGAGCCGCTCGCAGCGATCGCGCTTGCTACCCTTCTCATTCAATTTCGGCACGTCTTTTACGGGATTAGCTTCCCGCTTGATCTCGTGAAGAACAAGGTGGCGAAAGTCTACTCGATCCACGCGCTCACCGATGAGGTCTATGCGGTCATCGCTTCGAAACCAAAGTCTGAGCTAACGGGGGAGAGGGTGCTGTGGACGCAGGTTTTCGCGCACGCCACCTGGACTTTAGGGTGTACGCTCGGCGCGCTAATTGGGCTTGCTGTTCCGATTGACGGGCGCATTCTTAACTTCGTGCTGACGTCGCTTTTCATCGTGCTGATGTTGGAGGCATACCTCGCGAACCGGGCGCGCTTTGATCTTGCGCTTGCCGCAGCGATCGGTGTGGGCATGCTAGTGCTACCAGACTCGATTTATCTGCCCTTTTCTTTGGCCGCGCTTACAGCTGCTTTGCTCATCGCCTCACGTTTACATCCGGTTATCCCCGCGTTAGACAGAGCCAGAAGGGATGGTATGCCATGACCGGATACATCGTCGGCGTTATCGCCACAGTCTTTGTCATAACGTTTTCGCTACGCGCGGCGCCATTCGTGTTCTTATCTCGCGTGCGTGATTCCGAAACACTTGCGTACCTTGGTGCAGCCATGCCGGCAGGGGTCATGCTTGTCCTGGTGATTTTCACTCTTCAAGGAACCTCGTTTTCCAGTGCGGAATCCTGGATGCCACCAGCCGCAGGGGTAATCGCCACGCTTGCTGTGCACCTGGCTTTCCGCAAGGTGCTGTGGTCTCTGCTGGCAGGCACGGGAGCCTTCGCATTTGTTCTTGCACTGGTTGGTTAAACTCTGATTCTTGCGTACTCGCCGCTTTTAAAGTAGCCAAAATACGCGTAATCTAGGACCTAATTCCCGCGCATTTGAATTTGGAGAGGTCTCGTGAGACGACACATTAAGAGCGTAAGGCTGACTTTGCTCAGCTCAATATTGGTTATAGTGGCGCTGCTGTTTGCATACGCGATGCCAGCTGCAATGGCAGAACCCTCGCCGGAAGAGCTTTCTTCTTCATCACCTGATACCAATGCGGAACCACAGGATGCGACGCCAAATGACGAAGCAGATAGCCAGACAGCCGTATACCTGGACGGTAGTGGAGGAAACGACGACAACGACGGCAAGACCCCTGGTAGTGCAGTCAAGACATTTTCTAAAGCTAAGGCTTTAGTGCAAAGCAATCCGGATCTCGACAAGATCGTAGTGGTTGGAACAACTCCAGTTTCTGGTGATATTGACCTCGTTGGCAGCCCGGTGAAGGTAGTGCGCGCCGACGGATTCAATGGTTATCTTTTCACAATCTCGCGAGGCGACACCGCGTCGCTCACGGACATAGTTATTGACGGTAATTCTGACGTCAATTCTGCTATTGAAAAATCGCTTATCAATGTCGAGTCAGGAGCCACCCTCCAAATTGGAGATGGTGCTGTCCTGAGAAATAACAAGCTTAACGTCAGTTCAAGCAACGATAGAGGCGGCGCCATCTTCTCTTACGGAGGCGCTATCAAGATGACGGGCGGCGTCATTGAAGACAACCTAGCCGTAAATGGTGGTGGTATTTACCTGTTGAATGCGACTATGGAGCTCTCGGGCGGTGTAATACAACGCAATACGGCCCGTAGGGTTACAGATGAAGCTGGAGTTCATTCCGCGGGTGGTGGAATCTGCGCTGATAAAGGTTCGACCGTAAGAATGTCGGGATCTGCTCTCATTCAGAGTAACCATTCGGACGAGGTCGGCGGCGGCATTAGTGCAGGCTCAAGACAATGGGGACCTAGCAACATTTTCCAGATGGATGGCGGTGAGATCAAAGATAACACCTCGGAAGCAACCGGCGGGGGCCTGTTTATTCAAGCGAAGTACTTTAGCGGCGGTGCCTCGAAGGGATACTTGAACGCTGGACGTATAACTGGAAACCGCATGCTTGGAAAGGGAAAAACCAATTTTCTTTTTGGTGGCGGCGGAATTTACGTTAATGGAGCAAACGATCTATACGGCGCCAATGGCGCGAACGGCGAGCTGTACATCAAGAATGTCTTGATAAGTGATAACCAGTCGGTTCAGGAAGGTGCCGGTTACGCTGCCTGTCCGATTTCGAAGACGACTATCAACGTAACCGATGGCGTTGGTATGAAAGGAAACGCTCGAACTGACCAAAGTGAAAAAGGTCGAGAGCTTTACCTGTTGGCGAGCCAGAAATACGGATTGCATTCGGGACGCCCAGATTACGACTTAGCTGAACGCATGCTTGGGGGTGTCCCGTACGATTGGAAACTTGCCGATGGAACTTTGTTGCCAAAGGAGAGCTACAAGGGAACGCTAGAAGACAACCAGGAACTTCCCTTGCACACGGATTCAGCCGCGAATGATCTGACAGGCAAGCTTGCCAAGGTAATCATTGCCGATAACTATTCCGCAACGCGTGGCGGCGGTATCGGGTCCAACGGAAGCGTGATCTTTGGTACCTCCGAAGAGCTCGTTGAAGTTAGCGTAGAGAAGCAGTGGGTAGATCAAGACAATGCTGAGAAGCTACGTCCAGAGACAGTCACGGTCCGCTTGACTGCGACAGTGGGCGATATCAGTGGCGTTGTCGAAACCAGGAGAATTGGTGCCGACACAGACTGGAAAACCACTTTCTCGAACCTGCCAAAAACGCACGACGGGCAAGAAATCGTTTACAGCATCGAAGAGTATCCAGCTGGTGTCTACTCCTCACAGGTGAAGAAAAATTCTGAGTATAGCTTCACATTGGTAAATACTCTGACCTTTACTGACATTGCGGTTTCGAAGAAGTGGGAGGATAACGAGAATACGGCGGGAGTTCGTCCCGATTCTGTTACCGTTAAACTTTTGGCTGATGGAGCCGAAACTGGGAAGCAAATAGTGCTGGATGAAAGCACTGGTTGGACGGGCTTGTTCACGAATCTTCCGGAATATAGAGACGATAAGAAGATCAACTATTCAGTCGCTGAAATTGGCGTTGCTAACGGTTATGTTTCGTTGATCTCGGGCAGTGCAGAAAAAGGCTACGTTGTAACAAATACATATGAGCCTCCAACCGAGCCGACCACCACGGAACCGACCACTGTACCGGCTACTACCGAGCCCTCAACTGGGCCCACGAGCGGCACAACAACCGAACCCACAACTGCACCAAGACTACCGAAGACGGGTGTTAGTGTCTCGACTTGGAGTGGTTGGGCAGGAGGCTTCGCTTTGGCAGGCGCGTTCTTGCTGATTGTTGCTGTACAAAATAGGAAGCGAAACTAATCTTTAGAATCTGTGCTCTCGTGCCACATGTGCCGAGGAAATAGTTCGAGTGTTGTATCTTGGTTGCAACAGAATCTACGAGGGGGCTTACTATGAGCTATCCAGAAAACAACAATCAGGGTCAGGTTCCCGGCTCTGGCGATAACTCCTACGCTAACCAGTACCAGGCGCCGCCTGCTTCATATTCGCAGCAACCCGGGGGCCAGTATTCGGGCCAGCAAAACTATGGATCATATTCGGGCATGTAAGCCGATCCATACGAGGCTGCTGGGTACAAGCGCGTGAACAAGCATCTCTTCGTTTGGCTTGGAGCATTCCTCCTGGGCGGGTTTGGTGTTGATCGCTTTATGCGTGGACAGGTGGGGCTCGGCCTAGCCAAGTTCTTCTGCAACTGGTTGACGCTTGGCATCTGGGGCCTGGTGGATTGGATTATTGCCGCAGTCAAGGCCTACGGGGAGGCATTCGGCACCTCCGAAGAGATCGTTTTTGATCCCACGGGGGCGTACATCCGCTAACAGAAACCTCAAAAGACGGGGGCGTGCAGCTGGCGCGCCCCCGTCTTTTACGCGTTATATTGGCTGTATGAACACATCTTTGCCTTCAATGCCGTACAACCGTTTAGGATCCTCGGGATTACAGGTTTCCCAGTTCAGCTTCGGCTCCTGGGTTACGTTTGGAAGTCAAGTAGACACGGGTATTGCCAAAGAGCAGCTTCAGATCGCCGCAGAAGCTGGCGTAAACTTCTTTGACAACGCGGAATCCTATGCGTTTGGTAAATCTGAAGAAATCATGGGCCAGGCTATCCGCGAGCTCGGTTGGAAGCGCCACGAGTACATCATCTCCACAAAGCTGTTCTGGGGAATTCACGACATGGTGAACATGAAGAACACGCTTAACCGTAAGTACTTGATGCAGGCTATCGATGGTTCCTTAGAGCGTCTTGGTTTGGACTATGTGGACCTCGTTTACGCACACAGGCCCGATCCGAACACGCCCATTGAAGAAACTGTGTACGCATTTTCAGACATGATCAGCCAGGGCAAGGCCCTCTACTGGGGCACTTCTGAATGGTCTGCCGATGAGATTCGCGCGGCCTACGAAATTGCTGACCGCAGGAACTTGCGTAAACCCGTCATGGAGCAGCCGCAATACAACCTGGTCCATAGGCACAAGGTGGAAAGCGAGTTTGCCCGCCTATATGAGGATATCGGCCTGGGCCTAACTACCTGGAGCCCGCTCGCCTCAGGAATTTTGACCGGTAAGTACCTTGACGGTGTTCCCGAAGGGTCACGAGCCACGTTGAAGGGGCGCGAATCGATCGCAGAGGAGGCCCGCAAGCATGAAAAGGGTGTTCGCGCTCTGGTAGCTATGGCGAAGGAACTTGAGGTTTCTCCAGCGCAACTTGCACTGGCCTGGGTTGCCGCTAACCCGCATGTTTCGACGGTTATCCTTGGAGCCTCGTCCGCGAAACAGCTTGCGGAAAACCTTGGTGCACTAACGGCTCTGGAGCGTCTCACCCCAGAGCTCAAGAGCAAACTAGACCATCTTTTCGCATAAACGCAGTGGCAACTGTAGCGGCCGTGATCCACATAGTTCACGGCCGCTACTAATTGGTGCGATCACCTACCCGCTAAAGTTAGGCGGTTTAGGCGGCAATGGCCTATTTGGCTTGCCTCCTAGCGATGAGAATCCCGCCACCAGCTATTAGGAGGGCAATAGCAATCGGGGTCAGAATAAGTAGGTCCGTGCCAGTCTTCGGTAATTGCGGGCGGCCTGGAAGTGAAGGTTCCGTGCTTGTGGGTGGCACGGGGCTCATTACTGTTGTGCTCGGCTCGGTACCACCAGGTTCGGTAGTTGGCTGGGTAGTTGGCTGAGTGGTCGGCTCCGTCGGGATGAACCTGTTGGTTATTTTGAAACCATCGGTTTGGTTCCCGGAGATAGAAGACTCGAAAGAGCCGGTATTGTCTTCGATAACGCTGTAGACGTTCGCTTCAAACTGCCCTGTTTCACCATCCCATTTTTTGTAGGGTTGCAGATTAGTGAATTGCCCCTTCCAGCGGTTGGCTTCATTGAGCGTGATCGTTTGATCAGTTCGTTCTCCATTTTGAAGCAGCCGAATTGTCACTGATTTAGGACGATCGGTGACCTCTCCGCCTTCCCAAAACTTCTCCACTGGAACAGAAATATAATCCAACTCATTCTTTACGATGAAGGTCTTTTCCTTATCCGGATCAACAGCAACCGATGAACTGAAACCATTCTTCAGTATGTCGGAGTCCAATTCTTTCACCGAGTAGATTATGCTACGTCCCTTATTTACAGTAGGGAGATCTCGGAAGGTATAACTCCAGTTATTATCGCCATCCAAAACGACTGGTTTTGCGACGGGGAACGTCTCGGCCTCGTCAGCGAAGTTAGCTTCGAGTTGCACGGTCACTGGAACCTTTAGGTCTTCGGAGAGTTCCTGGCCCGTGGTGTAAGTCCATTCCTTTCGCACACTAATCTCAGTGGACTCGGGAGTACCGAACGTAACATTCCCATTGGAACCAATGCCGCTGCCACGAGGCGCCTTATTTCCGGTGATGATCAAGCTGGCCCAAGCCCTCGCGCGTAGCTTCGCTTCATCCGAAGCTACATTCTTGAGCCCTGCGTTGGACAGAGTGCTTTGATACTCGGCGTTTTCGCCAGCCTCCGCATTTGGGGAATCATCTGCAAGGTTCTGGAAAATCTGCTCTTTTTCGCGATTCTCGTCATCGAAGCGGGTCTTATTTACACCGCCATCCTTGTAATACGCCGAGTCGCCGCCGCCAAGCATATTCTTATCCAGAATGAGTTTTGCCGGGTTGGATTGGCCGTAATTATCGTGCGCGATATCGTCGCCGTAATAGTTGCTAATCTCGTCTGAGTTTCGCGGAGCCGTATTGTCAAAAATTGCGCCACCATCGGTCACATGCATAGTCAGTGAACCGGTAGGGCACAGCCAAATTCCTCCGCCCTTGCCTCTGTCGTACTTGGTTGCATCTGAAAATCCGTTTTGAGTTACTAACGCGTTTTGAAGATGGGCGGAATATGACTCGGTTGCAACGTACAGACCGCCGCCTTGACTATCTGCTGTATTGTTCGAAATCTCGCCGCCAAGTAGCCACACTCCATTGGACACGGTGTTCACGCCGCCACCGGTATTTGCTGCCCAGTTGTTGCTAATAGTTCCACCCCGCATGGTGAAACTAGCCGGGGAGATCTCGGTCCACTCTTCGGTGGTGAAACCGTTCCCCTTACCTTCAGCTGGGACCTCCTCGAAGGGATTGTCTCCAGCTTTAACGTAGAGGTCCATAGCATTGACGCCGCCTCCGTAGGCAGCTTTGTTATAGCTTATCTGGCCGGCGTTCATGGTTACGGCCCCGTTGCCGAAAACATTTATGCCACCGCCGCCAAACTGGGCGTAACCTTTGGAAATCTCGCCGCCATTAATCTCAACGATGGAACGTTTAGTTTCATAACCTTCTGTGTTTGCACCGGAGAGCCAGCTGTAAATCCCGATGTTGCCTGCCCAACCGTGGTTGCCAGTAATAGTTCCGCCATTGATAGTCAGATGGGAGCCTCCGAATAGGCCAATGCCGCCAGTTTCTCCGTAGGCGCCTTCATCCGTCATTGCGCGGCCCTTCGAGATTTCGCCGCCGTTCATGACCATGGTTGCGCCGTCGCTCAGCGCCACGTTTGCGGCACCTTCTTGAGTAGTACTAGGGGAACCTAACAGACGCTGGTTATCGGTAACTTTACCTTCATTGAGAACGAACTTCGCATTCGGCCCCGTGACGGTAATAGCAGCTTCTTTTTTCTTAGAGAGGCCCCTAGCTCCCTCGACGCGGCCGTGGTTCATAATGAGCTCGCCCTTGACTTCAATCGCGGGAGAATTTGCTTTTACCCATTCTCCGCGAGCCCCAACAGATAGAGTACCGATCCCAGACTCGTTCTTATCTAGAGTTAGCTTTGCCCCCTCTTCGACTTCAATCAGGGTGCCAGCAAAACCGTTTTCGCGCAGGAGGCGAGTGTCATTCACGTAATTGGGGTCTGTAGTAGGGGCATTCACAATCGTTATGTCTGCACCGGCCGGAATGACTAACGTTTCGTCAATATCCGTGTCGAGAAGACCCAGCACTATCTTGGTCGGGTCGCTACCGGCGTTGGTAATGAACTCTTGGAGTTCTTCACGTGAACACTGGAACACGCATTCAACGGTTTCTGGTTCGCCACTACCCTGAGCGGACTCGTCTTCAGCAAGGGCGGTAGTCGCTGGAATGCCTAGCATCACCGCGAACACCGTTGAAAGAGCAATGAATACAGATCGGACTCGTGGGAGACGCATTTTGAAAACACCCGCTAAAACAGATCGTGCTAAGAGAAACTTTGACTATGATCCACGATCACGATGCTATCAGGCTGAAACAGCCGTTTGGGTGGGGTCGAAGAACGCCTGTCGGTACCACTCTTAGTTGCGGCTTTTGCCCAGGGCCTTCAGGCCGTGGTGGGCGCCAACCAGGAGGGATCCTAGGATTGCGCCCACCAGCAAAGAGGCAAGCGTTTCGATAGTCCAACTCAAAAAGCCAGCTCCGGCGCCGAAGCTCGCGCCCAGGTGGGCGAGGTTCTCAATGATTTGATGCGGCGCAGTCCACCCCAAATCCGCGGCGGAAACGACCACGATGTGCCCACCAACCCAAAGCATCGCGAGCGTGCCAATCACCCCAATAGTGGCCAATACGCGCGGCATTGCGTTAAAAAGCAGTTTGCCAATTCGTTGCGAGGACGCCTTCTCTCGCTTCATCAAGGCAACGCCAACGTCGTCGATTTTCACCAAAACGGCAACCATTCCATAGACCACAAAGGTGATAAGAAAGCCGACAGCTATCAAGATTATGGAGCGTGCAACGAATCCCTCGGACGCCACTTCGTTGAGCGCGATGATCATAATCTCTGCCGACAAGATCAGGTCCGTTCTAACCGCGCTTTTCACAATCTGTTCTTCACCGGATGGTCCTGCAACGATGAGAGGATCGTCATGCCCGCCCCCGCGCAACTTCTCCCAAACTTTTTCCATTCCCTCAAAGGCTAAGAAAGAGCCTCCCGCAATCAGAAGAATGGGTAGTACCCACGGCGCAAACTGACTGAGCACTAACGCGGCAGGCAAGATAATTAGTAGCTTGTTCGTCAAAGATCCACGAGCAATCCGCTTGATAATGGGAAGCTCGCGTTCAGGTTTAAGGCCTTGTAGATACTGAGGCGTTACCGCAGTGTCGTCCACAATAACCCCAACAGTTTTGGCGCTAGCCCTGCCGGTGGCAGCAGCCACGTCATCGACGCTTGCCGCAGCCATCTTCGCTAGAGTAGCGATGTCGTCAAGTAAAGCAACGATGCCGCCAGACATAAATCCTCCATACGCTTACGAGTGAGCATCGACAAGCAACTCATGTAAATAATGACAGAATCTGATACAGATAGCGCTGTTACTAGATAATCGCGTGTTAACTTCTACGAGGGGTGATTATGGCTTCAACGGGTAAGCATGCGCTGTGGCTAGGATGTGCGGCCTTGGTGGCAGTGGCGCTCGCTGGCTGTGGCGGACAAAACGCATCCCCAGAAAGTTCAACTCCACAAACGCGCGCTTCGGCGCAAGCCCTCTCACAGTTACAACCTGGTGGAGCGGTTTCAAAAACAGGTAAATTTGGTGAGTTCGTAGAAGCAGGGAGCGGGGTGAGGGTAGCTGTTGGCAAGCCGCAACCGCTTGGAACCTACACGGGGGATCATGGCCAGCCAGTAACGCTTCCGATAACCATAGAGAATGTGGGAGAGGAAGAGTTTTGGACGGATCAAGTCATAGTTTCTGTAGTCTCTGACGCAATTAGCGCGCCAATTGTGGGATCGCAAGATTCTGGAGCCGTACCGCTTCCACCCACGCCTGTACTCCCCGGCCAGCAGGTCACGTTAGATCTCGGCTTTGAGGTTGCTGATCTAGCCGACGTAATAGTCAGTCTGGATTTCATGGGACAAAGCTCGATAACCTTCCACTGATCGTTGCAGTTCGCAAAATTGGTTTCGGGGGAAGCGCGAATGCGCTTCCCCCGAAAATTTCTACAGCTTAGTTTTGTTCGATGTAGATCTTCGAGAAGAACTCGCCGATTTCTTCGGGCTTGTCTAGCGGGAGAACGTGTGCGACATACATGTCTGGGCGAACAACTACCACAACGCCGTCTTCGGAAAGCTCGCGCTCTTCCCAAATATCAGTGTCTGGCATATCGAAGCCGTGCCATAGTCCCTTCGGAAGCTTGCCGAAAATCTTCTCCAGGTTTTGTAGTCCAAACGGACCATTTTCGGGCTTGAAGATTGCGGGAACATCGCCCGGACAAATGTCGCGGTGATCCTGCTGGTAGATCACCTTCACATCAAAGAGGGCATCGCGATCGCTACCCTTCGGAGTGAACCTATTAATGGGGGAGTCAACTGACTCGTCCATCCACTTAGCCCAGTCGGCAACCTTAGTACCCGAAAGCGCGGCGCGTTCCTTGTCAGCGAATACGTATATGCGCCAGCGACCATCAGCCTCGTGCGTATGGCCAAGGTGGATCGGATTTGAATCCGACCGGCGTACTACCTTCGCGGACTTAAACCGCTTGCCCAGCGTGTAGCCCTTTGCCAAATCCTGATATGCATTCGAACCAACAAGTAACCCTTCGGGGTATTCCGTGCGGAAGCCGTTAGAGAACTCACCGGTTTCCAAGTAGAAGTCCTCAATCGGAATGTCGGCGCCCGGACCCTTGTATGTACCCGCTACACGTGCGGACCATTCGGAATCAAAATCGATCAGGTTTTGTGCAATGACCTGGCGTTCCTGGGTGTAGGACTGCAGTAGGGAAGCGGGAGCCAGCCCCTTCAAAACGTGTGCAACCTTCCAACCGAGGTTGAATGCATCCTGCATAGATACGTTCATTCCCTGGCCAGCCTTAGCCGAATGCGTATGGCAGGCATCGCCGGAAATGAACACGTGCGGGTCGCGTGTTCCTACCTCTTCGGTGGGAATCTCATCGAATCGATCCGTTACGCGGTGGCCAACTTCGTAGACGGACCACCAAGCAACGTCCTTCACGTCAATCGAGTAGGGGGCAACGATCTCATTCATCCGCCGGATGATTTCTTCGAGCGGTGTCTTACGTACCGCGTGGTTGTCGTTCTCGTCAACGATGCCAAGATCCACGTACGTGCGGAACAGGTATCCGCCTTCACGTGGAATGTGCAGGATTGATCCGTGCTTGGATTGGATGATGGACTTAAGACGAATGTCGGGGAAGTCCGAGTTTGCGAGGACGTCCATGACACCCCACGCCTGGTATTGAACATCACCGAGGTGGCGGGCGCCGATTGCCTTGCGAACCGCAGAGTGCGCGCCGTCAGCGCCGTGCACATACTTTGCTGCGACAGTGCGAGTTACCCCTTCGTTGTCTGGGCCAGTACCAACCAGACTAACCTTAACCGGGTACTCGTCTTCGTACTTGAACTCAAGGCTAGTGAAGGCCCAAC
Source organism: Actinomyces sp. HMSC075B09 (assembly GCF_001812395.1). Taxonomy (NCBI): domain Bacteria; kingdom Bacillati; phylum Actinomycetota; class Actinomycetes; order Actinomycetales; family Actinomycetaceae; genus Actinomyces; species Actinomyces sp. HMSC075B09. The sequence goes on from NZ_KV808735.1 coordinate 120,695, forward strand.
CCCAGTTTGGAACTAGACGCGACGGCGAGTTGTATGCAAACTCGCGGAAGTAGTCGAGTACGCGCGCTTGGTTCACGATCAGGTGGGGGAACTCAGAGATTCGATGCGGATCGTCTTCAGTGCGGTGCATGCGCTTAATGTGATCCGGATTCTCCGGATCCGGCTGCCAAAATGCAGTCTCAACAATCTTGTAGGCTTCCGCGGTAATTTCCGGTGCAAAACCGAAAGCCTGAAATGTTTCAACTGAACGCGCCTGAATGCCATCAGCATGGCCAAGCGGAAGTCTACCCGCGCGCTTGTCAATGATCGCAGTAGAGATGTCTGGGAAAACGGACATCTGGGCCGCCATCAGCATGCCTGCAGGACCAGCGCCAACAATCAGAACATCAACTTCATCGGGGAGTTCTGCTCGGCGATCGATTCCCAGGCCCTGAGCAACTTTGACTCGGGGATTTTCAGAGACGTAACCATGGTGGTGAAATTGCACGATTATTCCTCACTACTTTGTGGGCGGCGGACCATCCCGCCGAACCGGTCGTACACATATTCGTATACGATTATGGCAACAGTGGCCGACTAACGGGCATGACTGTGGCTCAACTCACAGTGTAGCGAGGGGTTGTGTGCTGCGCGGGATCATTGGGGGCTCACGTATTGGTTTCATGGGAAACTGTACGGACGTAAATGACTGAGAAAGTTTCGCTGTGGATGCAGGAGTTATTGCTCAAATCCACTAGACTTAGAAAAAATCTCGAAGATCGGGGTAGTAACGTGCGTGCGCTCGTCATCGGTATTGCTGGTGGAACTGCAAGCGGTAAGACGTCTTTAACTAAGGCGCTTGTGAAGGAATTTCAAGGGAAAACAGCTGTTGTATACCTCGATAATTATTACAAGTCGCACACCGGTCTTACTTATGAACAGCGCGCATCCCTCAATTACGATGCGCCCACCGCATTTGATATCGACTTAATGATCGAGCAGCTTCGCGAGCTCATTGATGGAAAGCCTATCGAATGCCCGGTGTATGACTACACCGTCCATAACCGCAGTGAAGAGGTTGTAGAAATCACGCCTCAACCCGTTGTGATTGTGGAAGGAATTTTGTTGTTCGTGTTCCCCGAGCTTTGCGAGCTGTTTGATATCAAGTTGTTTGTGGACACGGATGCGGATGAGCGCATCCTGCGGCGTGTACGCCGCGACATGCTTGAGCGCGGGCGCACCATTGATTCAATCGAAAAGCAGTATCTAGAAACTGTGAAGCCTATGCATGACCTCTACGTTGAGCCATCTAAGCGTAAGGCCGACATCATTATTCCTGATGGAGTGCAGAATTTGGTTGCACTAGACATGATTATTAACAGGATCAACAACTATCTGCATAGTGTTTAAACGCTCTCGATTGTCGGCTCTTCCTGTAGCCAGGGAAGGGCGAGGTCGAATGATTCCAATAGAGCTCGAATCAGTTTTGGGCCGGTAAAAGTAAATCCCCAGTCGTTAAAAAAGTGGCGAAGCAGTGTCATTTGCTCCTCGCCGTAGACCGGCCAAACTCCGGGTTTGCCAGCGGAGTTTTCAAGCACGGCTAGAAATGCGTTCTTTCGCTTTTCGTGTTGTACGGTGCTGCGATACTCCTGGATGGCTTTAGCATTTTGGATAACCGCCCGGATTTTGCGCTCGTTCTTAATTGGGCTATCGCCTTTTAATAGTCTGGCGACATCCTCATCCTTCATCTTCGCAACCGTTTCGACCTTGAAGTCGCTAAACGCTGCGCGAAGTGCTTCTCGTTTGGAAAGCACGGTAGCCCAAGTTAATCCGGCTTGGAAAGTTAACAGGCTTAACATTTCAAATGCGGCGTCGTCGTTTTCTGGAAGGCGTCCCCACTCGTTGTTGTAGTGCCTTCTGGTCTCTTCGTTAGCGTCTGCCCATTTTGGAATAGTCATTATTTCTCCTCTCAAGCAAAAAGTAAGCCTGCGAGGAAGTCAGGCGAAGGCGTGGGGAGCGATGGTGTGGACGGGGATGGGTTTGAGCCTTTTGGGGACAAAAAAGGGGAGCGCCGGCTGGCGCCCCCTATGGTTAAGGTTTAAGCAAATGCCGCGGCTACCGCGAGCTTTAGCGCGCCCTGGAACTTAGTCTCACGCTCTTCGGCGCTCATATCGCCAGAGTGATCGAGTAGGTGGTCGGAAACCGTTAGGACCGTAAGGGCCTGTTTGCCGAACTCGGCGGCCACTCCATAGAGTGCGGCAGCTTCCATGTCTACGCCCAAAACTCCATAGTTAGCCAGGCGCTCAACCTGACCTTCGGGCGTTAGGTAAAAGTGGTCGCGAGAAATAATGGTGCCAACGTGAACGTTCTCGGTTTCGCTGGCCGCGTCAACAGCTGCGCGAATCAGATCGTAAGAGGCCACCGGGCAGAAGTGAAGACCAGGCAGGCGGTAAGTGTTCATTGCAGAGTCAGTGTGCGCGCCTAGAGCAACCACAACGTCGCCAACTGCAACGTTGTGAGCGATGCCGCCGCAGGTTCCAACGCGGATGATTCTCTCAACACCATATTCGCGAAAGAGCTCCGTTGCGTAGATGGTTGCCGAAGGTTGTCCCATTCCTGAGCCCATAACCGAAAGAGGCTTGCCGTCAACTGTGCCGGTAAATCCAAGCATCCCGCGCACGTCCGTAACCAGGCGGGCGTCGTCCATAAGCATGTGGGCGATGCGCTCGGCGCGCTTCGGGTCGCCGGGGAAAAGGACTGCTGGCGCGAAATCTCCCTTTTCTGCTGCGATGTGAGGTGTTGCCATTAGTTTTGCCTTTCTTTAACAACTGAACGGAAAAGTGTCTTCATATAGTGTTGCTCATTACAGTTTCGATCGCCAGTGTTCACACTTAGAGACAGAGTGTTGCAAATTGCGAGTAGGGCGCTATGTTTTGCTTATCTCATTAAGTGCAAGGAGATAAAATGTCTAAAAATGCTGGACCTGTCGAGACAAATAGCGCTTCACGCGATCACTGGACTGGTCAATATGGTTTCTTGATGGCCGCAATTGGTTCTGCAATCGGCCTGGGTAATATTTGGCGCTTTCCAGGAGTTGCCTATTCGAATGGCGGAGGGGCGTTCATCCTCCCGTATCTAATCGCACTACTATTCGTTGGCATTCCCGTACTGTTTCTCGATTACAGCCTGGGGCACAAATACCGCGGCTCCGCACCGCTTACGTTTAAACGTCTGAACTCCAAGGCGGAAAGCCTCGGCTGGTTCCAGGTAATGGTTTCGTTCATTATTACCGTCTACTACGCAGTGATCGTGGCGTGGGCGATGATGTACGCCATCTATTCGGTTCGCCTCGCGTGGGGTGAAGACACCACCAGCTTTTTCGTTTCAGACTTTTTGCAGGCAAGTGGTGACCTCATCAGCTTTAGGCCGGTTCTGAGCATACTTATCCCACTGGTTGTTCTTTGGCTCTTCGTACTCTTTATTCTCGGACGAGGTGTCTCCAAGGGTGTTGAGCGTTTGAATAGGGTTTTCCTCCCACTATTGGTGGTCCTGTTCCTCATTATGGTGGTGCGTGCTCTGTTCTTGCCGGGCGCTCTGGAGGGCTTGAACGCGTTCTTCACTCCGGACTGGTCCGCACTCTTTGATGCCAACGTTTGGCTTGCGGCAGTAAGTCAGATCTTCTTCTCATTGTCCATCGCTTTTGGCATCATGCTTACCTACGCCTCTTACCTACCGCGTAAGGCAAACCTGGCTGGTACGGGCCTTGTTGCTGGATTTGCTAACTCCTCGTTTGAGATCCTTGCGGGTATCGGCGTGTTTGCAACCCTCGGTTTCATGGCGAATCAGCAGGGCGTTGGACTAAACGAGCTTGAAGGTATTACGGGCGTTGGTCTTTCCTTCATGACCTTCCCCGCAATCATTAACCAGATGCCTGGTGGTCCACTGTTTGGCGTCTTGTTCTTCATCTCGCTCGTCCTAGCTGGTATCACTTCACTTTTGTCGCTACTCCAAGTGGTATCGGGTGCATTCCAGGACAAGTTCGGATACTCGGCCCGAAAAGCTGCAGTTACTGTGGGCGCGGTCGCGGGGGTAGTTTCAGTGGTCCTATTCTCTACTACCACCGGCCTGAACACGCTTGACGTGGTGGACGCATTCATCAATAACGTGGGTGTCGTGTTCTCCGCGATCGTGATGACACTACTTGCCTACTTCGCAGTTCCGAAGGTTCGGGCGCTGCGTAAGCACCTGAACCTCGCCTCCGCTGTTCCTGTTCCCGCGGCGTGGGACTGGATAGTTGGCCTGGTTACGCCCGCACTTCTCGCAGTGATGCTATTCCAAGCTCTAATCGGATATGTCACCGAAGGATATGGAGATTGGAGCGCAGGAAGTCTCAACGTCCTAATATTCGGCTGGGGAACCATCGCTGTGGCCGTGATCGGCGCGTTCATTTTGACGAAATTACCTTGGCGTGAAGCCAAGCACGAAGACGTTATCAAGTTCAAGGGAGAGGAAGACTAAACATGGAACCAGCATCGATTATCCTCATGGTTCTAACCATCCTCGTAGTGTGGGGAGGCCTCGTTGCCTCCGTAGTGGCACTACAAAAATCTGACATTCCAGAGCCGGAGATCGAAGGTGAGCCTACAGGTGCGCTAACCGACTAGTTTCCCGCTTAGCGAAGAGTTGCTTAAGATGGTGGCAGTTTTGCCACCATCTTTTGCATTTTGGGAGAGTTATGCAGCTAAAGCTCGTAGCGTTTGACCTGGACGACACGCTCGCGCCCTCGAAATCGAGTTTGCCGGGCGAGGTTGGGAAGTGCTTGCGCCGCCTCCTGGATAGGGCGCAAGTGTTAGTAATCTCCGGAGGCAACCTGGAGCAGTTCCAAACTCAGTTGCTTTCGAACCTGTTTGCGAGTGAGGAACAGATGAGCCGCCTGCACCTGATGCCAACGTGTGGAACGCGCTACTACCGGCGCGAAAATGGCATCTGGCAGGCGCAATACGCGCATGACCTGGACGAAACGACCAAGCGCGATGCCATAACCACCTTGGAAAAATGCGCTAAAGAACTTGGCTTGTGGGAAGATAATCCCGCCGGTGACATTATCGAAGACCGTGGTAGTCAGATCACGTATTCAGCTCTTGGCCAGCAGGCACCATTGGAAGCAAAGAGGGCTTGGGACCCCACTGGAGAGAAGAAGGCGCGGTTGCGCGATGCGGTTGCCGTGCAACTGCCTGATCTTGAGGTTCGCTCGGGTGGATCAACCTCGGTGGATGTCACCATGAAAGGCGTGGATAAAGCCTACGGGATGGCCAAAATCATGGAGCAAACAGGACTGGCGATAGATCAGATAGTGTTTGTTGGGGATCGTCTTGACCCGCAGGGCAACGACTACCCCGTAAAGAAAGCAGGTTTCGAAACCATTTCTGTGAGTGGGTGGCAGGACACGGTGGGTGTTATTGAGCGCCTGATTGAAACCCGGTTAAATTAAGCGGCGCGTTGCCCAAAACGCAACCGCACTGGCCGCCGCTACATTGAGTGAATCCACGCCGTGACTCATCGGGATCATAACGGAGCTGTCAGCTGCGCGGATAGTGCGATCCTTCAAGCCGTACCCCTCTGAACCAAGAATCCAAGCAACCTTCATTTCGGGATTGAGCTTTACGCGTTGCTCAAAGTCGTCGAGACGAACCGTGTTTTCCCCCAATGTGAGAGCAGCAACGTGGAATCCGAGGTCATGGAGCGGTCTCATGTCGGGCCATGTTTCAAGCCGAGTCCACGGCACTTGAAAAACCGACCCCATAGATACTCTCACAGAGCGGCGATACAAAGGATCCGCGCAGCTTGGCGTTACGAGCACTGCATCCACATCGAGAGCCGCTGCTGAGCGGAAAATAGCCCCTACATTCTTGTGGTCCACGATGTCTTCGATGATTGCAATGCGATGTGCACCTGCGATTATCTCTTGGACGGGCGCCAACTGGCGCCTGTGCATGGCCGCCATTGCACTGCGATGTAGGTGGAACCCAGTGATCTGCTCCAGTACGTCCTCACTCGCTACAAAAACGGGAACATCTTTGCCTTCGGGTCCCAATCTCGTCAGGGTTTCCTGCATTGAGTCCAGCCATTTTTCTGGAATTAGGAAAGATCGAGGTTTGTAGCCGGCCTCTAGAGCGCGTTCGATTACGTTCTTAGATTCGGCCATAAAAAGCCCGAGTTCTGGTTCCAAACGGGACCGCAATTTAACGTCCGTAAGTGACGTGTAATCCAAAAGCCGCTGGTCGCTAAGGTCGTCTACTGCAATGATCACCATGCCATTATCGCATCTTCCGCTTATCCCCAAGACTCTCAGTGTCCGCGCATCCACACCTGCCATTTGATTGAACTGTTAGGTAAGTAGGTTGCGGTCAGCATTAAGGCGTCCATACGAAAGGAGCAACAAATGCTGGTTGAAGAACAATCGGGCTGGACAACCAAAATTGGGATAAAGCGGATCTTGGAGCCGTACATGGTTTGTATAGAAAGCGACCGAACCGGGGAGGAGCTAGAAAGCTTTGTTCCGTTTCACGGTCTGGGTGCGAGCGCGGCAGAAAGACTCTTAAAACTGTTACCGAGTCAGCAGTTGGACGGACGGCAAAACTATGGGCCAACTACGCTACAACTGCTGCAGGCAGCAGCTGCCCACCCGGACCAGGTAGAACTGGTGGGTTACGCGATCGGCCCCACGCGCCCCGATGAGCGCGTCAGTATCGAGGGGTTTGTCTACTACGGTACGCCAGATTTCCACGTTGAGGCGTTCCACGAAACCTCTTGTGAATGTGACGTCTTGTGGGAGTACTTAGAGCGCGAACTTGGTTTAGATTCGGCCCTTGATCGCCCCGATGAAATAACGAAGATAAGGCCATCTTGGAACCCGGGCCGAGAAGGCTGGTGGGTCTGGTGGGATTAATCGCCACCTATACCGCGTCTGCCAGGCACATGTTGAGTGGTTCCCACCTTGGTCTATGCCGAGCCTTGCCAATGTAAGCTAGGGGCGTGTACAGGTGGATTTTTGATTACGGTCTGGTTCATACCGACCCGGAGATAGCGCACGAAGTAGCAATCAAAGCGATCGAACTGGCTGGCTCGAACCCGGTTACAAGAGCTGGCATGGGAATGGTGTTTGACTACGCTGACACCTCCGTGCCCGCGGGCGCTACATTCTTGCCACGCAGGCTAAAGGGCAGGCTCGGACTTGCCGCTGGAATGGACAAAAACGCGCTCGCGGTCGAGGGCATGGCGGCAATGGGATTCGGTTTCTTAGAAATCGGAACGGTAACCCCCCGTCCGCAACCAGGCAACGATAAGCCCAGACTATGGCGACTGCCCGCGTCTCGCGAAATCCGCAACCGGATGGGTTTTAACAACGATGGCGTGGAAGTTGTTAAGCAACGCCTAAAGAAACTGCGTTCAACCCCTTCTGGCAGACAGATTGTTGTGGGCGCAAATATTGGCAAGAACAAGGTGACAGCTAACGAGGACGCGGCAAGTGATTACGAGATCTGCGCTCGTGAGCTAGCACGTTTTGTTGATTTTTTAGTGATCAATGTGTCCTCACCCAACACTCCGGGACTTCGTAGCTTGCAATCTGCCAAGACGCTTCGGCCGATCATCGAGACCACCCTGCGGGCCGCCCGCGAAGCTGCTCGTAGAGATGTGCCCGTGTTTGTGAAGATTGCACCTGATCTTGTAAATGAGGACATCCTCGAAGTTGCCGATCTTGCTAAAGAACTTGGTCTTGCAGGCGTAGTGGCTGCTAATACGACGATTAATCACACGTTGGGAGAAGGCGGCGTTTCTGGCCCAAGGTTATTGCAGCGCGGCCTCGAGGTCGTAAAAATGCTACGTGAACACTTGAATCCGGAGCAAACAATCATTGCAGTAGGCGGAATCTCGACACCAGAGGACGCTCTGGCATACCTTGACGCAGGAGCGGATCTATTAGAAGCATTCACCGCGTATATCTACGAGGGGCCCGCTTGGCCCGGCAAAATGAACCGCGCGATAGCAAGATCTCTAAGGGAAGGTGCCTACGCCAAATAAAGAATGCGCGGGGCAGGACGCCCGCTCCATAGCTGGGTTAGGGTCGTGTTCAAAAGGTGCGTAGCCGCAAAACAACACGAGAAACCCTAATAAAATGTTGAGGTTCCCAATCGGGTGGGAACCTCAACATTGCATTTATGCACTTACTTTTCCGGATGCTCGCCGCGCTTGACCTGGGGCTTAGGCTGGCGCCACCGGCGAAGCATGATCATACGGGAGAAGGTGTAGAACCAGTTACGAATCCACGGTTCGTTCGGCCACTTTTTTGCCGCGATCTTCTTGATCTGCATGTTGATGAGGATCGACTCGAACACCGAGAAAATCAACATGCCGTACGTTAGGTAAGTGACTACCTGGACAACCAACGCGGCTGTTTCAGGTGTGGTTAGCCTTGCTAGGAAAATCATCGAGAACATCGCAATGATCAAAACCAGCATCATTGGAAGTACAAACTCAGCCAGGGTCCAACGCGCATCCACGTAGTCGCGTGTGAACCGGCGTATCCGCCCCTTGTCCCGGGCCGGCATGTAGCGTTCGTCGCCGGTTTCCATTGCGCGCTGCTGGCGCTCCCACAGAGCGTTTTCGCGTTCGCGACGCCGGCGCTTAGCTTCGCGACGATCCTTCGGGATCATGGGGCGACGGTTCGCGGCCTCAGCCTCTTTGCGAGTTCTAGTAGGACGACCCTTGCCAACTACCTCGTGAGCCTGATCGCCAGAGTTATCCTTAGGCTTTTCTTTTCCAAACACGGTTCCAACTTTACCGCAGGGCGTCTGAAGGCCTAAATAACAGGCCGACAATAGCAATATTGCCGAATAGTTCCAAGGTGTTTAACGTAAGGAGGGTGAACATTAAACAGCGACTTGAAGATCAGTTCGACCAGTTTGTGCGCGAACTCGAAGACATCATCCGTATCCCCTCCGTTTCCTCGGCTTCCTTTGATCAATCAGAAGTTGAGCGCTGCGCAAAACACGTGGCGTCGAGGTTCGAAAGCCTTGGCTTAGAGGCGCAAATCCTGCGCGCCCCACGGCCCGATGGGACGGATGGAGCCCCCGCCGTGGTTGCGAAAACGCCAAGAATCGAGGGAGCGCCAACAGTTTTGCTGTACGCCCATCACGACGTTCAGCCAGGCGGAGATCCCGACAAATGGACCGGTAGCCCGTTTGAGCCGCAAATTCGGGATGGTCGTCTCTATGGTCGCGGCTCTTCTGATGATGGAGCAGGCATCGTTGTTCACCTCGGCTCACTGAGCTTGCTCAGTGATCAACTCCCCGTAAACGTAACCGTTTACATCGAGGGCGAGGAAGAGGTTGGTTCTCCCTCGTTTGAAAACTTCCTCACTAAGTACCACAAGCAGCTCGAAGCTGACTACATCATCGTTACCGATTCCGATAACTGGAAGCCAGGCAAGCCCGCATTGACTTCTTCGCTGCGCGGTGTAATCGATGCAACCGTAACGGTTCGTATGACCGATCACGCGATGCATTCGGGCATGTGGGGAGGTCCCGTCCTCGATTCCATTACCGCGGCATCGCACCTAATTTCCACATTCCATAATGACGCTGGCGAGGTTGCTATTGCCGGCCTTGGCGGTAGTAAGAGCGCGGATGTGGTGTACGACGAGGCGGAGTTTAGGGCTGAGGCCGGCCTGCTAGAGGGAGTTCGCATCGCCGGGTCTGGAGATCTTGCGTCGCGTATGTGGACACAGCCCGCCGTGTCGATCATTGGTCTCGATGCGACCTCGGTTGCACACTCGTCAAACACCATTTGGCCCGAGACTAAGTTCAAGGTTTCGGTACGCACTGTGCCAGGCACAGACGGTAGGGAAGCCATGGCGGCACTTGAGCGCCACATCATGGAAAACCGTCCGTTTGGGGCCGTTGTTGAGTTTGAGGCCGGTGAGATCGGCCCGGGCTACCAGGCAGACCTCGAGTCGGGTGCGGCGAAAATCGCGCATGAGGCTTTGTCGCAGGCGTGGGGAGTGCCATCGGTAAACATTGGCGTGGGTGGTTCAATCCCGTTCATCTCTACGTTCCAAGAACAGTTTCCGGGCGCGCAAGTGATAGTCACTGGCGTTGAAGATCCTCTTACCAACGCGCACTCTGAAAACGAATCACAGGATTTGAACGATCTGAAGAACGCTATCTTGGCCGAAGCACTAATGCTGCAAAAGTTTGCGGAGAAGGCGTGACATACACGTTCAACCACGTCGTGGTTGCCGGTGAACAGGCCGCCCTCGAAAGTAAGGATATAGCGAACATAATCGCCACCATTTTCGAGGGCGGCGTGTTCGCTACCGCGATTGACCTCGACACGGCTCACGCGGCTACCAATCTGGCCGCGATGGGGATGCACGTCTGTGCTAGGGAGCAGTTGGGTAACGTGCAGGCTTGGGCGGCCGAAGGCAAAACCACCTGGGTGGTGACGGGTCATGAGGAACCATCCGCGAATCCGGTTACCTCGTTGCCACAAAGCTCGACGAAGAATGCCGAGATCGGTGCAATCGGAACCCTGATGGAGCTGGCCGGCGTTCCTGCCAAGAGAGCATTTGCATCTGTGGCAGAGGTCAGCGCAGCCATCGGGACGGAAATTGAAGGCGAGGCGGACGCCGTCTGGTTCGAAAACCACGACCTCATGGCTCAGGTGCGCTTTCGCGCGCTAAATAGTATTGGTAATCGTAACCTCACGGTTGCAAGTGCTACCGAGCGCCCATTACTGGGGTTGGACTCAACATTGGCGCAGGGGCCTACCGGCAGTGCATTGGACACGGTCGGGCAACAGGCCGTGCGTGGATTGACGTCGTTCTACCAGAAGCTGAGTGATATTGGTCAAGCTGAACAGCTAGCGCCTAGCTCAATCTCGTTCGCGCGCGCGGTTGGTTCAGGAGCGGGACTTGGTATTGGTGCTCTTGCGCTAGGGCTACGCGGACAGCTAACCAGTCTGGCGGAAGTCTTGGCAGAAGCGTTTGATTTACGTAAACAAATCGCCCAGGCCGACCTGGTGGTCGGAGTAATCGACACTCTCCACCCGCAAACCATCGCGGACTCGCCAATCCGGATGCTGGGTTCTCTAGCCGCTGAATACGCCCTACCTTGCATTGTTTTCACACATGAAAGCTCCCTGTCTAATCACGAGTTATCCGAGTGGGGGATCCATCAGGCGTACGTGATCGATAGGGGCCGCGCGGACAGTGATGTTAGCCGCATATTGGCCGGAACGTGGATCAGAAAGAGGTAACCCGAGCGGTGCGAGATGCCAGTCCCACCCGGTTCGGATTAGAGTAAGCACTGTTACGCACAAGCGATAGGAAGAATATGTCTGACGAATTTCCAACTCATGAGATTGAGCTGACCGAGAACGCGGCCGCAAAGGTAAAGAGCCTGCTTGAACAGGAAGGTCGAGATGACCTTCGTCTGCGCGTGTCGGTTTCGCCGGGTGGTTGCTCCGGCCTCATCTACTCGCTGTACTTTGACGAGCGAATCCTAGATGGGGATCACATTCGCGACTTTGATGGTGTTGAAGTGATTGTGGACCGCATGTCCGTGCCCTACCTCAACGGTTCAACCATTGACTTTTTTGACACGATTGAGCGCCAGGGCTTCACTATCGAGAACCCGAATGCAACCGGCACTTGCGCGTGCGGTGAGTCTTTCCACTAAATCGCCATTTAGGAACCAACTGTGAAACGTAAACTCTTATCTTTAGCTTTGGCTACTACTCTTACCGCGGGTATGCTCACGGCTTGCTCAGATGATGCGGGCAAAACGCAACCTAGTGAAACTGGTGAAACCACTGCATCCACCACGGCCCCAGACGAAGTGCCGGTTGATCGCAATTACGATGGAGAAATTCCTGAAATCGGTGGTGAGTGGGGTAAGAGCGTTACTTTCACTGCTGCTAATGGGCCAGAACCTGACGTAGTTGTCGCAAAAACTCTCATTGAGGGCTCTGGTGATGAGGTTGGAGCCGATGACATAGTGGCTGCGCACTACCATGGCATGCTCTGGGATGGCACGGTGTTTGACTCAACGTTTGACCGCGCCCCCGAGGGGAAGAAGTCTGAACCTCTTGTGTTTAGTCTCAACCAGGTTATTAAGGGATGGAAGCACGGCCTTGCAGGCCAGCGCGTGGGCGATCGTGTTGAGCTCGTCATTCCGGCTGCCTACGGATATGGCGAAGCCGGTGCGGGAGATAAGATTCCGGGAGGCGCCACCCTGGTATTTGTGGTTGATCTGGTAGGAAAGCTTGATCCCACCGACACCTCCGCCCTTGAAAACGCGAAAATGACGGACAATAAGCCGCCTGCTGGACTTTCAATCGAGGGGCCGCTAGGGATGAAGCCAACTATTGCGTTTGACCATGACGCGAAGGCTCCCACTGAGGCTACGGCCATTGAACTGGCAGCGGGTAGTGGGCCGAAGATCGCCGCGAATGACGCGGTTAGCTACCACATCACCGGATCCCAGTGGGGCAAAGGTGATGATGCCGAATCAACTTGGGACATGGGGCTCGCAGAATACTCGCAACAAGCGATTGGGAACACCCTAGGTTTTGCAAATATGAGCGTTGGAAGTCGTGTTCTTGTGATTCATCCAGATACCCAGAATCCCGAAAACGCGATGGTGTTCGTAGTTGAAATTACGGGCGCTATGGACGTTTCGCCCGTTCAATAGCGCCGGTTTGTAACCGTCGCCAAGGCCAATACAATAAAGTATTAGTTAGCTCGCGCAGAGTTTAGTTTCATAGGAGAAAGACATGTCTCAAACGGGTGAGAAGGAAGCGAACAAGATCCTTCTCTACAGCGACAATTCCGAGTTCCGCGCTAACGTAATCGAAGCGGTTGGTGTACGCCCCGGTGCGGGCATGCCAAAGGTGGAGTGGGTTGAGGCTGCCACCGAAGATGGCGCTGTAATGAAGTACAAAGAGGGAGAGTTCGACCTCCTCATCCTCGACGGTGAAACCCAAAAGGTAGGCGCGATGGCCCTGTTGCGCCGTCTGGAGGTTGAGTTCGACAACCTGCCTCCCTCGATTACGATTCTTGCTCGTCAGCAAGATTCTTGGATCGCTAAGTTCTCGGGCACTACGAAGATGTTGTACTACCCGATTGATCCGATCGAATTACAAGAGACGGTAGCGCAGCTACTTTCCTAACGGTTATTACTTGTGGGCGACTGTGAATGAACAGTCGCCCACAAGTAATTTTCGTCCAGATGTTATAGGCGATCGGGACGAGGCCGAGGAATGTTTTCGAAGCGGGGGAACTCCTTCAAGTCTGAGTCGACTGGCCAGGCCCACGGATCGGGTGAATTCCATTCGATTAGCCGCGCACCGGGCTCGAGAAGGCTACGGGTGATCACGCGAACCTCTTCCCAGGAGGAGTAGGCTAAGTGCACGCTGGTTTCAGGTAGCGGCTCAAGCTGCTCGAGCTTGTTAACCCACGGCGCTGGCGACGTGAGCGGGGGAGTTGCTACGGAGGTTAGGAGTCTGCCTCGAGATGCTGCGTGAATCTGCCACCCTCCGCCGGGCAAGTGATGAGCCCAGATAATTTTTGTAGCTCGAGCAATCAGGGCCGTGTCTCGTGCCCGCTCTACACCCTGGATGTAATACGAAAAGTAATCGCGGATGCGGGCTGCAAGTTCAAAGTGGGACTGGTCTGAAAAGTCAGCCATTCGCCCCAGCAGGTTTTGAGAAACAATCTGCCCGCGTCCTTCCAAACACATTCTTGCGAGTTTGACATCTGGGGCAGCCACTTCTCGCAGGGGAATGTCTGAAAATGGCGCGAATTCACCGCCCAACGCCAACAAGATTGCCTCGCGGGCTTTGAGGGTGTGGGTGACTCGTCGATACGGACCAAGAGCCTGCGGGGCTAGATCGGAAGAAATCGTGTGCGCGGTTTTCAGCACCCCGTCTTCCATGATTAGCCACGCTGTTTCGAATTGGTGGCTCGAAGCAGCGTTGAAGGGTGGCTGTTCTTCTGCGATGGCACGCAGTTCGAGAACTCTGGCCTCAAGCTCACTGGCGCAAACTTCGATGCGCACAGATTCTACTCGCTCGAGCATAGAGTGGATTCGACGCCGCTTTTCTGAAGCGGAGAAATACGAGCGAACGCGCGAGCGCAGGTTGGTTGCCGAACCGATGTAGAGCACCAGGCCATCGGCAGACACGAATCGATATAGTCCAGGTTTTGCAGGCAGATCTTTCGCGATCGAAACTTTTTGTCGGTGACGGTACGGCACACTTTGTGCGGCGACCATGAGGTCTTCAAAGTCGGTGGCCCCCAGTTTTCCAAGCTCGTTCACCAGGCCGGAAAACACGTATGCAGTAGCAGTTGCGTCCGAAAGGGCGCGGTGAGCGCCGTCGTTCGAAATCTTGAAATGACGTACCAGCGTACCCAGTCGATGATTCGAAATAAGAGGGCGAGGGAGTACTGTACGGGCAAGCGCGAGCGTATCTACTACTTTCGGGCGCGGCCACTCGATGCCTGCGCCGGCCGCTGCTCGCGTTAAGAAACCGCAGTCAAATGAGGCATTGTGAGCAATCAAAATGCTGCTTTCAAGTTGCGCAAAGGCCAGAAATTGGCGAATAGCCTCATCTGGATGTGGGGCATCAGTCACCATCAGATTGGTGATTCCAGTCAGTGCGGTGATTTTAGGAGGAATCTCCATCTGCGGATTTACGAGGGTATTAAAAGTATCTACGACCTCACCATTTTTTACACGGACCGCACCGATCTCGGTGATCTGCGAGTCGGTTCCAAGCCCGGTGGTTTCAAGGTCAACCACCACGTAATCGCGACGCCAAACGGAGCCTACGAAGTCGTTTGTGTCGCTTCCACTATTGGGGAATGAGGTTGGACCGCAGGTATGCGATAGGCTGCGGCTAATATTGCTCTCGCCGACGCGCCTGACCATCACGAACCCCTTTTTGAAATCTAACCTCCTAAGCGTATCGGATGGTGGGAGCAAGATGACACTATGGGGCGGAAGATGCCAACGCGTCATAAACTGTGAGGATGGGTACTAGACTGAATATTTAGTGTTGCATTTGAATCCAACCGGGAGGAAAGCGTGCTTTACCAGGTACTCAAAACAGGATTTGGACCTTTACTGAAGGCTTTCTATCGTCCTTGGATTCGCGGAAAAGAGAATATTCCCGCCACTGGCCCAGCTATCCTGGCCTCGAATCACCTAGCTGTGTTTGACTCGGTATTCTTGCCCCTTATGATCGATCGCGAGGTCGTGTTTATGGGAAAGTCCGATTACTTTACCGGCACAGGGCTGAAAGGCAGGGCAACTGCGAAGTTTATGAGGGCAGTTGGCACGATTCCGGTTGATCGATCGTCTGGTAAAGCAGCGGAGGCCGCGTTGCATACGGGGCTGGCACGTCTGCAGGAAAATGAGCTGTTTGGTATCTATCCGGAGGGCACGCGTAGTCCGGATGGCAAACTTTACCGCGGCAAGGTGGGGGTTGCTCGCCTCGCTCTTGAATCGGGTGCCCCCGTTATTCCAGTTGCGATGATCGGAACAAACATTGCCCAGCCCATCGGGCAGAAGATCCCTAGTCGCCACCGAGTGGGCATCGTTATTGGTGAACCATTGGATTTCTCCCGCTACCGCGGCCTCGCCAAAGATCGATACACGCTTCGCGCTGTTACCGATGAGATCATGTATAACCTCATGACTCTTTCCGGACAGGAGTACGTAGATCTTTACGCTGCTGATGTGAAGGCTGAGCTGGCCAAGGAAGGAAAATTCGCTGGCCCGGTCCCAGCCGGAGCAAAGGCGCCGGGAGGTCGCGAAGTTCCTGACGTGAACGTTCCGGAACCCACGGAGGATGACGAGGTTGTTGATCTTTCCAAGAAGCTAAAAGAAGACGAGAAAGACTAAGCGATAGGGAAAGCGCCCCTAAAATTCATCCAAAGATTTTCAATGTAGACTTGGTGTGTGCATTGCTACGCAAACCAGTTTTCTAGGTGAAAGGTTCTTAGATGTCAGTCAAGCGAGTTGCTCTGCTAACTGCCGGTGGATTTGCACCGTGCCTGTCCTCTGCAGTTGGAGGACTGATTGAGCGCTACAACGAACTAGACCCAACGATCGAAATCATTGCCTACCAACACGGTTATCACGGTCTTCTGACTGGAACCTACGTGACCGTCACTCCGGAAGCTCGTAAGAAGGCAAGTTTACTCCACGAGTTCGGCGGCTCCCCGATTGGTAACTCCCGTGTAAAGCTGACGAATGCCAAGGACTTGGTGAAGCGGGGCCTCGTTAAGGAAGGCGAAGATCCGCTGAAGGTTGCCGCTGAGCGCCTGCGTGCAGATCACGTGGACGTGCTGCACACGATTGGTGGAGACGACACGAACACCACAGCTGCGGATCTTGCGCACTACCTCCATGACAACGATTACG
Source organism: Actinomyces sp. HMSC075B09 (assembly GCF_001812395.1). Classification (NCBI taxonomy): domain Bacteria; kingdom Bacillati; phylum Actinomycetota; class Actinomycetes; order Actinomycetales; family Actinomycetaceae; genus Actinomyces; species Actinomyces sp. HMSC075B09. Next base: position 137,161 of record NZ_KV808735.1, read on the forward strand.
AACTCACCGTTGTTGGTCTGCCTAAGACTATTGATAATGACGTTATTCCAATCAGGCAGTCGCTGGGAGCCTGGACCGCAGCCGAGCAGGCCTCCATTTTTGCCCGCAACATTATTGGCGAGCACCGCTCGAACCCGCGCATGCTGATTATCCATGAGGTCATGGGTCGTAACTGTGGCTATCTAACGGCCGCTGCTGCATACGATTACCGCAAGTGGTGGAAGCAGCAGGAATGGGCTCCCGAGCTGGGACTCATGAAGGAACGCTGGGACATCCACGCTGTATTTGTTCCGGAAGATCACGTTGAGATCGAGCGCGAGGCTGAGCGTCTGCGCGCCATCATGGACAAGTACGGCAACGTAAACATCTTCCTATCCGAGGGTGCTGGTGTAGCAGAAATCGTTCGCGAGATGGAAGAAAACGGTGAAGAAGTACAGCGCGATCCGTTTGGTCACGTCAAGCTTGACACCATTAACCCGGGCGAGTGGTTTGCTAAGCAGTTCGCTAAGCTGATTGGCGCCGAGAAGGTAATGGTTCAAAAGTCCGGCTACTTCTCGCGTTCGGCGAAGGCCAACCAGGATGATCTGCGCCTTATTAAGTCGATGACCGATTACGCGGTACAGTGCGCGCTTGAGGGCACGTCCGGTGTTATCGGCCACGACGAGGAAGACGGCGATCGCCTAAAGGCTATTGCGTTCAAGCGCATTGCCGGTGGCAAGAAATTCGACATTAACACTCCGTGGTTCCAGGAGATGATGGCTGAGATCGGCGAGCGTGTATCGCCGGCTCCGTCGGTCGACTAACGTTAAGGGTGCTCGGCGCGCATTCCAGCTTGCGGGATGCGCGCCGAACTTTTACCTGAAAGGTTTACCCTAAGGTATATGATTACGGATCAGAGTTTCCCGTGGAATTCATGGCGTAGCTTCCCGGCTGCGCAGCAGCCACAGTATCCCGACCTTGACCATCTGAAGGCGGTTACCGCCAAGCTACGCAAGCGGCCACCTCTGGTGTTTGCCGGCGAGGCCGATTCCTTACGTGAACAAATGGGACGCGCTGCTCGCGGTGAAGCTTTTGTACTGATGGGCGGGGACTGTGCAGAAACGTTTGACGGTTCTACTGCCGATCAGATCCGTTTAAAAATCCAAACTCTGTTGCAAATGTCGGTTGTGCTGACATATGGCGCATCCCTACCAGTTGTTAAGGTGGGGCGAATCGCCGGCCAGTATGCGAAGCCACGGTCTTCTGATACCGAGACGCGCGATGGCAAGGTTTTGCCCTCATACCGGGGCGACGCGGTGAATGATATTGCGTTCACCGAGGAAGCAAGAGTAGCTAATCCGGAGCGTTTGCTGGAAACCTACCAGCAGTCCGCTGCCTCGCTTAATCTAATTCGCGCATTCACCAAGGGTGGTTACGCGGACATGCGTCGCGTCCACACTTGGAACCGCGGTTTCACTAAGAATCCAGCGTACGCGCGCTATGAGGCACTCGCTAGCGAGATTCATCGTGCAATCATGTTCATTGAGGCGGCAGGTGCTGACTTCGATGGTCTAAAGGTTGTGGATCTGTATTCTGCACACGAGGCGCTTTTGCTCGAGTACGAGGCGGCGCTAACCCGTATTGATTCGCGTTCAGGGGAGCTGTACAACACTTCCGGTCACTTCCTGTGGATTGGGGAGCGCACTCGCCAGCTTGACGGTGCTCACATTGAGTTGCTTCGCGAGGTTCGCAACCCGGTTGGTGTAAAGATTGGTCCGACGGTCACACCGGAGGAGGTAATCGGCATTATCGACAAGCTAAATCCTCAAGGGGAAGAAGGCCGTCTTACTTTCATTACCCGTATGGGGGCAGATAAGATCCGCGATGTTCTTCCAAGTATTGCGAGTGCTGTTGCACGCGATGGGCGTCCGGTTGTATGGATTACCGACCCAATGCATGGAAATACCATCGAAACTGCGACGGGCGTGAAGACCCGTGACTTCGACACCATCATGAACGAGGTGGAAGGCTTTTTTGAGGTCTTGTACGAAAATGCTATGGTGCCAGCTGGTCTTCACATTGAGTTAACCGGTGATGATGTGACCGAGGTGCTGGGCGGTTCGGAGAATCTGGACGAGCTGCGTTTGAATGAGCGCTACGAGACGCGAGTGGATCCAAGGCTAAATCACCAGCAATCTCTAGAGATCGCTTTCCGCGTAGCGGAGTTACTGCGTCGAAGCGAAAACCTCGATGAGTAGGTAGAGCCGAGCTTTAAACTTTTGGGGGAGCAATCCAGATTGGATTGCTCCCCCAAAGAGTTAGCGGATTAGACCACGCGGATTGTTACGGTTGAACCGACCTTAACTTCGGTTCCAACACCCGGATTAACGGTTGCCACCATGTCTACGAGCATGAATACGCGGTCTACGTTTACAACTAGCCCGAGCTCTTCTAAAGCCGCCTTAGCCTCGGCCTCCGACATTCGGATCACGTTGGGGATAGTGACGGTTTCCGGGCCTTTAGAGACAACAATTGAAACCGGGTCTGTCCGGTGCAAGATCTCATCAGCAACCGGTGTTTGCGAGATGACAATGCCCTTCTCTACTTCGTTGCTGAACTCTTCGCTGGTATTTACCTGCAGCCCTGCATCAGAGAGTAACTGACTAGCTTCAGCAAGGGTCAGGCCTACAACTTTTGGTACCTTGATTGGCTCGCGCCCCTTCGAGATAACTACGTCTATGGAAGTGTCGTGTTTTACGCTCTCACCGGGGGCAACGGACTGGGAAATGACCCGCCCCTTTTCGACCTCTTCGTCGTAGGCCTCCTTCGTGTCGCCGCGGGTTAGCTTTGCTCCTTTAAGAAGCTCGTCAAGCTCTTCACTTGTGGCGTTGGTAAGGTCTGGAACCTCAACCATCTCAATGCCCTTAGAGAGCAAGATAGTAACAACGCCGGCCTTATGTACGCGCTCGTCGCTGGATGGACGCGTGTCAATAATGATGCCGGCGGGAACAACATCGTCAAACTTTTCTTCAACCACGCTTTGAATACCGAGAGCATCAAGCTTGGCGGTGCCATCCTTTAAATTTGCTCCAGCAATAGCGGGAACATCAATGTAGGAGCCGGGCCCGTACTCGAACCACCACCACGTGAAGCCGCTTCCAGCGGCAACAAGTAGCGTAATGATCGTGGCAATAACGAGTGGGGCCCGCCTGCTCTTTTTTGGCGCGGCGGGGATGGTGCGCACGGATGTGGTTGGTTTTGAGGCAGGCACGGGAAGTGCCACGGTCTCGCCCCGCAATTGGATTTTGTGAGTGGTTTCCGAGGTGACCTTGGGGGCAACATCCGCCTTGCGGCCAAGCAACGATTCGGGGAGTTGCGAACGGATCCGTACCAGGGTTTCTAACGCCTCCGCCGCGCTTTGTGGTCGATCATTGCGATCACGCGCGGTAAGTGAACAAACAAAATCGTCAACCTCGGAAGGGATCCACGATTCGAGCTTGGAAGGGGAAGGAATGTCCTTTTCTGCGTACGAATTCACGATCTGATAGACGGAAAGATCCTCGAAGGGCGTGTGGCCGGTAAGGCTCTCATACAGCATGATGCCTACAGAGAACAGATCGGAACGAGCATCCGCGTGCTCGCCGGCAGCGAGTTCTGGAGCCAGGTACGCTACTGTTCCCATTACGGATCCGGTGGAAGCGGCCGAAACATCCGAGACGGCGCCTGCCAGGCCAAAATCTGCCACCTTCAGGTTTCCGTCGTTTGGTACGAGGACGTTTTCGGGCTTGATATCGCGGTGGATGACGCCGCCTCGGTGTGCGGCTGAGAGGGCCTGGAGAACGGTCTCGGTGACTGCCAGTGCGCGATCAAGGGTGAGCTCGCCCTCCTCGTTCAAAAGGGTACGCAGATTTGATCCGTGCACCAGCTCCATAACCAAATATCCGGACCCCTCAATAATGCCCTGGTCAAAAACTGTTACCACTGCGGGGTGGATGATACGCGCGGCAGAGCGGGCTTCCTTGCGGAATCTATTTACGTAGTCTGCTGACTGCGCGAGGTGGGGATGCATCACCTTAATGGCTACCGGGCGTTCCAGACGCTTGTCATATGCCACGTATACGGTTGCCATGCCGCCGCGAGCCAGAAGGCGCTCAATCTTGTAGCGCTCGTCCAGAACCATGCCAACGAGGGGATCGGTTAATGTAGGAGCCTCGTCTTTAGCTCCCGAGTTGGCGGTTTCATCCGCCTGTTCCTGATCATCGGATTGTTCAGTGCTGGCAGAGTCTTCCGTGCTCGGCGCGTCTTCCGTGGCAGGCAGTTGCATGTCTATGTCAGAGGTAACTTCAACCTCGGATTCTTCGGCATTTTCAGCTATGTCAGTAGGGTGCGCACTCTCCGACGCCGCTTCGTCTTCAGAGCCTGGCGCAGGGGGAGGCACCGTGTTGGGGTTTTCGTCTTGCCCCGCTTGCTCACGCCAATTTTTAAACAATCCCACGCCGCGATTGTACGTGTAAACCTTGCAAATGTAGAACACCGCGGGGGTGTGCCTCCAACAAGGTGGCGGATTTACTTTAAACTCATAAGCATGATCGAATTATTGTCACAGCGTGAAGCGGCCGCGATGCTGGGTGTAACTCCCGCCCGTATCAAACAGCTCTGGGCGGAAAACGAGCTTTTGAAAGTCATGGAAGATAGCAAGCCAATGGTGCCTTCTCTTTGTATCGCACACGAGGAGGGGGTGCCGCGTCCTCTTAAATCGCTTCATGGCACGATGTTGATGCTGCTAGATGCCGGGTTTTCTCACGACGAGGCCACCGAATGGATCCTCTCCAACCACGATGGCCTTGAGGAGACCCCGCTGGAGCTACTTGCGAAGAACCGCGTGCGCGAAGTGCGTAACGCGATTTTGCCTCTTGCTTTCTAACCGCGAGTTCCAAACAGTAGAGCTTTTACATACCTAAAATTCGCGATTTAGCAGTACTTTCCCAAACTGGGTGAGGGCGGCCTCCCGCTCCTCGTCCAGTTTTAATTCGCGCATGTATTTGCGGCCTTCTTCGGCTAGGTTCGCAATAGCTTTCTCATGTTCGAGGCGTGCGCCAGAAGACTCAATAAGTTCTACCACGCGCACGAGCTTCTCCTCAGACAAGTTTTGGTTGCCAAGTGCGTCTTCTAAAAATTCTCGATCCGCTCCGGTGGTGCGGGATAGCGCCATTGTTATGAGGATCGTGCGCTTGCCTTCGCGAATGTCTGATCCAGTGGGTTTTCCCGTAACTGACTCGTCGCCAAAAACTCCAATCTCATCGTCTCGCATTTGGAATGCGACACCCCACGCACGCCCAATTTTCTCGAGCATTTCAACGAAGTGCGGGCTTGGATCTTGTAGGAGAGCACCCAGAACCAGAGGCCTCATGACGGAGTAGTGTCCAGATTTTAGTGCGATTACGTCGTAGACGTAGCGGCGAAGTGCCTCGGGATCAGACAGTGGGTGTTTTTCGGTGAGGACGTCCAAGTACTGGCCCCACGCAACCTCGGCAGTAATTTGCGCCATGTAGCTGGAGATGCGGTGTGCGGTTTTCGCGTCAAGATCTTTGAGGCTATGTTCGGTGGCCAGGTGGTTTAGGGAGAGCAACAGGTCGCCAACCAAGATTGTCACAGGCCCTGCCGCGTCCACGCCTATCTCGCGCGCAGCCTGCACGTGTACGGACGGGATGCCGCGCCTGGTTGGAGCATTATCGATGAAGTCATCGTGCACGAGGGCGGAGCTTTGGTAAAGTTCGAGCGCAGCGCCTAGATTCATCGCGGTTTCGCTATGGCCGACATCTTCGCCACCCGCAATAAAGTTACCGATGGAAACGCCGAGGGCGCGCAGGGCCTTGCCCGATCCCACGTACGAGCGAGCAAACGAGAGGAATCGATCAAGCTCCGGGTGTGGAGCCAGGGTTGCTGCAAAGGTATTGAAGAAATCCAAGGCTTTGTGGTTCATCACCGGTGCGAATAGGGCTTGGTTAAACGCGGGCTTCGCGGCGTTCGAGGCGTTTCGATCCGTTTCCATACTATAAAGATACCGAATCGAACGAGCAGCGCCCTATCAACGGGGGTGAGGAGATTGTTTACCTCAGTTGGGCGAAAAATACAAGACCTGATTATAATTGGTTCTAGTTTCGTCTCTCACGATTAATCACAACCCGGTCAAGTGGTGCAGCCATGCGCCGATTAAAGAGTGAGAGGACCCTAATGTTCCCGTGGAAAGGAAAACTTCGTGGCAGTTTCTAAAGCCTCTAAGACTAATTCTAAGACCGCAGGATCCACCACTAGCGACGTTGAGGTAGCTGAATCTACCGAGTCGAAGGCAACTAAGAAGCCTGCCGCGAGGAAGAAGACTGCCGCTAAGTCAACCACCACGGCCAAGAGGACCGCGAATTCCAAGGCGACTACGGCCGCTAAGAAAACGGCCGTCTCGAAGAAGACTGCCACGGCAAAGAAGACCGCGACTACGAAGAAGGCCGCATCTGCTACAGAAAGCGCCGCTACTAAAGCTGAGGCGGATGGCGGCACGCAAACCGCCAAGGAGGCTACAAAGGCCCCCGCAAAGAAAACGACTGCTAAGAAGGCTCCTGCAAAGAAGCCGGTAGAAAAGAAGGCTCCTGCTAAGAAGGCGGCGACGAAGGCCGCTGCTAAGGCCTCTCCTAAGGCAACTGAGGTCCCGGCGGCTGAAGAAAAGCCAAAGCCAGCGCGTAAGACCGCTACTAAGACCACACGTAAGCCAGCTACTAAGAAGGCGGCAACCAAGACAGCAGCGAATACTGTTGCCAAGGCAGAAGAGTCTGAAGTAGTTGAAGAAAAGCCGAAGACTACGCGTAAGACCGCTGCCAAGACTACGCGAAAGCCGGCTGCTAAGAAGACAGCAACCAAGGCTAAGACAGAGACCGACGAACAGGCCGCTAAGAAGGCCGCGCCGGCGAAGAAGACTCCGAAGCGTGCAACCGCGAAGAAGGCGGCAGCTAAGCCTGCGGACGAGCTGGAAGTTAAGGACGAAAAACTTCAGGACGAGTCCGCAGATCTCGGTGAGGACGCTCCCGAAACTTTTGAAGACGAGGATGTCGACGACGACCTCGATCTTGACTTGGATTCGGCCGATTCGGCTGAATCAGCTGAGCTTTCTGACGACGAAGATGACGAAGACGATGACGAGAGCGACGCGGAGGACGACGACAAAGACGACGATAAGGATGACTCAGATTCAGCTGGATCTCGTAAGCGCCGCTCGCGTCGTAAGAAGAGCGAGGACAAGCAGACCGAAAAGGTTGGTGGCTTCGTAGTTTCTGACTCGGATGACCGCGACGAGCCTGCACAGAAGGTTACCGTTGCGGGTGCAACAGCGGACCCGGTTAAGGACTACTTGAAGCAGATCGGCAAGGTCGCGCTTTTGAACGCGGAAGAAGAAGTCGATCTGGCCCGCCGCGTCGAAGCCGGTCTTTACGCCGAGCAAAAGATTCTGCGTGAGGGCGACGAGATGCCGTCCAAGCTCCGCCGCGAACTACAGATCCTGGTGCATGATGGCCAGCTTGCAAAGAATCACCTGCTGGAAGCAAACCTTCGTCTGGTGGTCTCTTTGGCCAAGCGTTACACGGGCCGCGGCATGCTGTTCTTGGATTTGATTCAGGAAGGCAACCTGGGTCTCATTCGCGCAGTAGAAAAGTTTGACTATTCGAAGGGCTACAAGTTCTCCACGTATGCAACGTGGTGGATTCGCCAGGCAATTACTCGCGCAATGGCAGATCAGGCCCGTACCATTCGTATCCCGGTGCACATGGTTGAAGTGATTAACAAGCTTGCGCGTGTGCAGCGGCAAATGTTGCAAGATTTGGGTCGTGAGCCCACTCCGGAAGAGCTTGCAGAAGAGCTTGATATGACGCCGGAGAAGGTCGTGGAAGTTCAAAAGTATGGTCGTGAACCGATCTCTCTTCACACGCCACTGGGCGAGGACGGTGACTCGGAGTTTGGCGACTTGATTGAGGACTCTGAAGCGATTGTGCCAACCGATGCGGTTGCGTTCACGCTCTTGCAAGAACAGCTCCACCGCGTGCTCGATACGCTGTCAGAGCGTGAGGCTGGCGTTGTGTCAATGCGCTTTGGTCTTGGCGATGGCCAACCGAAGACTTTGGATGAGATCGGCAAGGTGTACGGAGTTACCCGCGAGCGTATTCGCCAGATCGAGTCGAAGACTATGTCGAAGCTCCGCCACCCCTCCAGGTCGCAGGTGCTTCGCGACTACCTCGACTAGGTTTAGTACATTATTATGTGAGGCAAGTGTGCGTCTCGCATACAAGAAGGGAGCGGCTCAAGGTGAGCCGCTCCCTTTTGAAGAACCTGTACGTAAAGTGCGTGAGGCTAGTTAACCGAGGTGTATAGCTGGTCGGTGAAGTCACGAACCTCAAGCGCGGTCTTAGAGTATGAATCGCGAAGCTTTCGTGCGTGATGACCGCAGAACATTAGGGTGCCTGACTCCATTACGACCTCAACGAATGCCTGTGCGCCACAGAGGTCACAGCGGTCAGCGACTTTAAGTCCGGTACTTTCAGTAATGTTCGATTCGTATGTCATGCTTCCATTGTTGCAGTGCGCGAGCGGCAAGTCCTGTTTTGGCATTCGTTTTCGCGATCAGCTTAAGACGGCCGCGTGGGAATGTTAGTTTGGCCGGATTTTCGCCTAACATGTTTGCGTGGCTAGTAAGAATAAAACCCAATCTAACGCGTCAGAGTACACGGCAAGGCACCTTTCCGTACTGGAAGGCCTGGAGGCGGTTCGTAAACGTCCAGGCATGTACATTGGTTCAACGGATTCGCGCGGTCTTATGCACTGCCTGTGGGAGATCATTGACAACGCGGTAGATGAGGCGCTTGAGGGGTATTGCGACCACATTACCGTTACGCTCCACCCGGACTATTCGGTGTCGATCAGTGACAATGGGCGCGGTATTCCAGTTGATGAAGTGAAAGGTGTGGGCCTTTCCGGCGTTGAGGTTGTATTCACGAAGTTGCATGCCGGAGGTAAGTTTGGTGGCGGTTCGTACGGATCTGCGGGCGGTCTACACGGCGTTGGCGCGTCCGTAGTGAACGCTTTGTCTGCCCGTTTGGATGTGCAGGTAGATAGAGCGGGAAAGACCTACCAGATGTCATTCCTGCGCGGCGAGCCGGGCCGTTTTGATGATTCCAAGGATCGTACTCCAAACTCTCCGTTCACTCCGTTTGTGGATGCGTCCCAGCTGGATGTGGTGGGCAAGGCCGCTCGAGGTAAGTCGGGCACTCGCGTGCGTTTTTGGGCTGATTTCCAGATTTTCCCAAAGAATGAGGGATTCGACTTCGAGCAGTTACTTGGTAGAGCCCGCCAAACAACGTTCTTGGTTCCAGGCCTGGCTATCACGTGTATTGATGAGCGCGGTGACGAGGTTATCGAAGAAACACTCCAGTTTGATGGCGGAGTTGTTGACTTCGTCGATTTCCTGGCGGTTGATGGACCTGTTACAGAGACGATGCACATAACCGGAGAGGGTGTTTACAACGAGACTGTGCAGCGCTTGAACGAGGGCGGGCACCTGCAACCAGTTGATATTGAACGCACCTGCAACGTCGATATTGCGCTTCGGTGGGGCGTTGGTTATGACACGACGCAGCGTTCGTTTGTGAATATTATTGCCACTCCAAAGGGGGGCACGCACGTCCAGGGATTTGAAGCTGCGTTGCTTAAGGTGATTCGCGACCAGGTGGATAAGAATCAGCGACGTTACAAGGTGACAAAGAAGGATGGGCGCATTGAGAAGGATGACATCCTGGCCGGTATGACGGCGGTTGTCACCGTGCGTTTCCCAGAGCCTCAGTTTGAAGGACAGACTAAGGAAGTACTTGGCACTCCGCAGGTTCGCCAGGTTGTCAACAAGGTTGTGAGCGACTACTTCCAAACCCGTTTCAAGTCCAGTAAGCGCGACGTGAAGCAAACCAATGATGCTCTTATAGAGAAGATTGTGGGCGAGATGAAGGCCCGCGTTTCAGCGCGTGTACACAAAGAGATATCGCGTCGCAAGAACGCTCTTGAAACGTCATCGTTGCCCGCAAAACTTGCCGATTGTCGCTCAAACGATGTGGATTCTTCCGAATTGTTCATTGTTGAGGGCGATTCGGCTCTTGGTACCGCAAAGTTTGCACGTAATTCGGAGCATCAGGCGCTGTTTCCGATTCGCGGCAAGATTCTAAACGTACAGAAGAAATCCACTGCTGACATGCTTGCAAATGCGGAGTGCGCAGCGATCATTCAGGTGATTGGAGCTGGCTCGGGCAGAACGTTTGACCTCTCGGCCGCAAGGTATGGCAAGGTTGTTTTGATGACGGATGCTGACGTGGACGGTGCGCACATCCGCACCCTGCTACTTACTTTGTTCTTCCGCTATATGAGGCCATTGGTGGAAGCGGGGCGCGTCTACGCGGCCGTGCCACCGCTGCACCGAATTGAGGTACCGAAGCAGGGTAAGAAACCGAAGGAGATTTTGTACACCTACTCTGAGGATGAGCTGACGCAAACGCTTGCCAAGCTCAACCGACAGGGACGTAAATACAAGGAACCGATCCAGCGGTACAAGGGTCTGGGTGAGATGGACGCAGACCAGTTGGCTGAAACCACGATGGATCCGGCTCACCGCACTCTTCGTCGAATCACGCTCGCCGATGAGGCCGCGCTCCTTGAGGCCGAGAAGGTTTTCGAACTTTTGATGGGATCAGAAGTGGCTCCTCGTCGTAGTTTCATCGTTGAGGGGGCAAACGACTTCGATAGGGAAAAGATCGACGCGTAAAGTATATGGCGCCTCTAGTAGTTGCTTGGTAGACGTAAAAGCTTGGCGTTGATTGGGTGGGCATGAGCGTGTCCTTTAGAATGGCGCTATGTCTACAACTTTGGCAGAAAGAACGGCACCGCTGATCGGCGCAACCTACCCGCCAGCTAATTTGGGGCTCGAGTGGTCCGAAATTGAGCCGCGTGACGGTTATGACGCTGCCCGTCAGGTTCACAAGTGCGAGTTTTTTGATTCCACCTTGTTCTCCACTAGCGCGGACAGGATTGCTGATCTGCTGGTGACGGGCGAAGGCAAAGACGTGATTGTTGGTCGCGATGATCAGGGCAAGATCCAGGCCGTGGCCGTAGTCGAAGTTCTCCCGGCTGATGGGGAAGTGGCAAGAGTTGAGATTTCTAGCGAAGTCCACCCAGATTTTCGAGGGCGTGGCATTGGCGAGGCCATTTTGGAGTGGCAGAAGGCTCGCGGAGCGCAACTCTTGTTAGAAGCGTACGGTCCGGATTGTGAGTTGCCTGCGCAGATCGCTACAAACGTTGATGGGCATCTGCTCCAGCGCGTGGCAGTGCTCGAGGGTGCTGGTTTTGAGAAGCAGCGCCAGTTCCAAGTCATGTACCGCGATTTGGAAGGCGAGGAACCCACGGTAGACGAGCCTCGCGGCGGCTACACGGTGGTTCCGTGGATCGCTGAGCTTGAAGCGCAGATAAAAGCCTTGCACCTGCGCGCTTTTTCAGACCACTGGGGAAGTACCGCAGACGCTGCTAAATGGTGGGAGGATGCTATCGCCTCCATCGAGAAGCGGTGGTCGTTTGTAGCAATTTCGCCCACCGGTGAGGTTTCTGGCTACATCCTCGTGGTGCGCCACCCCGCCCGGTGGCTCCACACCGGAATGAGCGAGGCCTACGCTGAACTTCTTGGCGTTGATCCAAATACGCGTGGCTCCGGTCTCGCCCGTGCTCTGATTACGAAGGCGACGAAGGCCTCGTATGATTCGGGTATGCAACGCATGGGACTGGATGTGGATACGGATAATCCGCACGGCGCTCACAGTTTTTACGAACGGCTTGGATTTAAGGCTGTAGGCAACTACTTTGTTTATAGTCTTGATTTTTAGTCACGTGGTCTGAGATAGAGAGGATTCGTCATTCTAACGTCCCTGCCCGCGACTCCAGAGTTGCTTGCGCCCGGTCTTGAATGTTCGTGGCGGTTCCTTGATGTGCGCGATTCTCGCATGCTTGCAGACTTGCAGCATCGCATTGAAAAGTCTGATGACCTCCCGTACCGTACTTCTGAAGAAGAGATAGCCGAGCTGTTTAGCTATTCTGATGAGTTTTTTGCAATCGGCGGGTTCATTGATGGCAAATTGCGCGTGTACGGCTACATCCGGCTGTTTGATGACGAGCCTGTAGTAGCTTCGTGTCGAGGCGGGGTGGACCCGAAGTTCCGCGGTATCGGCTTTGGGCGAGTGCTGGTTGAGTGGCATACACAAACCGCAACGGCCGCGCTACTAGCCATGGGCGGGGAGTCCAAACAGATCCTCTTTAACGTTGAAGAGGGCCACCGCGTTCTCGAGGAGTATCTGCTGGAGTACGGGTATGAGTGGAATCGTTCATACTTTGACATGCGAGCTGCGCTGGATAAGGAACCAGAGTTCGTAGAAGTAGATCCATTCATAACTATCGTTCCTTGGGACAGCGTTGGCCAGCATAAGATCGATCACGCATTGGATCTCATCACGCGCGGCGAGGGTGGCCGCGGCGAGACCTACAAGTGGAGTGGTGAGGATCGCGCGGGTTTCATTCCCGAATGGTCTTTTGTAGCGCTCTCACGTGCTGCGGATCGCGAAGCCATCGCGGGCTTGGTCATGGCATCAAAGTACTCTCAGGACTGGTCCGTTCTGGGTTGGCGCGAGGGAAGCATCGATATGCTTGCCGTACTTCCAGAGTTTAAAGATCAAACCATCGCGCCGGCCCTCGTGTCTGCATCGATGCGTGCGCAGAAGAAGGCGGGGATGGATGCTGTCCTCGCGGGACTCTCGTCTCTCTCCTCGCCGTCAATGATGTCGGTTTACGATTCTCTGGGGTTCGCCACGGTGGCGACGTCGCGGGTATACACCCTGGCAGTAACTGAACAATAGGCGTGCCGCGGGCAATAATGCCGCATCCGGTAACCTCATAGGACCTATTAAAGCGCGGAAGCTGAATACAGCTTCCGCGCTTTCGTGTACTACGCCCCAGTTGTAAGTAGCGCTATGCCAGCGAGGCAATCGTCTTCGTGATCGGCGTTCCAGAGCCGTCACGGCGTTCGTCCGCCTCGGGTAGCTCGATGGGAGACCCGGTAGAAGAAGTTGCAAGTGCAATGCCGGGGCATACTCGAGCGAGTGCAAGCGCATCCTCACCTTTCAAGAAACGGTGACAGCGTACGCCCTGCGTCGCGCGCCCCTTCTCGGGGAATACTTCGCCCTTCGTGACCTTCAAAGAGGTTTGGGTGGGGTAGAGCATGCCGTCGTCGGCGGCCGCAACGGTTACGACCTCGGCTGCGTCCAATGCCGTGAACGCCGCCTCTATAACGCTGGCCCCGTCAAGAAGTTTCATGCCGGCCACACCTCCTGCTACGCGTCCTTGCGGGCGGATCTTGCCTGCTGGCGTGCGCAGGAGCTGCGCATTAGAAGCGATAAACACAACGTCTACTTCGTCGGGGCAGGGCGCTACAAATAGCACTTCGTCGCCATCAGCGAGGTGCATGACCTCAAACTCGTCGGATTTAGCGAACTCGGGTCGCATACGTTTGATGACGCCCGCCTTTGTGACAATGCCGGTAATGGCGTCGCCTTCAAGATCAATGAGGCCACGCGGCTCAATGTCGCGGCCAAGCAGGTGGCTGGCAGACACCGCGGCAGCAAACGAAGCGTTTGAGGCTGTCCGGGGCACAGCGGGTAGATCAACCACGTGGAGGCGGTGGGCTAGTCCCTCGCTATCCACTACAGCAATCTCGCCGCGCGTGGTAGTGGGGATCGCTACCCGATAGGTGTCGGCTACGGCTCGAGCATCGGTTTTCTCAAGGGGCTCATTGCCCTCAACGCGAATGAGACCGCCATCTGGAGTAAGCACTACCGTTGCGGGTCCGTCAGGAATTTCCAGAGGCACGGCGCTCTTGGCAGTAGTGGTGATTTTCGCAGTGTCGGCCGATAGCAGCATGGTCCGCCGCGGAGTGGACAGACGCTTGGACACTTCTAAAAGCTCGTCCTTAACGACATTGCGCAGTACTTGTTCGGAGCCCAAGATCTCATCGAGTGCGCGGATCTCGGCTTCCAACTCGGCCTTTTCGGTTTCCAGTTCGATCCGGGAGAACTTGGTGAGCCGGCGCAGACGTAGCGACAGAATGTGGTCGGCCTGGATCTCATCCAGTTCGAAGGCAAGCATGAGGCGCGAACGCGCTTCATCTACATCGTCGGAGGAGCGAATGATCGCAATCACGTCGTCGATGTCGAGAATCGCAACCAGGAGGCCTTCCACCAGGTGGAGGCGGTCCATCGCCTTTTGGCGGCGGAACTGCGACCTGCGCCGCACTACTTGGTAACGGTGGTCGAGGTAAACCTCAAGCATCTCTTTTAGACCAAGAGTTTGCGGGCGTCCATCAACGAGGGCTACGGCGTTTACAGAGAACGAATCTTCAAGCGGTGTGAGCCGGTACAGTTGCTCCATCACAGCCTCGGGATTGAAACCATTCTTGATTTCAATTACTAGGCGCACGCCGTGGTGACGATCCGTTAGGTTTGTGACGTTTGAGATGCCCTGGAGGCGTTTGGCGTTGACCTGATCTTTGATGCGTTCGATAACGCGCTCTGGGCCAACCATATAGGGCAGTTCGGTGACAACCAGACCGCGCTTGCGGGGAGTCACTCGCTCCACGTTCATCTTGGCACGAACTTTGAATGACCCGCGACCGGTGGTGTAGGCGTCTTCGATGCCTTCCTGTCCGATAATGATGCCGCCCTCGGGGAAGTCCGGGCCGGGTACAAATCGCATGAGGTCAAGAACGGTGGCATCTGGGTTATCAATCAGATGCGTGGTTGCGGCGATGACTTCACCAAGGTTGTGCGGAGCAATGTTTGTAGCCATGCCCACCGCAATGCCGGATGCGCCATTGACCAAAAGGTTTGGAAACCCCGCTGGCAAAACATCTGGTTGGGTCAGACGGTTGTCGTAGTTCGGTACGAAGTCAACGGTGTCTTCATGCAGGTCTTTCACCATGTCGAGGGCGGCCGGGGCAAGGCGAGCCTCCGTGTACCTCGCGGCTGCCGGGCCGTCATCTAGCGAGCCGAAGTTGCCATGTCCATCAACCAGGGGAACGCGTAGGTTGAAATCTTGTGCCAGACGCACAAGAGCGTCGTAGATTGCCGCGTCACCGTGCGGATGGAGTTTACCCATCACCTCGCCGACAACGCTTTGCGACTTCACGTGGCCACGTTCGGGGCGAAGCCCCATTTCGGACATTTGATAGAGGATACGGCGTTGCACGGGCTTCGCGCCATCACGTGCATCCGGAAGTGCGCGAGCGTAGATTACAGAGTAGGCGTATTCGAGGAAGGATCCTCGCATTTCGCTGGAAACATCGATCTCGACAATGTGTTCGTCTACGCTGGTATCAACCGTTTTTGGCATAACTCTCATTGTGTCAAAAAGTTTGCGCAACTGAAATTTAAGCGAGGGCATGTCTGTTGGAAGGGGCTATGAGTTTACATAAAGCGCAGGTTATGCGCGCCGCTCACCCGTCTATCTGCGATATTTTGCCCGTGATTTTTAGGGCGTGGGGAGTGAGCGGACCGGCACCTCGGGCTGAGGAGCAGCGCGATCGCCTTGCAAACTATCTACAGTTGAAAGAGAGCCAGCAAACCCTCGTGGTTTTGATTGACGGTTTTGGTTTTGAGCTTGTAGCAAACCATTTTCCTTACACGCCGTTTTTGCGCTCGAGAAAAGCCGACATGTTGAGGGCGTGTACCATTCTGCCCTCAACCACCGCCGCGGCTATCTCGTCTTTTGCAACCGGCCTTATGCCCGGAAAAACAAACATGGTGGGCTGGTCCGTTAAGGACGGTAGCCAAGTAACTACGCTTCTTACCTTTGAAAACGCGAGTGTACCCCCTGAAGAATGGCAGTCGAATCCCACCATGTTTGAGGTGGCGAGCCGAGCGGGTGTAAATTCTGCGGCGATCATGCCGCAACGGTTTGCCGGATCGGGGTTAACTATGGCGGCCCTGCGTGGAGCACGCCCAGTTGGTGCGCAGACCCTTGACGAGCGAATAGACGCGGCAATGCAACAGCTAAGGGAGGGCACGGCCGTGGTCTACCTGTATTGGTCTGACCTTGACCACGTGGGGCACGGTTTTGGTACAGACTGCGACAAGTGGGTTGCCGAACTTGAGCTCGTGGATGCGGCGCTGGCGCGCATAAATAGGGAACTGCCAAAAGGCGTGTGCGCGCTTGTGACGGGTGATCACGGAATGGTTAACACGCGGCCGGAAAGACGCATCGACGTGGCGCAAAACCCGCAGTTGCAGCAGGACTTAGAACTGATCGCGGGCGAGGGTAGAGCCGTGCATATCCACGCGGCCACCAACCTCAACGAAGTGATCGGCCGTTGGAGAGACGAACTGGGGGAGCGCGCCACCATCGTGCAGGGTCGCGAAGTAGTAGAAATACTGGGCGGTGAAAGCGGAGCAACACTTACGGGTGATGCCGTGGCATTCATGCACGATGACTGGGTGGTGGTGGATTCACGCACTCAGCCTAAAAAGTCGATAGACCTAGTGGGTGTGCACGGCTCGTTCAGCTCTGCTGAGCTTGCCATTCCGATCCTCAGGTTCGATTAGTTACTGCGCGTGCCAAAAACGATCTCGTCCCACGAGGGGACCGAGCGGCGCTTACCACTACGATTGTTCGTCTTTGGTTCAGGCTCTTGAACTTCGAGTTTTTCAAAGCCGGGCAACGCATCACTGTCTTCGCTTACAACCGGTTGCGGCTGGGCCGGTTCGGGTTCGGCGATGGGCTCCTCGGCCTCCACCTTCGGCTCAGGCTGGGCTGGTTTAGGGAAGCGCAACAGCGATGGCTTCTCAACGGTCTCAGTTTTACTTTGCGATTTCGATTCCCTGCGTCGGCCTCGTTTCGAAGCCAAATCGCCAAGGATCTTCTCAACGTCGTCAGGTGAGGCCGCTTCTCCCGGCGTGTTGGTAGGAGCTTCGCCTTCAGGCAGGCTAGTCACATTGGTGGCGGCAGGAGTGGTGGTTTCGGTAAGCCAGCGCGCTTCTTCATCCAGTGCGCAAATAAGTACACCGCGGTTGGATACCTGCCAGGAGGCGCGGCGCTCGGTGGCTGCCTGAACAAATGTTAGGTGCAGCTCCCACGGGCGGTCGCCCTCGCGTAGCGCGGTCCAGGAAAGGGAGTGGGCATCGACGCCTCGGGTTGCGAGTCTATCGATTACCAGGTCGCCCAGCTGGGGTGCTCCCGCCTCGCCACCGACGGGCTCGGCCAATGCGGCGGACACGATGTAGTTGCGTTCGGTGACAACCGGCGCAAGAAAGCGATTAATGCGGTCAATGTCGATGTCATAGTTCGCCGCGATTTCGGCGGCTGGCATGCCCGCACGCAGAAGTTGCTGGATTTCGCGAGGACGCAGGACGGACCCGGATTTAGGAAATGACTCGAGCTTCAGCTCACCTCGCCTGATCGCTGCCTTGAGAGCATCATCCACAACAATCATGTAGCGTTCGCCGTCTTTATCGGTAAAAACCAACTGCGAACCATCCCCGTGCGGGCCTAAAAGTTCAAGCTCGATCATTAATCCTCCGTCCCTAGTATGAAGCATGGCACCTAAGTGGCTCTCATCGTGCTACATTATGCGCGTGTCGCTTGTCGGTTGCGTTCATTGCTGAAATCAATGCTAATATCCCCGCGCGGCATTAATATGCAGTAACAGCTGTTGTGTCCACCCAGATGAGTATGAAGAGGTAACCATGGCTACAGATTACGATGCGCCTCGTAAGAACGATGATGATGTTTCGGAAGACTCTCTCGAAGAACTGAAGAGCCGTCGCAATGACCAGGGCTCGAATGTGGTCGATGAGGATGAGAACGAGATTGCAGAAGATTTCGAACTACCGGGCGCAGATCTATCTAATGAGGAGCTCACAGTTCGGGTTGTTCCGCGTCAAGATGACGAGTTCACCTGTTCGGAGTGCTTCTTGGTACACCACATTTCGCAGCTTGCCTACGAGCAGGATGGGTTGCCTGTATGCACCGAGTGTGCGGAGTAGACTGGCCGTTCGGTAGGTTTTGATTGTAGTAGGTGAAATTTAGTGGCGTTATTCAAGCGCAAGAAGAAGACCGAGGACGTAGCGCAGGCTCGCGACGAAGAACCGCTGGCAGATGACGCGTCTGCTGAAGCCGGCGGAGCGCAAGCCCCGGAGCACGGGCCTTTCGATATCAGCCAGCGTGACGTTTCTCAGGGATACATTGACCTTGGGCCACTAAAACTTCCCGCTATTGCAGGAATTCAAATCCAGCCCGTGTTCTCGCCGGACAAAACCATTTTTCGAATGAACGTGGTGATTGGTAATTCCGTCATGCAGATGATGGTGATTGCGAATCCGAAGTCCGGTGGTGCAGCCCAGGAGGTGCTACGCGCAACGAAGGAAGCTCTGGAACAGCAGGGTGCCAAGGTTGAGGTACACGAAGGTCCATGGGGCGAAGAATTGGTTGCGCACACGGTGGTGAAGACCCAAGATGGGCGCGATGCAATAGCTCCGAGCAGGATCTTCACTATTGAGGGTAACCGTTGGGCGTTGCGTATTGACCTTGCGGGTGCTGCTCTGTCCGATGAGAAAGCTTGGGAGCCCGTTGCGGCGGTCATTTCTGGCCTCGTTATCGAACGTGGTGACGCGCCGCGAGCACCGCTTTCGGTAATCCCGTTCACGCTTCCATCAGAGCTTACGGCGGCTTCTGAGCCGCAGGACGATAAGTAGTAGGTTGACTCTTCCAACGCGATTAGTAGACCAGCCGCGCACCGCTATCGCGGCATTGAAACCGCGGATGCGCGCGGTGGTTTCGGGGCGGGTGGTTGCTATAACGTACCCGATTGAAGGCGCGTCGATGACGCTACGGGCACACTTGAAGGATGATACGGGTACCGTAATTGTTGCCTGGCCGGGCAGGCGTGAGATTCCGGGCGTTCATGTTGGCGCCCACATGGTTGTTCAAGGCAACGTGATGCAACAGTTTTCTGAGCAGCTTCTGTGGAATCCTCATTTTCAAATCCTGGGGGACATTGATGAGTGATTCGATCGACGAGGCGGCAGGCAATCTAGGTGGTAAGAGCAAATCTTTAGCCAGTCAACTTAACGCCGATCAGTTTGACGCGTGGCAGGCGGTTGGGGGAGTGCGCGGCGCGATCGAGTCTGTGCTTCCTGTCTTGGTGTTTGTGGTTGCTTACGTGATCACGATGGGCCTGAAATGGCCACTCATTTTGGCAGGCGGCATTTCGGTAGTGCTGATTTTGATTCGGCTGGTAAGTCGGCAGCCAGTCACATATTCAGTTTCCGGGTTCGTGGGTGTAGCCATCGGAGTTATTTGGGCCCTGTGGTCGGGTAGGGGCGAGAACTTTTTCGCTTTTGGCATCATTACTTCAGCCGCGTATGGGATGGCAATTATGGTGGCTAATTTGGTCCGTTACCCGGTGGTGTCGATG
Organism: Actinomyces sp. HMSC075B09; assembly: GCF_001812395.1. Taxonomy (NCBI): domain Bacteria; kingdom Bacillati; phylum Actinomycetota; class Actinomycetes; order Actinomycetales; family Actinomycetaceae; genus Actinomyces; species Actinomyces sp. HMSC075B09. The sequence goes on from NZ_KV808735.1 coordinate 156,719, forward strand.
GCGCTGACACCGGTTTGGCAATTGCGGTGGAAGTGGTGGAAAAACCCGGGCTCGTTTGATCGTTTGGCAAGGGTATCGCGAAATCTGTCATGGTTGTGGTTCGCCCTGTTCGCCTTGCGGTTCTTGGTGCAGATCCCTCTGTGGCTGGGCGGCCAGGTTGCGATGCTCGGAACGGCCAAATTACTTCTGGGACTACCCCCATTCCTCCTCGTCGCTTGGGTTACATGGGTTCAGCTACGGCCGTACCGGGAAGTCGTGCAGACGAAGTCCAAGGGCAACGCGACAGCTACTGACTAGATCGGTGCGCGGTTTCTAAATTTGCGTCGGGGCGGAGCCCTACGCGCCCGGCCTATTTGGAGCCGAACACCTGCTCGACGTCTTGGCCAAGAGACTTTTCAAATGAAGACAGCATTAGAACCACTTCGTCTCCGGCGGCAAGTTCGAACTCGTCCTCGTTATCAACGGGCGCGTCGTCGCGTAGTACGGTGAGCACGCGCGCGTCGGAAGGCAGCCCCAACTGGGCGATCTTCTTTCCGCTTGCGCGTGAATCTGCGGGAAGCGTTATGGCATAGATTGCGGTGCCGGCCTCGTGGAATTGGAAGAGGCGAACCAAAGCGCCAACACTCACGGCTTCTTCAACGAGGGCGGTCATGACGCGCGGAGTGGACACGGGCACGTCAACGCCCCAGGTTGAGTTGAACATCCACTCGTTTTTTGGGTTGTTCACGCGGGCAACAACGCGCGGCACGCCAAACTCTGTTTTGGCTAGCAAAGAGATGACGAGGTTTGCTTTATCGTCTCCGGTTGCGGCAACCATGACGTCACAGTTGCCCACGTTTGCGGCGTCAAGAGTTTCGGGCGAGCATGCGTCTGCCAGGATCCAATCAGCTTCAGCCACAGTGGCGACACGCATCTGGTCGGGCAGACGATCAATGAGGGTAACTTCGTGTTTCTTTAGTAGAAGTTCGCGTGCGATAGAGCGCCCAACCGAACCTGCTCCGGCGATTACGATAAGCATTTATGCTCCCACTGCTGGATCGTTGGCAAGGATTTCGCGGATCCTGGTTTCCTCAGCCAGTGAGATCGCGAAGTAAAGTTCGTCATTTTCTTGAACGATTAGGTCATCGTTAGCCACGTCCATGTGGCCTTGGCGGGACACGAACACAACGGGGTATTCGGTTAGCTGGCGAACCATAGCGAAGGACAATCCGTACCAGCTCGATGCAGGCCGGGCGCAAACCAGTGCAACATCTCCGGTGGGGTGCGTCCACACGCGGTTGACGTCCGGTGGCATCATCCAAGACAGCACCGCTTCGGTTGTTCGCCGTACCGTGGCAATGGTGGGGATACCAAGCTTTTCGTATACTTCCGCACGAGTTGGGTCATAGATCCTGGCCACAACGCGTTCAACTTTGAAGGTTTCACGCACCACTCTTGCAGAAATGATGTTCGAGTTATCTCCGTTAGACACTGCCGCAAAAGCGTAGGCATCTTCAATGCCGGCTTGCCGTAGCGTGTCGCGGTCAAATCCAACGCCAGTCACGCGTCGGCCAGTAAAGTTTGCGGGCAGACGCCGAAAGGCCTCGGGATTTTGGTCGATTACAGCCACCGAGTGGCCTCTTTGATCTAAAAGCGTGGCAAGCGTTGTTCCAACGCGCCCGGCTCCCATGACAACAAAGTGCATTTAATAAAACTATCAAGAACGCGCTCGCTTCGTGTGCCTGTAGAGTTGGGGACATGACATCAATGAGCGCGGGTATTAGGCGAGCGAAGGGCGGAGCATATCCGCTGGCGCGAGCATCCGCGTTCCTCGCTTCGGCTTCTCTACTGGTTTTGATCCCAATTTGGCAGCCGGATGCGCTACTGCACGTGCTGTCACCACTGGGCTACTTAGATGCCTCAATCGCGGCGTGGCTCACAGTGTTTGCGGTTCCGCTTATTGCGCTGATCACGATTTCTGACATTCCGGTTCTACTAGCAAGACGCCGGTACGTAGGGGACTTCGCGGGCGTCGATGATTCGCTTGGCACCCGAATGTCCACTCTCACGGCGGCGGCGCAACTTTCTGAATATATCGTGACGTTCGCTATCGCAGGGGCTTCGATTAGTTTCTTGCTCGGATCCATGTGGCCTGTGCTTATTCCCGCGCGCACGCCGATTGCAATATGCGCCGTTGTTGCCATTGCAATGCTACAGACATTCCAAGTGGCGCCGCGCTCAACCAGGGTCGGTGCAACCATAGTTGTGCTTAGCTTCCTCCTGCTGCTGTTTTTGACCGCCGGCATGATCGGGTCATCGCCGTACTTCTCGCAAACCTCCTCGGCAGACCTTGCGATAGTCACAACCGAGGTTGGAAGCCGCTCGCCGTTTGCGCGCGGAATCGTGCCTGCCCTTGGCCTTGGGCTTGGCGTTGTCCTCGCCCCCGCGCTGCTCCTTAGACACCTAACCGCAGACCTTTCTTACTTTTCTTACCCGCATGTTAAGCACGCTGGTATTGCAAAGATTTCAATGAGCCTAACTGCCTCGATGACAGCCATGCTCGCCATGCTCAACATCCGCGACGTTGATTCTGCGCGGTTCATTGGACGGCGCAACACCTTCTACGCGGCCCTGCGCACGGTAGGCGTGGAAGAATGGTTCTTGCTGGTAACGACGATCGTTTTGATTATTGCAGCGATAGCATCAGCGAGGACGGTACTGCACAGCGCGGACAAGCTTAGCGGTGAACTAGCCAACTTCCATCTGCTTCCCGTCCACCTCATGAACGATCCAACACGGATGGCGTTTACCCCTTTCATCTTCACCCTTGGAGCGATTGGTCTGATACTGGTGGGATCGGCCCAGTTCCGTATCCTCGTTCCGATGCTTGCAGTGTCAGGGTTCTTATCGCTCACCCTAACCCGCTGGTCAACCGTGAAATTCTGGAACGCGAAACTGAAAAATGAAGGGCACTTCCCAGAGAGGAACAAAATGAGACGTGCGCGTCTGATGGCACTAGGTGGCCTCGTGATCAGTGTGGTAGTGCTCGTGTTAGTCGTAGCCTCTGGCATCTTCGAGGGCGCTTGGGTAGTGGCCGGGCTCATTCTGCTGCTCTACTTCGTGCTGTACACCGTACGCCGCCACTACCTAAACTACGGAGTTGGCGCCGGTGAAACCACCACTGAAGACCCAATCACGCCCGGGCGCGTGCACTACATGATCATCGCGCAAAGTATGGGGCCAGCGCTCACGCGCGCAACCAAATGGATCAAATCGACCAGGCCGTACTCGATCGAACTGATCCATGTAGATACCGGCGGCAGTGATAGTGAAGAAGCGCTCAAGAAATGGCGCGAGGAAAACCTCGGAGCGAACCTCACCGTCCTCGATGCCGGCCCTTCCAGGCCAACCGAAGCAATCATCGAGCACGTGCGTCGAACCCGGGCAGCACACCCGAACCGACTCGTAAACGTGGTGCTCCCTCATGTAATGTTCAGAACCGCCTTACTTGGGCGTTTGCACAACACGGAAATGAAACACCTCGAAAAGACACTCCTAGACGAACCCGGCGTGTTGGTAACACTCGTGCCCTGGGCAGATTAAGGAAAGATTATGCACACCAACGGTGAAAGCCCGGACATCATCAAACAGGTCAGGGCGCTACGTCCCGCCCATGGGGGAACATGCTTCTCACTCGTGGATGGCCGGCCTCTGTTCATCTCCGGAGCAATCCCGGAAGAGCTCGTAGACGTGCGCGTAGATAGCCGCCGCTCCAAAGTTTCCTACGGAAGTGCCATAAACATTTTGGAGCCTTCCGATCGCCGTGTGGCGCATATTTGGCCCGAGGCCGCAGCGAGTGGTGTAGGCGGCGCCGACCTCGGACACGTTGCCCTCGAATACCAGCGCGAATGGAAAACGGAAGTTATTAAAGACCAGTTGGCGCGAGTCGGGGGAACAAACACCCTCGAACGAGTCGTAGGCGCCGTGGGAGAAAGCGCCCTGCAGGTTCACCCGGCAAGTGACCCCCGCGGCTTAAACTGGCGCACTCGAGTTGATTTTGAGGTATCACCGGCAAGGCGCCTCGCAATGAAGAAAGAAAACTCAAACGAGCTGGTCGAAATTGAAACCATGCCCCTCGCTGTGGAACCGATCCTCGAACTTGGCATGTTAGGCGATACTCCCTGGAAGCAGTATCTGCGTCCCGGCAAGAAAGTTCGCATAGTTGCCCCGGGCGATGGCGGACGCCGAGTTGTAATTGGCAACCAGGTATTCAACGGCGCAAACCGGCGCGTAAGTGACCGGGCCGATTGGCAGGTGCGCGCTCGCGGAACGGTTGAGAAGTTCTCGGTGGCTGCCTCGGGCTTTTGGCAGGCTCACGTTAGCGCTCCTGCTGACCTGGTAGAGCTCGTGCTTGACGGTGCGCGCGTAGAAGAGGGCGACGTCGTGATTGAGCTCTACGCCGGGGCGGGACTGTTCACAAAGTTCTTGGGCCGCGAGCTCGGCCCGCGCGGCGCTATCGTGTCGATTGAGGGATCAAAAGAGGCAGTTGGCTACGCTAGGGAGAACCTGCGTGGAGTTGAGGTTGATCGTGATCTGCGTGCCGGACGGGTGAACTCAAAGTCCATCATGCGCGCATGGTCTGACCTGGGGGAGAGGCCGCGAACTATCGTTTTGGATCCTCCTCGCAGTGGTGCCGGTAAAGATGTCATAGGTGCGCTCGCGGCGGTGGGGGCCAGCCGGGTTGTGCTGGTGTCCTGTGATCCGGCCGCGGGTGCACGTGACCTCGCCGGCCTTTTTGATGCCGGATATGAGCTGGAGGCGTTCACTGCCCTCGACCTGTTCCCGCAAACCCACCACGTGGAGATAGTTTCCGTTCTGACTCGAAAGTAACCTCGTGCCAAACTAGCCGAGCCGCGTGTATTGGCATGGCTGTAGTGTGGAATAAAGCTTCTACCAGTAGGAGGAACCGCGATGATTGCAATAACTGATAGCGGCGGCTTTGTGAAGATCGATGCTGACCAAATTGACCAGGCTATGCGTCAGGAGTTTGGGAATGCGGAAGAGTGGAAGGTTTACTCCGATTTTGATTCGATGCTTCCCGATAAGGAGAACATCGAAATCATCTTGAATAACGCGCCCTTGAACGCGGCAAAGCTAGATCAGTTCCAGAACCTGCGTTGGGTGTTTTCCTACTCTGCGGGTATAGATCGCTATCCGCTGCGCGAACTTTCTAAGATGGGCGTGGTTTTGACCAACACCTCTGGCGTGCAGGCAAAGCCCATCGCAGAACAGGTTTTCGGCGCAATGATCATGTTCTCACGCAACCTGATAACCGCGTTCCAAAACCAAGCGGATAGGGTCTGGGATCAGACCATTGCGGTTAGTGAACTAGCCGATCAGAAACTCTTGATCGTCGGAGCTGGGGCGATCGGGCGCGAAATTGCTCGCAAGGCAAAAGCCTTCGACATGCACGTTACCGGTATCCGAAATCGCCTTACCGATGAGCTCCCTCAGTACTTCGACGCCATGTTTACCATGGATTCGCTGGAATCCCTCCTGCCTCAGGCAAACTACGTTGTATGCGTACTTCCTTCCACAGACGCCACCCGAGGACTCTTCGATGCCTCCAAATTTGCGCTAATGAACGGCGAGGCTGTTTTCATAAATGTTGGGCGCGGTGATCTTACCGTTGAAGAAGACCTCGTTGCCGCGCTGAGGGCGCAAACGCTAAAGGGCGCTTACCTAGATGTGTTCGCCACGGAGCCGGTTCCGAAAGATTCGCCGCTGTGGGACCTGGATAACCTATTGATGACTCCTCACAACTCCGGTCCGAGCCAGCACTACTTCAAGCGCGCGTTCGCGATATTCGCCCAAAACCTTCGCCGTTATCGCCGCGGCGAGCCTCTCATCAACCAGATCAACTACGACCTCAAATACTAATCAGTAGTGAACCGTCCTTGCCGCGCTATTTAACTAAAGCTCTCGTAGCGAAAAGTATGCGCCCAAGGGCGGTTCTTTATGCGTAAAAACCGCATGTTCTCGGGCCTGTTATCTGAAACACAGCGAAAAGCGTGCCAACCAACGAAAATGTTGAGTGAAAGTGTTAGCATTAAGTATCTTGACATCAAGATATTGATGTTGGAGAGCAGTCTCATATTTCACGAGGAGATGACGTGACCAGCCTAGACAGTTTCAAGTCCCGCGCGGATCTTGATGTAGATGGTAAGTCTTACGAAATTTACCGGCTCGACGCTGTGCCGGGAGCATCGAAGCTACCTTACGCTCTGAAGGTTTTGGCAGAAAACCTTCTTCGTACCGAAGATGGTGCGAACACCACCAAAGAACACATTGAGGCCCTGGTTAACTGGGATCCTTCGGCTGATCCAGACACGGAGATCCAGTTCACCCCCGCACGCGTAGTGCTTCAAGACTTCACGGGTGTGCCCTGCGTGGTAGACCTTGCAACCATGCGTGAGGCCGTGGCTGACCTGGGCGGCGATCCAAACAAGATCAATCCACTAAATCCGGCTGAACTCGTGATTGACCATTCGGTACAGATCGACTCGTTCGGTACGCAAAGCGCATTTGCTCGAAACGTCGAACTGGAATACCAGCGTAACGGCGAGCGCTACCAGTTCTTGCGTTGGGGCCAGGATGCGTTTGAAAACTTCCGCGTTGTTCCGCCGGGCACGGGCATCGTCCACCAGGTAAACATCGAATACCTAGCGCGTACCGTGTTCATCAAGGAAGAAGACGGTAAGACCGTTGCCTACCCGGACACCTGCGTGGGAACCGACTCGCACACCACGATGGTGAACGGCCTGGGCGTCCTCGGCTGGGGCGTTGGCGGTATTGAAGCTGAGGCCGCAATGCTCGGCCAGCCCGTTTCGATGCTGATCCCGAAGGTTGTGGGCTTCAAGCTGTCCGGCGAGATCCCCTCCGGCGCAACCGCAACTGACGTTGTCCTCACCATCACGCAAATGTTGCGCGAACACGGGGTTGTGGGCAAGTTTGTTGAATTTTACGGCGAAGGCGTTGCAGCAGTGCCACTGGCCAACCGTGCAACGATCGGCAACATGTCGCCAGAGTTCGGCTCCACTGCCGCGATCTTCCCGATCGACGACGTCACCCTCGACTACCTGCGCCTTACCGGCCGCGATGAGTCCCTTATCCGCCTCGTTGAGGTATACGCGAAGGAACAGGGCCTATGGCACGATCCATCGCGCGAAGCGAAGTACTCCGAATACCTCGAGCTCGATCTTTCCACGGTCGTTCCATCCATTGCCGGCCCGAAGCGCCCGCAGGACCGCATCGAACTATCTGAAGCCAAAGAATCTTTCGCGGGCACGCTCCCGGACTACATTTCCGGCAAGGGCCTGGAGCCAACGGGCCTCGACAAATCGCTTGCAGATTCCATGGGAGCTTCTGACCCGGTCAAGTTCGGCAGCCAAGAAGATGCCGTTCCGCCGAGCGAGCCAAAGCTTGCTGATGAGCGTCCTCATCACCGGGTGGGCATCACGCTTGCTGACGGCACCGAGACGGTACTTGACCACGGTGATGTTGTAATCGCCTCAATTACGTCCTGCACCAACACGTCAAACCCGTCGGTCATGATGGCAGCCGCATTGCTCGCTAAGAATGCGGTAGAAAAGGGCTTAAAGAGCAAGCCGTGGGTTAAGACTTCAATGGCACCTGGCTCGCAGGTTGTTACCAACTACTACGAGAAGGCCGGGATGTGGCCGTATTTGAACGAACTGGGCTTCAACCTGGTTGGTTACGGCTGCACCACGTGTATCGGTAACTCCGGACCGCTACCGGACGAAGTCTCTGCAGTTGTGAACGAAGAGGATCTAACGGTTGTTTCGGTACTCTCCGGTAACCGCAACTTTGAAGGTCGCATTAACCCTGACGTCAAAATGAACTACCTGGCTTCGCCGCCGCTCGTAATCGCCTACGCGCTGGCCGGAACCATGGATTTCGACTTTGAAACAGAGCCGCTTGGCCAAGATCAGGCCGGCAACGACGTGTTCCTGCGCGACATCTGGCCCGATCCGAAGCTGGTACAGGAAACGATCGATGCGACGATTGACCGCGAAATGTTCCTGCACGACTATGCTGACGTGTTCAAGGGTGACGAGAAGTGGCGCGCCCTTGAAACGCCGGACGGCGCAACGTTTGACTGGGCGGAAGACTCCACCTACATTCGCAAGGCCCCGTTCTTCGAGGGCATGACGATGGAACCGGATCCCGTTAAGGACGTGAAGGGCGCGCGCGTACTGTTGAAGCTCGGCGACTCGGTAACCACCGACCATATTTCGCCAGCCGGCTCATTCCGCGCAGACACGCCCGCCGGTAAGTACCTGGTTGACAACGGTGTGGAGCGCCGCGACTTCAACTCCTACGGTTCTCGCCGTGGTAACCACGAAGTCATGATTCGCGGTACTTTTGCAAACATCCGCATCAAGAACCAGCTACTTGACGATGTTGAGGGTGGCTACACCCGCGACTTCACGACTTCCGGTGGGCCACAGGCAACCGTGTACGAGGCTGCGCAGAATTACCGCGAAGCCGGTGTTCCGCTTGTGGTGCTCGGTGGTAAGGAATACGGCTCCGGATCCTCTCGTGACTGGGCTGCCAAGGGCACCAGCCTGCTGGGCGTGAAGGCAGTTATTACCGAATCCTTCGAGCGGATTCACCGCTCTAACCTGATCGGTATGGGCGTCATGCCGCTGCAGTTCCCGGCCGGTGAAAACGCTGATTCGCTTGGCCTTGACGGCACCGAAGTCTTTGACATTGCAGGCATTGAGGCGCTGAATGAGGGCGTAACACCGAAGACTGTTAAGGTATGCGCTACCAAGGAAAACGGTGACACGATTGAGTTCGACGCGGTTGTACGCATCGACACACCGGGTGAAGCGGACTACTACCGCAACGGTGGCATCTTGCAGTACGTTCTTCGCGAACTCGTGAAGTAAACGCACACTCAGCGGGCGGGGCCGAAGGGAACTGGCCTCGCCCGCTTTTGTGTGTATGGGGGCGAGAGGCGGGGAGGCAAGGAATCCGCTTCCGGCTACGCGAGCTAACTCCTCGTGAAAATGAGGGCATCGAAGTGATGGGAGGACTTCCCGGGAGAGTTAAGAAGTAGCCTCGTCGATGTCACGATTGGCGTGCCGTTGTTGCCAGCGAGAGCCCCAGGAAGACTCGGCTTCGCGTCGTTCCAAGGCGCGGCGCTGCTCGCGATACATACGACGAACCAGTTCCTCAGAAGAAATCCAGCCAATAACCTCCCCGCTTTCAACTACCGGCATGCCAGCCACGTGCGTAGCAAGCATTCGTTGCATGAACACCGAGGGCGTGGCGCTTGCCGGAACTGAAGCGGTGGACAGATGTAGATCAGCCACAGTTGGGGGAGTATCGTCAGAAAGACGCGCGCTGGCAAGCTCCATTGAAGATACGGTGCCCACAAACTTCCCCTCCTCATCTACGACGGGAAGAAGTGAAGATTCCGAGGAGCGCATGATTTGAGAGGCTTCCGGGATTGTATTGGTTGTAGCGATCAGGCCTGGAACGGGGCCCATTAGGGTCTTCGCAGCGTTATTGCCCATCAAGGTGGCATCGACGGGATCATCGAGGATGTCGCCGCGGCGAATAAGCTTTTCGGTGTAGATCGTTTTGCGGCTAAGGAATCTCGAGGTTCCGGTAGCAATGACAATGGCAAGCATGAGGGGAAGAATGAGGCCGTACTGACCGGTCATCTCGATGATTAACAGGACGGCGGCCATAGGCGCGCGAATAGCTCCCGCAAAGCACGCCCCCATACCGATAACGCCAAAGACGGCGGGACTGGTGGAAGTTAGTGGCTCCAGGTACATGCCGATGGCGGTCCCCACAATCGCGCCAATGTACATCGAAGGGGCAAACAGGCCGCCTGCGCCTCCGATTGCAACGGTGTAGGTGGAGAACAGTATTTTCAAGCCCGCATGTAGCAACAGAGCTGAAGCTGTGTAAGCGCCCAAGAGAGCTTCTGTTTGGATGGTTGTCGAAGTGCCGAATAGTTCGGGGAACATCCACAGACCGAGTCCAAGAAAAATGCTGCCAACCACGGGCCGGCGCCATTCTGGGCCACGGTCGATTCGGTCTAGAAGATCTGCTAGCAAATAGAGCGTTTTTGACAGTAATAGACCGGTGAGTCCGCACAGTAGCCCCACTAGGGGAACGGCCCACAGATCCAGTTGTGACTCCAGGTTATAGGCGCCCGGGAGGCTAATGATGAATTTGTCGCCGAGGATCGCTCGCGAAACTAATACGGAGGATACGGATGACAGTACGGCTAGGCCGAAGATCTCTGCGGAAAATTGCACGAGGATTACTTCCATCGCGAACACGGCCGCAGCCAGGGGCGCGTTGAAGGTGGCGGACACACCTGCGGCAGCGCCGCAAGCGACGAGTACCATCACGCGTTTTACCGGCATACGCAGGCGGCGTGCGATCATTGAGGAGATCGCAGCGCCCGTCTGCACAACCGGGCCTACCTTACCCACCGAGCCGCCGCCCCCAATGGTTAGCGCGGCAGCAATGACCTTGATAAACCAAACGTTACGGGGCATGTCGCCGCCATTGCGGCGAACTGCCAGCATTACTTCTGGAATGCCCAGACCGCGCGTAGTAGGCGCCCACTTTTGCATCAGCGGACCGTAGATCAGCGCGGAGATTACGGGCGTGAAAATCACAAACCACGAGCCAATCCCAAGCCAGCCATGCGCAGCGCCGCCCGTTGGAGCGTAGTCCGTATAGCCGGTCATGAGGTATTCCCACCCGATGATCAGGTAGTGCATGAACACGACCATCAGTCCGGTAAGGGCACCGGCCGTCACCGCAACCGCAGCTTGACCGGTGCGCCTATATACGAGGAGATGGCGGATCTTTCCAGTAAGTTCACGCGGGTGCGGTAAGCCGCCCGCCTCACTCGGCACTGGCGATTCCCCAAGCCTGCTTGTAGAAGTCCAGTTCAGTTAGTAGAGCATCTTGAATCGTGTCGGAGCGGACAAATCCGTGTCCTTCTCCCTCGTAAATCTTTAGTTCGACAGTACGCCCCAGCTTTTCGAGGGCATCCTTCATCATCTGCGCCTGAGAAGGTGGCACCACGTGGTCTTCACTACCTTGTAGCAAGAGGAGGGGGGCTTCAACGTTTTCAATATGGTTGATTGGAGACTTCTCGGCCCAAACCGGGTCGGAAAGATCGCTTGAACCTACGAGACGGCCAATGTAGCGCGACTCAAACTTGTGCGTCTCCTTAACTAGCGCTGCAAGGTCCGCGATACCGTACAGCGATGTGCCTGCGGTGAATGTCTTGGACGTTGCGAGGGCTAGCAGGGTGGCGAAACCGCCTGCGGAGCCGCCGCGAATCGCAACGCGCTTTGGGTCAGCCAGGTCTTTATCAACCAGGTATTGGACGCCGGTTTCGGCATCGCTTACAACCATCTCGCCCCAGTTACCGTTCAGACGCTCGCGATAAGGCCTGCCCCAACCTGTGGAACCGCGGTGATTAACATCCAAAATCGCAAAGCCGCGCGAAGTCCAGAACTGTTGTGACAAGGTGAGGCCCGGGCGAGCCGCCGAGGTGGGGCCGCCGTGAATCATGACGATAAGCGGGGGCAGTTCGCCCTCGGGCGCCGTGAATGAAGGCGAGGCAGGCGGGTAGTAGTATCCGTGGGAGATTTCGCCGTCCTCGGTGGGCCACTCGATGGGCTCGGGCTTAGAAATCACACGTTCGGGCAGATCCGTCCAGGTAGACGAGCGCAACTCAGTTACCTCACCGTTCTTGATCTGAACGATTGCGGGCGTGCGCGTATCGGAGTCTGCAAGCATGACAACCCGGCCGTTGTAGGCCGCGACGTTGCCAACGGGACGCCAATCCGTGTGCCAGGTCTCCAGCTGTCCGTTATCTAGGCGCACTGTTCCCAGGTGCCAGTACGGACCTTCAGCCCACGAACAAATCAGATGATCTTCATCCAGGTTGTCAAACGAGTGCAGACCCAGTTGCCAGTGCGGATGAGAGAAAGCTTTTTGGGAGGGGTGTAGGCGGCGGGTGCGCAGGCGCGTGGTCCACGCGTTCAAGTCCTCGCCTTCGTGCCACTCAAACCCCTCGGTGCGGTACAGGTTTGCCCAGCCGCTTGAATCATCAACGTGGATGAGGTCGCCAGCGGCGGTCCACCTTGGCTCATAAACGGCTACGTCCTTCTGCCCGACAACCGTAACCATTTGGTCAATGTCGCCCTCGAAAGAAATTGATGCGACGTGGAGTTTAGCGCTGGTCCACGGCATGTGCGGATGATTCCAGGTAAGCCACGCAAGCTTGGTGCCATCGGGTGAGAGCGTGGGGGCAGCAACGAAATCAGTCTTGTCGTAAAGCGTCTTCACCCGCTCTGGTTCGCGCGCTCCCGACCCATCGAGTGGGATAGAAACCAGGTAGTTCTTTGGCTCGCCCTCGCCCGTGTGGTCTTCACAGACCGCGTAAACCACGTCGCGCACATCAGCAATGTGGAAGTCGCCGTAGCGGCGCTTAGATAGCTCGGTCAGAGGAATAATACCGGGAGTCTGATCGTTAAGATCAAACTTGTAAACGCGGTCATCACCGGCGTGCGAGAACACGATAACGCCCTCGTGAACGGCGTAAGCGCGGCCGCCGTACTCGTGCACGCGAGTGCGAACGTCAGGCAAGATAGTGCCCTCAATCATGGGCAAAACCTCTTCGGTAATGCCTACGCGGCCTTTGCGAAGCAGAACGTTACGACCTCCCTGGTTAGCCCTGCCTTCAACCCACATGGTTGCGTCACGATCCACGCGAAGTTGGGAAAGCGTGACCGTTCGTGCGGTTAGGTCGTCAACACCGATTGGGGAATCCCAAGTGCCGTAGGGGCGTTTTTGCGTCATTTTCAGTTCCAATCTTCACTCTAGGCCTAACTACTAATTTAGCGCGTTTAATTTTTGTGTGGGCAGGCAAGCTGATTTCGCCTTTAGTTATCGTGAATGAACTTTGCCCATTAAGATGGTGCTCATGAGTGAAAAGCCAGCCCCTAAACCCGGAAGACTTTTAGCTTCCATTAAGCAGCCTTCGGATTTGAAGGACCTCACTTCTGCCGATTTAGAAGTGCTGGCTGGCGAAATTCGCGAGTATTTGGTGCAGTCCGTTTCCCGCACGGGTGGCCACCTGGGCCCAAACCTAGGTGTGGTCGAACTGACGCTGGCGATTCACCGCGTGTTTGATTCACCACGCGACACGATTATTTTTGACACGGGCCACCAGGCGTACGTTCATAAGCTCTTGACGGGGCGCACGGATTTTTCAAAGTTGCGCCAAGAAGGGGGCCTATCTGGATATCCGTCGAGGACGGAGTCGCCTCACGACGTGGTAGAAAACTCGCACGCTTCAACCGCGCTGTCGTGGGCGGAAGGTGTGCTACGCGAATACCAACGCACCGGCCGTGAAGACCACGTGGTTGCAGTTATTGGTGACGGCGCTTTGACGGGCGGCCTGGCGTGGGAAGCGATTAACAATATCGGTGACCATGCGGATGGCAACCTCGTAATTATTGTGAACGACAACGGGCGTTCCTACGCGCCCACCATTGGAGGCCTCGCACACCACTTGGATGCGTTGCGCGTGTCAGAGGGATATGAGAAGGCATTGGCGTGGGGCAAGAAGAAGCTCCTGTCGCACGGACGTCCCGGGGAGATGGCGTTCGATGCTCTTCACGGCATGAAGGAGGGCATGCGTGACGCGATTAGCGCGGGCATAATGTTCGCGGACCTCGGCATTAAATACATCGGCCCGTTCGACGGGCACGACGAGGTGGCGCTCGAGTTTGCCCTCACTCGCGCCAAAGCGGCAAAACAACCCATTTTGGTGCACGTAATCACCAATAAGGGCCGCGGCTATGTTCCCGCAGAGGAGGACGTTGCTGACCGGTTCCATGCGGTAGGGAAGATCCACCCTGAGACGGGGTTGCCGGTAGCTCCCTCGCGATTTGGATGGACGGCAGTGTTTGCGGATGAGATCGTGAAGATCGCGCGGGAAAATCCGAAGGTCGTAGCGATCACTGCAGCGATGATGGCGCCGGTTGGTCTGCTGCCAATGCATGAGGAGTTCCCCGATCGCGTCATTGACGTAGGCATTGCGGAACAGCACGCGGTTACTTCCGCTGCCGGTATGGCTTTTGCTGGCGCGCACCCGGTATTCGCGGTTTATGCCACGTTCTTGAACCGTGCGTTTGACCAGGTGCTTATGGACGTAGCTCTGCATAAGGCAGGCGTCACTTTTGTGCTTGATCGTGCAGGAATCACGGGTGATGACGGCGCTTCTCACAACGGCATGTGGGACATCGCAATGCTCTCTATTGTTCCCGGCCTGCGTCTGAATGCGCCGCGCGATGAGGAGACTTTGCGCCTCGCTCTTCGCGAAGCCGTTGAGGTAGATGATGCGCCCACGGTAGTTCGCTACGCAAAGGGTGCTCTACCGGACCCGATTCCAGCTATTTCGCGCCATCCGTGGGGTGATGTTCTGCGTGAAGGTGATCAGGCTCAGGTCGTGATCCTCGCTACGGGTGCGCTTGTGAAGAATGGGTTAGAAGTTGCGCGAATGCTTGATGACGCGGGCGTAGCAACAACCGTCATTGACCCGCGCTGGCTACTGCCGGTCAGCGCTGACCTGGTGCAACAGATCGCGAATGCGCAACTGGTTGTTACGTTCGAGGATGGTCTGCAGGAAGGCGGGTTTGGCTCCGCGGTGCGCGAAGCGCTCGCACGGGCGGGCAGGTACACGCCAGTCATGGCCCGTGGCGTACCAAAACAGTTCCTGGACCATGCCAAACGAGATCAGATAATCGAGGATATTCACCTGGATCCTAAGCATTCGGCAAGCGAGATCCTGCAGGAGCTGAACAAGCTTTCATAGCGGGAGCAGATACCGATTAGTTGCTACTCGGCTTAACTGCATTCGCCGTCTTCTTAGACACCTTGTATACGAGTCCGTAGTACAGGACCTAGTTGGTAGCTTTCACCAGCGCGCCTGCAACGCGTTCAATCTGCCACTCGCGTGCGCCGCGGCGGCGTAGGTACTCTCGCATTTCGGCCGGGCGAAGGACCGGGCCGTCCCAGGCTAAACGCTTTTGTACCCGAGGCTCTAACAAAACAGCGGGATCTATGCCTAGCTCTTTAGCGAGCGGCTCAATGGCCCGACGGATCGTTTTAAGGCGTGCAAGCTCATCGGGGTGTGCAGATCGCCATCCAGACACTTTCGGTAGCGTTCCCGGCGCAACGGGCTTACGTAATGGTGGTAAATCGGTTTCGGACATGCATTTTGCGTGTCTGATTGCGCGGATCCACTCATCGGTGTGGCTGCGGGTGCGCGGGCGGCGCATTTCTTGAATGCTTAGCAGAGCCCGCTTATTTCGCGGAGGTTTGAATGCTAAAGACACGAGCGTGCGGTTGCTGATCAAGCGAGTTGGGGCAATATCTTGCTCCCTCGCAATGGCCTCGCGTGCTCTCCAAAGCTGCTGTAAAATCGCCAACTGGCGGCGCGTGCGGATTTTGCCTGCGCCGGGAATCGAACGCCACTTGTTCGGGTCCGCCGGTTTAGGCTCTCTACTCAAAATGTGCGCGAATTCCTGTTCTGCCCAATCCCAGCGGCCGGCATCATACAGTTCGCGGCTGAGCACCCTGTATAGCTGAGTTAAAAATTCCACATCCAGCGCGGCGTAACGCAGCCAGCTTCGGGGCAGTGGACGGTTAGACCAATCAGAAGCTTGATGCTCCTTATCGAGTGTTACGCCCAGGGTTTGTTCCAACACAGCAGCGAGCCCAATACGCTCAAACCCCAGTAGTTGCGCTGCCACCTCGGTATCAAAAAGCTCTGGAGCGTGCAGGTTTGCGCCGCGCAGGCTTGGCAAATCCTGGTCTGCCGCGTGCAGGATCCACACAGCGTTTTGCAGTGCTTCGCCCAAAGAGTGCAAGTGGGGGAGCGCGTCTGCATCGATGAGGAAGGTGCCCGTATCCTCACGTCGAATCTGGATTAAGTAGGCGCGGTCTGAGTAGCGGAAGCCGGAGGCTCTCTCCACGTCAATTGCCACGGGCATAGTGGAACTTGCGAGTTTCTTGATCGCGCGGTTAAGGTCTTCTGGCGTATCGGTTGGATCTGGCGTGCCTTCGTGCGGGTGCACTATCAGGGTGGGGTCAGAATCGGTCATGTTCTCGATAGGTTGCGGACGGTCAGGCATGCGGTATCGGTTCTATCGCAAAAGCGTGATCGTCATCTATGTAAGTTCCGGCCGTGCGGGCAATCAGCTTTAGCCAGGCCGTCATGTGCGGGCCAAGGTCGTTTGTTGCGGGCGACCAAGAGGCGCGCATTTCTATCTCTACTTCGGAACCGGATAGTTTCAGGCCGCCAAATGTGTCAGATAATTCGCGCGTAACCGTGCCGTTCATGTTGTGTGCGTTCGCTCCCGCGTCGTCGAGGGCGTCATGCGCCCAACTCCACACAACTTCACCAAGTAGGGGATCTGTGCCCATCTCGGGCTCCACCTGCGAACGCGCATGCATGATTATGCGAAACCGGGAGTTCCAGCCCGGCTGCCCATCAGGGTCAAACAGCACCACAAAACGGCCTGTTGCTACGGGAAGCTCGTCTTCCTCGGCCTCTGTGAAGGCTCTAAGTGCAGCCGCATACGGGGCGATTTTACGAGGAGCGGGTACCTCTTGTAACTCAATGCCGGGTTCGGGCGGGGCGGAACGCAAGCTGAGAAGGGCCTCAACGAACTCTTGCGGAGGCGACACGCGCCCAGATGCGCTTACTTCGGCTAACACACATTCAGGCTACCGAGCACTACGGAGCTTTTCCGCTACGGCGCGCCCGGGTAGGTGAAAGAGCATGGCGGGCAGGTGCAAAATGTTACTTCGCGCGTCAATCTCGGGCCTACCGGTGTACAAACGCAGGCCAAGCACATGTTGCATTAAACTTGATGGAGTTAAGCCAGCTGTTTGAAGGAGTGCGCAGTGGACGCAAACAATGCAGATATTGGCCGATTTGAAGGTCTGCCGGTGATTCTTGGCGGAGGTATCGAAGCCTACGCGCTTGCCCGCCAGTTTAATGACGCCTATGACACGCGCGTCGTATGCATTTCCGCCGCCCCCTCTAAGGCCGTAACCTACTCAAACTTCATCGACTGGGTGCCCGTGGAAGATGCCACTACAAACAGTGGCGTGCTAGAGGTTTTGGAACAGGTTGCCAATAAGTACTCGCAGCGTCCCCTGATCCTTATGACGAACTCTGATGCGCAGATCGCAAACCTCGTGGAGGTGCGAGACCGCCTGCCTGAGGGCTACAAGGTTGCGCTGCCCTCAAGCCAAACGCTCGCGGCCGTGTCTGATAAGGCCTCGTTTAAGAAGATTTGCGAGGCAGCCGGCATCTCCACCGCGCGTTTTGCAACGGTTAAAGCGTCCGCGCGCGGCGTTGATCTGAACTATCCGGTTGTAGCTAAGCCTGCTCTTTCCGCTGAGTTTGACCTGCTGGATATGCCGAATAAACACAAGGTCTACTATTTCGACACGCCTGCCGAGCTGGATGATTTCTTGTCCCAGCTGGAGAGCTATGGGTATGCCGGCGATTTTGTAATCGAAGAGTACATTCCTGGCGGTGACAGTCAGATCCGCTCCATCACCGCGTACGTGAACACCAAGGGCAAGCTGGTTATGCTCGTACACGCACACGTGGGCCTGCAAGACCACCGTCCCAGCCTGGTAGGCAACCCCGTGGCGATGGTAACCGGCCCCAACGAAGCCCTGTTCAATCAGGTGAAGACCTTCTTCGAAAATGTTGATTATCAGGGGTTCGCAAACTTTGACATCAAGATCGATCCGCGCGATGGGGTTGCCTATTTCCTCGAGGTAAACCCGCGAATTGGCCGCAACTCAGGCTATGTTTTTGCCGGGGGAGTGAACCCCATGAGCGTCTTGATTGAAGACCTCGTGTTTGGCAAAGACAGCGAGTTGAAAGTTGGCGCGCGTGAGGCCCTGTACGCTCTCGTCCCAGTTCGCGTTGCCACCAAGTGGTGCGACGACCCAGAGCTTTCCCAGCGCATGAAGAAGCTGGCGCGTGAGCACCTGTTTAACCCGTTGAAGAATCCGAAGGATCGTTCGCTAAAGCGCGCGGTATTCCTAGCTGGTAGGGATATGCACCTGGCACAGGTGTTTGAAAAGTTCCCCCCAACCGAGCTCTAAATAGGCGACGTCATTGCTTGTAAAGATGCCCCGCGCAGGTTGTAGGCAGGGCATCTTTAGTTTTGAGCTATTGCGAGCCAGCGAGTGCAGTTCAAGCAAGTATCTAGCTCTTGTATATCGCGGCTTCTCCGGGTTGCAGATCGCCCGCGTTACCGGACCAGCTCAAGACGAAGCGTTGCTCCTGGCTCACGGCAGGACGAGCCGGGCTAGTGCCCATGTTTACTAACACTTCGAGGCTCCCGCTACTCATCCGCAACAGGTCTTTTTCGAAGCTCACTCGCATGGGTTTGCCACCGGTGGCTTCTTCCTTGCGAATCTTAATGAGCTTCTTGTACCACGCGAGCATCCGCGCACCAGACTCGGATTGCGCGGTTTCCCAGTCCAGTTTCGATGTTTCAAACGTGGAGCGGGCAGTGGGATCAGGGACCATAACTTTGCGGCCGTATATCGAATCAAAGCCGTGCGATGCGAACTCGGCGCGGCGTCCTTCGCGCATAGCGCGAGCCATGTCTTCGTCGCCCTCTTGATCTGAGAAGAACAGGAACGGTGCGCGTGAAGCCCACTCTTCACCCTGGAAAAGCATTGGTGTGAACGAGGAGAGCAAAACCAGCGCAGCAACAGAACCTAGTTGCGCATCTGAGAGCGCCTCTGACGGGCGGTCGCCTATCGCTCGATTACCCACCTGGTCGTGGTTTTGCGAGGAAATGACAAACCGGCGCCGGTCCATGTCTTTGGGGACGGGAGCGCCCCAGACTTTTCCTCGGAACGAGGAGTACGTGCCAGCGTGAAAGAAGACGTCCTCGAATGCCGCTATGAGAGCCTCGTGAGGCTCGAAGTCGGCGTAGTATCCGTGTGTTTCCCCTGTGAACGCGGCGTGGAGGGCGTGGTGCACGTCGTCATCCCACTGCGCGTCCATGCCTCGGCCGCCCATGTCGGTGGGGGTAACCATGATTGGGTCATTCAAATCAGACTCTGCAATCAGCGTGAGCGTGCGGCGAGTTTGGCTCTCCAACTTGGCTACGGCATCGGAAAGTTCAGCTAGGAAGTGGTAGTCGGAATCGTCATCCAGCGCGTGCACGGCATCTAGACGCAGGGCATCCACACCCATGTCTCGTAGCCAGTGCAAAGCTGCACCCTTCAAGAACGCGCGCGTGTGGGCGGCGTTCTGTCCGTCAAGATCAAGCGCAGCGCCCCACGGTGTCTCATGCTTGCTCGAATAGTAGTTGTCGAGCGAAGCAATGTAGTTTCCAACCGGCCCAAAGTGGTTCAAAACCAGGTCTAAACACACCGCGATGCCAAGGTCATGCGCTACCTCAACAAAGTGCACAAAGCCATCCGGGCCACCATACGCCTCATGCACTCCGTACAAACTCACCCCGTCATAGCCCCATCCGAACGTGCCGGGGAAAGGCGCAACGGGCATAACCTCCACTACCTGCACGCCGAGGTCGGCCAGGTGCGGTAGTTTTTGCGCCGCTGCTTGGAGCGTTCCCTCGGATGTAAACGTGCCGACATGGATCTCCATGAACACTTTTCCAAGCAGATCGCCGGCATCAAAGTGCCCCAGTTTGGGTGGCTCCCACGTTTGCGCCGGTCCGTGCACGCCACTCGGGCGACGTAGAGCGCGGGGATCAGCAACGGGCGCGCCGCCATCCACGCTGTAGCGATACTTAGCCCCAAGAGGAAGTGGGGAGGGGCTGGTCCACCATCCCGCGTGATTTTCCATTTCCAGTGAGTGGGTACCCTGGAACTCGTACTCCAACCTGATTGACTTAGCAGTTGAGGACCATACCGGAACAAGGCCGCGGCCAGGAGTATCCTCAATATTCTTCGATATGCTCACGGTTTAGCTTTCCTCAATCTTCTTGAGTACGGATACCGGGAAAATGTCGAGCAGATCCGTAGCCGGTGTCGCTCCGCCCTGGAAAACCTCGCCGGTGAATACGTCTTGCCACGATCCATCGGGCAGAACCACCGAGACTTCGTCCCAACCGCCGATCTCATCGAGGGCGGCTTTCCGCCTGGTTGCAACCGTGACTACGCGCGGCTCGCCAGCGAGCGTACGGGCAAACGCGACGCAGTGGCCTGACGATGTGGGAAGCGCCTGGTATCCCGAGTCCTTGGATACGAAAACGCTAGGCAGGTCTCGGCGCAGGCGTAGTAGTGATGCGGTGATTAGCATCTTTTCTTCATCTAGGCTCTGCGGGGACGAGGCAAAAACTTTGTCCAGCATTTGTGCGAGCCCCGGGAAGTCTACCGGTCGACGATTGTCAGGATCCACAAGGGAAGTCGCGGTGATCTCAGTGCCCTGGTAAACGTCGGCAACGCCTGGCAAAGTTAGTTGCAACGCTTTCATCGGGAGGATGACCGAGCGCAGTAAGTCCGTGTTGGACTCACACCACTCGTCTAAAAGCTCAATGATCTGCGGATCAGAAATGATTGCGCAGGCGTATTCCAAGAACTCCTGTTCGCGGCGCTCATCGGAGCTGGTCCACGAGGTCCACTCTTTTTGTTCCCGAATCGCTTTGGTGAGATATCCGGTCAGCCTATCCGCGGTGATCCGATCGGTTGCTCCCCACGTGCCCACAATCGTTTGCCACATGAGGTTTTCTGCGCGTCCATCAACATTTGCTGGACGGTACTCGCGTGAAAGGGCGCGCATTTCGTTCAGCAGGCTAGCCCAGTCTTTGGAGCGCTGCGAAAGCAGTGAAATGCGGGCGCGCACATCCTCGCCCCTCTTAGTGTCGTGCGTTGTGCCGCACGTCATGGTTGCCGTCCAGTTGCTTTGGAGTTTGGACTCAAAGGCGTGGAAACGGTCAATGTCAAGGCTAAATACCTCGGGCGTAGACCCCACCTCATTAAGGGACGTCATGTGGGTCCAGCGGTAGAAGGCAGTATCTTCAACGCCCTTAGCTTGTACGGCTCCGCAGATTTGTTGGAAACGTACCATCACTTCGCGGCGGCGCTCATCGCTTACGTCTAGGCCAGCGGAGCCAACCTCGTCACCAAGAACGAGGGCAACGATAACGTCCATTGCGTCATCTATATCATCATCGAGTCGGGTGCGGGCACGCGCAGCAGCGTCTTCAACAACCGCGCGCGTCGCATCGGAAACGGGTTCGAGCGCGGCGACGTAAGCGCGGTAGCGGTCAAACTCGATTACAAGTTCACGCAGACAATCGATGAGGGAGCGGAACGTGTAGTCGCGTAGACGAATGTCTTCCTGACAAATCTGCCAGATTAGAGTGCCAACCCGGCGAACTTCTGCCGCTAGTGAGGTGTCAATGATCTGCGCTTTAGCCGTACGAATGATCGATGGAAGTGAGGAAGGTGAGTCGCCGGCAATGTTCTGCATGATCGCTCCAAGCGGCATTGCTCCCGCCGGCTCGGTGAGAAGCGCGTGTAGTCGCCACGCCGTGTCATAGCCGGTGGTGCCAGCCACGGGCCAGTTGGAGGGCAGATCTTCGTCGCCTTCAAGAATCTTTTCGGCAACAATCCACTGGCCGCCCGTGGCCTCGTGCAGCCGTTTGAAATATTCGGTTGGGTTTGCGAGGCCATCTGGGTGATCTACCCGCAGGCCATCGATGTACCCGGTTTGGACCAGGTCGAGGATTAGCGCGTGGGTGGCTTGGAATACTTCCTCTTGCTCTATGCGCAGGCCAGCTAGTGTTCCCACGTCAAAGAATCTGCGGTAGTTCAGCTCTTCGTCGGCTACCTTCCAATGCGCCAGGCGGTAGTGCTGGCGTTCGATGAGCACCGAGAGGGGAAGTGATTCGGTGCCTTTGGCTACGGGGAACACGTGCTCGTAGTATGTGAGAACCCACTGCTCGCCGTATTGAGGCTCTGTGGGGACCACCATTTTTTCAAGTTGGATCTCTTGGTCTGCCAGTACCTGGCCAATGCGTTTACCAAGGACAGGCATCAGTATGGGGGAGTCGAGGTCAACGTCGAACCAGTTCGCATAGCCTGACTCGGCGCCGTGTTTAAGCACGGACCACATGGCTTTGTTGTGCCATACGGGTGTGGGCACGGCCATGTGGTTTGGAACAATGTCAACGATGACGTGCAGCCCCAGTTCGTGAGCGCGATCAGAAAACGCTTTAAAAGCTTCCAATCCGCCGAGCTGCACTGAAATGTGGGTGTGGTCCACCACGTCGTAACCGTGCAGGCTGCCGGGCGCCGCCTGCAGGATGGGCGAAAGATAGACGTCCGTTACCCCTAGATCAACCAGGTAGGGAAGCACCTCCTCGGCCGCGCTGAAGGGGAAGTTCTCGTTCACCTGGAGGCGATACGTGGATATGGGGGTGCGTTTTCCTTCCGCTGGAAGGTGGGGGTGTGGATTATTCATCTTCGTTACCTCGCGGGCTCCTAAGTATGAGTATCGACCTGGCCGTCACATTCACCTTAGCGCTGGCGTCATGTTTCGACTCGTCCAAGTCATCAGCCGTGTTAAGGACTGTGCTCCAGGTTTTCCCGTAGGTTTGTTTGGGAAGGGTGAAGTCAATGTCCTCGGGAGAGGCGTTAAAACAAAGAATGAAATCATCGTCGATGATTTCCCGGCCCCGCTCGTCAGGTTCATTGATTGCGAGGCCGTTGAGGAAGATCATGGTGGAGCGCGCCCACGCCTGGTCCCATTCCTCTTCTGTCATGTGGTGGCCGCTCGAGTTGAACCACTCGATTTCACCAAGGTCGGATTCGCCGCCGCGTTTGGCTAGCCCTTTGTAGAAGCGCCTCCGCCTGAACACGGGATGATCATGGCGCAGTGCAATCACGCGGTTCGCGAAAGCTAGTAGCTCCTTTTGCTCGGGGTCGAGTTCCCAGTCCACCCACGAGATCTCGTTGTCTTGGCAATACGTGTTGTTGTTGCCACCTTGGGTGCGCCCCATCTCATCGCCGTGCGAAATCATGGGCACCCCCTGCGAGACTGCGAGAGTGGTGAGGAAGTTGCGCTGTTGGCGCAGCCGCAAGTTGATGATCTCGGGGTCATCGGTGGGCCCCTCGGCTCCATGGTTCCATGACCGGTTGTTCGATTCGCCGTCGCGCCCGCCCTCACCGTTGGCTTCGTTGTGCTTGTCGTTGTATGTGACGAGGTCGCGCATGGTGAAGCCGTCGTGGGCGGTTACGAAGTTAATAGATGCCATCGGTAGGCGGCCAGAATGCTCGTAGAGGTCAGCCGAACCGGAAAGGCGGGAGGCGAATGCGGGAAGGGAAGAAAACTCACCGCGCCAGAAGTCGCGGACGGTGTCGCGGTACTGGCCATTCCATTCGGACCACAGGGGAGGGAATCCGCCCACCTGGTAGCCTCCAACGCCCACGTCCCACGGTTCTGCGATGAGTTTGACCTGCGAGACGATGGGATCTTGGTGAATAAGGTCGAAGAAAGCGGAAAGGCGATCCACCTCGTGGAATTGCCGTGCGAGAGTGGAGGCAAGGTCAAAGCGGAAGCCGTCCACATGCATTTCGGTTACCCAGTACCGTAGCGAATCCATGATTAGCTGCAACACGTGGGGAGAGTTCATAAGCAGCGAGTTGCCGGTGCCCGTCGTGTCGAAGTAGTGCCGTTTATCCTCGTCAACGAGGCGGTAGTAAGCGGCATTGTCCAGGCCGCGGAATGACAGGGTTGGGCCCATATGGTTTCCCTCAGCGGTGTGGTTGTACACAACGTCTAGGATCACTTCGATACCGGCTTCGTGGTAGGCCTTGACCATTTGTTTGAACTCTTGCACCTGCTGGCCACCCCCTTGAGTGGCGTAGGCGTTGTGAGGGGCGAAGAATCCGATGGTGTTGTAGCCCCAGTAGTTCGATAGCCCTTTTTCTTGTAGGTGCGGGTCGTTTACAAACTGGTGGACTGGCATGAGCTCCACCGCGGTGATGCCAAGCTGCGTGAGGTGTTCAATGACGGCAGGATGAGCCATGCCCGCGTACGTGCCCTTGATTTCGTTTGGAATTTCCGGGTGACGCGCAGTCATGCCTTTTACATGGGCTTCGTAGATGACCGTGTTGTGGTACTCGTGGTTTGGTGGACGGTCATGGCCCCAATCAAAAAATGGGTTAATAACGATTGAGACCATGGTGTCTGCAATCGAGTCTGTTTCGTTTCGTTCATTCGGATCCTCAAACTTGTATGAGTATAGGGATTCCGAGGCGGTTACCTGCCCGTCGATCGCTTTGGCATATGGGTCAAGTAGAAGTTTGGTGGGGTCGCACCGGTGCCCATTCTCGGGGTCGTAGGGTCCGTATACGCGGTAGCCGTAACGCTGGCCGGGCAGTATGCCGGGCAGGTAGGCGTGCCACACGTGGGCGTCTACTTCGGTAAGCGCGATACGTTGTTCATTGCGGTCTTCGTCTAGCAGGCAGAGCTCTACCGAGTCTGCCACAGAAGAAAATACTGCGAAGTTAGTTCCCGTTCCGTCGAACGTTGCGCCGAGCGGGTAGGGTTCTCCAGGCCAAATTTGCATGCTCCTAGCGTGTCATACTCTAAGGCGCCAAACCATGCGATGGCGAAGCTTTGTTTATTTTGTTGCATAAATCGTATTCGATGCGGCCAAGGCGATGGCGGCTAGTTTTGGGCGGGTAATGCCCAAAGTAGATCCTCGCGTAGCGTGATACTGACGCGGTCTCCTTCACTACCGGCAAGCTCGTTGGCTCGAACATCAGCGCTGATCGCCCCGCGTTCGGTTTCTATGCGAAGCCGGTAGGTTTCGCCCGTGTATGTGCTTTGAACTATCTGTCCGATGTTGCCGCGGATAGGAAATCGGGAGGCAGACTTGGCAGGATGGATATCTACCGAGTCGGGGTATCCGACGATGACGATCGGCACGCCCTCGCCTTCGTCGATGTTTGGCGATGCGGCGATGGTCAGGTCGTTGCCAAGAACATGCGCGCTCGCCACCACCTCACCGGAAACTAGCCTCTTCGTATTCGCTAAGGTGGAAATGATCGTGGTTGCACCAAGGTGTTTAGCGATTGAAAGGGTCGCGGGCCCGTCGTGAATCTCTTGTGGCAGATCATCTTGCACAATGGCCCCGTCTTCCATGTAGACGATGCGGTCTGCGATAGAGAAGGCTTCTTTCACGTCGTGTGTGATGTATATAGACGCGCAGTTCATTCGTTTGTGTACGCGCAGGATTTCGCGGCGCAGGGTTTTGGCCGAAAATGCGTCAACGTGAGCCAGTGGCTCATCAAATAGGAGTACTTGCGGCCGGCGCACCAGGGTTCTGGCCAGCGACACCTTTTGGCGTTGACCGGTGGAAAGCTCTGCCGGGTAGTGATTTGCCAAGTCACGGATGTTCAACACCGTCATTGCCACAAGAACCTGCTCGTCAGGAGTCGAATCGAACAGGTCGCGATTTACGGCAAAAGCGATGTTTTGTTGTACAGTCATGTGGCCAAAGAGCGCGGGCGAATCCATGACCATGGCGCTTGGACGCTGCTGGGGCGGCAGAGAGCTAATGTCTTTTTCTCCCATGCGCACCATGCCCGAGCTTGGACGCGTGAGGCCGCTAATGACTCGCAAAAGTGTGGATTTGCCCGCGCCGGAGGGTCCAAGGAGAACAACAAGTTCGCCTGGATAGACCGCAAGATCGATGTCTTTAAGCACACTACGGCCGTGACGGTTGAGGTTCAGATTTTGCACGCTCAAGCTGGGTTTCAAAACTGGCTCCCTCGGCTCCTAGTGCGAATCCTGAGTAGCAGGGACGAAATAAACAGTAACAGCAAAATGATGGCAGAGATTGTGAGGGCGAGGAGGACGGCGGACCCAAATTGTGCGTGATCAATAAGCCGGTATAGGTAGGGTACGAGCAACGGTGTGGATGGAGAAGTGACCCACATGATGGGGGCAACACTCACGGCGCTAACGGCAAGCACGATGGTGATGGACATAGCCACAGATTGGCGCAACCAGGTTTGTGCGCTCACTCGAGCCGCCCGCGCAACGCTTGCACCAAGCATGAGGGCAGTTTCAAAATCCTGCCGGGGGAGCACTCGTCCGTAGGCGCGTACACTCACGTAGGTAAGCGGCGCGCTCAAAGTCAGGTAGGCTGCGACGGTTAGTAGTGACGCCATGACCGGTTGCGCTGTTGAGGAGAGGTTTACCGCAAGATGCGAGGAGGGCCCGTAAGCGAGGCCGAGCGCGCTTCCTGTGGTGGCACCGGGAACCATCAGGGCCAGGCCGAAGAGCATATCAACCACGTGGCGGCCGGGCCGGCGAGCTTTCAACCAAAGTCCACTACCGGCAATCACAATAGAACCGACAACCGTGAATAGCGAGATGACAAGCGCAGTGGTGATCACCATGGGGGATGAGGAAGTCTGGTTCGTTCCCGCCCGAGCAACCATGAATATCACTGGAGCAGTGGTTACTATGGCCAAGGCACTTACCGTAGCCACCCGTGGCCAGAGCGCCAAGCCCACCGGCTGAGAGAACGAAGTGCGGTTACTATCTGGTTCGAAACCGCGAAACGCGCCCAGCAGGTCGCGCGATTCCAAAGCGCGAAAAGCTATAGCTCCAAGCCCAAGAGTCGTCATCAGCAGAACCAAGGATATGCGCGCCGCCCCGCCGGTGTCACCGAGCGCTGTTGTCAGTGTCCACACCGCCCGTGAGGCGTTTGGATGCGGATATGACAGAAGGGAGGGAACCACCGGATCAGAGACGGACAGAATGAAGACCACCAGCCAGGCAAGGGGTAATCCGCGCCGCATTCTGGGCCACACGGTGTGCCTAAAAATCTTCCATTCGCCAGCTCCGTTCACGCGACAAATATCAATTAGCGCTAGCGGAACCTTTAAAGTCGATAGGCGCAGTAGCGCATAAGCATAGGGCGACAAAGCCAAAGTGAATGTAAATATTACGGCGAGACGGCCGAAGAAGGGAGGGAAGAACCCCGGATCCAAAATGCCTCCGCGCCCCACCCCGCGCCAGACAGCGGCCCCGATTACAAATGGGGAAAATGTTGCGGGAATAAGAATGATCACGTCAAAAATGCGGGAGAGGGAGCGGGGTAAAGATCGGTTAAGGGCGGTCAAAATAGTTGCGAGAACAGTGGCAATACAAGCAACGATAGAACTGTCAAGCACTGACCAAAACACGGGTTCCAGCACTTCGTTGCCCGCCACATTTGTCTTGCTTACCACAGCACTAAGAATCAAAACGAATGCCGGATAGCCAAAACCAACCAACATGCTAGAAACCAGAATAATGGTAGCGATCGTGTCGAAGATCGCGGGCATGCGAGCTTGTAGGCGCCTCCAACTCATTTCGAAAACTCCAGATGATTCGCTGCCCATTCCATCCACCGCGCCCGATCTTGCGCCACCTCATCTGAAGTCGCATCCATGATGTTCACATTCGACGTTGCCAAGAGACTCTCCAGATTGTCCGGCAACTGCCTACTAATCGGACTTTGGGAAATACCGGCCTTCGCCATGGCTTCCTGGCCAGACCTGCTCGATAGCCAGTCCAACATTGCCTCACCCTCAGCTTGGGAGCGTGTGCCCGCAAGAAGTCCAGCGCCACCAACTTCGTAAAACGTGCCCTCGCTCGGATACGTCACATCAAGCCGCGCCCCGGACCCAAACCGTTGCTCACAGTAGGGTGCGAAGGAAATTGCGACTGCTGCGTCCCCCGCCGCAATCACGCTTGCGGGCGCAGTCCCCGAGTGGGTAAACCGCGCGACATTTGCGTAAACCTTTTCGAGGTGGTCATCCGCCTCGGATCCAAAAATTTTCGCCTGCGTCCATAGCGCGGTGAACGCGGTACCTGAAGTGAGGGGAGAGGACGCCGAAATCCATGTTTTGAGGCGCGGATCTTCCAGGTCTTTCCAACTCGTTGGGCGGGGGAGATCGTTTGCTTCGATGACTTCTGGGTTTGTGCAAATAGCCAGTACGGATCCGTAAACGCCAAACCAAGCTGCGTCTGCGTCTTTAAACCGCTCAGGGATGGTATCAAAACCCGTTGGCCTGTATTGCTGTAGGAGGTTTCGTTCTTTAGCGAGGACGTAGCCGTCTGAGGGTCCGCCCACCCAGATGTCGAACTCAGGTTCGCCGCGCGTGGAAGTTAGACGTGCGAGGGCTTCGGAAGTGGGTAGGCGCAAAAATCGGGTGGAGATACCCGAGTCGTGTTCAAAATCTGCACGCCACTGTTCGCATACAGATTCGTCGTTAGAACACAGGAATATGAGCTCGCTTGTCGGCGCGCACGCCGCAGTGAGGAGGGCACACATGAGGGCGCCCATCACCAAGCGGAGTCGGATACGCATGGTGTAAGTGTAGCCAAGTGGGGCGCGGTAAAACCGCGCCCCACTTTGATTCCCATTCATCCAGGTGGATGTCTACTGGGCCTGATGGCCTGCAGTTCGCTGCGCCATTAGTCTCTTCTCGTCGCGACCAACGATCGCGAACAAGATCACAGTGATGATGGCGAAAACAATGAAGCAAATGAAGGTGGCGTCCCAGCCAAACTTATGGACGATGATGCCAACGCCCGTAGAAGCGAGGGTAGCGCCCAGCAGATAGCCGAACAGACCCGTGAAGCCCGCTGCGGTGCCTGCAACGTTGCGGGGCGACAAGTCGATTGCCTGGAGGCCGATCAGCATGACCGGGCCGTAGATGAGGCCGCCGATAAGGCCAACGAGGGTGATAAGGACCCACATCGGGGTACCAACCGGCATGAGCCAGTAGGCAGCAATGGCGACTGCAGTTGCAATGGTGAACAGAATGCCGGTGCCGGAGCGGTAGCCCTTAAATACGGAGTCGGATAGCCAGCCACAAAGGATGGTGCCAAGGATGCCAGCGAGTTCGAACACGGCGTAGCCAACCAGGCCAGAACCAATCTCGGCGTGATGCTTGTCGGCGAGGAACACAGTGATCCAGGAGAGCACGCCGTAGCGTAGTGAATATACGAATACGTTCGCAACCGCAAGCATGACGATGGTGTGATTGGTGAGAACGTGCTTGAAGATGAGTTCCTTCGCGGACATACGCACGCCATCGTCTACGCTGACCTTAGCCGGGTCGTCGCGGTATTCCTCGATTGGGGGCAGGCCGATTGATTCAGGGGTGTCGCGGATCAAGAAGAATGCGATTACCGCAACGATAAGGGCAACGACGGCCGGTACCCAGAAGGCTGCCTGCCAGCTGTTGGAAGTCCAGGCAAGACCAACACCGATCAGGGCGGGAAGAGCTGCGCCACCAACGTTGTGGGCGGTGTTCCAAAGGGAAGTTTTCCAGCCACGTTCTGAGGTGGAGAACCAGTGAACGAGTACACGCCCGCACGGGGGCCAGCCCATTCCTTGGAACCAGCCGTTGATGAACATAACGGTTGCGAAGATGCCAACAGAGGCGGTAGTCCACGGTGCAAATGCAACGAGGAGGTTCATTACAGCCGAAAGTGCAAGGCCAAGGGGAAGGAAGTAGCGCGCGTTCGAACGGTCGGACAGCATCGCCGAGAAGAACTTGGACAGGCCGTAGGAGAACAGCACAGCGTTAGCGATGATACCGATGCCTACGGTGTCGATGCCCGTATCTTTCATGAGGAGCGGAGCGACCGCAGAAATGTTGTTGCGAATTAGGTAGAAGCCCGCGTAGCCGATGAAAATGCCAAGAAATACTTGGAGTCGAAGGCGGGGGTACATGTGGTCAACGACGTCCTGGGGTAGGCGCTTTGCCGGTGCGGGGGCGCGCAGCCACTTTGGAATCGAAGAGTTGTTCATTTGGCACTCCAATGTGCAGTCGAGAATTGGACTTAGCCATTTGGCCTACGTTCCCAGTTTGACTGCGGGGGAGTAACACCTTCGCGTGCGACGGTCACACTTGGTAACAGCTTTGTTACATAGACAGTGTGTAGCCGCGTCCGCGTACTGATTGGATAGTGCTTTCGGGTAATCCCGCCGCTTCCAGCTTCTTTCGCAACCGGTAAACCGTGGTTTTCACCATGTTGCGCCCTCCCGCAGTCGCTGCGGTGTTCCACACTTCGTTGAGGAGGGTGCGCACAGGCACAACTTCACCCCGGTGATTGAGCAGGCAGCGAAATAGTTTTCGTTCGATTTCAGAAAGGTCTACCGCCGTCCCGTTTACGTATACCGCGTCCATTTTGATCATTACCGGCCCGACGTTGGTGACGGGCTCGGCCGGCGCTGGCATGGTACGGCGAACGATTGCTTTGGCGCGAAGGATTAGTTCTTGGGGCGAAAACGGTTTCGCAATGTAGTCGTCGGCTCCCGCCTCAAGGCCAGCAACGCGCTGCGCGGTGTCACCAAGCGCTGTGAGCATAATGATGGGCACATCCGAGCTCGCTCGAATCCGTTTGGCGAGGGTTGCTCCGGAAATGTCGGGCAGCATGAGGTCGAGGATTACGAGGCTAACCGGCCGGCTTTGGAAGAGTTGCCATGCGTGGGCAGCGTCGTGCGCGGTGACTGTGTCAAACCCGGCTGTTTCGAGGGCGAAGCTGACAATTTCTGTCATTTGCCTCTCGTCATCGACAACGAGTGCAAGGTATTTCATTTGCGCTTCCTAACCGGCTGCGTTGGAGTGTTTGGCAGGAGAACGTGAATGGACGTTCCGCGCCCCCACAGGCTATCTACAAGCACTTCTCCGCCGTGAAGTGTAACGATTCTATCGACGATTGCGAGGCCGAGGCCGGCGCCCTGCCCGGCGGGTGTTTGTCCGTTTGCTCCGAGTTGCTGGAATGGAACGAAGAGTGAGTCTCTTTCGCTGGGGTTGATTCCGGAGCCGAGGTCACGAACTTCGATGCACCTGCTATTCGCGCTGGGGTAGGTGTGAACAAGGATTTGGCTGTCCGCTCCTGCGTGACGCACAGCGTTATTGATGAGGTTCCAAAGCACGTGTTTTATTAGGGCAGGATCGGCGGTGATGGGAAGCGGTTCGCCAGAGTCGGTCAGGAGGATCGGAAAGTCGTGGATTGAGCGCATCTCTCGGGCCGTGTCGCGAGTAAGCTCACGGAGGTCAAAATTTTCGACTGCAAGGTACCCCTCACCCGCATCGAGTTTGGCAAGTGTGAGGAAGTCTTCTGCGGTTGTGATGGCATGTTCAGCGTTGGCTTGGATGGTTTTGGTGAACTGTTTTTGCTCTTCGGTGAGGGGGCCGGCAGATTCAAGGAGCTCAGCCGCCCCTTTGATTAGAGAAAGGGGCGTGCGTATTTCATGGGCCAGCACATCCATACTCGGAACAACTGTCGCGCCGCTGCTTGGCTTTTTATTCTTTCGGTGCTCGCGCCATGCAAACGGTATGAGAATCGTCGATATGAGCGCGATCAGGCCCAGAGAGCAGAGCCAAATGTTTAATGAGGGCGTAACTAAGATCACCGTACCTATCTTTGCATCTAGATGAGTTTTGCGCGAGTAATCCGCAGAATATAGCTGTTTGGGGCGGGGCTGTGTTGGTTTTGCCAAAAGCTAGAATGTCCGTTAAGCTTGTCGATGTTCGTTAAACGACACTTACGCGGATGTGGCTCAGTTGGTAGAGCATCACCTTGCCAAGGTGAGGGTCGCGGGTTCGAGTCCCGTCATCCGCTCGGGCGATTGGCGCAGCGGTAGCGCACTTCCTCGACACGGAAGGGGTCACTGGTTCGATCCCAGTATCGCCCACCATCCAAGCGGCCCGAAGGAGCCGCTTTTCTCGTTTTGCTTTGTTTTCTGCCTGTATAGGCATATAGTCCTATTGTACCCATCCGTACACGGACATCATCTGGAATCTTGGCTACTTCAGATGTGTCCGCAACACTTTGAAGGTGAAGACCTTGACTGATTCAAGATTCTTAGTATTAAAACGAGGGGTCGCACTGGCGCTGAGTGCGATGCTATTCGTGACGCTTTTGGTTTTTAATACCATTTCGTCTGCTCCCGCACAGGCAGCTGAAAGACCGTTCCCTGACTACGACTTGAGCTTTGAGTGGATCCACGGCCAGGTTGACAAAAACTGGAAGCAGGGCGATCCGGGCGATGGTTGTATAAGGTCCGATGAGAACGAAGTTACGCGGCTTTCACACTTTGGTTTCAGAGCGAAACTTAATCCATGTGATGGCGTGCGCACCACGATGAAGTTTAAATACGACACCGTTGATCCGGACATGGCTCCAACGCTTAATTTTCGCCTTGGCGTGACGTGGCAGTACACCAGAAGAAGTGACAACGATCCTTATACCTGGAAGCCGGTCGAGAACTTCACGATGGACGGCAAACCGGTACCAGCCGAAAAATATGACCCATCCAGTCAAGATAGCGTGGTCGTGAAGAACAACGACGGGTCATGGAGGCACCTGGGTAACAATAACCCGCGAGATTTCTTCGAACCAGTGCACGTAGTGTTCGACGACGAATTTTATAACGATGAGGAACACACGTTCCAGTGGGACGCTTACCTGCCTGCCGATGGAGATCATGCGGGTATGTCTATTGGTACCGGTTCTACTGGCGATACGCAAGGTGGTTCGATTGGCGCAAAGGCAAACGGCCTGTACGTGAGCATTCCAGCCTACGCCGACTATCGCTATGTTCTCGATTCTGAATACCGTGCGGTACAGAATGTCGACGAAGAGGCAAAAATTCCGAATCGACGCCAGTCATTCTGGTCCGGCCCGATCGAGGGATCTACTTACACCACCATTACATGTTTGGAAGATCAGCTGCTAGAGCCTGTGATGGCGCAGCAGAGCATCACCGACATCTACCCCGAGTTAGCTGGGGTAGTGGAGAATCCGGGAGAAGTTAAGTTCCAAGATGGATCTGGGAATTATGCACTAGCGCGTTACCCGTACGAGTTTTACGTAGGGCAACTAGGAAACTGGACGTCGCTCTCGGGTTTGACAATGATGAATTGGGATAGTGAGTCGAAAACGTTCATGCCCTACGGGGAAAAGAACATTCCTTACAAGCCGACTTTTGAGTCCGTGAGGAAGGATATCCCGGGTTATACATACGTTGACAACGACCTGCCTATCCTTAAAGACGGGCGCATGGATATGCCTGGTTATGTTAAGTCCGAGGCGCCAAACTTCGAGCTGTCGTATCACAAGACGCCGGGCGTAGAGACCCAGCACATGTATTTTACCTACAAGAAGAATCCGGGCACGTTCAAGCTCTCTAAGCAGGATGGGGACGGCACCGCTCTGGCAGGTGCACACTTTGAGCTATATCAGCTGGTCAACGATAAACCATCCCCCTGTGGTGTTGAACCAGATTTGACCAATACGGAAGAGATTACCGTTTGCCCGGTGCGCACCCCGTCCTCACCGAGTGAACTACAGGAGATGCTCAATACCGCCCCAGCCAACTGCGAAACCAAGCTGGTTCGCAAGGTCGTGCTAGAAGGCTTTAACGCAGATGGTTCGTTTACCACTGGAGCAGATGGTACGTTTACGCCCGAAGGAGAACCTGCCCTGGAGCCGGGCAATTACTTTGCGCGCGAAATTAGTGCCCCTAAGGATTATGAGATCCTGAATGAGTACACTCCATTTGAGGTTCCTTTGCAGACTGAACAGGACGATGAGGGCAATCCCGTGGCGGTTCCTGTAGACGTAAGCGTCAAGAACTACAAGACTCCGCCTCCTCCAACCACAGAGCCGAGCACTGAGCCAACCACTCCGCCTACTCCGCATCTGCCAAAGACCGGTGTAGCGCCCCTGTGGCCTGCTGCAGTGATTCTGCTTGTAGCAGGAGCGGTTCTCACTGTCGTTCGGAGGAAGAACGCGCAGTAACGGTATGTATGCGGCGTGAATCGTAGCGACGCCAAATGAATCGGGTGCCTGGTATCTACCGGGCACCCGATTCTTAATTACAGAACCCGCTGTTTGCAGAGGGCTCCTGCGATAGTTAGGACAGCCTACTCATGCTAGAAAGCCAGATTTTCGTATATGACAATGTGGCTATGCATTCCGTTTTTAAGTTCTTCAAGTCGTACCCGCAAGTTGGTGCAACGCTATTTGTTGGTGTAACGGCCGGCCTCCTTGAGCTTGGCAATGTGGGCTGGGTGCGCTGGTACGTATCCGCGTTCGCTCTTGTGATGGCCCTGATTCTTGCGTGGGACATGGTCAAGGAAATCATGGGAGGCGCCTGGGGCGTAGACCTTCTGGCCATAACTGCGATAACCTCCACGGTTTTGGTGGGCGAGTATTGGGCCGCCCTGATCGTTTGCCTCATGCTTTCGGGCGGTGAGGCGTTGGAAGACTTCGCCGGCAATAGAGCGAGGTCCCAGCTAACGGGTCTCTTGGAGGGCGCGCCTACCGTCGCCCATGTATTAGATGACGCCGGGGTGCCCAAGGACGTGCCGATCGAAGAAGTTGAACTCGGTGCTCGCCTGCTTGTACGTCCAGGTGAAGTGGTGCCAGTGGATGGCGTATTGGAGTCCGATTTTGCTCTGACTGAGGAATCCTCGCTGACTGGAGAGCCTCTTCCGGTGGAACGCCGCAAGGGAGATGAGCTGCTTTCTGGCGGCGTTAATGGCGCGGATGCGATCATTATGACCGCTACAGCGGTTGCAGCACAGTCGCAGTATCAAAAGATCATTGAGCTTGTTCGACAGGCGCAGGATTCTCAGGCGCCGGCGGTGCGCCTGGCGGATAAGGTTGCGGTTCCATTCACCGTGTTCGCATTCATCATTGCTGGCATTGCCTGCTGGATTTCGGGCGACGTAGTTCGCATCGCTGAGGTGCTCGTTGTAGCAACGCCGTGCCCGCTCCTCATTGCGGCGCCGGTCGCATTCCTGGGCGGCATGAACCGTTCGGCGAAGGAAGGCATCATTATCAAAGATTCGGGCACGCTTGAGCGCCTTTCAAAAATCAACACGGTTGCAATGGATAAGACGGGCACTCTTACTTTTGGTGACCCGCAGCTCTCTCACATTTACGTGGCGGAGGGTGTTGACGGGGCAGAACTGTTCTCCATGGTTGCTGCCGTTGAAAGCTACTCCGCACACGTCCTTGCTTCTGCGATTGTTGCGGCTGCAAAACAGCTGGACATTCAGGTGCCTTTAGCGCAAAACGTTACCGAGACAACCGGCAAGGGTGTTACTGGAGAGGTACTTGGTCACAAGGTAGAGGTTGGCTCTGGTTCGTGGCTAAGTGATGGCATGAAACAAGTGAAGCTCCATTCTGGGCAGATACTGGTCCACGCGCGCGTTGATGGTAAGTGGGCGGGCGCGTTTAGCCTGGAAGATAAGGTGCGTCCAGACGCGGCCACCACGGTTGCAGCTTTCAAAGACTTTGGCGTAGAACACGTCATGATGATTACCGGTGATGGTGAGGAAACTGCGAAATCCATTTCCGGCATGGTTGGTATTGATGAGGTCCGCTACTCCCTGCTTCCCAAGCAGAAAGTTGACGCAGTGAAATCGGCTAAACATCCGGTTGCGGCGGTAGGCGATGGTGTTAACGATGCTCCCGTCCTAGCAGTTGCAGATGTTGGCATCGCAATGGGGGCGCGAGGCTCATCCGCTGCTTCTGAATCTGCCGATGTGGTTGTGATGCTTGATGACATTTACCGTGCCGCGAGGTCTGTCGCCATCG
Organism: Actinomyces sp. HMSC075B09; assembly: GCF_001812395.1. NCBI lineage: Bacteria > Bacillati > Actinomycetota > Actinomycetes > Actinomycetales > Actinomycetaceae > Actinomyces > Actinomyces sp. HMSC075B09. The sequence continues at coordinate 192,489 of NZ_KV808735.1, forward strand.
GTAAGCGAACAATGAGGGTTGCCATGCAAGCGATTGGTATTGGCGTGGGCCTTTCGATAATCCTCATGTTGATCGGTGCAACCGGCATGATGCCGGCTGTAGTTGGCGCGTTCATGCAAGAAATCATCGATTTGGCATGCATTTTGTGGGCACTACTGGCAGCTCGCCCCGGTAAGGACGAGACACCAATCGACGAAGTGCTGAAGAAGTTCGATGAAGAAGGAAGCAGCACAAAGCTGAGTTCTCTACAGTCTTTAATCGTCGAGCCCTAGGCTTGTTGCGCGGATTTGTTCTACTGAAATAAATCGCGTAAAGTAGCGCATGCACCAAATAGCAACGTGCTAAATGGTGCGTCCAGTACGCGGATGTGGCTCAGTTGGTAGAGCATCACCTTGCCAAGGTGAGGGTCGCGGGTTCGAGTCCCGTCATCCGCTCTGTTGGGGCCAGGTCGCTGGTAATCCAACTTTGGTGGGTTGGCCGAGTGGTTAGGCAGCGGCCTGCAAAGCCGTATACACCGGTTCGAATCCGGTACCCACCTCGGGCGATTGGCGCAGTGGTAGCGCGCTTCCTTCACACGGAAGAGGTCACTGGTTCGAACCCAGTATCGCCCACCAATACTTTCTCCTTCCTTGCCTTATTGCGACGGGCTATTCCAAACCGGTTTAACATGTAGCATTGTTGAAGCATCTGTAGACGGGGAGTTCCATGACGTATGAGTTGATTCGCATCTCGGCTGAAGAAATGAAAGTTAAGGCAGCTGGCGTGAAGCCTCTTCCAGTCGAGCAATCTGGTGCATGGGACGATTTTGAAACGCGGGTTGGCCGCAAGGTTTTCGGTCGTTATGAGTTTGTGAAATCCGGGCGGACTATCGCACTAATTTCCCTAACTGAACACGATATTCGCGGCGTGAAGTTCCTGTGGGCAAAAAAAGGCCCCGTTTGGTTGCGTTCGCAGTCGCCTGACAACGAGGCTGCGCTCCGTGAGGCACTTGTCTTAGAGGTCAAGAAACGTGATCCAAAGGTTGCGTTCGTGCGCCTGCACGCGAGGTATTCGGCTCCGGATCTGAAAGAGCTGATTAATACGATGTCCTATGACAGGACGGTCCTCATCGACACGTGCGGTGGCGATATGGAAAAAATGCTTGCCGCAATGCCTAAGGAGGGGCGTCGCTCTATGCGTCGCTCGTTCAAACGCGCGCAAGAGGGGGGAGCTCAGGCGGTTGACCTCACCGATATTGACCGCGAGGCTTTCAATGAGATTTACGATGTCATTGCAGAGACGGCGAATCGAAATGGTTTCTCGATTCACCCGATCAGCGTGTACTGGAACATGCTGGACGCGCTTCGCCCGAATCACGCGCGTCTGTACGGGGTGCGCTACGAGGGTGCCATAGTCGCTTGGGTAATGGTTGTTATGAATGACGGCGAAGCCGCAGCCTACTATGGCGCGCACTCTAGCGCGGGTAGGCAAGTGCTGGCCAGCGAGTACTTGGATTGCTGGACAACTCTGGAGCTGGGCAAAGAGGGCATCGTTAGCCTTGACCTCATGGGCGTGGATTCAACACGGTTCCCTGAACTGTATGAGCTCGGCATATACAAGCGTCGCTTCGCCGCGGCTGCGACCGAGGTCGATGGCGCATGGGATCTTCCAGTTCATCCTGTCCTTTACGATGGGTTGCGCATCGCGAAGCAGGGGAAACGGGCCTATACGGGTGCGCGAGCCCTGGGTGAAAAGCTCCTCAACAAGGTTCGATAGCCGGCTACCTTTTACACTGGACCGTGCGAGCGCGGTACGATAACAACTAGTAATTCGTTTGGAAGATTATTAGGAGTTCTCGTGGCCGAAATCAGGGCGCAAATTGATGGTGAAGAAGTCTCTTTTGAGGCGGGTACCACCGGTACGGAGTTCTTCAAGGATCAGCGCACGATTATCGCGATGCGAGTAAACGGCGAGGCTAAGGATCTGTACCTGGAGATTCCGCAGGGCGCTACCGTCGAAGGCATTGATATCAGCTCTGACGAAGGTTTGGCCATTTTGCGTCACTCGTGTACGCACGTAATGGCACAGGCGGTACAGGACATCAACCCGCAGGTTAACTTGGGAATCGGTCCGCCGGTCAAGGATGGCTTCTACTACGATTTCGGCAACGTAGACCCATTTACCCCCGAGGATCTCAAAGAGATCGAGAAGCGCATGAAGCGGATCGTGAAGGAGGGCCAGGTTTTCCGCCGCCGCGTCGTGTCTGCAGAGGAAGCCGAGGCTGAACTGGCTGATCAGCCGTATAAGCTTCACCTCATCTCATCAAAGGGGAATACAGACGCCGAGGGAGCTTCTGTTGAGGTCGGGGGCAGTGAGCTCACGATGTACGACAACCGCAATCGCAAGGATGAGACGGTTTGGACCGACCTTTGCCGCGGCCCACACATTCCTAATACGAAGCTGATCGGAAACGGCTTTAAGTTGATGAAGACTTCGGCCGCTTACTGGCTGGGTAACCAGGCCAACGATCAGCTGCAGCGTATTTACGGTACTGCATGGCCATCGAAGGATGAACTGACGGCTTACATCACCCGTCTTGAGGAAGCTGAGAGGCGTGATCACCGCAAGCTGGGCAACGAGCTTGACCTGTTCTCGTTCCCGGACGAGGTTGGGTCCGGTTTGGCCGTATTCCACCCGAAGGGCGGCATTGTCCGCATGGAGATGGAGGAATACTCACGCAGGCGTCATATTGAGGCCGGCTATGACTTCGTGTACACGCCGCACATCACCAAGGGTGCGCTTTTTGAGAAGTCGGGCCACCTGAGCTGGTACAAGGACGGTATGTATCCGGCTATGCACCTGGACGAGGTTGTTGATGAAGAGACCGGAAAGGTTGTGAAGGAGGGGCAGGACTATTACCTGAAGCCGATGAACTGCCCTATGCACAATCTGATTTTTGCGTCGAAGGGGCGTTCTTACCGCGACCTCCCACTACGTCTGTTTGAGTTCGGCACGGTTTACCGATACGAGAAGTCGGGCGTGGTCCATGGCCTCGCGCGCGGGCGCGGGTTTACCCAGGATGATGCGCACATCTACTGCACGCGTGAACAGATGAAGGATGAGCTAACCGGTCTCCTTGAGTTCGTACTGGACTTGCTTCGCGATTACGGCCTCGATGATTTTTACTTGGAGCTGTCCACGAAGGATCCGAACAAGTTTGTAGGTGACGATGCGACGTGGGAAGAGGCAACTCGTACGCTCGAAGAAGTAGCTACGGCTTCGGGTTTGGATCTAGTTCCAGATCCGGGCGGTGCAGCATTCTACGGCCCGAAGATTTCAGTACAGGCTAAGGATGCTATCGGTCGCACTTGGCAAATGTCGACGATCCAGTTGGACTTCAACCTGCCCGAGCGTTTCGAGCTGGAGTACACGGCGGCTGATGGTACGCGCAAACGTCCGGTGATGATTCACCGCGCTCTGTTTGGCTCCATCGAGCGTTTCTTTGCTGTCCTCACTGAACACTACGCGGGTGCTTTCCCGGCGTGGCTCGCTCCCGTACAGGTTCGGGCGATTCCGGTTGCCGACGTCTTCACGGACTACTTGGAGGAAGTCGCGGGCAAGCTCCGTGCGCAAGGCATTCGCGTAGAAGTGGACAAGTCGGATGACCGTTTTGGTAAGAAGATCCGCAACGCGTCGAAGGATAAGATTCCATTCACTTTGATTGCGGGCGGTGAGGACGCAGAGGCCGGCGCGGTTTCATTCCGCTTCAGGGATGGTTCGCAAGACAACAACGTACCCGTTGACGAGGCAGTAGCACGCATTGTCACAGCGGTGAAGGAACGGCGAAATAACTGATGGAGGTAGAAAGCTCACTTCAGTTTGCGGGGGTCCCGGACGCATTCCAGCGTCTGTGGACGCCGCACCGCATGGCGTATGTTGAGGGCGAAGAAAAGCCGGCAACGACTAGTAGCTGCGACTGCCCCTTTTGTCGCGCGCCTTCGCTAAGCGATGAAGAGGGCCTGATTGTTCATCGAGGTGAGCACGCGTTCGTCCTCATGAATCTATTCCCATATAACTCCGGCCACCTACTGGTATGCCCCTATAGGCATATTTCGCTGTATCCGGACATAAGCGTGGAAGAGCGCAATGAGATTGCGGAGCTAACCGTGCGCGCGATGGAGGTACTCACCACGGCAGTGGGGGCGCAGGGCTTCAATCTGGGGATGAATCAGGGCGAGGTAGCGGGCGCAGGTATTGCGGCGCACCTGCATCAGCACGTTGTACCCCGGTATAAGGGGGATGCGAACTTCTTGCCCGTGATTGGGCAGACCAAGGCTGTGCCGCAGCTGATTGAGGATGCGAGGCAGATTCTGGTTGCAAACTGGGAGCGTGTGTAATGCTCGGAAATCATGGTAGGGGACTGGTAAAGCAGGTTTTCACGGGGCCAGCCAAGGTGCTCGCTCGCCTTGGCGTCACGCCGAACCAAGTGACGGTAGTGGGTACAGTCCTCTCTATCGCGGCCGCTGTAGGCCTTCTAGGAACTGGACAATGGATAATCGGACCAATCGTGCTGGCAGTTATCCTATTCGCAGATTCGCTTGATGGAACTCTCGCGCGGCTGACCGGTAGCTCATCCACCTTTGGGGCCTTCCTCGATTCCACTCTTGACCGGCTCAGTGATGGTGCCGTGTTCGGCTCCCTCACTTTTGCGATCGCCGCGCACTACGCTCCTTCCTCGGAGAGAACCTGGGCGTTCATAGCTGGCCTCATTTCGATGATTGGCGCGGTGACGGTTTCATATGCTCGAGCCCGAGCCGAGGCTGTGGGCGCGCAGGCGAAGGTGGGTATTGCCGAGCGTACGGACAGACTAATCGTTGGGCTTGTGGGAGCGTTCCTGGTTGGCTTGGGGCTACCGCTTTGGGTCATGGCGCTCGCCCTCACCTGGGTTGCCTTTGCTTCACTCTTTACGGTGGCTCAGCGCATTTTCGCTGTGAAGCGGGAGCTGAGCGGTAAGTGAGCCACGGCCTCGTTACGACTTTTAAGGCGCTCGGACACGTACCCCCACGGGTAGCGGCGGGTCTTGGTCGAGGTAGCGGCGTTGTGGCCTCGTTATTTGACTCCAAGTCCAAGCAGCAACTGATTGCAAACCATCAGCGCCTTAGCGATAAGCCGTTGGATAGCGCGCATATTCGCGAGGCATTTGCATCCTATTTTGAAATGTTCGCTCAGTCTCCCTCGCTGCCCGGGTGGAGCAAAACGCGGATTACACGAAGTATGTCTGTTGACGACGATTTGGCTCAAGCGGTTGCCCAAGAGGACGGCCCTATCGTTATCGCGATGACCCACGGGGGAAATTGGGATCTAGCTGCGGCCTTCGCCTCGTTTCATCTTGCCCCGGTCGTTACGGTTGCAGAGGCGCTCGAACCACCGGAGTTATTCGACTACTTTGTGGAAAGCCGCGCAGCGTTTGGCATGAAAGTGTTCGCTGCAAAAAGGGGTGTGTTCGAGCAGCTCCGCGAATACGTACGGGGCAAGCATGTGATGGTTCCTCTGCTTGCCGATCGCGATATTTCAGGTAGCGGCATTGAAGTAGACTTTGGCGGTCATAGTGCGCTGGTTGCGGCTGGGCCGGCCGCTCTTGCTAGTCAGTTGGACGCTCCGCTATTTGCCCTGCACATGAGCCGCCTGCCGGGTCGGGAAGCAACCTATCACCTGCATGCCAGGCAGGTAGAGGTAACCGGCGACATACCGGCTGACACACAGCGTTGGGTGGACGCTATTGTGCCGCTCATTCGATCGAACCTTGCGGATTGGCACATGATGCAACCGCTGTTTGTAGAGGATTTGGATCCCGCGCGGCTCGCTCGCGCCAGGGAGCGTGCCAAGAGGGAGGACACGCAGTGAAGATCGGGATTGTTTGCCCGTACTCGTTTGATTCGCCTGGTGGCGTGCAATATCACGTGAATGATCTTGCAACTGAGCTTCTTCGTCGCGGGCATGAGGTAAGTGTGCTCGCCCCGGTTGAAAAGGCCGATGTTCCCGAATTTGTTTGCAAGGTCTCTGGGTCTTACTCGGTGCCTTACAACGGTTCGGTTGCCCAGTTGTCTCTCAGTCCCAAAGCAGTGAGTGAAACAAAAGCGTGGCTTGAAGAAGGCAAATTCGATGTTGTGCATATTCATGAGCCTCTGGCCCCCTCAATCTCGCTGATTGCCTTGGCGAACTCGAAAAGCCCTATCGTTGCCACGTTCCACACCTCAATGGTGAAATCGAGGTCGTTGAAGCTGGCCGTTCCCATTCTGCGGCCTCTACTCGATCGCATTAGCGGGCGGATCGCGGTGTCCAACGAGGCGCGTAGAACCCTCATTGAACACCAGGGCGGTGACGCGGTCATCATTCCCAACGGGGTTTACCGCGAGCCGTTTGCGAATGCACCCGATATTGAAAAGTGGAAGGGCACGCGGGAGCGCCCGACCCTGTTTTGGATTGGACGCATCGATGAGCCGCGCAAGGGATTGCACGTGCTTGCCGGCGCAATAGACGAGGTTGTGGCCCGGCATCCGAATGTCCGCTTCATAATTGCCGGGCGCGGCGATGATGCGCCGGTGCGCGAGCTGATGGAGAGGTACCCGGACAACGTCGAGTTTGCAGGGGACGTGGATCCGCAGACTCGCAACTCGCTCTATCACGGGGCAACTGCTTATATAGCACCGCAAACTGGAGGAGAGTCGTTTGGGATCGTCCTGGTTGAAGCAATGTCGGCCGGGACGCTGGTGATTGCTTCTGATATTGAGGCTTTTCGCCTCGTGCTCAATGGGGGAGCTCTGGGGCGCCTATTCACTTCGGCTGACTCGGCCGATTTAGCGCGGGTTATTAACGACGTCCTCGCCCGCCCTGAAGAGGCTGCCCGGTTGGCCGAAACGGGGCACGAGGCGTCGAAGATGTACGACTGGGGTGTAGTGACGGACAAGATCCTCGCGGTATACGCCACCGTGGTTGGAACTGCCAGTGTGGAGGTGGAGAACACGGATACGCTGATAGATTCGTTGCGCCAGTATTTTGCTAACAGAAGGGATTAGCCGTGGGAGTAAAGGTTTTGGCTGTAACCCTGGTATTGCTTGTGCTGGTGGGACTGTGGCTGGTTTCGCGAGCGCGGCGAGTAGACCGCTTGCATAGGCAGGTGGAGCAGGCTCGAGTGGTCATGTTCAACCATTTGAAGACCCGCCGGCAAATCCTCAAAACCGCATTGAACGATGGTTCTTTTGGGGCGGACTTCCCATCCGACGAGTTAGCACAGTTACTTGCAACTGCACCGGCGGGGCAAAGCGACCACACGGGAGCAAGCGAATCTGATATTTCAGCCTGGCTCGTGCGGGTTTGGGACCAGGTTGAGCGCGAGAATCCGCAGATTGCCCAAAAACTGCGCATCAATGGCTTCGAACTACGCGCGGCAAGGCGTTTTTATAATCAGCAGGTAGCGCAGGTGGTAAGGCTACGTTCACAGGCGGACGTGCGGATGTTCCACCTTGCTGGGCGCGCACCAATGCCTGAACCGTTTGACTTCGACGATGAGGCTCCTCGTGCTTGAAAAAGAGTACGAATGGCCGATTGGTGAAGATGGATTACCAACTCGCCATGCGGCTCGAGTCATTTTGATTGACGAGGCGGGCCGCGTGCTACTTGTGCACGGCCATGATGCAAATGATTTGGGTCACTCCTGGTGGTTCACGGTGGGCGGCGGCTTAGAAGCGGGGGAGAGCCATCGCGAAGCGGCGGTGCGCGAGTGCTTTGAGGAAACGGGCATCAAGTTGGATGCGCGTGATCTGGAAGGCCCGGTCATCTGCAGGGATGCGAAAATGTTCTTCGCTGACCGCACGCGTAGGCAAATCGAACAGTTCTTTTTAGCGCGCGTGGCCGCGGTGGAGTTGGACTATTCGCATTGGAGCAACGACGAGCGCAACCTACTAGATGAAATGCGCTGGTTCCATGTGGACGAGGTAATGGAGCTGTGCGGGAGAGAGAATGTTTTCCCCAGCCAGTTGCCGCGCTTGCTGGCGAAATGGCGAGATAACGAAGGCGTGCGTTCTTGCGTTAAAATCGATGAGTACAATAAAACGTAACTAAGCGGTTAAAACAGTTTTGGGAGGTTCTTCATGTCAGGGCATTCAAAGTGGGCAACTACCAAGCACAAGAAGGCTGCAATTGACGCGAAGCGCGGCAAGCTTTTTGCTCGTCTTGTAAAGAACATTGAGGTAGCGGCTCGCACGGGTGGTGGCGATCCGGATGCTAACCCAACCCTTTACGATGCTATTCAAAAGGCAAAGAAGAACTCGGTTCCCAACGACAACATTGAACGCGCGCGCAAGCGCGGTTCGGGTGAAGAAAGCGGTGGCGCTGACTGGGAAACCATCATGTATGAAGGTTATGGTCCCAATGGCGTTGCAGTTCTAGTTGAGTGCTTGACCGATAACCGCAACCGCGCCGCGTCGGATGTGCGCGTTGCTTTCACGCGTTCGGGTGGTTCGCTTGCCGATCCGGGTTCGGTTTCGTACCTGTTTGCTCGTAAGGGCATTATTGAGGTGCCTAACCAGGGCGATACGGATGAAGACTCGATCCTCATGGCCGTGCTTGATGCAGGCGCTGAAGAGGTAGAGGTCGAGGGCGATGAATTCCACATCTTGTGCCAGCCAAATGATTTGGTGGCCGTCCGTACCGCTTTGCAGGAGGAGGGCATCGACTACAACTCGGCTGAGGTTGGTTTTGTGCCTTCCACCAAGGTGGAGCTGGAAGCTGAAGGCGTGCGCAAGATCATGAACATGATTGATGCTTTGGAAGAGTCTGACGACGTGCAGGATATCTACACCAACTTCACGGCTTCCGACGAAGTACTAAAGGAATTCCAAGAGGAAGAGTAGTGCGCGTACTCGGTATTGATCCGGGTTTGACCCGTTGCGGCATCGGCGTTGTTGACGTCGATGCCGCGCGTCGTACCAGCCTCGTTCACGTTGGGGTGGCCCGTAGCTCGCAGTCTCTGGCCACACATTTTCGGCTTGCAAAAATTGGGGATGAAATAGACCTCGCAATAAAAACCTACGAGCCCGAGGTAATGGCTATTGAACGCGTTTTCGCTCAGGATAACCTCCAGTCGGTAACTACAACGATGCAGGTCATGGGTGTGGCGATGCTGTGCGCGGGCAGGGCAGGGTTGCCACTCGCGATTCACACACCTTCGGAGGTGAAGGCGGCGGTCACAGGTTCGGGCACTGCCGGTAAGGCGCAGGTACAGCATATGGTTGCGCGCGTGCTTGGGTTGCAAAAGGTGCCTAAGCCGGCCGATGCGGCGGACGCACTCGCAATCGCTATCTGTCACGCGTGGCGCGGTACGGGGCTTCAGGGCGCCGGCCAGGATGGTGATATTAATGTGTCACTGTCCGGTGGCGTCTCCGCTCGAGGGAAGATGACTGCGGCTCAGCAGCAGTGGGCAAACGCGATCGCGACAACGCGCCGTAAGGGTGCGGTTGATCCCCGTGTCCAGGGTAAGCGTTAGGGTTGTTGCAGGACTAAAGGAGCACAATGATCTCTTCGCTAAGTGGGCAGGTGGCGTCGATCGACCCGGATTTTGCCGTGATTAAGGCAGGGGCGTTCGGTATGCGGGTGTACATGCCCGGCCGCTCGTTGCTTGAAATTCGCCGCGGCGAAGACGTGGATGTCTATACGAATCTGGTGGTCCGAGAGGATTCGCTTACCCTGTTTGGGTTCCTCCTTGAGGACGAGTCTGAGGCGTTCGATATTTTGCAAGGGGTTTCCGGTATTGGCCCGAAGACTGCGCTTGCTGCACTGAACGTGTATACGCCAGATGAGTTACGAGGCGCTTTGGCCGCGGCTGATGAGAAGATGCTGCAGAAGATTCCGGGCATCGGCAAGAAGTCGGCGCAACGCATGATTTTGGAGATTGGTGACAAGCTCGGGCCGGCGAAGGGTCTTACTTTGGAGCCGCAACCGGTGGCTGATGAGGTTGCTGATGAAGTCATTGCCGCGCTACAGAGCTTGGGGTGGCAAAAGCAGCAGGCTCAGGCTGCTGTCGATCAGTTTGCGGGCAGCGGTTTGAATGCCTCCGACATGCTGCGCGCCGCGCTGGTAAACCTGGGAGGTAACCGTGGATGAGAATACTGATCGTATAGTGGGCGCGGACGCGGGCGATATAGAGCGCGCAGCAGAAGCCGCTCTACGCCCAAAGCAACTTGAAGACTTTATTGGCCAGCAAACGGTTCGCGCGCAGCTTGACCTGGTTCTTTCTGCTGCACATCACCGCAACACGACGCCCGATCACATTTTGTTGGCGGGCCCTCCCGGGCTTGGCAAAACAACGCTCGCAATGATTGTGGCCAACGAGATGAACTCTTCGCTGCGGCTCACCTCCGGGCCTGCGATTCAGCATGCTGGGGACCTCGCCTCGATCCTGTCCGGATTGCAGGAGGGCGATATCTTGTTCATCGACGAGATTCACCGCCTTGCCCGCACTGCAGAAGAGATGCTTTACCTGGCAATGGAAGATTTTCGCGTAGACATTATCGTGGGCAAGGGTCCAGGAGCCACGTCAATTCCGCTCACCCTCCCGCCATTCACCGTGGTGGGAGCAACCACCAGGTCCGGCCTGCTTCCCGCCCCTTTGCGCGATCGCTTTGGTTTCACTGCGCACCTGGAGTACTACGAGGCAGATGAACTCGAACTTGTGGTAAAACGCTCGGCAAACCTGCTTGGTGCACGTTTGGATCAGCGAGCGGGCGCAGAGATCGCGCGTAGATCCAGGGGAACACCGCGCATTGCGAATAGGCTGCTCCGCCGCGTCCTCGATTATTCGCAGGTACACGGCGACGGGCATATTGATCTTGAGTCGACGAGGGCGGCCCTGGAACTGTTCGAGGTGGATCCGCAGGGATTGGACAGGTTGGACCGCGCCGTGTTGGAGGCGTTAGTGCGCCGTTTTGGGGGCGGTCCGGTGGGGCTTGCAACGCTGGCTGTTACGGTTGGAGAAGAGCCGGAAACTGTTGAGACCGTGGCGGAGCCTTACTTGGTGCGGGAAGGTTTCATGATTCGCACCCCGCGCGGCAGAGCGGCAACCGCTCAGGCGTGGAACCATATGGGACTTACCCCGCCAGAGCCGGGAACGCTATTCGACGGTTAAAAGCGCGAATGTGACCAAACGCGAACTTCTTATGGGTACTAGAAGGGTGCATTTGGGCGGCAATAACAATAGAATCACCTAGGATACAAACGATATTTAGGAGTCGACCCTTGGAATTCATGATCATCCTTCTCATCATGCTCGCTGTGTTGATGTTTATGTCTTCGCGTGGAAGAAAGAAGCAGCAGGAGCAGCTCGAGAAGATGCACGACGAGATTGGCATTGGCTCTTGGGTCCGTACCGCTTCTGGGTATTACGGCATCGTGTCGGATATTGATGGTGACGTTTACATTCTGCAGTCGCCGAGCGGTGACGAAACATATTGGGATCGCCGCGCTATCGCGATGGCAGCTGAGCCTCCGTTTGAGTCCACTCTTGCGGGTGATGACGAGAACGTAGACGAGGTGGGCGAGATCACCGCACAGCCCGAAGAAGAGGCCGCTGTGGAACCTGTGCAAGAGGATTTGCCAGAAGCGCCGGTGCAGGATACGGACGGCGGCGAAGAGGACGCCGAGGACATTTGGGATGACTCCTTCACTAAGTCGGATAAGCCTCGCGAAGAGAACTAGGTGCCAGTTTTAGGCGCAAGAAAATAACAAGGAACCAAAGTGGCTAAGAAAGCGAGTAGACCCGGGCGTAAGTTGATGAGCCTTGGGATCCTCATAATAATTGCATTAATAACGCTCGGAATTGGGTCTGCACGCGGTAGTGCGAGCATGGTGCCCGGCCTTGCACTCGATTTGCAAGGTGGTACGCAGCTGATCTTGACGCCTACTCCGCAAGAGGGCGAGGACATTAAGGATGTCACCGTCGCTCAGGAGGACCTGGATCAGGCTATCGAGATCATCCGCAAACGTATTGACGCATCCGGCGTTGCTGAGGCTGAGATCACGAGCCAGGCGGGGCGCAACATTGTTGTGGCGCTGCCCGGTGAGCCTAGCGAGGAAACTTTGAACCTCGTGCGCTCGTCTGCAGTTATGAGGTTCCGTCCGGTCCTTGCTGCGGGTGATCCCGCGGTTGTTGACCCGGAGAAATACAAGAACGCTCAATCGGGGGAAGGCACGGATCAGAACGTGACTGACCCCAGCGCGCAGCCCTCAGAAACTGAGCCCGCAGAAGAACAGGCCGAGCCTACGGCTGCTGAGGGACCGGATTTGTCGCAGCTGACACCGGAAGAGCTTGCTAATACCCTCGCGGATACGAACAAGGACGGCGAGATTTCCGATAAGCCGGTGGCTGAGCCGAAGGATAATTCGGATCCGAACTGGGTTACCGAGCAGGTTCTGCATACTTTCTTTACCACGGACTGTAAGGCGCCCGAACAGCGCGCGAAGGGATCGGTTGACGATCCGGCGCAACCACTGGTTGCCTGCGATGTTGAGGGAAACGAGAAGTACATTCTCGGCCCGGTTGATCTTGAAGGTATTCACCTAACTTCTGCAACGGCGGGCATGAACCGAAATGAGCAGGGCCAATCCACAGGTAAGTGGATTGTTTCGCTTCAGTTCGACAAGGAAGGTACTGACATCTTCGCGGATGTCTCCAAGCGTCTGGTAGATCTACAATCGGTTGATCCCACGCGTAACCGCTTCGCAGTGGTGTTGGACGGCAACGTGATTTCCGCCCCTCGCATGAACAGCGTTATTCCGAATGGTTCGGCGCTTATCGAAGGTAACTTCACCGCAGATTCGGCCCGCGCTTTGGCTAATCAGCTCCAGTTTGGTTCGCTCCCGCTTAACTTCACGGTTGAGTCCGAGCAACGTATCTCCGCAACGCTTGGCGCAGACCACCTGCGCACCGGCCTCCTAACCGGCATCATCGGCCTCGTGCTCGTGTTGCTGTACCTGATCTGGCAGTATCGCGGCTTGTCGATACTTGCAGGCGGCTCGCTCATTGCAGCGGGTGTGATCGTCTATACGCTCATCACGCTCCTTTCATGGCTCATGGGATACAGACTCTCCCTGGCTGGCGTGGCCGGTCTGATCGTGTCGGTTGGTATTACCGCAGACTCATTCATCGTCTACTTTGAACGTATTCGCGATGAGGTGCGGAGCGGACGCCCGCTGGTTTCGGCAGTGAGCGAAGGCTGGGATCGTGCAAAGCGCACGATTATCGTCTCTGACCTCGTGAACCTCCTGGCTGCTGCGGTCCTTTACTTCTTGGCAGTTGGCGGCGTGCAGGGCTTTGCATTCACTCTGGGCCTGACCACCCTCGTCGACCTTGCAATCATCCTGTGGTTCACCCACCCGCTTATGGAACTCCTCGTTCGCACCGAGTTCTTTGGCGGTGGTCACAAGCTCTCCGGTCTTGATCCGGAGCACCTGGGCGCTAAGTCTGCCGCGATTTACGCAGGCCGAGGCCGCTTCCGTGAGCCGAAGCGAAATGAGAAGCACGCAAAGAGCGCGGACCAGCCGGGGCGTAAGTCGATTGCACAGCAGCGTCGTGAGGCTGAAGAAGCGGCAAAGATGGAAGCCGAGGCGGCAGTGGTTGACACCGCCGAGGATGCCTCCACGGAAGAGGAGGGGAAGTAACAATGAGTATGGCTTCATGGGGCAATGCCCTATATGCGGGAGAGAAATCCTACCCGTTCATTAAGAACCGTAAGGTTTGGTTCACCACGGGTGCAGTGGTGATCTTGATATCGATCCTTTTGATCACGGTTCGCGGGCTCAACCCGTCAATCGAGTTCCGCGGCGGATCTCAGTTTGCCCTCGCGCACGTACAAACCACCGAGCAGCAGCTCGCGTACGACGTGATGAAGGCCAACGGCGTAGGCGAAGGGGTTAAGGTCTCTCAGCTTGGCACCGACGGACTGCGCGTGCAAAGCCAGGACATCGGTGCGGATAAGACCGCTACTGTTCGAGCAGCGTTGGCGCAGGCTTACGGCATTTCTGAAAGTGACGTTGATGCAACCAACATCGGTCCATCTTGGGGTGCAGATGTGACCAAGAAGGCGTTGCAATCGCTCGTGATCTTCCTGGTTCTCGTGGGCGCCATGATGGCGTTCTACTTCCGTTCTTGGACGATGTCGCTGTCCGCTCTGTGGGCGCTACTTCACGACGTTTTCCTAACGGTTGGATTCTTCAGCCTTATCCAGGTGGAAGTATCGCCGGCTACGGTAATTGGCTTCCTCACGATTCTGGCGTACTCGCTGTATGACACCGTGGTTGTGTTTGACCGTGTGCGCGAGCTTACCCGCAACGTTACAAAGCAAACCCGCTACACGTTTGGTGAGCTAGTAAACCTGGCGGTTAACCAAACGCTCGTGCGTTCTATTAACACGTCTATCATCGCGCTCCTGCCCGTTGGGTCTATTCTGTTCCTCGGATCCTTCCTGCTTGGTGCGGGCACACTGACTGATATTTCGCTCGCCCTGTTTGTAGGCATGACGGTCGGTACTTTCAGCTCCGTGTTCATCGCGCCGGCCGTACTGGTAATGCTTGAGGGCAAGCGCGAACGCATCGGTGGCCACACCAAGAGCGTTCTAGAGGCGCGCGGGGATAAGCTAGTGAAGGTCGGTACCGACGCGTCAGATAATGACTCGACGTTCGAGACCGTACATACGTCGAATCTCAAGCCCGGTCATCACCTGGGCCAAGCCGCACAGCCAAAGCGTAAGAAGAGGAAGTAAGGGCAATGAGTAAAGACCTACTGCGTAGTCGGATTGAACCGCTTATCAAAGACAATCTGCGTGAGATTCCTGACTTCCCGGATCCGGGTGTTCTCTTCCGCGACATTACGCCACTGCTCGCTAACGGTGAGGCTTTCAAGGCCCTTATCGATGCGCTTGCAGACCACTACCGTGGCCGCGTTGATGCGATTGCCGGTTTGGAATCGCGAGGCTTCATTCTGGCCGCTCCGCTTGCAACTGCGCTTGGCGTGGGCATGATTACGGTACGCAAGGCAGGGAAGCTTCCCGGACCTGTGATTGGCGTAAACTACACGCTCGAGTATGGCGAGGCTCGCATGGAGCTCCGTCCTGATTCCGTTAAGGAGGGCAGTCGCGTTCTCATCATCGATGACGTGCTCGCAACTGGCGGAACCTCCGCTGCAGCAGTTGAACTGATCAAGCAATGTGGGGCCGAGGTCGTTGAGGTGAACGTTCTACTGGAGCTTTCAGAGCTTGGAGGGCGCGCGAAGCTCGAGGGAATTCCCGTTGAAGCTGGCGTGATTTTTTAACTCTTCGCTAACCCAAAGCCAATACTGTATGCCCGTCCCGCATGGGACGGGCATACAGTAATTTCAAATATCATTTTGTGTTTGAGATAACATGAGGGAATGACGTCGAATACTGGTAACACAGACAGCGCTAATCCGGTAAGTGGTTCGCGCGTGCGGTCCAGCCTGCTGTGGTTCGGGTCGCGCAGACGCTCAACCGCACCCGAGATTGAGCCCCTTATCCGTGCTGTAAAGGCCTATCACCCGAAGGCTGAAACCGATGTCATTGAACGCGCGTACGTAACTGCAAAGAGGTATCACGAAGGACAGATGCGCAAGTCCGGCGAGCCGTATATTACGCACCCCGTCGCCGTTGCAACTATCCTCGCAGAGATCGGCATGACCCCTCCAACTCTCGTGGCCGCTTTGCTCCACGACACGGTTGAGGACACCGAGTACACACTTGAACAGCTCAGCGCTGATTTTGGTCAGGACATAGCACTCCTCGTTGATGGCGTGACAAAGCTAGACAAAGTGAAGTACGGGGCGGCGGCGCAGTCTGAGACGCTTCGCAAAATGATTGTGGCTATGTCTAAAGACATCCGTACGCTCTTGATTAAGCTGGGGGACCGCCTTCATAACGCCCGCACGTGGCAGTACGTGCCGCGCGAATCAGCGCAGAGGAAGGCGCGCGAGACGCTCGAGATTTATTCGCCGCTTGCGCACCGGTTGGGCATGAACACGATCAAGTGGGAACTTGAAGAGCTTTCCTTCAAAACGCTTTATCCGGAGATTTATCAAGAGATTGACCGGTTGGTCACCGAGCGCGCACCCGAGCGTGACAAATTCCTGCGTGAAGTGGTTTTAACTATCGAGGACGATCTTCGGGAGAACGGCGTGCGTGGCACGGTTTCGGGGCGGCCGAAGAACCACTATTCGATCTATCAAAAGATGATTGTGCGCGGTAAGGCGTTTGACGATATTTACGACCTCGTGGGCGTGCGAGTGCTCGTTGAGTCGGTGCGCGACTGTTACGCGGTTATCGGCGCTATTCACGCGCGCTGGCAGCCAATGCCAGGACGTTTCAAAGACTACATTGCAACGCCGAAGTTCAATCTATACCAGTCGCTCCACACCACGGTGATGGGGCCGGGTGGGCGGCCAGTTGAGATCCAGGTGCGTACCTATGAGATGCATGACCGCGCCGAGTACGGTGTGGCTGCGCACTGGCGGTACAAGCAGGATCCCAACGCGTCCCAGACCTCGAGCGCCGACTCGGACCGGATGAAGCCGGAAGAGCAAATGAACTGGTTGCGAGGCCTTATTCAAATGGAGCGCGAAACCGGTGATCCGGAAGAGTTCCTGGATTCGCTCCGTTACGAAATTGCCGGCGACGAGGTGTACGTGTTCACCCCGAAGGGCGAGGTGCAGGTTCTACCCGCGGGCGCAACTCCCGTAGACTTCGCCTACGCTGTGCACACCGAGGTGGGACACACAACTGTAGGCGCACGCGTGAACGGCAAGCTTTCTAGCCTCGAATCGAAACTGGAGAGCGGCGATATCGTTGAGGTTTTCACTTCGAAGGCTCCGAACGCAGGCCCTAGCAGGGACTGGCTGAACTTCGTGGCGTCTTCGCGGGCGCGTTCAAAGATCAAAGCGTGGTTCTCCAAGGAGCGCAGAGAAGAGGCCATCGAGGCCGGCAAGGAAAAACTTGCCCGCACCATGCGCAAGCAACACCTGCCGCTACAACGCCTCATGAATCACGACACCATCGTGGGAATCGCTGCATCCATGGGCTACCCCGACATCGGTTCGCTTTATGCCGCGATTGGGGAGGGCGGGATTTCTGCCCAGAGCGTGATGCAAAAGATCATGCAATCCCTCGGTGGGGATTTCGGAACCGAAGAAACTCTCTCCGAGGGAGTCACGCCGGGCGCGCATCAAAACAGATGGGATCCCACCACAGCCGGCTCGGACGTCCTCGTTGAAGGCATGGGCGGCGGTGACGTGTGGGTCAAGATCGCGAAGTGTTGCACGCCGGTGCCGGGCGACCCGATCATTGGGTTCATTACCCGCGGGCAGGGGGTTTCCGTACACTCACCGGATTGTTCTAACGCCGTAGCGCTACAGCGCAACCATCCGGAGCGTTTCGTGAACGTCGAGTGGAGCACAAACGCATCCTCAAACTATCTGGTGAAGATTCAAATTAAGGCGCTGGATCGCGCTCGGCTGCTGGGGGATCTAACCCAGGTGCTCTCGGACTATCAGGTGAACATTCTCTCGGGCAATATGTCCACTTCGCCGGATCGAGTAGCAACAGTGCGCTTCACTGTTGAAATGGCTGAGCCTTCGCACATTAACGCCACGTTGAACGGTTTGCGCCGCGTGGACGGAGTGTTTGAGGCTGCGCGCGTTCATGGCGGACACTCTACGAAGGCGAAGAACAAGAAAAAGCAGAAGCAACCCCGCCCATAGCTGGGTAGCCATGTAGACATAAGAAGGAGGGGAGAGCGGTTGCTCTCCCCTCCAAAAGTGTGGTTAGCCGGGCTAGTCCACAGAACCTTGGATCTGCTCTTGCCAAGCGCGCTTAGTTGCAAGCGCGTCTCTGATCGAAGCCGCCTTCTTCTCGTTGCCATCAGCTTCAGCCTTCGCGAGGTCACCCTCGAGCTCGGCAATCGAGTCAGCAAGCTGGCCGAGCATGCCTTCCGCGCGAGCCTTCGTTTCTGGATCGGTGCGGCGCCACTGCTCTTCCTCTGCGTCACGAACTGCCTTTTCAACGGCGCGCATGCGGTTTTCAACGCGGTTCATGTCCGCGCGCGGAACGTGACCGGCCTCCTCCCAACGATCCTGGATGCCGCGTAGCTTCTCGATAGTGGCTTCAAGATCTTCAATGGGAAGGAGCGCCTCAGCCTCTTCGAGGAGTGCTTCCTTTACCTTTAGGTTCTCGCGGTAAGCCGAATCTACGGCCTCGGAGTTTGCGCGGCGAGCATCGAAGAATACCTGCTGTGCTTCGCGGAAACGCTTCCACAGTGCGTCATCTTCCTTGCGGGAGGCGCGGCCGGCTTGCTTCCAACGATCCATCAAATCGCGGTAAGCCGCGGAAGTGCGACCCCATTCGGTGGAGTTCTGTAGCGCGGTGGCCTCCTCAATTAGGGCCTCCTTGACGCGCTTAACTTCGGCCTGACGCGCGTCCAGTGCCGAGAAGAACTGGCGGCGATGACGATCAAAACGCGTGCGGGCAGAAGAGAACCGCTTCCACAGGGCGTCCTCATCAGCGCGGTCAAGGCGCGGTCCTTTACGCTGCAGAGCCTTCCACTCGTCCAAGAGATCGCGCAGACGCTGCCCGGAATTCTTCCACTGGGTGCGTTCGGGATCCTGTGCGGCAATAGACTCGGCCTCTGCAACGACGGCCTCGCGATCGGTCAGCGCCTGGGCCTTAGCAGCAGCCCGCTCAGCTAGGGCTTCTTCCTTACGTTCCTTCGCAGCCTCGTGGAGTTTCGCAACGCGCTCACGCAATGCGTCCAGATTACCTACGGCAGCGGGTTCCTTGATTTCCTCGTCCAGTGACTTCAGTGTCTGCTCAATCTCCCTTGCTGCGAGGGTAGGAAGACGCATCTCGAATAGGTTTACCTTTGCTTCAAGGTCTTCAAATCGGCGGGTGTACAAAGCGAGGGGCTCGTCGGGAACACCATCGGGGTACGAACCAACTTGGCGTTCGCCTCCATTTTCCTTAACCCAGACGTTGCCTTCATCATCCACCCGGCCAAAAGCGGTGGGGTCTTCGCTTGAAGAAGCAGGCACAACCACCATGGGAACTTTGGTTTCTTCGGTTGTTGAAATCTCTAGATCGCCAGCCTTAGCGTTAATAGGTTCTTTTTGATCGCTCACGATATTCCTAACGAGGACGGGGTTGGCATTCGCCTGACCGTTCGACAATGTGCACAGCGGATGGTTCCGCAATGCTCATCCTACGTCGATTTAGTGTCATTTCACACTTTGTCCAACATTCATCTGCTTGGTGAGCCAAGGCAGTTGCGGTGAGCCTACGCGGTTTCCGCTAAAGTTAGAGCTATGAGGATTGAACGGATCGAATCTGTAGCTCTGGGGGAGAACTGCTACGTAGTGGTGCCAGATGAAGCCGCTAACGCGCTAGTGGTGGATCCCGGCGTAGGAACAAGCGAACCCGTGAAAGCATTTTTGGAAAGCGCAGGCTTATCTGCCGGTGCTGTTTTGCTAACGCACGGGCATTTCGACCACGTTTGGGAATGCGCGCAGTTTGACACGACCGTGTACGTGCCGGGCCCGGACATGTACCGAATGGAAGATCCGCTGTCACACTCGATTGGTTTTGGAAATTTCGGAACGTGGAACAAGCCCGCACATTTGCAGGAGGTTCCAAGCCAGGTGTTCCAGCCGATCGATGGCCTTAATATGCTGATGTTGCCCGCGCCCGGACATACGGAAGGCTCGGCCCTTTTCCTAATGGAGATTTCTGCCGGCGAGACCTTTGAGACCAATGCTGCTCTACCGTCTATCCGCACTGGGTTGGGGCCGTTGCAGATGTCGCAACCGGTTGCGTTTGTGGGCGACGTGATTTTCGCCGGATCGGTTGGACGTACCGACTTACCCGGCGGCGATGAGACACAAATGCGTCACTCGCTACGCACCCTGGCTAATGCTTTGGATCCGGATACGTGGATGCTTCCCGGCCACGGTCCCGCAACGAACTGGCGCAATGAACAGGCCACGAATCCTTACGTTAAACGAGCAAAAGAACTCGGCTAATAATCAGTTACTAATAGGAAGAAAATAATGCCAGCACGTACCTCACTGTCCGGTTTCCCCGAATGGCTTCCCGCGGAGCGGATTGTGGAACAGCACATCCTTGACCAATTGCGTGAGACGTTTGAACTCCACGGCTTTGCCTCCATTGAAACTCGCGCTGTCGAGACCTTGGATGACTTGCTTCGCAAGGGGGAAACCTCTAAGGAGGTCTACCTGCTAGAACGTTTGCAAGACAAGTTGCAAGAGCGTTCTGATTCCAAGAAAGACCGCACACTCGGCCTGCATTTCGACCTCACGGTGCCGTTTGCGCGTTACGTCCTGGACAATGCTGGTGAACTTCAGTTCCCATTCCGCCGCTACCAGATCCAGAAGGTGTGGCGCGGTGAACGCCCGCAAGATGGCCGTTTCCGCGAGTTCACACAGGCTGATATCGACATCGTGGGTAATGGCATGCTCGCGTTCCACCACGAGGTGGAGATTCCCCTGGTGATTTTAGAGGCGTTTTCTAAGCTCCCAATCCCTCCCGTAACTGTTTTGGTCAATAACCGTAAGATCGTGCAGGGGTTTTGCGAGGGAATCGGTGTTGAAAACGTGGAACAGGCGCTGCGTTCTATCGACAAGCTCGACAAGATAGGGCCTGAGGGAGTGCGCGCGGAGATGGAAGAGTTTGACTTCCAATCCGAGCAGATTGATCAGCTTTTGAAGCTTGCCCAAATCTCTGGCGATGATCAAAAGGTGCTGGATGAGGTGCGCGGGCTTGGCGTTTCCAATGAGATCCTGGATGAAGGTTTAGAGGAACTTGGTGCGCTGTTGGCCGCCGGAGAGAAGCGGGCGCCGCACCGTTTGCGCGCTGAGCTTAAGATCACGCGCGGCTTGGACTATTACACGGGCACGGTTTACGAAACTGAACTCGAGGGGCACAAGGATCTTGGTTCTATCTGCTCCGGTGGCCGTTACGATTCACTCGCATCGGATGGGAAGCGTTCCTATCCGGGCGTGGGCATCTCTATCGGGGTATCTCGCATTGTTTCGCGTATCTTGGCCGAGGGGCTTGCAACTGCCTCGCGCTCGGTTCCAACCGCTGTCTTCGTTGCCGTAGTGAACGAAGAGTCGCGGGAGGCCTCCGAAGATGTCGCTACAGCGCTACGCGCACGCGGGATCGCAACTGAGGTTTCGCCGAACTCGCAGAAGTTTGGAAAGCAGATCCGTTACGCGGATAGGCGTGGCATTCCGTTCGTGTGGTTCATTGGCGAGGATGGTATGCACGAGGTAAAGGACATTCGCTCGGGCGAGCAGCAAAGTGCTGATCCGCAGACGTGGACGCCACCGGCTGGAGATTTGAAGCCCGCAGTCATACTGGGGGAGTAGCAGGTGGAAGAATATGTTTCTCTAAGCGCGCTTGAGGGTGTGCTTGCCGACGTTGCGCTACCGCTGGATCTGCCCGAAGCAGCTAATGCGCGAGAGGTGGCGAAGCGGTCGGCGCGGCGCCTGGGGGATCATATCTTGCCGCGGTTGCAAAGCCTGGATGCGCCGTTGGTATGCGTGGTGGGAGGCTCTACGGGAGCGGGTAAATCAACGATCGTGAACTCGCTAGTGGGCCAGCACGTGTCTGCCTCGTCCGCTAAGCGGCCAACTACCAGGAGCCCGCTTTTGCTTCATCGCGCAGAAGATGCGCGCTGGTTTGAAAATGAGAGGATACTTCCCACCCTGCCTCGTCGCCGGGTAGCTACGGATGCGCCGCCCTCTGCTCCGAGTGAGGACGTGGGGAATGAGCTGGAGCTTCGCGCAAATGAGCAGGTCCCAGGCGGCCTTGCAATCATTGATGCGCCCGACTTGGATTCGGTGGTTGCGGATAATCGGGCGCTTGCACGGCAGTTGCTGGACGCGGCTGACCTATGGGTTTTTGTGACTACAGCAGCCCGATATGCAGATGCGGTTCCATGGCGAATGCTCCAGGATGCGGCGGCGAGGAACATCGCGATAGCAGTGGTTTTGAATCGGGTGCCGCATGGAGCTGTGGAAGAGGTCCGCGCAGATCTTTCGAGCATGCTGGCACAGGCGGGGCTGGCAAGCGCACCCCTAATCGCGATTGAGGAATCTGCCCTCACAGATGGAATGATTTCGCAGGAGAATCTGCGTCCTCTATTGAACTGGTTGACCTCCCTAACCGATACGGCAGCAGCTCGCGCTGAAACCGCGAGGAGGACGCTGCGCGGATCTGTTGCAGAACTACTTGACGGCCTCTCACTGGTTGAATCGGCTTTGGTGGAGCAGGCGGTTGTGGAGACGGATGGTCTTGCCGTTCTCGATGCCCGAGTTGACGGTGCGGTGCGCAGGGTAGCTACCCAAACTGGAGATGGAACTCTGCTGCGGGGCGAGGTGCTCGCCAGGTGGCAAGAGGTGGTGGGAACTGCTGAGCTTTCGCGTCGAATCGATGAGGGCGTGTCTTGGTTGAAAGCCCGCGTAACTGGCTTTTTGACGGGTAAGCCCGTGAGCGCGCAGCCGGTTGAAGCTGCGCTCGGTGACGGATTGCGTGCGCTGCTGGCGGATGAGATTGCTCGTACTCACGACGAAGTTAGGCTAACTTGGGCGCAAAGCAGGGCGATGCGAGATGTTGAGGCCGAGGTAGAGCCGGTCCCTACCGCGCGTTTTGATGATATGGCCAAGGAATTGACCCGCGAGTGGCAGCGTAGTCTGTTGCAAATGGTGTCGGACCAGGCGGGATCTAAGAAGCTTTCGGCTAGGTTCCTGGCGATCGGCGTGAACGTCCTCGGTGTTGCACTGATGATCGTTATATTCGCTTCTACAGGTGGTTTGACGGGGGCTGAGGTTGGGGTTGCGGGAGCAACTTCGGTGGTGGCTCAGCGCCTGCTCGAATCTGTGTTTGGAGACCAGGCGGTCTCGTCGATGACGAAGCAGGCGCACAGTGATTTGCAGGAGCGCTTCCGCGCAGTGGTAAGTGAATCGCTTGCACCGTTTACGCGCAGCATGCCCAAGGTGTCGGACCCTGAAGAACTTAGTAGAGCTGTTCAGCGTGCACGGCAAACATGGGAGCGAGGCGACCATGCGAATCTTTAACCGAATTGATGACGCGCCGATTGACGCGCGCGTTCGCGACCTCGCCACGGTGCTGGAGCTACTCGGCGATGACCTGCCGGTCGACAAACGCGGCGAGTATACGCGGGTGGCTGATATTGCAGCGGATCGCCTTGCCCTCGATCCAGACATGACCGTGGTGGCACTGATCGGAGCTACGGGATCAGGTAAGTCAAGCCTGTTTAACGCACTACTTGAGGTGGATTTGGCGCCCGTTGGTGTGCGCCGGCCGACCACGACTTCGATAATGGCTGCCAGCGCTCCGGGAACGCAGTCGAATGCGATTTTGGATTGGCTACAGATTAAGAATCGCGTGTACATTCCGGCGGGGCTTGGGCTATCTCGTGATGTAACGATTTTGGACATGCCGGACATTGACTCGGTGAACGCCCAGAATCGCGAGGGCGCCCAGCGTCTTGCGCAGCGAGCAGACATCCTGGTTTGGGTGGTCGATCCGCAAAAGTATGCTGATGATGTTTTGCACTCGCAGTTTATTAAGCCGTATGCGAAGCATTCGCGCGTCACCATCGTGGCGCTCACGCAGGTCGATCTGCTTTCGCCCGGTGACCAGATGGTGATTGTGGATGATTTGCGAGGTCTGCTTGCCGCTGACGGCCTGCAAAATGCTCGCATTGTGCCTACTTCTGCAAAGACGGGGGAGGGTATTGCCGAGCTGCGCATGCACATTAACGACACGGCGCAGGTGCAGCGCATTGAGTCGGCGCGGTTGAAGGCTGACGTGAGTGACGTGGCCAGTCGCATCCGCTCTGACTTGGAGCAGACGAGTAGCGTGCTTCCTGCTGTGAAGGAGCGCGATGTGGTTAGGGACCTAACCGAGGTTAGTGCTCGAGCCGCGGGAGCGCCGGAAGTTGCTGACGCGGTGCGCAGGGCCTACATCCATCGCGCGAAGAAGCATGTCGGTTGGCTTCCTACCCGCTACTGGCGTAACTTGCGACCCGATCCGCTGAAGCGCTGGCATTTAGGCGAAGGCAAGGGAGAGCTGCACTCTATGCAGGTAAGTGAGGTATCGAGCTCTTCGCTACAGGTGAGTTTGAGGTCTCTTACCGAACGCGTTGCGCAAGGCCGACCACGCGTGTGGGCTAACGACCTGCGGGAGGTTGCAAGTGAAGCTGGCAGTGGCATAAGCGATGACTTGAATGAGGCGGTGGCCAGTACAGACCTCGCTATTCGCGATGAGACATCGGGGTGGTGGCGTTTTTCGAATGCATTGCAGTGGGTCGGCTGGCTGGTTGCACTTATTGGAGCTTTATGGCTTGTAGCCGTATGGGCTTCGCGAGAGTTTCTGCTGATCAGTTGGGATCTTCCTCGTTTCCACGAGGTGCCCTATCCTACTTGGATGCTTCTGGGAGGCCTGGCCTGGACGCTACTGGTGGTTCTCATCTCGCACTTTGCAACGCGGATGATTGCAAGAAGACTTGGGGGTCGCGCTGCTCAGTCACTGCGAACCAGTATTGAGACAACGGTACGGGCAAAACTCTGGGCTCCGCTGCACGCCGAGGATCAGCGGCAACGCCAGATCGTGGATCTGCTCTCGCGCTTGTAGCACGGCCAGCTCGCATGAGTTGTCATAAAACGCCTGTGGTAAACACTAGGGCAGTACTATCTCGCGCAAACAACGAGAAATTCTCGCGCGGGCTTTGCCTCGAAGCCATTTTGCGTGCGCAAACGCCTACCTGCCGTGTACGTGACATCAAAATAGTGAAAACGCCAATTCGTTGACAAGATGTCTTCGAAAAAGTTGTCGTCATCCACGGTGCGGTTACTCATGGCTACCGCGCAGTTTTTGTCAGTAACGAGCATTTCCATCCACTCGCAAAGCTGCTTTTGGTGCTCGTCATCAAAATCTGTGCCGTAGGAAGTGAAACTTCCGCGATAGGGCGGATCGCAGTACACAAAGCTCCCGTCTGGAACCAGGACTTGCTTGTAGTCAGTGCTGTTAATCTCTGTGCGTTGCAAGGCAGATGCCCAAGCCAGTAGCAGGGGTTCTTGAAAGACCTGTTCTTTGGCCTTGTGGTTCAGCAAGCCCGCAGGGGTGGCAAAAAGGCCTCCACCCTCTTTATTCGTCTGCCAGATTCCATTGAATCCAGTGCGCATTAGAAAATAAAGCAGTGCAGAATCCTGGGTTTCCCAGTACTCGCGACGCTTTTCATAGTAGAAGGATTTGCGTCGTTCTTTGCCTTCAATCGCAAGGTATTCGTCTGTTAAGGCATCAACGGCTTCGATGAAGCGAGCCGCATCGGTTTTGAGTGCCCGGAGGATGCCTGCGAGTTCACTGTTGACATCGTTGATAATGAAATCAAGTTCGGGGCTTGTTTCAGCGTATTGGTTGTAAAGGTTGCAAAATACTGCGCCGCCTCCAAAAAATGGCTCTACGTAACTTCTGTATTGCGAGAGGCTTGGGAACTTATCCTCGTAGTGCTTGAGCAATCTGCTCTTGCCTCCGGCCCACATGTAAAACGGTTTTAACTGTCCCATGTAGCTAAATCTTCACTACCACCAAGGTTGTTCTCGTTGATTCTTAACGTTTGTTTGCCTTTAAGTCTTGCAAATCCCCAACCAGCGAGTGCGAAGCCCGGGATTCACAGCATACCTTGTACAACAAGTCAAGCGGTTTAATGGAAGTGTTTCCTCTTGAAACCGCTGCGTCCGCGCGAATGCGAGGCGAAGTCGCGGCCTCGTTTACCTAGGCGGCGCTTCTTGTCACGAAAGCTGCCACCGTCGCGCCGGTTTTCAAACGGTTCTTCCTCCCCGGCGCGCCTATCGCGGTGGCGGGATTCGCGCCTGTCTGCGCTCTCATGGTTGTACTTGGATGGGCCGCGATCCTTTTTGATGCGAAGCTGCCTGCCGGAAATGGTCGCACGCCCGATTTTGCGCTGTGCGTCATCGGTTAACGGCAGTGCCATATCAACGAGGGAGAAGGTGGGGAAGATGTCGATGCGGCCTAGATCCTTGCCGTCAACGCCGCCCTCGTTCGTGATCGCACCAACGATCGCTCCTGGCTTCACGTTGTCCTTATGACCAACCTCCACCCGATAACGGTGCCTAAACCCGGATTCGGGTATGCGGCCAGCTCCGCGATTCTTAGCTTTCTTAGGTTTGTCACGTCCCTCTTCGAACGATGCGACAACGAAATTGCCGTCTTCATCCAGCACTTCTTCGCGTCGAATACGGCCGCTGCCGCGGCGCTCAGGATCCTCCACGCGCCCAAGGTCACCAATAGCCTGCGCGAGAAGCGCCGCAGCAAGGTCATCTAGGTCAAGCTCACCGGTATCAGTGATTTCATTGATGAGGTCGTAGTACAGCTCCAGCCGCCCGGCCTCGAGTCGGCCGGGAAGCTTGTCGAGAAGGCGGCGAGCGCGCACGGCCGAGACTTCGCGCGGGGTGGGGATCGCAACTTCGGTCATGGGGGTGCCGGTCAGCTTCTCAATCTTGCGTAGGCGTCCGCGCTCGCGCGGCGTGAAGAAGGTGAGCGAACGGCCCGATCGTCCCGCGCGGCCGGTGCGACCAACGCGGTGAACGTAGGCTTCGGCTTCACGCGGCACATCGAAGTTCACCACGAGGCCGATGCGATCCACATCAAGGCCACGCGCTGCCACGTCAGTGGCAACCAGCACGTCGAGCGATCCGTCACGCAAACGGCGCATAATTCGCTCGCGCTCGTTTTGCGAAACATCGCCGGAGATACCTGCCGTTTTGAAACCGCGCCGGGTCATGTCAGCCGAGACCTCGTCCACATCGGATCGGGTGCGAACGAACACTATTGCAGCGTCTTCATCCCGGGTAGCCAGGACGCGGCCGAGAGCGCCAAGTTTATGTTTGAACGGCACCACGGCATACGTTTGCTCTAGATTGTCAGCTGTAGAGGCTTGCGGGGCTACCTCTACGCGCACAGGGTCGGTGAGGTAGGCATCCGCGACTTTTTGGATGGCGGGCGGCATGGTTGCAGAGAATAAAGCGTTTACTCGCTCCTGCGATTCAGGCATAGAAGCAGCGATGGTTTCCACGTCTTCGGCAAAGCCCATGCGCAGCATCTCGTCGGCCTCATCAAGCACAAGGACGCGAACGTTTTGGAGCTTCAAATAGTCTTTGTTGATGAGGTCGATAATGCGGCCAGGCGTGCCCACAACGATCTGTGCGCCTGCCTTCAGCGCCCGGATCTGCGGCGTGTAGGAGGAACCGCCGTACACGGTGACGACGGAGACCGGCAGGTACTTCGCAAAGGACTCGAGGGCAGTTGCACTTTGCATTGCCAGTTCACGCGTAGGGGCAAGCACCACGGCTTGAACGTGTTTTTGCTCAGCGTCGATCAGGCTAAGAAGGGGAAGACCAAACGCGGCGGTTTTGCCGGTTCCCGTTTGGGCGATGCCCACAATATCGCGGCCCTGCAAAAGAGGCGGGATTGAGCCGGCTTGGATAGGAGTGGGCGTTTCGAAGCCCATCTCGTTAATCGCATCCAAAATTGGCGCAGAAAGAGAAAGGTCAGAAAATTTGGGGGATTCCATGGCATCCATTCACTAGAAAAAGAAATGCCGCATCCCCCGTCACACATACTCTTGCACCATCATTGGAGGCTAGCGGCTACTGAAACTCTACCGAAAATGTCTTGCCGGTCGATAAACCTCGGTGGTGAGGTTCCTTACAGCCCCTGTTTACCTGGCTGCTTTAGATGCTGGCTACTCGCTTAACTCCAATGATGCGTGTGGAGGCAAAGATAGCGAGGATGGCGAAGCTGATTGACACGAACGAGGTAGGGAGGTACGGAGATACGCCGCCGTTTAGGTGCGCCCATCCCGATAGAGCCACCGATGACAATCCCATTGCGAGGGCGGGACCGAGTGCGTCAGCCAACTGCAAGGAAGCAGAGACGTCGCCGTGGCGCGATTTTGCTGCCACTCCAAGTGCAAGATCAGAGGAAGTTGAATGAGCTAAGCCTTGGCCCAACCCCATGATGGCAAACCCTGTAATAGAGACGGCTGGGGAAATGGACTGCATGGGCATGGTTACTACCAGTAGCGCGCCCAGCAGAATGAGGCTTGATCCAACTCCAGGAATCTTAGTGCGGCTCTCCCATAGGGCCACCCGCGCTTGCGCCCACGATCCGATGGTCCAAGCAACAGAACCAATCGCGATTGCCCACCCCGTGGATGCAGGGCTCCAACCGTGTACGCGGTCTAGAACGAGGGGCAGGAAGAACTCTGCACCAATGAGGGCCGCCATGATTGCCATGCGCATGCCCACAATGGAGGGCACACCTGCGGTTGCTTTGAAGGTGCCTTTAGGGAGCAGACGAGGCATGCCTATTACAAGTAGCGCGGCTCCGACGATGATGCCTATCCACATGGATACCTCACTAAGGCCACCGGCAATCTGCAGGGCAACGATACCGGCGCTCGCAAGTAGGGCGGCTACGAATGCCGGTGGTGGGGTAGCCTCACCGGGCTCTTTGGCTGGCATGCGACGCAGAATTGGAATGAGGGGAAGCAGAGCGGCCAGCGCGATGGGGATGATAAGCCAAAACACGGGCCTCCAGCTCCAGTGCTGGACGATGTAGCCGGCAATGGAAGGGCCGATCATTGAGGGTAATACCCAAGCGAACGAGAAGACTGCGAAGAAGAATGGGCGGCGTTCGTTTGACACCACGTCACCGACCATGACGTATAGCGGCACCATGATCATGCCTGAGCCAAGGCCTTGGATCGCGCGGCCAACAATGAAGACCGCGAGGTTTGGCGCCACGCCCGCGGCGAGTGCGCCAAGCGAAAACATGGTCATGCCGAACACAAGGGGCCTTCTAACTCCCATCTTGTCGGCCCACCAGCCAGCGATGGTGGTAGAGAGAATCTGTCCGGCCAAAACCATTCCCGCGGCAAGCGAATACCAGCGGTCTCCGCCCAGGTCTGCAACAACCGTAGGCATCGCATTAGTGGTTGCAAGCGCTTCAAAAGCCAGGCAGGTAATAAGTACTACCGAGCCGATTAGAAGGAGTTTCTCAATCGGAGTAGAGGTGGTTTTGTTCCGCGCTTGCTTCATACAGTCCAAGGTAGAGACCTGCCCAAAAAATAGCAAAATCTCCGCGCCTTGTCGTTTAGCCGCGACCTCACGCCCCATTTATGAGGCCGTGGACAACGCCAACACATAGCAAACATTTTTTAGGAGTGGGGCAAAGGGTTTAGGATTGTGTCGCGCCCGCCCGTCTCGCGGTGCCGCTAAATCTGAAAGGAACGCCGAATGCTGCGTACACACAATATTGGATCTTTGAACGCGTCACTGGCTGGCCAAGTTGTTACCTTGGCAGGTTGGGTTGACCGCCGCCGCGACCACGGTGGGGTTGTATTTATTGATTTGCGAGATGCGTCCGGCGTGGCGCAGGTGGTTGTGCGAGATGAGGTAGTCGCGCACCAGCTTCGCTCCGAATTTGTCCTGCAGGTGACAGGCGAGGTGTCGCTCCGTCCCGAGGGTAACGAGAACTTAAACATCCCTACGGGTGAGATCGAGGTGCTCGGTGACGACGTCAAGATCTTGAACACTGCGGCTGCACTGCCGTTCCAGGTGTCTGACCATGCTGATGACTCGGGCAAGGTAGGAGAAGAAACGCGTCTGCGTTACCGTTACCTAGACCTGCGTCGCTCAAAGCTACAGCATGCAATTCGTTTGCGTTCGCAAGTGTCGAAAGCAGCACGCGCTGTCCTCGACAATCATGACTTCGTCGAGATCGAAACCCCAACGCTGACTCGTTCCACGCCGGAGGGGGCGCGTGACTTCCTTGTTCCTGCCCGCCTCGCGCCGGGTTCTTGGTACGCATTGCCGCAGTCTCCGCAGCTGTTCAAGCAGCTCCTCATGGTCGGTGGCATGGAACGCTACTACCAGATCGCGCGCTGCTACCGTGACGAGGATTTTCGCGCGGACCGTCAGCCGGAGTTCACCCAGCTCGATATTGAGATGTCATTTGTGGACCAGGAAGACGTAGTCGCGGTTGCTGAGGACGTCCTCAAAGCTGTGTGGAAGACCATCGATTATGACCTTGAGACGCCGATTGCGCGCATGACGTTCAAGGATGCGATGGAAAAGTACGGTACGGACAAGCCGGATCTACGTTTTGGTCTAGAAATCGTTGACCTGACGGAGTACTTCAAGGACACCCCCTTCCGCGTGTTCCAAAACGAATACGTTGGTGCTGTCGTGATGCCCGGCGGCGGTTCACAGGCGCGCCGTACGTTCGATAAGTGGCAGGAATGGGCGCGTTCGCGCGGTGCACGTGGCCTCGCATATGTGACGATTAGCGACGATGGTGAGCTTGGCGGCCCCGTTGCGAAGAACATTTCCGAGACGGAGCGGGCTGGCCTTATGGAGGCTACCGGTGCAAAGCCGGGGGACTGCATCTTCTTTGGTGCGGGCAAACCGTCGGAGGCCCGGGCCCTGCTCGGTGCAACCCGTCTTGAGGTGGGCAAGCGCGCCGGCCTCATCGACGAAGATGCATGGTCTTTCGTATGGGTTGTTGATGCTCCACTGTTCAAGGAAGCCGGACAGGATGACGACGTGGATCTCGGCTCTTCGAAGTGGACCGCGGTACACCACGCGTTCACGTCTCCAAACCCGGACTGGATCGACAACTTCGAGGAAGATCCGGGTAACGCCCTCGCTTACGCTTACGATATTGTCTGCAACGGCAATGAGATCGGTGGCGGCTCCATTCGTATTCACCGCCGCGACGTGCAAGAGCGCGTATTCAAGGTGATGGGTATTGGTGAAGAAGAGGCGCAGGAAAAGTTCGGGTTCCTTCTTGACGCATTCAAGTTTGGTGCTCCACCGCACGGTGGCATCGCATTTGGTTGGGACCGTATTGTTTCGCTCCTTACCAAGTCGGAGTCGATCCGCGATGTGATTGCGTTCCCGAAGTCGGGCGGCGGCTACGACCCGCTCACCCAGGCTCCGGCGCCGATTCCAGATGAGCAACGCGCGGAGACGGGCGTGGACTGGAAGCCAGAGGACGAAGAGGACTAGCCCTAAGCGCTCCTGCGCGCCGGCTGGCCGAAAATGCTCCCCACTGGGTGGACGGGAAACCGTTCCGAGCAGTGGGGAGCATTCATATGCGCCTGCCCGCGAAGCGCTCTGGCAAATCCACTCGATCGCGCGCGTTATAGGTGACGAGGTGACTACAATGAGTTATGGCATACATTGAGATTCACCCGGAAAATCCGCAAGTTAGGTTCGTTAATCAAGCTGTTCAGCTGTTGCAGGATGGGGGAGTCATCGCGCTCCCAACCGACTCTGGTTACGCGGTCGCAACGACGATGGGTAACAAGGATGGGCTGGACCGGATCCGCCAGATGCGCCACCTTGACGAAAAGCACAATTTCTCCCTCCTGTGCCATAACTTTTCACAACTTGGCCACATCGTGATTGTGGACAATAAAGCATTCCGCACCATCAAGGCGTTAACTCCAGGCCCTTACACGTTCATTTTGCGTGGCACCAAGGAAGTGCCGCGTCAGACGTTGAATAAGAAGAAACAGACCGTGGGAGTGCGTATCCCCGACCACAAGATCACGCAGGCGATAGTGGAGGCTCTGGGTGAGCCCATGCTTTGTTCCACTCTGATCATGCCGGGTGAGGACGAGGCGCTTTGGGATCCGGCGGTGGTGAATGATCGCGTTGGCCACCTCGTTGACATGGTTCTTGGAGGCCCGGTTGGCAACGCGGGAGCAACAACGGTTATTGATTTCACCAGCGGTAGTCCTGAAGTTGTGCGCCAGGGCGCAGGATCAACAGAGCTGTTCGACTAATCAATCATGGAGGAGGGCGCGGATAGCGCCCTCCTTTTGTCTGCGCGAAATCGGTAGCTGGGTAGGGGATACAACTTCGCGCGGGCATTGCTGAACAACTAGGGTTGGGGTTATGGACATTTTTGAGGCGGCGAATATGGATCCGATTGGGATCCCAAAGGCCGGTGAGGCCGCTCCGCTGGCGGTGCGCATGCGGCCAAGTTCGGTTGAGGAGGTGCTCGGTCAAGACCACCTATTGAAGGATGGCTCTCCGTTGCGGCGTCTCCTTGCGCCGGCGGATTCGTCGCGCGCCGTGTCCTCTTTGATTTTATGGGGCCCGCCGGGGGTGGGGAAGACAACGCTCGCATATTTGATTGCGCGCTTGTCGGGACGTCATTTTGAGGAAATCTCGGCGGTGAATGCCGGCGTTAAAGAAGTGCGCGCCGTAATCGCATCGGCTAAGCGCCGCCTGGGCGCAACCGGTGAAGAAACTGTTTTGTTTATTGACGAGGTCCATCGCTTCTCTCGCTCCCAGCAAGACGCCCTGCTGCCCGCGGTTGAAAATCGCTGGGTTACCCTGGTGGCTGCAACCACGGAAAACCCGTCATTTTCAGTTGTCAGTCCACTGCTTTCCCGCTCGATTTTGCTTACGCTGGAGCCGCTACAAGATAGTGATATTGAAGCTCTCGTGCGCCGGGCCTTGAACGATAAGCGCGGTCTGGACGGGCGCGTCGGAATAGACGATGAGGCGCTTGAACTACTGGTGCGCCTGGCCGGTGCGGATGCTCGCCGCTCGCTTACGATATTGGAGGCCGCGGCTGCGAACGCTATCGATAGTGAAAGCCGGGCGATTGAGCTCGATCACGTATCGCGTGCCGCTGACGCCGCCCTCGTACGCTACGGGGAAGACGAGCACTACGATGTGACATCCGCCTTCATTAAATCCATGCGAGGTTCTGACGTCGATGCAGCTATTCATTACCTGGCGCGCATGCTCGAGGCGGGTGAGGATCCGCGATTTATTGCCCGGCGAATCATGATTTGTGCATCTGAAGATGTTGGTATGGCTGATCCAACGGCACTACAAACCGCTGTTTCGGCCGCTCAGGCGGTGCAAATGATTGGCATGCCGGAGGCGCGAATACTGCTATCGCAGGCGGTTATTGCAATCGTTACAGCGCCGAAGTCAAACGCCTCATATCTTGCTGTTGATCGTGCTATTGCTGATATTCGCGCGGGTAAGAGTGGGCCGGTGCCAAAACATCTGCGGGACGCGCATTACGCCGGTGCGAAGAAGCTCGGTCATGGAAATGGGTACGTGTACGCGCACGACGAGCCCTATGCGATCGCGGCTCAACAATACTTGCCGGATCAACTGGAAGGCACGCAGTACTACGAGCCCACGTCCAATGGCTTTGAGGCAAGCATCACTAAACGGCTTGAGAACGTGCGTAAACGCTTAAAAATGCGGTAGACTGCGAAGGTTGCAAAAAGCAACACCCTGGGGTCTTAGCCCACGCATTGCGCAGAGGTGGCCCCGCGTAGGTGACTACGCGATTCGTTTTGAAGAAACAGGAAGGAATTCCACATGGCACAGAGCTCACGCCGCCAGGTGCGTCTATCGCGCTCCCTTGGCGTTGCACTAACTCCGAAGGCAGCCCGCTACTTCGAAAAGCGTCCGTACGGCCCCGGCCAGCACGGTCGCGCCCGCCGTCGTCAAGATTCTGACTACGCGGTTCGTCTGAAGGAAAAGCAGCGTCTACGCGCACAGTACGGTCTGCGTGAGGCGCAGATGCGTCGTGCATTCGAAGAGGCCCTCCGTATGGAAGGCATCACCGGTTCGAACCTGGTGCAGCACCTCGAGCAGCGCCTCGATGCGCTCGTACTACGTTCCGGTTTTGCTCGCACCATTGCGCAGGCCCGCCAGTTCGTGGTGCACCGTCACATCCTCGTTGATGGAAAGATCGTTGACCGTCCTTCGTTCCGCGTGAAGCCGGGGCAGACCATCCAGGTTAAGCCAAAGTCGCAGACCACCACGCCGTTTGAGATTGCTGCGCAGGGTATTCACCGCGACGTGCTTCCGGCAGTACCGGGCTACCTTGAGGTTGACCTTGAGCGTCTGCGTTCAACTCTTGTTCGTCTGCCGCAGCGCGAAGAGATTCCGGTAGTTTGTGAAGACCAGCTGGTCGTTGAATACTACTCGCGTTAATCTTTAACTTTTCGAGTGCCCCGGTTTTGCCGGGGCACTTGCAGTACGTACGCACCAGTTAGCGCCCCGCGATTTCAGTTTCCGACCGCGCTTCAAAACTGCGTATTATTGGCATTGATTTAAACTTCGAACCCCACAAGGATCAGAATGCAAACTTCTGAGATTGCGAAGCGTTGGCTTCAGTATTTTGAGAAGAACGACCATGTTATCCGCCCGTCGGTTCCACTGGTATCTCCAGACCCGTCGATCCTGTTCACGATCGCGGGCATGGTGCCGTTTATTCCGTACATTATCGGTACCGAGAAAGCCCCGTGGCCGCGAGCTGCGTCCGTGCAAAAGTGTATTCGCACCAATGACATTGAGAACGTTGGTCGTACCACTCGTCACGGCACGTTCTTCCAGATGAATGGCAACTTCTCGTTCGGTGACTACTTCAAAGAGGGCGCCATTGACTTCGCGTGGGAGCTTCTAACCGGCCGTGTTGATGATGGTCTGTATGGTCTCGATGGTGACCGCATGTGGGTTACGATATGGGATCAGGATGACGTGTCTTACGATCACCTAACCAAGCACATTGGGATGGACCCAAAGCATATTGTCCAGCTACCTCGTGAAGATATTTTCTGGCACACCGGTCAGCCCGGCCCGGCCGGACCTTGCGCGGAGTTCCACTACGATCGCGGCCCAGCCTATGGACCGGAGGCCGTTGGCGGAACTGTAGACCCGGGTGGTGATCGTTACCTGGAGGTTTGGAACCTCGTGTTTGACCAGTACTTGCGCGGTGAAGGCACGGGGGCTGACTTCCCGCTCCTTGGGGAGCTGGACGAGAAGGCTATTGATACCGGTGCCGGTTTGGAACGCCTTGCGTTTGTGCTTCAAGACAAGCCAAACATGTTTGAGATCGATCAGGTGCGTCCGGTCATTACTGCAGCTGAGGAGATGTCCGGCTACAAGTACGACGCCGGTGATAATCCCGAACATGACGTACACATGCGCATCGTGGCGGACCACGTGCGTTCGGCAATGATGCTTATCAACGATGGTGTTATTCCCGGAAATGATGGCCGCGGGTACGTGCTTCGTCGTATCATGCGCCGCGCAATTCGCTCGATGCGCCTGCTGGGCGTGGACGAGGCGACCATGCCGACCCTCATGCCGGTTTCTCGCGACGTTATGAAGAGCTCGTATCCAGAGCTAGAGACAAACTGGAGCCGGATCGCCGACGTTGCTTACAGCGAGGAAGAGTCGTTTAGGCGCACGCTGTCTTCGGGTACCACCATTCTAGACACAGCGGTGGACAAGGCTAAGAAGGGCGCCTCGAAGCTTTCTGGTGAGGACGCATTCCGTTTGCACGACACCTACGGCTTCCCGATCGACCTCACCCTCGAGATGGCGCGTGAACAGGGCGTCGATGTTGATGAGGTGCGTTTCCACGAGCTAATGGAGGAGCAGAAGACCCGTGCCCGCGCCGATGCACTGGCGAAGAAGAGCGGGCATGTGGATTCGCGTATTTACCACGACATTCAGCACAACCTCGGTGGCAACTCTCGTTTTGTGGGGTACACGGACTCCAAGATCGAGTCGAAGATCGCGGGCATCGTTGTGGACGGCAATGGCGTTCCGGCTGCGTCAGCTCCTGCCGACGTTGAGATCGTTTTGGATACCACTCCGTTCTATGCCGAGAAGGGTGGTCAGCTGGCCGACCACGGCACGATTCGTACGGCCTCTGGCGCTCTGATTGACGTACACGACGTGCAGGAGCCAGTGAAGGGACTTGCGGTTCACCGCGGTCGACTGCTGGAGGGAACGGTTGCGCTTGACGAACTCGCAATTGCGGAGATTGACGCTGCGCGTCGTCTGGCAATTGCACGGGCACACACCGCAACGCACATGGTGCACAAGGGCCTGCATGAGTTCCTCGGCGAACAGGCCACGCAGGCAGGTTCTGAGAACTCTCCTTCGCGAATGAGGTTTGACTTCCACCACCCGTCGCAGGTTCCCAGCGACGTTATGGATGGCATTGAGGAACGCGTCAACCAGCGCCTAGCTGAAGACCTAACCGTTACTGACTCCATAATGTCGCTAGATGAGGCTCGCGGCCTCGGCGCTATGGCATTGTTTGGCGAGAAGTACGGCAACGAAGTGCGCGTGGTGAACATTGGTGACGGCTGGTCTCTGGAGCTGTGTGCGGGTACGCACGTGCCGAGTACGGGCCACATTGGTCGTATCGCGGTGCTTGGAGAGTCGTCCATCGGTTCGGGCGTGCGTCGTATTGACGCTCTCGTAGGTGATGGGGCGTATGGTTTCCAAGCCAAGGAGCACGCGATTGTTTCACAACTGTCAGCAATGATGGGGGCAAACGTCGACGAACTCCCCGGCCGCGTCGAGTCGCTAATGAAGAGGCTGAAGGAGGCTGAGAAGACCGCTGCAAAGCTCGGTGAGCAACAACTTCTGGCTCGCGCGGGCGAAATCGCGTCCCGTGTGCACGAGCTCGGTTTGGTTCAGGCCGTGGTCGAGGACCTGGGTGCACTCCCATCCACGGATGCTCTACGCTCCCTCGTAACTGACATCCGCGCTCGCCTTGGTGAATCTAAACCAGCTGTGGTTGCGGGTATCGGCGTGGTGAATGGCCGGCCTCAGGTGGTTGTTGCAACTAATGATTCAGCGAGGACTTTGGGAGTCAAGGCTGGCAACCTCGTGCGCATTGGTGCGAAGGCTCTAAAGGGCGGCGGCGGAGGCCGTGACGATCTGGCTCAGGGTGGTGGCCAGGATCCGGAGGCAACTGGGCTGGCCAAGGAAGCCATCGAGTCGGAACTGCGTTAAATCTTGATTAAACGACCTGGCCCGAGGATGGGCATCGACTACGGCTCCGTTCGAATCGGAGTCGCGGTCACCGATCCTTCGGGCCAGATTGTTTTCCCTAAGACTAATGTGCAGGTCGATAAGTACGGTGGGCACATCATCGAGCTAATTGAGATAGCTGAAGAGCTTGATCCGATTGAGATCGTTATCGGCTACCCTAAGCATCTCAAAGGAAAATCTGGAGCGTCGGCAAAAGCGGCCCGCGCATTAGCACATGAGCTAAAGGCAGATTTGGACCGCCCTCGCATTTGTCTTTTTGACGAGCGGCTAACAACAAACTTGGCTCACGCTGACCTTGCAGCGCAAGGAATTGAAAATCGGCTGCGGGGTGACAAGGTAGATCAGCTCGCAGCGGCTATTATTTTAGAAACGTCCATAGACTTTGAAGAAAATACGGGAAAGCTTCCCGGTGAGACTGTAAGTCGCGGAAAGTTCTAGGAGAAGCAAGGCAGTGAGTGATCAATTTCCCCACCCGCACGGCGATGGTGAAGCCCAAAAGTTCCCTAATCGTCGTGACATTCTTCGAGAACGTCAGCTACGGGCAGCAGAAGAAGCGCGTAAAGAAGAACGCCGGCGGGCTCGTGAAAAGCGCCGTCTAGCCGAGGAGGGTGCGGCCTCCCCTCAGTCTCTCAATGCGCCCGGACCAAGATCCACAAGGGGAGCGCAACGCATTCACGACGAGCATATGCTCCATGATCCGCTAACAACTGGCACGAGGTCACGCCGCGTTGCTGCTGAACGCGCTCGCGTTTTGAAGCGCAGACGTAACGCTAAAATCCGTACAGCGCTGGTCATCACCGCTGTGCTCGCTATTATCGCGCTGTGTGTCTACATTGCCGTGGGTGCAATTTCGAGTTCTCGTTCTCAGACCGGCGCATTGGACTATCCGGGTCCAGGCAGTGGTGAGGTTGAAGTGGTTGTGAACCCGGGTGATTCGGGCGGTGCAATCGGCGCAAACCTTGTGAAACTAGGAGTTGTAAAGTCTGAGGACGCTTTCTTGCAGGCGTGGGTGGACAATGCGGCCGCGAACTCTTTACAGCCCGGCACCTATACGCTCAAGAAGGAAATGCGCGCAGTGGATGCGTTGGCTGCGCTACTCGACCCGTCTAACAGATCTTCAAATGCAGTCACTGTTCCTCCAGGTTTTACCAAGGAGCAGGTTGTGGAACGGCTCTCAAGTTTCGGTAACTTCAGTGCGGATGAGGTCGAGGCCGCAATGTCGGACGCTGCGGGCATAGGCTTGCCAGCAGAGGCAATTGGTGACGCGGAAGGTTGGCTGGCGCCCGGTAGCTACGAGGTGCACAGTGATGATAAGCCGCAGGATGTAATCGCCGCGATGGTTACAGCGATGAAGGCGAAACTCGACGGTTTGGGTGTGCCGGAGGATCAGCGTCAAGAGCTCCTCATCAAGGCTTCCATCCTTGAGCGCGAGGTGAACATCGAGCAGTACTACCCGATGGTCGCGCGCGTAATTGAGAACCGGCTTACCCAGCCTCAGGCTGAAACTGTTGGTTATTTGAACATGGATTCGACGGTGCTCTACGGCGTGGGCAAGGTGGGCGGTGTTCCCACTGCCAATGAAGTTGCCGATGAGTCGAACCCATACAACACTTACAAGCACAAGGGGCTACCACCAAGCCCGATCTCGAGCCCATCGGACTTGGCGCTCGAATCGATGCTGAATCCCGCAGATGGTGACTGGCTGTACTTTGTAACAGTCAACTTGGATACGGGTGAGACGAAGTTCGCCGCAACTCTTGAAGAGCAGGAGAAGAACCGGGCCCTCTTTGACCAGTGGTGCACGGATAATCCGGGGAAGTGCTAACGTGCGGGCTTTTGTGATTGGGCAACCGATCGAGCATAGCTTGTCTCCTGTGCTGCACCGTGTAGCCTACGAAGCACTCGGGTTGCCCTGGACGTTTGAGCGCCGCGAAGTTGGATCTGATGATCTACCTGCCTTCCTGGATTCGATTGGCGAGGACGTTGGTGGCTTGGCGGTTACGATGCCGCTGAAACAAGCAGTGATGCAGCATTTGGACGCTATTGAGCCTCTTGCTGCGGCCGTTGGCGCCGTGAACACGGTAGTGCCCGCGGCGCGTGTACTGTCGGGTTTTAACACCGACGTGTATGGGATTGTGCAGGCGATTTCGCGGGCTAAACGGGTAGAAAAGGGCGCTAAGGCGGTGATCTTGGGTGCCCGCGCCACAGCCTCGTCGGCGTTGGCCGCACTGGGTCAACTAGGAGCTAGCCAAGTCCAGACAGTCGCCCGTTCGTTTAGCGGGCCGGGGTCGATAAGCTTGGCTGAAACCCGGTTGGGTGTATCTACGCAGCATATTCCGTGGCGCGATAGTGAGAGCGCACAGGCTGCACTATCGGGAGCAGATATCGTGGTATCGACCTTACCGACCGGGGTAGGTGACTATTGGGCTGGGCAGTTCCGTCCTAAGCCGGGTAGCATCCTCCTCGATGTCGCCTACAATCCTTGGCCTTCAAAACTTGCACAAGCGGGTGAGGCCGGGGGAGCGGTGGTAGTGTCCGGCTATTCGATGTTGCTTTACCAAGCATGCCAGCAGGTTGAACTCATGACCGGACGCGGCGCGCCTGTGGAAGAAATGCGTGATGCGCTTCAGGAAGCGACTAAGCTATTTAACCTATGACAACGCAAATTATTACCTGGGTTCTTGCCGCTGCTATGGGTGTGGCGGTTGTATTGTGGGCGGCATTCAGCGGCCCTACCTATCTCGACTCGTATTTCCAAAAAGCTAATAAGCGCCCGCTTACGCGCACCGAACTGGTGCTCTACTCGGCTGTTCCTCAGGTTGTTGTCGCACTGGCTGGCACAAAAGATCCGTTCTTGATGGCTACGGTTCCGTTAGTGGGACTCTTTAGCCTTATAGCGGTCGTTGATGGAAGGACGAAGAAGATACCGAACGTGCTGACCTTCCTCACGATGATTTCATTAGTTGTTGGCGGCGTGGTTGGTATTCTCATTAGATTCTTAGCGCTACATGAAACAACCTCGATTGTGGGCATAGTGGCGGGCGCGCTGATTTGGCTGGGGCCATTTTGGCTGCTTTATATGTTCGGAGGCGGGATTGGCCGCGCAGATGTGAAACTGGCTCCAATAATCGGTGCCTGGCTGGGCCTGTATGGAGCTGGTGTGGCGTTTGGAGGACTGCTCACTGCAGTTATTGTTGGCGGCGTCTACGCTTTTGCACTGCTGCTGATTCGCAAGGTCTCGTGGAGTGCAACTGTTCCGTTCGGGCCGGCACTGGTTGTTGGAGGTCTGATCGCTTGGTTTGTGACGGGTGGTGCCGTCTCACCCTGGTAGTTTTAGCCGCCGCCATTTTCGCTGGTGTG
Organism: Actinomyces sp. HMSC075B09; assembly: GCF_001812395.1. Taxonomy (NCBI): domain Bacteria; kingdom Bacillati; phylum Actinomycetota; class Actinomycetes; order Actinomycetales; family Actinomycetaceae; genus Actinomyces; species Actinomyces sp. HMSC075B09. Next base: position 232,903 of record NZ_KV808735.1, read on the forward strand.
TAACCTGGAACCATGATTAGGTGGATGAGTGCGGGCGAATCGCATGGCGAAGCCCTGGTGGGCATTATTGATGGCGTTCCGGGGGGCGTAGCGCTAAGCACCCAAAAGGTGGCCGACGAGCTCGCGCGCAGGCGGGCGGGGCATGGTCGCGGCGCTAGGCAGAAGTTCGAACAGGATCGCGTACGCATTCTTGGGGGAGTTCGGCATGGCGTCACCATTGGATCTCCCGTAGCTATCGAGATCGCGAACTCGGAGTGGCCTAAATGGCAGGTTGTGATGAGCTCAGACCCGGTCGATCCGAAGGATCTTCTTATCGACGCGGGCACTGGCGACGAGCGTGAGGTGGCTCGCAACCGTCCGCTTACTAGGCCGCGCCCGGGTCATGCGGATCTCGCGGGCATGATGAAGTTTGACCACGAGGATGCGCGCCCCGTGTTAGAGAGAGCTTCAGCGCGCGAGACCGCAACGCGAGTTGCACTCGGCTTGGTAGCGCGCCAGTTTTTGCGTCAGGTAGCGGGCATTGAGATCGTCTCGCACGTGGTGGCGGTAGGCTCACAAACAGCGGATATTCCCGCTCCGCTCCCACAGGACGCAGATCGTTTGGATGCCAGCCCGGTAAGAACCTTAGATGAGGACGCACAGGCACGGTTTATTGCCGCGATAGACGATGCGAAGAAGAGCGGGGACACAATCGGCGGCGTTGTGGAGGTAGCCGCTTACGGCGTGCCTGTGGGGCTGGGAAGCTACACGCAGTGGGATGAGCGGCTCGACGCCGCCCTTGCCGCTGCTCTCATGTCTATCCAATCGGCGAAGTCAGTGGAGATTGGGCACGACCAGGTGGATCGGCCCGGCTCGATGGCGCACGACGAAATTGTTGTAGAAGGGCAGCCGCGCCGGCTTTCTAACCGGGCCGGGGGTATCGAGGGCGGCATGTCTAATGGCGAGCCAATCTTAGCTCGCGTGGGTTTCAAACCAATTTCTACTGTGCCGCGTGCGCGTTCCACGATTGATCTGGCTACCGGCCAGCAGGCTCCGGCGCTGCACCAGCGTTCTGATGCGAGCCAGATTGTTCCGGCTGCAGTGATCTGCGAGTCCATGGTGGCTCTAACGCTCGCAAACGAGATCCTAAAAATGTTCGGCACCGGTTCCGTTGAGCGTATTCGCGCCGCGATTGAGGCCTACAACGGTAGGGTTAGTGAGCGTCTGAATCCATGAGCATAGTTTTGGTTGGTCTTCCCGGAAGTGGAAAATCTCGGCTGGGAAGGCTCGCGGCCAAGCATTTGAGTCTGCCGTTTATTGACTTGGACGAGGCGGTCGAGGCTGCGAGTGGTCGAACAATTCCAGATCTGTTTCGCGAGGGTGAGGACGTGTTTCGTTCCTTGGAAACACAAGCGTTGAAGGATGCGTTGGCAGGTCCTGAAGCTCTCATTGCAACGGGTGGGGGAATCGTGGAGCGCGAAGAGAACCGCGCCCTCTTGAAGAACCGGCATGTTGTGTTTCTCGATATTGATCTAGATGAGGCGATTGCACGTGCAAGCAGGAGCGAATCGCGCCCCCTGTTGCAAGGTGATGTGAAGCAAAGGATGCGGGCACTGTCCACGCGGCGACGTCCGCTTTATGAGCAGGTGGCCTCCGTGTCGGTGAAGCTTGGGCAAGCGTCGAAAGAAGAGAATACGCGAGTCTTGTTGCGCGCTATTGACGAGTTGGTGAAGTAATGCGAGTGGTTGAAGTTCGCGGTGAGCACAAATATCCCGTAGTCGTTGGTTCCGGTGCCATTAACCAGGTGGCTGGCAGTCTTGATCGCGATTATGCGCGGGCGCTGGTCATCCATCCGGTGGCGGTTGGCCAGATCGCGCGCGAGGTAGGTGCACAACTGGAAAAGGCCGGTATTGCGACTTCTTATTTTGTGCATGAAGATGGGGAGTTAGGCAAGACGGTTGAGCAGCTGTCTGCCGCGTGGGAAGCTGCGGGAGATAGCCACATCGGTAGGCGCGACCTCATCGTTGGGGTGGGTGGCGGCGCCACAACGGATCTAGCAGGATTCGTTGCGGCCACTTGGTTGCGCGGTGTTTCAGTGCTCCAGGTGCCCACGTCCCTCCTCGCCATGGTTGACGCTGCGGTAGGGGGTAAAACGGGAATCAATACGCGGCATGGCAAAAACCTGGCGGGCGCGTTCCACTCGCCGATTGCGGTCATCGCTGATACGGACTGTCTGGCAACGCTACCCGAAGCGGAGTTTCGTGCGGGTTTAGGCGAAATCATCAAGTGCGGGTTCATTCGCGATGGATCCATCCTCGATCTGGCATCGAAGCCGGTCACAAAGTCTTCCGCTCAAGTTGTTGACCTGGTTGAAAAGTCAGTGCGGGTTAAAGCTGACGTGGTGGGAGTTGACCTGAAGGAATCTGGTGAGCGGGAGATCTTGAACTACGGTCACACGCTTGCGCACGTGATTGAAAAGGTTTCTGGCTATCAGATTCGGCATGGCGAGGCAGTGTCGATTGGCATTGTGTTTGCCGCCCACGTGGCGGTGGAGCTGGGGCTAGCCGATGAGGATTGGCTATGCATGCAGCGCCGGTTACTGGCCACACAGGGGCTTCCCACGAGTTGGCACTGCGACAGTATGGACACGATATTGGATGTGATGAGCTCGGATAAGAAAGTGCGTTCCAGGCAGGTCCGCATGGTGCTTACTACGCAAAGTGGTCATACGCTGGTGCGGGTAGTTGAGCCTGCAACGCTACATGCGGCCGCACTGACAATGGGAGTTGTTGATGACTAGCACGATTATTCTGATTGGCGTTTCGGGTGCAGGCAAAAGCGATATCGCCCAGGCCATCGCTGCCAAGTCGGGTCTAGGGCTCCATGATTTTGAGGAGTCGTTTGAAAGCTTGATGGGAGAGGACGACTCGCAGTTTTTGGTTCGCCGTGGTGAAGCACAGTACGAGGAGGCGGCTTTGCGTGTGGCGATGGATCTGCTGGATTGTGAGGGCGTCATAACTCTAGCTCCGGGTGTGGCGCGCACGCAGAAGGTGGGGGAGAAGCTGCGCGTGCTTCGCGCGGAGGGGGCGCTTGTAGTTGAGGTATTCGCTGATATCTCTACGCTGATGCGACGGACGGGGCTGAACGCTCCACGATCGGTCGCGCTGGGGCCAACACGCAAGATTTTTACGGACATGGTGGCAGCCTACCGAGCTGATTTTGCGGGGCTCGCTGACCTCGTGATCGATACCTCATTGTCTAAACCAGAGCATGTGGCCGCGCGGGTACTCGCATTTAACGGCTAAAACGGGTTATCCTATATCGGAACTTAAACTAGACGTAAGGAACAGTTGTGGCAACGACTAATGACTTGAAGAACGGCATGGTTCTTAAACTCGACAACCAGCTATGGTCGGTTGTTGAATTCCAGCACGTGAAGCCGGGTAAGGGCCCCGCGTTTGTGCGCACGAAGATCAAGAACGTTCTGTCGGGCAAGATCGTTGACAAGACGTTCAATGCTGGCGTGAAGGTTGATACCGCCACAGTGGATCGCCGCGATATGACCTACCTGTACCAGGACGGCAACGACTACGTGTTCATGGATGCCGCGACTTACGATCAGATTCTCGTAACCGGCGAGGTTGTTGGCGACGCCAAGAACTACATGATTGAGAATCAGCCGGCCATTGTCTCGATGTATGAGGGCCAGGTTCTTTCAGTTGAGCTTCCTCCGAACGTGGTGCTGGAGATTACCTACACCGAGCCGGGTGTTCAGGGCGATCGCTCGAACGCTGGCACGAAGCCGGCAACGGTGGAGACGGGTTACGAGGTGCAGGTGCCGCTGTTCATCGATCAGGGCACTCGCATTAAGATTGATACCCGCACCGGCGAGTACGCAGGGCGCGTCAACGACTAATGTCTCGTAGGATCACGTCACGTACGCGCGCTCGTAAGCGTGCGGTGGACACAATTTTTGAAGCCGACCAAAAGGGCGAGCTAACGCCGGAGGGCCTGCGCCAGATTCTTTCTGAGCGCCTGCAGGTAACGGCGGCCCAAACGCCACTTCCGGAGTATGCTATTGAGGTCGTTGAGGGCGTAGCTGATCGCCTGTACGAACTTGATGAACTTTTGGTTCTGCACACCACTACGCGTGACTTTGATCGTTTGCCTTCCACGGACCGTGCGATCCTGCGGGTGGGCGCATGGGAGATCGTGTGGAATGAGGACGTGCCTTCGGTTACGGCTATTGATGAGGCCGTAACGCTGGCAAAGGACATTTCTACGGACGAATCCCCAGCCGTGGTCAACGCAATCTTGGATGCCGTATTGAAAGACGCTGCCAGGGTTCGAGAAACAGATGATGCTCTTGCGGCGGCTTTGGCGCCACGTGAGGACATCGACCTTGAAGACTTTGGTGCGGGGGAAGAACCCGTTGCCAATGCGCTCGATGAATCGAGTGAACAACTAAATAATCCGTAAGAATGATGCTCGAGCCGGTATCGGTTCGGGCATTATTTTTATAGTTCATCCTTTAAAGCCGTCCAGTGAGGCGGGAAAGGTGGGGCACATGCCACAGGTGAAAACTGTCCTGGATGAGGGGCAGATTTCGCGCGCTGTTTCGCGCATTTGTTACGAGATTCTCGAGCGCACAGATGGTGCTGAAGATCTCGTTATTCTAGGAATCCCAACCAGGGGAGTTCCCCTGGCAAACCGGTTAGCGAAAAGGCTAAGAGAGGTTAGCAACGCACCGGTTGAAGTGGGCTCGCTGGACATCACAATGTATCGCGATGATCTGGCAGGCAATCCGATTAGAACGCCCCACCCGATGTCGATTCCCGAATCAGGCATTGACGGCAAAATAGTCATCTTGGTTGATGATGTTTTGTACACGGGGCGCACGGTTAAAGCTGCTCTTGATGCGCTGTTCGACTTGGGCCGTCCGCAAGCGGTGAAGCTGGCCACGCTGGTTGATCGCGGTCACCGTGAGTTGCCTATTCGCCCTGATTTTGTGGGCAAGAATCTGCCGACCTCACGAAAAGAATCCGTCGATATTGAACTTGTTGAGATCGACGGGATTGACCGCGTAGTAATCCGGGAGGCGTGATGAAGCATCTAATTTCTATCTCTGATCTGAGCCTGGATGACGCGATCCGCATTCTAGACGTTGCCGAGGCTATGGCGGCTACCCAGTCGCGGTCCATTAAGAAGCTCCCAACGTTGCGCGGCAAGACGGTTATCAACCTGTTTTTTGAAGATTCCACGCGAACGAGGCTGTCATTTGAAGCCGCAGCTAAGCGCTTATCCGCTGATGTGATCAGTTTTTCCGCAAAAGGTTCCTCAGTTTCTAAGGGAGAGTCGCTCAAAGATACTGCTCTGACATTGCAGGCGATGGGCGCAGACGCCGTTGTGGTGCGTCACCGCTCGTCTGGGGCCGCACACCGTTTGGCGCATGCTGGTTGGATTGACTTGCCGGTACTCAATGCTGGCGATGGTACCCACCAGCACCCAACGCAGGCGTTGCTTGACGCAATGACGTTACGCCGTCACTTCACTAACGATGGCTGCCCCGCTGCGCCTGGAAGCACTCTCGAAGGAGCGCATGTGGCAATCGTGGGTGACATCCTGCACTCGCGAGTGGCCCGTTCCAACGTGGGCCTCATGTCACTGCTTGGGGCGCACGTAACCCTGGTTGCTCCACCTACCCTCCTTCCGGTGGGCGTTGAAAACTGGCCTTGCGAGGTCACCTATGATTTTGACGAGGCTCTTGCTACTCATCCCGACGCGGTGATCATGTTGCGAATCCAACACGAGAGGATGAGCGCGGCGGGCGGAGGGTTCTTCCCCTCGGCGGAGGAATACCACCATTCGTATGGTTTGGACAGCGAACGGTTTGAAAGGCTTGGCAAGCGCACGGCGATTATGCACCCGGGCCCGCTCAATCGGGGTTTGGAGATTTGTGCGCAGGCGGCAGATTCGGCCCAGTCGGTAATCGTGGAACAGGTAAGTAATGGGGTGAGCGTTCGAATGGCGGCGCTGTACCTGCTTCTGGCAGCTAAGGAGAGTTTGAATGTCTAAGGAAAATCTGTTTGTAGGTGCGCGCCCGTACGGTGAAGAGAGCGCGGATATTGCCGTTCGTGGAAACAGAATCGTCGCTGTTGGAAAGGAAGCGCGCAGTGCGGTTCCCGAGGCTGAAGTGGTTGATGTGACGGGTCTTGTGGCACTGCCGGGCCTGGTCGACCTACATACGCATCTTCGCGAGCCCGGTCAGGAGGATGCCGAGACGGTGTTCACGGGCACGAGGGCCGCCGCGGTAGGTGGGTACACCTGTGTGTTTGCAATGGCGAACACAAATCCGGTTGCAGATACCGCCTCGGTAGTAGAACAGGTGAAGATGCTTGGCGACAAGGCCGGCTGGGTAGAGGTTCGCCCAATTGGTGCGGTCACCGTTGGCTTGGAGGGCAAGACGCTGTCCTCGATGAGCGCTATGGCTAAGTCTGAAGCTGCGGTGCGGGTATTCTCTGATGATGGTAAGTGTGTTGCCGACCCGGTGCTGATGCGCCGCGCCCTCGAGTATGTAAAAACGTTTGACGGCGTGATCGCACAGCACGCGCAGGATCCGGCGCTCACCGAAGGCGCACAAATGAACGAATCGCCGCTTTCCGCTGAGCTTGGTTTGGCCGGTTGGCCAGCCGTTGCTGAAGAGGCGATTATTGCCCGCGACATTGCCCTAACGGATCACGTTGGCTCGCGCTATCACGTGTTGCACGCGTCTACAAAGGGCTCCGTGGAGCAGATCCGCGAGGCCAAGCGCCGCGGAATTAACGTGACAGCCGAAGCCACGCCGCACCACATTTTCCTCACCGAAGAAGAAGCGCGCTCGTACGATCCGCGCTTTAAGGTGAACCCGCCTTTGCGCACGCAGAAGGACGTAGAGGCGCTGCGCGACGCTCTTGAAGATGGCACGATCGACACGATCGGTACTGATCACGCGCCACATCCGCTGGAGATGAAGGATTGCGAGTGGCAGGCTGGCGCATTCGGCATGATCGGCATTGAGACCGCACTGCCCGTCCTCATCACCACGATGGTGGACACTGGGCGTATGAACTGGCGCGATATTGCGCGCGTCATGTCTGAAAAGCCCGCGCAGATTGGTCTTGCAACCGAGCAGGGCCAGCCAATCGAGGCCGGCTCGTTTGCCAACCTTGCATTTGTGGACCCGAGTGTGGAGCGCGTGGTAGGAAACGGCTGGTCGCGCTCAACCAATAACCCCTACCTTGGCCACACGCTGAAAGGTCAGGTTAAGTACACGGTTTACCGCGGCAAGATCACGGTGCGCGAAGGCAAGCCGGTAGAGGAGGAACGATGAGTATCGCAGTTCTGGTTACATCAGATGGTCACGTGTTTAGTGGCCGCGCATTTGGCGCGATTGGCGAGGTCGTTGCTCCCGCTGTGATAGACGCTTCCGTAGCGGATTATCCACGTGTGCTCGCGAGCGCCGATAACGAGGGGAAGATCGTTCTGTTTGCCTCCCCGCATATTGGGAACGTAGGGCTGCCCGATGCGTTTGAACCGAAGGCAGTAGGGGTTGTGGTTCGCGAGGCTTCCAAGGTCGCGTCGAACTGGCAGTCAAAGGCTGAGCTGGAGCCGGCATTGCGGGCCGCAGGTGTGGTTGGTATCGAGGGGATCGATACGCGCGCGCTCGTCAAGCTTTTGGTGAAAAGTCCAGATCTACGTGTGGGGATTTTCTCTGGCACAGTCATTGATTCCCATGATTTAGAAGAGGGCGAGCGCATCCCGCGCGACCTCGTGAACTGTTTGCAAAGCCGCGTCAAGGGGGCCAACTAATGCCACGCAGAAATGATTTGAAGTCCGTTCTAGTAATTGGTTCTGGCCCGATCGTTATTGGCCAGGCATGCGAGTTTGACTACTCGGGCTCGCAGGCTTGCCGCGTGCTTCGTGAAGAGGGCGTGCGCGTGATCCTCGTGAATTCGAATCCCGCTACGATCATGACGGATCCAAACATGGCTGATGCCACCTACGTGGAGCCGATTACTACCAGCTCTATTGAGCGAATCATTGCGAAGGAGCGCCCCGATGCCCTCCTACCCACCCTGGGTGGGCAGACGGCTCTAAACGCAGCGATGAACCTTGCCGAGGCGGGGATCTTGGAAAAGTACGGCGTTGAAATCATCGGCTCCAGTGTGGAAACGATTCGCGCGGGTGAGGACCGCGACGAGTTTAAAGAGATAGTGGAGCGGTGCGGCGCAGAGGTGGCAAGGTCGCGTATTGCCCACTCGCTACAGGATGCGCTTGATGCGGCCGAGGAGCTTGGATACCCGTTGGTGGTTCGACCCTCATTCACGATGGGCGGCCTCGGTTCTGGCTTTGCGCACACAAAAGAGGAGCTGACGCGTTTCGTTGAGCACGGCCTGCGCGATTCGCTCACTAACGAGGTTCTGCTCGAAGAGTCGATTCTGGGCTGGAAAGAGCTCGAACTCGAGATGATCCGAGATCGCACCGGCGAGACGATGCTGGTTACAACCATCGAGAACGTAGATCCCGTGGGCGTGCACACAGGTGATTCTATTACGGTGGCTCCCGCTCTCACCCTCACGCAGAGCGAAATCGATGAGCTTGTGCGTATCGGCGCTGACATCATTGAGGGTGTGGGCGTGAACCAGGGTGGTTGTAACATCCAGTTTGCGATTAACCCCGCAGATGGCCGCATCGTTGTGATTGAGATGAATCCGCGCGTTTCGCGCTCATCGGCCCTCGCGTCGAAGGCAACGGGGATTCCGATCGCAAAGATCGCAGCGCGTCTAGCGATTGGCTATGACCTAGCGGAAATTCAGTCAGATATTGCTCCTGCGCGTACGGCAGCGCAGGCGCCTTTGATTGATTATGTGGTGGTGAAGGTGCCGCGCTTCGCGTTTGAGAAGTTCCCGGCATCTGACAAGACGCTGACCACCTCCATGAAGTCGGTGGGTGAGGCGATGGCGATTGGTCGTACCTTCACCGAGGCTCTTCTCAAGGCGCAGCGTTCCATCGACAAAGCTGGGGTTTCGTTCCACTGGGACGGACCGGCTCCGGATGAGATCGAGGTGGAGGCGCTGCTGGAGCAGATCGCAACGCCTACGGAGGCCCGCCTAGTTCAGCTACAGCAGGCGATTCGCGGTGGCGCCACATTGGAACAGATTAATCGCGCAACGGCTATTGACCCGTGGTTTATTGCTCAAATCCAGCAGGTAGAAGAGGTTGCGCGTCAGATCATGGACGCCGAGGCTCTTTCTGCAGGCGTGCTCCGCGTTGCAAAGCGTCACGGTTTTTCTGATGCGCAGATCGCGTCCTTGCGGTCAATGCCAGAAGAGGTGGTGCGCGAAATCCGCCGCGCCTACAACATTCACCCGGTGTACAAGGCAGTGGACACTTGCGCGGGCCTGTATGACGCCGCAACCCCGTACTATTACTCAACGTACGAGGAAGTCTCGGAGATCGAGCAGCGTGAACGCCCTGCAGTGATGATCCTGGGGTCGGGTCCGAACCGTATTGGTCAGGGTATTGAGTTTGACTACTCGTGTGTGCACGCCACGATGGCGCTACGCGAGGACTTTGACACCATCATGGTGAACTGCAACCCGGAAACGGTATCGACGGACTACGACATTTCGGATCGTCTCTACTTTGAGCCCCTCACTCTTGAAGACGTGCTCGAAATTTTTGAAACCGAGCAGGCGGCCGGCCCCATTGCGGGCGTGCTGGTGCAACTGGGTGGGCAAACCCCGCTGTCACTTGCAGACGCGCTTGAACGCGCGGGAATGCCGATTGTGGGTACCACACCGGCCTCGATCAATCTGGCTGAGGACCGTGAAGCATTTGGCCGTGTTCTAGACGAAGCGGGTCTGCCCGCTCCCGCACATAAGACGGCTACCACGGCCAGCGCGGCGCTGGCGGCGGCACGCGAGGTGGGGTATCCAGTACTCGTTCGCCCCTCGTTTGTTCTTGGTGGCCGCGGTATGGCAATCATTTACGAAGAGGAAGGCCTGGCAGAGTACCTGCAAAACGCGGGTGCCGCAGTATTTTCTACCGGCCCGTTGCTAATCGATAAGTTCCTCGATGATGCCGTTGAAATCGACGTGGATGCGCTCTACGACGGTAACGAGCTGTTCATGGGCGGCATTATGGAACACATTGAAGAGGCCGGTATACACTCGGGTGATTCTGCGTGCGTTATGCCCCCGATGTCGCTGTCTGAACGGCAGATCGATCGTATTGTGAAATCGACCGAGGCTATCGCGAAGGGCGTTGGCGTACGCGGCCTGTTGAATATCCAGTTCGCACTGGCCTCGGATGTGCTCTACGTGATCGAGGGAAACCCGAGGGCTTCCCGAACTGTACCGTTTGCCTCCAAAGCATCTGGCGTGGCACTTGCGCGAGCTGCTGCGAAGATCCAGATGGGTCAAACCATTACGCAGCTGCGCGAGGCAGGTGACCTACCTCCGTATGATCAGTCGGTCCAAAACCTTGATGAGCCAATTTCCGTTAAGGAAGCGGTTCTCCCATTCGACCGCTTCCGCGATTGCAACGGCGAGGTTGTTGACACCCTGCTGGGGCCGGAGATGCGCTCAACCGGCGAGGTCATGGGTCTTGATGAGTCATTCCCCGCCTCGTACGCGAAATCGCAGATTTCTGCCTATGGTGGTCTGCCTGCTTCCGGCACGGTGTTCATTTCGATTGCGGATGCGGATAAGCGCGGTATCGTTCTACCGGCTTCAAAGCTGGTTGAGCTGGGCTTCAAGATCATGGCTACCACGGGTACAGCATCGGTTTTGCGTCGAAATGGAATTGATGTGGAAGTCGTGGCCAAGGAGTCCGAACGCGGCGAGGGAGGCGTTGCAATCACTGACCTCATTCATTCAGGCAAGGTTGACATGATCGTGAATACGCCGCAGGGCGAGTCTGAACGCCGCGACGGCTACAAGATTCGCGCGGCTGCAACGTCGGCTGGGAAAGCGATCATTACAACGCTGCAGGCGTTTAACTCGGCTGTGCGCGCTATCAAGGCGGCTCAGACGGAAGAACTACACGTAAAGTCCCTTCAAGAATGGGACCGCGAACGCGAGCAACGGAGGCAGGTAAATGCCTGAGAGTTTTGGTACGCGGCTAGGCAGGGCGCTGGCTACGCGCGGGCCGGTTTGTGCGGGTATCGATCCGCATGCTGGTTTGCTTGAAGCTTGGGGATTACCGGTAAACGTGCATGGCTTGTCAGAGTTTTCGAAGCGCGCCCTTGACGGGTTGAGCGAGGCGGCGGCTATCAAACCGCAGTCGGCCTTCTTTGAGCGCTTTGGCGCGGCGGGGGTAGCGGTTTTAGAGGAGCTGTTGCAGAGCGCTCGTGAACGCGGCGTAATCACGATTTTGGACGTGAAGCGCGGTGACATCGGTTCGACGATGGCTGGTTACGCAGCCGCATATCTGCCGCAGGGCGCTCCGTTGGAGGCCGATGCGATCACGGTTGCGCCCTACATGGGGCCAGCAGCTTTCGATGAAACCGCGCAGCTGGCGGCCGAGCATGGCAAGGGCCTGTTCGCGCTCGCACTGACGTCGAACCCGCAGGGCGCTACTTTGCAGCGTTCGGTAGGGCAAGGTAAGACGGTTGCCCGGCAGGTGATTGAGTGGACTCGAGCAAAGAATGAGCAGTTTGATGCGGGCCAAAAGGTAGGCTCTTTTGGTGTTGTGATTGGGGCAACTATCACGGATAGAGCACAGGTGGTAGGTGAGGCGTTAGCCGGCTATACCGGGCCGATCCTGATGCCCGGATTTGGCGCGCAAGGCGGTAGCGTTAACGCTGAAGATGCCGGTTTGAACATCGTGGTGTCTTCTTCGCGGGCGGTGCTAAAGGCCGGTCCTAACCCGGTGGATCTGGCCGCCGCATTGAAGGCTACGAATGCCGAGATTATGAACGCGCTCGAAGGCGTTTCATAATGGATGCCATGAATCACCAGCATCTTACGGTTTTATTAGGTCCTAGCGCGGTTGGCAAGGGGACAGTGGTTGCTCGCCTATTGGAGTTGCACCCGCAGGTTTTCTTGTCAATCTCGGCAACAACTCGCGATCCTCGCCCCGGTGAGGTTGATGGAGAGCACTATCGCTTCCTCTCTCGCGAGCGCTTTCTCGAGCTCGTTGCAGAAGATGCTTTCTTGGAGTGGGCCGAGGTTCACGGTATGAACTATTACGGGACTTTGAAGGCTCCGATTGAAGAGGCTATTGCTGCGGGACGCCCGGCGCTATTAGAGATCGACCTTGCAGGGGCAAGGCAGGTGCGCGAGCAGATGCCCGACGCCCAGTTCATTTTCCTGGCCCCTCCCTCGTGGGAGGAACTGGAAGCGCGGCTGCGTGGCCGCGGCTCTGAGACGGAAGAGCAGATGGCGCGCCGCCTTGACACTGCTCGTGTGGAGATGGATGCCGCGAGCGAATTTGACCATATTGTGGTTAATGACGAGGTGGATCACACAGCGCGGAAACTGGCTAGTCTTATGGGCTTAGCGTAGGATTGTTGCGTTACGAAGCTAGGAGGATTCATGACGGGAATCGTTGCCCATCCTGAAGGTATTACGTACCCACCGATCGACGATCTGATGGAGAAGGTCGATTCGAAGTACGCGCTGGTTGTATTTGCTGCCCGCCGCGCAAGGCAGATTAACTCTTACAACCTGCAACTTGAGTCGAACATGGTTCAGTTTGTGGGCCCGGTTGTCCCGGTTGAGGCTGATGACAAGCCGCTTAGCACCGCGCTTCGCGAGATCAACGAAGGCCTGTTGATTATGGAAGAGGCCCCGGACGCCGAGTAACAGATTGACAGCTCTTAACAATGCCGGCACGCCACCCCGGCGGATCATCGTTGGGGTGGGGGCCGGCATTGCCGCGTATAAGGTGGCTGGCGTCGTACGTCATTTCGCGAAGGCGGGTGACGACGTGCGGGTTATTCCCACTGCGGCTAGCCTACACTTCGTTGGGAAAACCACGTGGCAGGCACTTTCTGGTTCTCCCGCCCACACCGACGTTTTTGATGGCGAAGCCGGGGTAGACCACGTGGAGGCCGCCCGAGGTGCAGACCTGATTGTGATTGCGCCAGCAACGGCTGATCTGATCGCGAAGATTCGCGCCGGTATAGCCAGCGACTTGCTCACCACTACGGTGCTTGCCGCTACATGCCCGATAGTTGTAGTTCCGGCGATGCATACCGCCATGTGGGAAAACGCTGCAACGCAGGACAACATTCGCGCTCTGAAGGAACGCGGGTTGCATGTAATGGCACCTGCGGTTGGTGATCTGTCCTCGGGGGACAGGGGCGCGGGCCGCATGCCCGAACCAGAAGCTATTTGCAAGTTTGCTGAAGCCGTATTAGCAGAAGAAACCCCCCTTCAAGAAAAGGACTTAGCCGGGGTGCGGGCCTTCGTGACTGCCGGAGGCACGCGCGAGGCCATTGACCCCGTGCGTTTTATTGGTAACCACTCCAGTGGTAAACAAGGTGCTGCGATTGCGCGTGCTCTTGTGGAACGCGGCGCTGACGTCACCGTGTTCGCCGCAAATATTGCTCCCGGTGTGATACCTGACGGCGTGACGGTTGTAGATACTCCCTCGGCAACTGAAATGTACGAGGCTGTCCAAGGCGCTGCCGCAAACTTCGACATCGGGTTTTTTGTGGCTGCGGTTGCGGATTTCCGCCCGCAACAAAGCTGGGAACAAAAGGTTAAGAAGACCAGTGATAATGAGGACGGATGGTCCTTGCAGCTGGTTAAAAATCCAGATATTTTGCGCGAAACTGCAAGCAAGTATCCGCATCTGCTGTGCTTCGGTTTTGCCGCAGAGACCGGTGATGAGGCGCAAGTTTTAGAGTTTGGCCGTGCTAAAGCCGGGCGTAAGGGCGCCCGTTTTATCGCGATCAACCAGGTAGGCAACGGGCAAGGATTTGGCACCGAAAACAATCGTGTGACCGTGGTGGATGCTGCGGGGACAAAAGTTTTGTCCGTGGCTGGAACTAAGCTTCAAGTGGCTCGAGAACTGGTAGAACTTGCAGCCACGCAGCTAGTTAAGAACAACTGAGGTACAAATGAAAGCCGCTCCACTATTTTCTTCTGAGTCCGTCACTAGCGGACACCCGGATAAGGTTTGCGATCAGATTGCCGATGGCATCTTGGATGCCGCTTTGGAGTATGATCCCAAAACGCGTTCAGCCGTTGAGGTAATGGCAACCACTAACCGCGTGATTGTTGCGGGAGAGCTTTCAACAACTGCCGAGCTGGATGTCGAGCAGATCGTGCGCGAAGCGGTTGAACGGATCGGGTACACGCAAGAAGGCATGGGTTTTGATGCACGCACCCTGCAGGTGATGGATATTCTCGATCAGCAGTCTCCCGACATCGCGCAGTCGGTGGATCGCTCAATAGAAGCTCGAGAAGAGTCCTCCGGTGATCTGCTCTCTCTCCAGGGAGCGGGAGACCAGGGCCTCATGTTTGGCTATGCCTGCGACGACACGCCAGTGCTCATGCCGTTGCCGATTTACGTGGCCCACCGGCTCGCTAGTCAACTTGAACAGGTTCGCCGCACTGAGATGAGCGGGCTTCGCCCGGACGGTAAAACTCAAGTTACGGTTCGCATGGAAAACGAGCAGCCGGTCAGCCTGGACACGATTGTTGTATCCACTCAGCATGATGACGCTTTATCGCTTGAGCAAATCCGCGAGGGCGTGAAAACCCTCGTTGTGGATCCGGTGCTGGAACAGGTTGGCCAGCGCTTTGACACTTCGGAAGCGAAGCTGCTGATTAACCCATCAGGCCGCTTTGTGGTTGGAGGCCCCGCGGGTGACACGGGAGTTACAGGACGCAAGCTCATCGTTGATACGTACGGCGGATTTGCGCGCCACGGAGGCGGCGCGTTCTCGGGCAAAGATGCTTCTAAGGTGGATAGGTCTGGCGCATACGCAACGCGTTGGATTGCGAAGAACATTGTTGTAGCCGGCTTGGCTCGCCGCTGTGAGGTGCAAGTTTCCTACGCGATTGGCCGTGCGGAACCAGTTGGGCTACACATCAACACGTTCGGTACGGGCTGCGTTTCTGATGACCAGTTGCTGAGCGCAGTAGGTCGAGTTTTTGATTTGCGCCCTGCGGCAATCATCGAGACGCTACGACTAAACGAGCCGGGCTTTACGGCCGTATCGGCGTACGGTCACTTCGGGCGCGAGGGCGTTACTTGGGAGGACACTTCTAAGGCAGACGAACTACGCGGCGTTGTCGGCTGATTAATTCTCAAGCCAGGTAATAGGACCCCTTGAATGGGGTCCTATTACTTTGAGCAAAATAAATGTCTGCGGTGCACGATACGATTAAGCCATGTCGAATCAGCCTGAAGCACTACTGGGAAGACGAGTGGCCCGTGTGCTCGTCGATACCGCGGTGCCTCACCTAGACAGGCTCTTCGACTACGAGGCTACAGGCCAGCCGGTCCAGGTAGGCTCACTCGTGCGGGTGAAGCTCGCAGGGCGAAGAATGAATGGTTTCGTCCTTGAAGTCGGCGAAGATTCTGACTTTAAGGGCAAACTTGCGCCTGTAGAGCGCGTGGTTTCCGCAATACCGCTAGTGGATCAGCAGATGATTACACTTGCTCAAGACCTCGCAAAACGCAATGCTACCGCTGTCTCTAAGGTTCTGACAGCCATGGTGCCAAGCAGGCACGCGGGGGCGGAAAAGGCGTTTATTTCCGGCTGGAGCAATGAAGTAGCTGATGTCAGTGATCCCACGGGAGGCGAGTTTTCCTCGTCGTGGAGCTACTATGCGGGAGGCCATGCGTTTCTTGAGCGTATTGGCAAGGGCGAATCTCCACGCGCTGTGTGGCTTACGTTGCCGAGGGTGCTCCCTGCGCGATTGGAGCATCACCCGCTGTTAGATCTTGTGGAGGCAACCGCGAGGTCTGGGCGGCGCACGCTGATTGTGGTGCCTACGGCTCGGGACGTGGATGCGATGGAAGCCGTTTTTGCGCAGACGCACTGGAGGGTGGTCTACCAGCGGGCATCTGATTCACAGTATAAGAAGTACCGTTCCTATCTGGAGATTAGAGCGGGTGAGGCCGACGTGGTGATCGGCACGAGGTCTACCGTTTATGCGCCCGTGCCTAATCTGGGTTTGATTAGTGTATGGGACGCGGGCGATGACAGGCTGACTGACCAACAGGCGCCGTACTTGTCGGCTCTCGAGATCGCGATGCGCAGAGCACACTTGCAAGGATGCGCCCTGGTGAGTGCAGGTCCGTCGATTTCTGTACCAGAAGCACAACTGGTGCGCTCCGGCTGGGCAGCTCCGCTAGTTGCAGACCGAGAAGTTACCCGCTCTAAAACGGCAATCATTGAGGTACCCGACGAGTTTGATATGGAACGAGAAGGTCCTGCCGGCCACTCGCGGATTCCTCCCTCGGTACAAAGTTTCATTCGCACCTCATTGGACGTAGGTCCCGTGCTGGTGCACGTTCCAACCGGCGGATATGTGTCGGTCATCGCCTGTAGCCGTTGCGATCAAAGCGCACGGTGTAATGCTTGCCATGGGCCGCTACGGGCGTTCGCAAACGGGGGACTGTCCTGCATGTGGTGTAACCGTCCGCAGGTGGGTTGGAGATGCGTCAAGTGCGGTAGCTCAAGTTGGCGATCGGCCCGGGTGGGATCAGTGCGAACTGCCGAGGAATTCGGGCGTGCTTTCCCTCGGACCATTATCGAAATGTCCAGTGCAGATACGCCCGTTACCGAGTTTGTGAAGCCGAGCGGAATAGTAATCGCCACACCGGGCATGGAGCCCGTTACGCCCGGAGGGTATGCGGCCGTGGTTGCGCTAGACGCTTGGGCAATCCTGGGACGCCCGGAACTTTGGGCCCCCGCTGAAGCGATGCGCAGGTGGATGAACATTCATTCACTGGCTAGGCCAGATGGCAAAATGATCGTGGTGGGCGTTCGTGATCCGATGATTCGTGGCTCGCTCGTGCGCCGCGACCCTCTCGGATTCGCAATGCAGTTGCTGGATGAACGTGAACTGCTCGGTTTTTTCCCCGCTGTGTGCATGGTTGCGATCGATGGAGACAGGAAGAACGTTGCTTCTTTTATTGAGGAAGTAAACGTGCCCGGTAGGTGCCAGCTCGTTGGAGTGGCGGCCAGGGAGGGACGTGACCTGCAAAAAACATACGGCCGCGATCAAAGCCGCGCCATTTACAGGTGCCCGTGGGATGCAACGCCAACCTTCATTGAGTCGGTGAAAGCTACTCAAGTTGCAAGAAGCATGGGCCGTAAAGGCGCGGTAAGCGTTCATGTGAACCCCGCGAGCCTT
This sequence comes from Actinomyces sp. HMSC075B09, assembly GCF_001812395.1. Classification (NCBI taxonomy): domain Bacteria; kingdom Bacillati; phylum Actinomycetota; class Actinomycetes; order Actinomycetales; family Actinomycetaceae; genus Actinomyces; species Actinomyces sp. HMSC075B09. The sequence continues at coordinate 250,245 of NZ_KV808735.1, forward strand.
CTTTAATATGCGCCAGACAGATTCAAAGACCAATCAAGATAGACTATTAGAGTGAAGATCCTTTTTGCTGGCACTCCAGAAGTTGCAATCCCAACGCTTGCGGCCTTGACCGAATCCGATCATGAGGTTGTGGGTGTACTAACTCGTTCGCCCGCTCGGCGAGGTCGTGGCCGAACTCTCTACCCGTCAGAAGTGGGAGAGTGGGCCAGTGAGAATGGCCTCCACGTCATTGAGGCGGATTCGTTCAAAGACCCGCAGGTTTTGGAGCAAGTGCAAAAAACCGGAGCTCAGCTCGGCGTTGTTGTGGCCTACGGAGCGATTATTCCCAAAACCGCTTTGGAAGGCCTCGACCACGGTTGGATTAACCTGCACTTTTCGGCTTTGCCACGCTGGCGTGGGGCCGCGCCGGTTCAACGCGCTATCGAGGCGGGCGATACGGTTACTGCCGTTGACGTCTTCCAGCTGGAAGAAGGGCTGGATACCGGACCGGTGCATTCAACTCGGCCGGTAGAAATTGACCCCGATATTAGCGGCGGCGAGCTACTTGCCGAACTAGCGCAGATTGGGGCTAAAGACGTTGTGGACGTGGTTGATTCCATCGCAATGGGCATTGCGAACCCGCGGGTGCAAAACGAGAGCGGAGAAACCTACGCCCACCGTATTACCCGTGACGATTTGCCAATCGACTTCACTAAACCTGCACTGCAGGTACACAATCAGGTGCGTGCATTCGCGCCCGCTCCCGGTGCTTACGCGATGCTTCCTGACGGGAAGCGACTAAAAATTCTGGCAACGAAAATGACGGATCAGCCAGGTGGAAAACCAGGCGAGCTACGTATAGAAAAGAACGCTGTATTCGTTGCGACCGCAGACGCATGGCTGGAACTGATTACCGTGGCGCCGGCTGGTAAATCACATATGGCAGCAGCTGATTGGGCCAGGGGAGCCAGGCTAGAGCAAGGCGCGGTTTTGAAAGGCAAGGAGAACTGATGGAATATCGCCGAGATAACAGACCTCCTCGGGCGCGTCGCCCTCGCGGCGTAGAAGATTCGCGCCGAGTCGCCTACGAGGCGCTGCTCAAAATTGAAACTGAAGGCGCTTACGCAAACCTCGTGTTGCCGCCCATGCTCACCAAAGCCCGGCTATCTCCGCGTGACGCGGGTATGACAACCGAGTTGGTTTACGGCACGCTTCGATACCGCGATCGCATCGACTGGGTGCTAAGCCAATGCATGAACCGCAAGATCGCGGATGTGGATCCAGAGGTCCGCGCTATTTTGCGGATGACAGCCCACCAGATCCTGCATATGCGTGTACCCGACCACGCTTCGGTTGCCGAGGCGGTAGAACTTGCAAAACAGGTAGGTGAGAGGGGCAGCGAGAAGTTTGTAAACGGTGTAGCGCGCTCCGTGGCAGAACACTCACCGGCCGAGTGGGAAAAGCGGATGCAGCGCATCGAGAACGATGCCGAGCGCCTCTCTATCATCTACTCGCACCCCCAGTGGATTATTCGGGCGCTGGCCAGTGCTCTGCGGGCGCACGGGCGCGACCCGCGTGAACTGGAAGACCTACTGGCGGTAGACAACGTGAATCCTTCCGTCACGCTGTGTGCGCGCCCAGGCCTGATTCTGCCGATCGATCTGGCCGAGGACGTGGAGTATTTCTTGAAGACCAGCGCCCGCCCAGGTGACTACTCCGAATGGGCGGTAGTTATTGGGGGAGGAGACCCCGGGCGTCTGCCAGAGATTCGCGATGGGCGCGCAGCGGTGCAGGACGAGGGCTCGCAGCTTGTGGCCACGGCTTTCGCCGAAACCGAGGTGGAAAATGACGATGTGCGGTGGCTCGACATGTGCGCTGGTCCCGGAGGGAAGGCAGGCCTAGTTGGCGCAATCGCGGATGCCAGGGGAGCACACCTTGTAGCCAACGAGGTATCAGAACATCGCGCGAAGCTAGTTGAAGCTACAACTCGCCAGCTCACTGGGGTTACTGTACAGGTGGGCGACGGGCGAGACCTGGGCGGAGAGAAGTTTGACCGCATCATTTTGGACGCCCCGTGCACGGGCCTGGGCGCTCTTCGCCGGCGTGCAGAATCACGTTGGCGCAAGCAGATTACCGACGTTGCAGACCTCGTGAAACTCCAGAGCGAACTAATCGATTCTGGCCTTGACGCACTGAATGTAGGTGGTGTGCTCGCGTACATCACCTGCTCGCCTCACAAACAAGAAACCATCGACCAGATGGAACGCATTACCGGCAGAGAGGAATTTGAGTTCCTTTCCGCTGCCTCGGCAATTGACCAAATCTCAATGACTGAAATTGAACTAACCCGCGTGAAAATGGGTAAGGGAGACGTCGTGCAATTGTGGCCCCACGTTCATGGCACGGACGCCATGTTCCTTGCCCTTATCAAGAGAATTAGGTGAGAAGAATGAAACCAACCATCAGCCCCTCGATCCTCAACTGCGATATTGCAGACCTTGCCGGAGAGCTACACAAAATTCGCAACGCAGACTTCGCGCACGTGGACATCATGGACAACCACTTCGTGCCAAACCTTACGTGGGGTCTGCCCGTTGTGGAGGCCGTGATTGCTAAGGACATCATGCCGGTGGACTGCCACCTGATGATTGAAGACCCGGACCGTTGGGCGCCCGCATATGCCGAGGCAGGTGCTGCCTCGGTGACCTTCCACGCCGAAGCCGCCAAAGCACCGCTACGTCTGGCAAATGAGATCCACAAGCAGGGTGCCAAGGTTGGATTGGGTTTAAAACCAACCACGGACATCCACGACTACGTGGATCTCTTGCCTTCATTCGACATGATTCTAGTCATGACGGTAGAGCCTGGTTTCGGCGGGCAACCGTTCTTGCATTCGCAGATGAAGAAGATCGGCCGTGTACGCGAAGCCGCGAAGCAAGCTGGCGTAGAGATCGCAATCCAGGTAGATGGCGGCGTGAATCGGGAGACCATCCAGATTGCAGCCGAGGCCGGAGCAGATGTTTTTGTTGCAGGCTCAGCCGTATTCCGCGCGGAAGATGCATATGAGGAGGTCGAGCAGCTTCGCCGGATAGCGTCCGAGGCTATGCACGCTCACTGAGAAAATGTGCTGGGCAAGTATTTTTTGTGCTTGCCGTGTAACATTGGATTGTGCTCCGGGGTCGGTGTAATTCCGAGCCGGCGGTTAAAGTCCGCGAGCCGCTACGGCGGTTGAGCTGGTGAAACTCCAGCACCGACGGTTAAAGTCCGGATGGGAGGAGCTCGCTTATCTTAAGCTGGCTTGTGCCTTGTCTGCCCGGACGAGTTAATCGAGGAACGGACAAGATAGCGTGTCAACCCGGCCAGGCCGCAGACGCCCAGCAGTGCTCACGTTTGGAGCGCCCCTGGTGTTTGGGCTCTTTTTGCTCCTTTGCTGGTGGCTGATCACCATTCAAGAGGGCGTAGAGAGCTGGATGCTTCCCAGCCCTGCCGAGTTCGCTACGCGTCTTATCTCATCGTTGTCTAGCACCGCTTTGTGGCAAGCACTTTGGGTGACGCTGAAGGAGGCCGCACTCGGCTCATTCTTCGGTGCCCTCATTGCGCTTCCCATGGCTTACCTGATTTACAGGTCCCAGGTGTTCTCAGCTGCGGTGGAACCATTCCTCGGCGCTACGCAGGCGATCCCCGCGATCGCGCTAGCTCCGCTACTCGTCCTCTGGGTCGGTTACGGCACGAGCGCCATAGTTGCACTATGCACACTGATGGTTTTCTTCCCCATTTTGGTCTCGACCACGGTCGGGCTACGCCACCTTGACGTGGAAGTCATGGAGGCAGCCAGACTCGACGGAGCATCCGGGCTAACTCTACTGCTCTACATGGAAATCCCCCTCGCACTACCGTCAATCCTGGCTGGTCTGCGCAATGGTTTCACCCTGTCGGTGACCGGCGCTGTCGTTGGAGAGATGGTTATGGGAGGGGCCGGACTTGGAACGGTCCTCACCGTGCAACGTAACAGTTTAGATACAAGCGGAATGTTTGTGACTATCTCACTTCTGTGCGTAATGGCGATGACGGTTTATTCCTTGATTTACACGGTGGAGCGCAAATCGAAGCTCGTTAATACATCTCGTCGATAGTCTTGGAGAGGAAAATAATGTTTTTGAAGCGGCTTGCACTACCAACGTTGGCACTTAGTGCGCTCGTTCTTGCCGGGTGTTCGTCGCCCGCTGAAGGTCCGGCACAGGCTCCAACTGAGGGCAGTGAGAATACCGCCAGCCCCGTCACGTTGGGCCTTACCTACATCCCAAACGTCCAGTTCGCTCCCGCATACGTAGGCGTTGAGGAAGAATATTTTGCAGGCGAGGGCGCCGATGTGACGATCCGCCACCACGGATCCGACGAGGGCTTGTTCACGGCCCTCTTCGCAGGTGAAGAGGACATGGTGGTGGCCACTGGTGATGAGATGGCTATTGCGAGGTCACAGGGTATGGACCTGGTATCTGTGGGCCAGTATTACGCGAAGTACCCGGTGGTGGTGATTGTCAAGGAAGACTCGGACATTAAGACCTTCGAGGACCTGCGCGGGCGTAAGGTTGGCCTGCCGGGCGAGTTCGGTTCCAACTGGTACGGCCTGCTGTCTGCCCTGGCCGCGCACAACATGAGTGTGAACGATATTGAGCTGACTTCGATTGGTTTCACCCAGCTCGCTGCTCTCCAGGCAGGAGAAGTAGAGGCTGTTGTGGGCTTCACTAATAACGATACGGTCCAGTTTGGACTTGCGAATGTGGGTGTGCGTGAGCTTGAGATGTCGCCAGAAGGCGGGCTACCGCTTATCGGTGCGAACGTTGTTACGACCTCGAAGTTTGCTAGGGAGAATCCCGACTTGGTCAAGGCAGTTCTGGAAGGCCTTCGCCAGGCTAAGCAACTGTGTGTTGATGACCCGGATAAAGCTGTTGAAGTGACCAAGGGGTACGATCCGAATCTGTCTGCTCCCGGTGCAACGGACGCGGCAAAGGCAACCCTCGTTGCTACCAATAAGCTGTTTGAGAAGGACGGCGAAGTGACGATGCGCCAGAATCTGGATACTTGGGCGGCCATGCTTGACTTCTTGGCAACGCAGGATGGCCTGCTAGCATCTGACGTTAAACTCGATGAAACGGTGACTAACGACTTCATTAAGTAGTTGGCTCAGTGTTCTACTGGTGGGCGCGGACTCGTTCCGCGCCCACTTTTCGTTATCATCAATTTCATGAAGACATTTGAGGAACTTTTCAACGAACTATCCACCAAAGCGGTAACGAGGCCGGAAGGCTCTGGAACGGTCGCGGAGCTTGATGCGGGTGTCCATGCGATCGGGAAGAAGATCGTTGAGGAGGCTGCCGAGGTGTGGATGGCCTGTGAATACGAGTCGGATGATGACGCCGCGCTTGAGATTTCGCAACTGCTCTACCACACGCAAGTAATGATGGTTAAAAAAGGTATTTCCCTAGAAGATATTTATAGGAAGCTCTAATGCTAAGAATTGCTGTTCCCAATAAGGGCTCGCTACACGAAGCCGCAGTAGAGATGCTGCGCGAATCTGGATACAAGGTAAACCGCAGAGGTAAGGAGCTCGTGCTCGTTGACAACCTCAACGACGTCGAACTGTTCCTGCTCCGCCCGCGCGATATTACGGTTTACGTGGGTAAAGGCACGATTCACGTCGGTATTACCGGACGTGACCTCCTGCTTGACTCCGGTGCGCCTGCCGTTGAGTTCCAACAGCTTGGTTTTGCCAAGTCAAAGTTCCGCTTTGCGGCTCCTGCGGGCAAAATGAGCGAGCTTATCGACATCGAGGGTAAGCGTGTGGCGTCCTCGTATGACCATCTTGTGAAGCAGTTCTTGGAAAAAGAGGGCGTTGACGCCGAGGTCGTGCACTTAGATGGAGCAGTAGAATCCTCCATTCAGCTGGGCGTTGCGGACGTGATTGCCGATGTTGTGGAAACTGGCTCAACGCTACGAGCCGCGGGATTGGAAGTGTTCGGTCCAATCCTGTTGCAGTCCGAGGCCATCTTGATTGGGCGTGAGGAATACCGCGACGATCCGCAGGTAAAGGTCCTCCAGCGCCGGCTGGATGGCGTGATGCGTGCCCACGCAAACGTGCTGGTCGATTACAACGTGCACGAGCGGGACATGGCTGCGGCAGTTGCGGTGGCGCCAGGTTTTGAATCGCCTACGATCTCGCCACTTGCTGACTCGAGTTGGCTGGCAGTGCGCGTGGTGGTTCCACGCGGCGACATCAACCGCGTTATGGACGAGCTCTATGATGCGGGTGCCCGCGGCATCCTGGTTACAGAACTTTCAGCCTCGCGCCTCTAGAGCACCTGTGGCCTAGTTAGCGGGGTTGCCGCCCACTAGCGGCGTAGATCCCAGCGGCACTTGCAGCGGCGAATGCGAGCGCGTCCTCGCTCAATCCTCTACTCATCGTTCGAAGTGGAACAGTTGTGTGTTTGAGACAGGCGAGGGCGCTCCTGCTACTCACGCGGTGCACGGTATGACTCTGCGCGATCGCTCGGGCGCCATTCTCAAGTGCTGTTTTAGCGGCCTCGGATAGGTTAAGAGAGTTGCTATCCACGATGGGCACGTCAAGCTGAATGAGCACCAGCTGGTTCAGCACTGAGAGCGTGTGGTGGGAGATCCCCAGGTGTTTTGGGCGTGGATCTGCCTGCGAGGCGCGCACAACGGGAATGGGTTTGCCGCCAAGAGCGTGCGCCACGTGGAGGGCCTGGGCGGTGGCCGTGCCAGAAAAGCCCCAACGGGTGGCGGTTCCGAGATTGCCGGGTCCTTGAGCCACCACTATGTAGTCGGCCTTCGCCACGTGGCGGGCGGCTAGGAGGGCTGATGGCATGGAGGCAGCCTCGAGGTCACCTCCGAAGCTTTGCCCGCTGGTGATAGTGCAATCGAGGTCTGCGCACTCTCTCATTTTTGCGATGCTCATGGAGAACGCGAGGGGGAGAGCGGCTGTGTCATCCCAGACGTATGCGATGCGAGAAGTAGGGTCTTGGCTGCGAATTCCTGCCACTACGGCAGGAACAGCGGAATGCAGGTCCGCTACAAGTACGGGAGCTCCTTCAAGGCAGGTGGCCTCAGCCATGATCTGATGATGCGGGGAGTCCGGCTCTTCAACGCTTTGCACAACGTGCTGGTGGGGCATGTAGCGTGCCTTCACGATGTGGCCGGCGGCGGGCAAGGAATCAGCGGGTAGTCGAGAGCCAGATAAGACAGTGGCATAACCTCCCGTGCCAAGGTTCTTTGCCAGTGCGGAGCAGTCGATCCGAATGTTATCGCCTAAACCGATTTGTCCAACCAGCTCAGTAAGAGCGACGGCGCGGACGGTTGTGCCAGGCAGAAAGCATGTAGCGCCTTCGGGCGCAGCCGTAATTTCTGCGTCGAGTTCGGTTGCGCGGCCCCAGGAACGCGCGAGTTTCAAGACCTTGGCATTTCGTTGCAACACACGCCTAGCATAGCGGTTAGGGTGAAAGCATGAATGTTGATACGTCGCGAGGACAGCGCCTTCTGGGCCTAATATTGGCTTTGTCTAAGCGTGAGCTCGGGCTGACCGCAACCCAGATTTTTGATCTCGTCCCCGGGTATGAGGTGCAGGGCTCGGCGCGTGAACGCCTGTTCACTCGCGACAAGGCTACGTTGAAAGACATGGGGTTCAATCTGAAAACCGGCGTGAATCACGAGGGTAATGAGATTTACATTCTTGAAAAGGGCACGGGCCTCGAAGCAGATTTGACGCCTACAGAAGAGCTTCTGGTCCACGCAGCCGGGGGACTTTGGTCAAAAGAAAGGGAGCCAAACTTCTCCGCTCGCCTGCACGCGATCTTGAATAATCCGGGAAGCATGCCGCAAACCAGTTTGAGCGGACTGCGAGCCGTGGCCGCATTCGCTCGGGCAGTGACCGAGGGAAAACCGGTGGCTTTCACCTATAACAAACCACATGGTTCAACCGTTAGACGAACGGTTGAACCGTGGTACTTGTTCCTCCAAGACGGCAACTTGTACATGTGCGGTTTTGATCGCGGGCGACAGGAGAAGCGTACTTTTAGGCTCTCTCGCGTCGACGAGGACAACATTGAGATTTTGGACGAATCCATCACTACAGCCCCTTCACCAGATGATGACCGCGGCCTCTTCCTTATTACGCCAGAACTTGCGATTAAAGAGGGCGCGGCCTTGCTGACCCGGCAGCACACCAGTCTTACTGAAGTGGAGGCTCCGCAGGGCTGGGAGATCCATGAGGGCAGAGCTGGTTCCCTCGGAATCTGGTTAGAGCGCCTATTGGGCGAGATCGACAATATCGTGGTCCTTGGGCCGCCCGCACTAGTGAGCGCAGTGGACCGCAGGATCGACGCATTGGGGGAGTAGTGGCTAATCCAAACAAAGACACGCTCATGTTCACGATCCTCGCCTGGTTGCAAGAGGTCGGTGGCGCAGAGGTAAGCGAAATTGCGGGCCGCTTTGGAGTGAGCGAAAGTTCAGTCCGCACCGCGGTGGTGACCTTAGGGGAAGCATGGTTTGGTGATGGGGCACCGGATGAAGACCTCGGCCTGGACTGGTTCATGTTTGAAGAGAGTAACTACGTCACTTTCCAAGACATGAACCGGGTGAGTGAAAAGATTGGTCTGTCTGATGATGAAACGATCGGTTTCGTAACCGGCCTTATCTTTTTGTCTTACCTTCTTCCCACTGACATGCGCGAGAGCACTTTCAGCGCGGCGCTTAAGCTGCTTGCCCCGCGCGGTCTAAAACTGGACTTTTCCAAACTGGTTTCTTTTGAGGATGAGCAGGTTGCAAGCCATCGCGAAACCATCCAGCAGGCGATTAGAGAAAGCGCTTCACTTCAGTTCAAATACGTGAGCAACGCAAATCATCTGAGTGAACGAAATGTGTACCCTTTGAGCCTGCGACAAGCTGGGCCAAATTGGATCGTGGAAGCAATAGATTTGGATAAGGCTGAAAAACGCGCGTTCCGCCTGGACCGGATGGAGAACATTCGCGCTGGTCAAGAGGTCGCATCCACGGAAGCCGGCGGGGAGGACCGAGGTGAGAAAGTTTGGATGTTTATCGAGCCGCGGGGCAAGTCTGCTGTAGAGACAAACGCGACTATCAAGCAGTACAACAAGAAAATGCGCGCGGTATTCGAAGTTTTCGACCAGCAGTGGATGGCAACGCAGATGCTGATGGTAGCTCCGTGGATTGAAGATACGAACCGGCCCGACATTTTAGAGGCGGCGAGAGAGCGGGCAAAGACGGCGCGTGCCAACCGTGACTTCTTTCGCGGTGAATGGAATCAGTAAAGTAGAATGAAGTTAATATTTCGTATTTTGGAGGAAACATGGGCGCATTTAAACCCTCGCACATCATTGTGCTTCTGATTATTTTGATCATCGTTTTTGGTGCGTCAAAGCTACCTGAGATTGCAAAGAACCTCGGTAAGTCCGCGAAGGTTTTGAAGAAGGAAATGAAGGAGCTAACGGACGAAGAGCAGCCTTCTCCAAAGCCTTCCGACTCGGATCAAGAAGATAAATAACGCTACAGGTTATGGCAAAGCTTACGAAACGTGATCCCGAGGGGCGAATGCCCCTCGTTGATCATTTAAGGGAAGCTCGGCGCCGCCTCATATACATCCTTCTAGGTATTTCGGTGGGGGCGGTGGTCGGCTGGTTCCTCTACCCCTACATTTTTGACTATATGTCGCAGCCCTTGCGTGATCTGCGTGCCCGTGGTGTGAGCGCGGATCTCAACTTTGAGACGGTTTCGGCCGCTTTTGATTTGAAGCTGAAAATTTCGTTGTTTGCGGGCTTTGTACTAACCACTCCGTGGTGGGTTTACCAGATCTGGGCTTACATTGCTCCCGCGTTGAAGAAGCGGGAAAAGATATACGCGGTGATATTCACGATCGCGGGTGCCATCCTGTTCGCTACGGGCGCAGGTTTTGGCATTTGGATCATGCCGCATGCGGTTAGTATCCTCACATCGTTCGCGCCAAACTCAGCTGTCATGCTTATGCGCTCCTCGATGTATTTCAGCTTCTACATGCGGCTCGTGATTGTGTTCGGCATATCGTTTTTGGTGCCCCTCGCGATGGTTGGTTTGAACCAGATGAACGTGCTTCGCGCCTCTTCGATGCTAAAGGCATGGCGCTGGGCGGTAGTGTCTGCATTCGTGTTTACAGCCCTTGCTAATCCGCTGCCTGACCCTTGGAATATGACGTTCCAGGCGCTAGCTATGTTGGCTCTCTACTTTGTAGCTGTGGGGATTTCCTATATTCATGACCGGCGACATGATAGGAAGATGGCGAAGGAAGAGGCTGAACTTGATGCCGCTTTGGCACGGCTGGACGCGAAGGATGAGAGCGCGGAATGAATCAGGAACTCTCCGCTGCCGAACGCTACCGGGCGGCGAAAAAACGAAACGAGTATGCGCGAACTGCGCGCGCCCAGTTTGCCAGTCAGTTTGATTTTGAGCTGGACGATTTTCAGCGCGCTGCTCTAGAAGTAGTAGAGGAGGGGCGTAGCGTTCTTGTTGCGGCTCCAACGGGTTCAGGCAAGACCGTGGTGGGGGAGTTCGCCCTGCACATGGCGCTACGCCGGCAACAGCGCGCGTTCTATACAACGCCCATTAAGGCGCTGTCCAACCAGAAGTATCTCGAGTTCGTGGCCGAGCTTGGCAGTGAAAATGTTGGATTACTAACTGGCGACACTTCGCTTAATGCAGATGCTCCCGTGGTGGTTATGACCACCGAGGTTGCGCGCAACATGATCTATTCGGGCACAGACCTAACCGATCTTGGTGCGGTAGTGCTCGATGAGGTCCACTATCTGGCTGATCGTTTCCGCGGGCCGGTGTGGGAAGAAGTAATCATTCACATGCCAAGCCACGTACAAATCGTCGCTCTTTCGGCAACCGTGTCGAACGCGGAGGAGTTTGGCGCTTGGATAGACCAGGTGCGCGGTGGTTGTAGCGTAATCGTGTCTGAGGTGCGCCCCGTCCCGCTATACCAGCACATGATGGTAGAGCGTAAGCTTTACGACTTGTATCAGCCCACCCGTGAAGGTGGACATGCGTTGCGCGGCAAGATTAATCCGCAGCTACGTCACGCCATCGCTAGGTCGCAGGGCATCCAGTCGCGTTCACCACATGAGGCTGTCCGTGGCCTGGCAGGCGGACGGCGAATGCGTGGAGCCGGACGCAGAGCCAGCCGCGTATCCAAGCCACAGATAGTGATTTCCCTTGAGCAGGCCCATCTGCTTCCCGCGATTTTCTTCATTTTTTCACGTGCGGGGTGCGAGGACGCCCTGGACGCGGTTTACAGCGCTGGGGTTAGTTTCACCACTCGGCAGGAGGCACAAGAAATCGCGGCGGTGGTGGATGAGGCCGTATCTTCACTGTCGGCTGAGGATCTCGGGGTTCTAGGTATTGCGCGATGGGTCGCCGCGCTAGAAGCGGGTATTGCCGCTCATCATGCGGGAATGCTACCGGTCATGAAAGAAACGGTTGAAAAACTTTTTGCCGCTGGTCTGATAAAGGTTGTTTTTGCAACGGAAACACTGGCGTTGGGCATAAATATGCCGGCGCGAACCGTGGTTCTTGATTCGCTCCGTAAGTTCAACGGCATTGCACACGTGGATCTTTCGCCGGGGGAATACACACAGCTGACTGGCCGTGCGGGTAGGAGAGGTATCGATGTTGAGGGCCACGCGGTGGTGGTGCACGGCTCCGATATTGTGCCCGAGGAGGTCGCATCCCTTTCCTCTAAGCGCACGTTCCCACTGATTTCTGCATTCCGTCCCACTTACAACATGGTGGTTAACCTGGCGGCTGCGGGAACGTTGGCACAGGCACGCGAGGTTATGGATGAATCCTTCGCGCAGTTCCAGGCTGACCGAAAACTGGTAGGGGTAGCGCGCGAAACGCGTCTAGCAAAGGAGCGGATGAAAGAGCTCGATCATGGTTTCGAGTGCGAGCTGGGTGATGCACACTCCTACTTTATTGCGCGCGATGACCTGACCCGGTTGCAGAAGGATTCAGCAAAACTGCGGGTGGCAAACCAGTCGGCTGACACTGCCCGCGCAATCGCAAAACTGCGCGTGGGTGAAGTGGTAGCACTACCGGGGCGCAAACGGAGTATTGATGCGATTGTGGTGCATGATCCGCGGCCGGGCCGAAACGGGCCGTCCGTGCAAGTAATTGGCGCGGATGGGCGCGTCCATATAGTCACTGCCGATTCATTCCCGCATGGAATCTCTGTTCTTGGCCACATGCGGATTAAGAAGAACCATATTCGCCGGCCTTCACGTTTCAAGGCGGCAATTTCTTCCGAGCTTAGGGCCATGCGTAAAGAGGGCCGTCTCGCTGAGCCCAAACGCAAGAAGATGCGTATCCCGCGTGCGGTTCAAGCTGAGATTGACCGCCTGGAGAGTAAGGTGCGTAACCATCCGGTGCACTCTTGCCCTGATCGTGACGAGCATGCCCGCATAGCGAGGGCTTGGCTAAGTGCTCGCCGAGATTATCTGCGTCTTGCAGACAAGATCGAGGCAGATACCTCCTCACTGTCGGATAGGTTTGACCGGATTGTGGATGTTCTGGATCGAGTAGGCGCATTGCACGGGGAAGAGGTTACTGAAGCCGGGCAGATTCTGCGTGGTATTTATGGCGAACACGATCTGGTTACGGCGTTGGCGATTCGCGCAGGGATTTGGGATGAACTCTCTCCCGCAGAGCTCGCCGCGGCCGTCTCAACGTGCGTTTTTGAGCCGCGTAAAGATCACGATCCCGAGGCGGACATCCCCGGTGGCCCATCCGGTGCCTTGGCCCGTGCGCTACGCGACTTAGAGCGGATTTTGAAAGATGTGAACCGGGCCGAAAACGACGCGCACGCGCCTAGCACCGGACCACTGGAGTACGGCATCATGCCGGCAATCTACTGGTGGGTGATGGGGGATGACCTCGCCTCTGCCGTGCGCAGCGCAGATTTACCGCCAGGGGACTGGGTGCGCTGGTGTCGCCAGGTGATCGACGCGCTTGGGCAAATTGCTTCGAGTGCTAGCGAACCATTGCGGACCAATGCACATACGGCCGCCGACTCCATCCGGCGTTCGGTAGTGGCGTTGGCTGAGGGCTCCGCATGAGCGGATATCTTCCTAAACGTCGCCGCTTCCTCGACTACACGCAAATCGCGGCCGCGGCGGCACTGATGTGGGCGGCATTTCCGGATCTTTCGTACTGGTTCCTGGTATTCCCGTCCATAATCCTCCTGGTTTCCGCGCTGGATAGGTCGAGGGCAGGCCGAGCCGCCTGGTATGGCTTCGTGTTTGGCCTCGGGTTTTTCTTACCCCACATATGGTGGGCTACGGTCTCGGTGGGAAGCTATTTGCCATGGTTCGCGCTGGCAACAGTGCAGGCTCTGTTTCTGGCCGTATTCGGGCTCGCGGTAGCGTGCATACGTCAGATTAGCGTGTTGCAACGATCTGCCCTGCTTTATGCACTAAGCGTAGGTCTGCTGTGGGTAGCAGTCGAACAGTTACGTGGCCGTGTGCCATTTGGCGGTTTCCCCTGGGGTTACCTCGCGTATTCGCAGGTTGATGCGCCTTTGCAAACGCTTGCCCCTTGGGGCTCGGAGGTCACAATCGGTCTCGTTATAGTGACCTCGTCAGTGTTGATTCGTCGCTCCATCTCTCTGGTGCCGTCACTAGACGCCAGGCCGCTTCAACGCGTGGGCGCGATAATTGTTGCCGCGTTGCTACTAGCATCACCGTTTATGCTCACCCTTGATGGACGCGCGGAGGCGGGTACTCTGCGTGTAGGCGTGATCCAGGGCAATATTGAGCTACCCGCGGATGCTACATTCAAGCAGTATTTGAAGGTCACGAAGAATCACGTACAGACCACCGAGGAGGCGCTGGCTTCCGGTATGAAAGCGGACGTGATCTTGTGGGGCGAGAACTCGATGGACCGCGACCCGCGTAGTGACGCTAAAGCGAGGGCAATGCTGGACCGGCTGGCAAAGCGTGCCGGTGTACCCCTCGTTGTAGGCGTGGTGCGCTATGAGGACGAAGCTCGCTGGAACGAAGCCCTAGTTTGGTATCCCGATGGTTCTGTAGGCGACATATATACAAAGCAGCTGCCTGTACCCTTTGGTGAATATATACCGATGCGCGAGTACCTGTCGATCCTGTCGAAGGAGACTGCGAAGGTATCTACCGATATGCTCCCGGGTACTAAGCCGGGCGTCATGAAGGTTGATTTGGCGGATCAAGAGCTCACGATGGGCGTTGGAATATGCTTCGAGGCCGCTTACGAACGCATTTTCAGTGAGGCCACGCAGCTGGGCGCGCAGATGTTGTTTGTTCCTACGAATAATTCGTCTTTTGGCTATACCCCGGAGTCCACGCAGCAACTCCAGATGGTGCGATTGCGGGCCATGTCAATGTCGCGCACCGCCATGCAGGTTTCCACTAATGGAGTATCGGCTATCGTGCGACCCAACGGAACCGTACTCAAAGTTACTGACCTTTACCACGCCGATTGGATTGTTGAAGAAGTGCCCCTCCGTACCAGCCTCACATTCAGTGCAAGGTGGGGCGAGTACCTGAATTATGCGGTTATGACACTGGGCGGACTCTTGATGCTTGCGGGGTTTATACGAACTGTTTCCAGGCGTAGTGAAATAAGGTACGCCCGCTAAGTTCAACAAATCGTAACCCTGTTGCAGTTGTGGCTTAACTTGGGCGCTATGTTTACTTAGCTCAACGGAGCAATTATGATGATCCAGTACGGCTGAAACCACGGGGGAATCGCAACATGGCTGAGCAGCATCCATTCTTCGCGGACTCCACGGTGCTTGCACGGATCGAACAAATCGAAAGTTCACCAGAGAAACAAGCCGTGTTGAATGAGATCAAGGCGGGCATGGTTTCCAGCGTGTCAGAGCAGTACAAGATGCTGTGGATTGGGATTCCTACGCTAGTTATTCTGGTGTTCTGGCTCCGAAATGAAACCGTCATAATGGTGGCACTCGCAGCCCTCATCTATTTTTGGAACAAGCAGCGCACAGCAATCAGAAATAAAACTACGGCGTCTTATGTGGAACACTTCTTACTTCCAGTGCTCCACGAGGTTATTCCAAACGCGGAGGTTGATTACAACAGCGGCATTGAGAAGCGTATTTTGAAAGTAGTTACTCCAAGAGCGGAGAGCTACTCGCCAAACTGCCACATTATGTTCAATGATGAAAGGCGCACGGAGTTTTGCAATTTGTGGGCCTATCATACGTACGAGGACTCCGACGGTAATACGCGTACCGTGGAGGACTTTAATGGGCAGGTGCTGACCGCTGAGTATCCCACGGGACTGCGCGGCCACATCCGCATCGTGCCCACAACTCGTGGGCTGTTTGGCAGAGAAAAACAAAAAGGCTATGCCAAAGCCCAGGATGGTGAACTGAAGATTGAGACGGAAGACATTCGGTTCAATGAGACGTTCAATGTCTATTGCACTGATGAGGTCTCCAGCCGCACGCTCTTGAATCCATACCTGCTTAGAACTCTTGTGGAGTATAGGGAAGGCTGCCCAATTACTGTGACAATGGATGAGAAACGGGTTGCGGTCTCGTTTTACACGGACGCCCATATTCTGAAGCGTCCCTCTAGCCGAAAAGAGATTGAAAGTCTTTCTCTTAGTGGCGAGTATAAAAAGGTGCAGAATCAGCTCGGCCAGTTTTACACGTTGTTAGATAAGGTTAATTCCCAGTTGTGAATGGAGAATCAATGAATTCTTACTTGTATATTTGGCTTACCGTTGCGATCATTTTATTGTTGATCGTCTTTTGGTTTATTGCAAAAAGCAACCAGATGTCGCGCTACCTGGTCATTATTGAAGAGTCGAAGAAGAACGTCGATATTGCTCTTGCCAAGCGGTATGACACTATTTTGGAAATGCTGAAGGTAGCGAAGTCTTACGCGCAGCATGAAGAGAAGCTTTTTGTGAACATCGTAAAACTGCGCCGTGGGGCGTCGGTTGCAGAGATGAATGACGCAATGGTCTCTCAGGACAATGCACTGCGAAATATTTTCGCAGTGGGGGAGAACTACCCGCAGATGCTCTCTTCGCAGCAGTTCCTGAATCTCCAAAGTGAGATTGCAAAGGAAAACGACCAGCTCGCTGCTTCTAAACGGATCGTGAACTCCAATATCAGCTTGTTGAACCAGATGGTGGTTACCTTCCCAATCTCGATCGTGGCAGCAATTCGAGGAATCAAGCAGATGGACTTCCTGCGCGAGGACGACGTGGCCTCGAAGAAAGACATCAGCGGCTTCGACTATTCCGTGTAAACGAACCCGAGGTGCAAGCAGAACCCCGCGATCATATATGACCGCGGGGGAGGAGTGGGCAAGATCAAATCTGCGTTTTTTGGGGGCCAAGAGGGGCTCTGTGAGGTGCTCCGCTGCTTGACCACAATGCTCACTGCAAGCTTTGCTTAATCTTTACCTTTGCTTAGCGCCTGTAGGCAACGCCGTTGCGTAACTCGCCGCGGCGAAGCACCTCAAGTTGCTCCTGCAACAAAACTTCGAGTTCTTCTTCGCTACGACGCTCAAGAAGCATGTCCCAGTGCGTACGCTGTGGTTTTGCTGGTTTTTCTTCTTCAGGTTCCGCATCGCCAAGGTATTCGGCGGGCGAACCGCAACGGCATTCCCAGTTTGCTGGCGGCTCAGAATCGATCGACATCGTCACCGCAAAAACGTGCCCATTTTCGCACTGGTAGCGACGCTGCTGGCGATCAGCAAAAACGATGCCATCTTCGGTCTCTAGCGACTTAGCGCCAATCTGCATTCCGCGTAGTGCGCGATCTGCCATCTGTTTTCCTTTCTTCGAACTTGCTCGTAGTCTAAACGCATAAACGCTATCGCTTTGGTAAATATTTCAGCTGAATGCGCGAATCGAGCGGCGTTAGGGCAAAAGACCCTCGACCACAAAGGGCTCAATCTAATATGCTGATCCGATAATGTACATTATGTCATTATTAGATATGGTTTTACGCAATCTCAATACGGTGCCTCTACCCCTCTCAATCCTGAGGAGTGCGAGCGCATGGCGCTTGTCATGAGCCGTGCCCACTACGAAACCACTCAGCGTTGGCGCCTAGAGTGTTCTGGGTCTTCAAGCGCGGCGAATAAATAATAGAATCGAAGAAACAACGTATCGCGTGTTTAGGAACCATAGTGTCATCGATTCTGTTTCGGCTAGCCACCTCCACGGTTAAGCATGCAAAAACGGTGCTGCTTGCCTGGATATTGATCCTGGCCGCGGTTATAGCTGCGATGTTCGGTCTGGGCGGCAAGCTGACTAATGATTTCACCATCCCGGGCACCGAGGGGCAAGATGGCCTGAACGTAATGGCTGAGCGTTTCCCTGAACTGTCTGGAACCGCAGGGCAAGTTATTTTCGGAGCTCCAGAGGGCGGCAACATCTGGGATTATCAGGATGAGATTACTACCGTCCTCGATCAGGCAAAGAGCATTAAGTATGCGACCGCTGTAGCTGACCCATTCGATGACTCAATAATGGCTCCCCTGGTGTCAGATGATAATCGTTATGCAATGTCGCAGGTACAGTTCTCATTTGGCCTCGACTCGATTGATGATAACTCCGTATCTGAGTTGGTGAGCATCGCGAAACAGGCAGAGCAAGCCGGGTTGAGTGTGCACGTTGGCGGCCAGATTATGTCGCTCACCGAGATCCCCCTCTCCCCTCTTGAAGCAGTGGGCGTAGCCCTGGCCCTTATGGTTTTATCGGTGGCATTCCGCTCGTTTAAGACGGGCATGGTGCCGATCATTACAGCCCTTTTCGGCGTTGGTATTTCAATGGCAATCACGATGATAGTGGCGGCCTTCGTGCCAATCTCTACCACTACCCCAACGCTTGCTATCATGCTTGGTTTGGCTGTGGGAATCGATTACTCCCTATTTATTGTTTCGCGACATTTGGATCAGCTGGCTGAGGGCTACACCGTCGAAGAGTCGATTCCGCGTGCCATCGCCACCTCGGGTGCCGCCGTGCTTTTTGCGGGGATGACAGTGGTTATTGCGCTGACGGCGCTGTTTGTAGCGGGCATTCCCTTCCTCACAATTATGGGTCTAGCAGCGGCCTTGGCTGTTGCTATTGCGGCGGTAATGGCAGTAACTGGCCTGCCTGCGCTCCTTGCCGTACTTGGAGATCGCCTACGGCCTAAGCGGCGAAAGCTGAAGAATGGCGAGGACGAGGCCGATTCCGGGCGTAAACGACACCTGTCTGCATGGTGGGTGAAAACCGTAACCTCGCACCCCTGGCTCACCATTTTGAGCGTTACTGCCTTGGTTGTAGTCATGACTATTCCCGCGCTAAATCTGCGCCTTGCTCTGCCAGATAATGGCGTTGAAGATGAATCCACGATGGCTAGGCAAACCTTTGACCTCGTAGCCGAAGAGTTCGGACCGGGAGCTAACGGGCCGCTAGTTGTGATCGGTGACATCGTTACTTCGAGGGATCCGCTGGGCCTAATGGCGAGCATGAAGTCTGAAATCGAGCAGATGCCCGGCGTTGATCAGGTACAGCTTTCTACACCTAACCGCAGCGCTGATTTGGGCGTTGTCGTGGTGATCCCCAAGACCGGAGCAGATAGCGTAGAAACCGAACAGCTAGTGCATGCCCTTAGGGATGCAGCGCCGGATTGGGAAGGTAAATACGACATCTCTAACGTGATGGTCACCGGTTCGGCGGCCGTAGCGATCGATGTATCAGAGAAGCTGTACTCTGCGCTACTGCCATTTGGAGCGGTTGTTGTAGGGCTCTCCCTCGTTATTTTGCTGATTGTGTTCCGCTCGATTTGGGTACCGATCAAAGCCACGCTTGGATACGTGTTCTCTGTGGCCGCAGCATTTGGCATGACCACGTGGGTGTTCATCGACGGTGTTGGCAACGACTTGTTACGAATAGGGCAGGTAGGCCCCGTTATTTCCTTCATGCCAATCATGCTCATGGGCGTTCTATTTGGATTGGCAATGGACTACGAGCTGTTCTTGGTCTCACGCATGGCTGAAGACTATGCGCACAGTGGCAACGCGCGAGAGTCGATTCGCACCGGATTCGTGGGCTCGGCTCCGGTGGTTGTGGCCGCGGCCCTCATCATGATGTCTGTGTTCTCCGGCTTTATCCCCGACGGCTCGTTCTACGTGCAACCAATCGCGTTCGGCCTGTTGGTTGGCGTTGGTGTGGATGCATTCCTGGTGCGAATGACACTGGTGCCCGCCGTCCTGCAGCTTCTGGGCGACAAGGCGTGGTACTTACCGAAGTGGATGGATCGGATGCTCCCCCTCCTAGACGTTGAGGGAACCGGCATGGACCTGCACTTCAAACACGTGGATTGGCAACGCCAATACGGCGAGGTTGTCGCCAGAGCTGAGAATGTGAGCATTGGAGACCGGCGCGGTGACCTTGTAAGCGGCGTAGAACTGGCCGTGCGCCCGGGCGACATTATCCGCTTCACCGGCGATCCGGTGGCGTGTACGGCGATGCTTGCCGCATTTGGCGCCAGGCTCCTCCCCCACACCGGATCGATCTACGTGTTCGATATTTCGAGTCGCGACGAGGCCAGCCGAGTTATCGCACGCAGCGTTTTCCTTGATGACCCGGCAACACAGATCCCGCACGTTTCTAAACCCATGTTGTTACTCGTCAATCGCCCTCTTCGCGAGGTGGAGAAGGCCTGGGTCCAAGAAAACCTCGAGGCGGGCGGCGCCCTGCTGCTCGGGCCGGATAACACGGATGAATTCGCAAATGAAGACTCATATGAAGTACGCGTTAAGTTGGCGGTGAATGAGTAATGAAACTTACCGGACGAGATATACGGGCGCTCGTGGCCGTAGTGCTACTGCCCATCCTGGCAACGGCGCTTACGCTATGGTCGCTTCCAGACCGCCCGAACAACTTCAACAAGATTCCCGCCGCGATCGTCAACTTGGACGAGGGCGCCAAAATGGTGGTTGATGGCGAAGAGATTCTGGTGCCCATCGGGCGCGAGCTGGCCGGGGGCCTCATGTATCCCGAAGAGCCGGTCGATCTGAACCTGGATTGGCAACTTGTCACGGAAGAAACTGCGAGAAGCGGGCTTGAATCTGGACAGTACCAAGCGGTCATCACCATCCCAAAAAACTTTTCTAAGAATGTGACGTCCATTGGGACTACCGCGGCTACTCCCGCACTTATTACCGTGACGTCTAATGACGCATCATCTGAGCTCATGGGACGCATCTCTGCCCAGATTGCGGCAGTCGCTGCCACCACAATGGGGCACACCCTAACCGAGACGATGCTGGATGAGATCTTCCTTGGTTTTGGCGACATGAAGGATCAACTGGGGCAGGCTGCAGACGGTGCGAAGCAGGTAGATGATGGTGTAAACAAGCTTGGCGAGGGAGCCGGCCAGCTCTCCTCGGGCGCGCGTGAACTTGCTGATGGAACCGCACAGCTGGCGGCTGGATTGAACCAACTGTACGGCGGCGCGAATGAGCTTGCCGGTGGCGTAAGCGAACTGCGCGCAGGCGTGGGACAGCTTGCCGATGGCGCTGATCAACTGGCTTCGGGCACGAAACAGCTACGTGATGGTTTCGTAGGGACGAGCGCTACCCCCGGGCTGAAATCCGGTATCGACCAGTTGGAGCGAAGCGTCAACGAGCCAGGCGGACTTGCCGAAGGAACCCGGCAGCTCGCCGACGGATCCAAAGAGCTAAGCGAAGGCATAGATCAGCTGGTAGATGGTCTAAACCAGGTGCTCGAACCCCTCGCGCGGATCGAGAACGCGATTCCGGATGGAACCTTGGATAACCTGCCTTCATCCGCAGAGATTACCGCTGAGGTGGAAAAGATCCGTGACGTCATCAAAGACTCACAGAACCTGCTCGATTACGTACGCGGCCTCATCTACGGTACGGACCAGAATATAGGCGCTCTCCCCCGCCTTAGGCAGCTGGCTGCCCAGTGCGATGCCACGCAGACCCCGGAGTATTGCGCAACGCTTAACCAGACTGTGAGTGACCTCGAGCAGGCCCTTGCAAATCTTCCTCAGAACGATCCCAACCTGGATCAGGCGCTTGCCCAGCTGAATGAGCTACTCACCCGGTCCGGAATTAATGAGCTCGTCGATCAGATCGTACAGATCAGTACTCGCATAGAAGAGTTAGTGAAACAACTCCAAGATGCCGGAGGTTTTGCCGGCATTAGCGCAGATTTGGAAAGGTTGCGCGAAGGTTCGAGCCAGCTTGCCGCAGGTATTGCACAGCTACGCGACGGGGTGAACGGTACGCCCGGTAGCCTCGGAATGTCGCAGGCACTTAGCCAGCTCTCCGATGGCGCGGCAAAACTTCAAAGTGGCCTCGATGGAACGCCAAGCCAGCTCGGCCTCGTGGATGGTGCCAGCCAGCTTGCAGCGGGCCTCAGGCTTTTGAATCCTGGCCTTATTCAGCTAGAAGACGGCACTTGGCAACTGGCGCGGGGCGCGGGGCAAAGCTCAAGCGGAGCGAGCCAGCTGGCAGGAGGCACCGATCAGCTTGCCGGGGGCACTAGCGAGCTTTACGCAGGTATCGGGCAGCTGATAGAGGGTACCTCGCGCTTCGCCACCGAGCTTGAGGGCGGCGTCGATCAGGTGCCAAGCTACACGGACGCAGAGCGTACCCGCATTGTGAATGTGGGGGCGATTCCGATCCGGTCTGAAAATGCTGCCCTTTACAAGACGAGTGAAGCCAACACGCTATTCCCATGGGCCGCAGCGATAGTGTTGTGGTTGGGAGCGTTTGCTACGTATTTAGCTATGCCCGGTTTGCGCCGTCGGGAACTAGCTTCTTCAGTCGCGCCCGTGCGGGTGGCCTGGAACTCGCTTCGCCCGGCGTTAGTGTTCGCATTGGTACAAGCCATTGGTGTTGCGATTATTGCTGGTTTGTTCGGTGTTTCTCCAAAGAGCTTCGCTTTAACCTCAATCATTATGGCCATTGGAGTAGTTTCTTTCACCGCAATCAATCAGGCACTCCTCGCTGTTTTTGGAGCGCGCGTGGGGCGCATAGTGGCGTTACTGTTCCTAGTGGTACAGGTGGTCTCGCTTGGAGGACTCATTCCGATCCAGACCGCGCCTAGTGCGTTCCAAATGATTTCTGGATTGCTGCCGCTATCCGCCCTCATGAACGGTCTAACCCACACCGTAGTTGGCGGTAACCTAACCAGTATCGTGGCAACGGCCATCCCCCTCCTGCTCTGGGGCCTGGTGTCATTCCTGTTTAGCGCGATTGCTGCTAGGAAGGCGCGCAGGCTAGACGTAGCCCAACTGCGCCGGCAGTATGCAGAAGCTTAGCCGGCGCAGAATAAAGCTTTGGGGTGGAACAGTTTGATCTGTTCCACCCCAATACTTCGAAGATATTTTAAGAAGCGTTACGGCGAGCGCGCCTTGCCTTGGCAAGCTCATCTTCAACCGGAAGAACCGGCTCGGCCTCCTCACTAGGAAGCTCAGCTAGCGAGCCCTCGATCTCGCGCCAAACGTGACCAACTGCGATACCAAACACGCCCTGACCGCCCTCGATTAGGTCAATCATCTCGTCACGTGAGCGGCACTCGTAAACCGAGGCTCCGTCGCTCATAAGAGTGATTGAAGCGAGGTCGTCCACTCCCCTGTCTTTCAAGTGCGTGACAGCAGTACGAATCTGCTGCAACGAGACGCCGGTGTCCAAAAGGCGCTTCACCACTTTCAGCACGAGGATGTCGCGGAACGAATAAAGCCTTTGTGAACCCGAGCCCTGTGCCGTGCGAATAGACGGTTCCACAAGGCCAGTGCGCGCCCAATAATCCAACTGGCGGTAAGTTATGCCAGCCGCCTGACAGGCAATACGGCCACGGTAGCCGGTTTCGGGCGTGAGGTGCGCGAGGACGTCGCCGAACAGCATGCCCTGCCGGGCCGTAGCGGCTCCATTATCTGGTACCAACTGAATATCTCCTCGCGACTATTGGGTTGATGGTCAAACTGAGATCAACGCTAGAACGGAATAAGCGCGGCGTCAATGAAACGCGCGGCGCGCCTTACCTTCAAGTTTAACTTGAGACTATTTTGTTATCGAATTCGTCTAACTATCTGAAAGTTTCTCGATTGCCATGCGCAAAAACTCACGATGCAGATCGGCTGTCAGTTCTGCAATCTCAGCACTCCTGGCTCGTGCCCGTTCAATATCTGAGGCGCGACCTCGTGCTCGAAGTGGCTGCACCGTAGTGTCGATGATATCCGCATGTCTCTCGGCAGCTTGGCGCACCGTGCGAAGGTTGCGCGGGCTAATCCCCTCGTTGCGGATCTGCAGCAGAAGTTCAACTACCTTTACAGATTTTGCGCGGAAGTACCCACTCAGGTCCGGAGAGAGCAAGCCAAGCGTGGTGAATTCCTCGATCTCTGCCTTTGAGGCGCCCGTAAGGTCACAAAGCTCACGAACCGAAACATGCTCGCGCGAGGGTACCTTAGTTACGCCCTTGTCGGACACAACCCTTGCGGTAGGCATCCGGTCGATCTCGTGACCCGCGTCGAGCGCGGCAAGTTGCTCGCGTATAACGCGAAGCGGGCGGTAAGAGTCACGTTGCTCCGTCAGAATGAAACGCAGCCGTTCTATGTCTGCGCTGGAGTATTTCCGGTACCCGGAATCGGTACGTTCAGGCTCAAGCAGGCCTTCCGATTCTAGATACCGGATTTTAGACACCGTGAGTGCAGGAAACTCGGGTTTAACCTGTTCGGTTACCTGACCAATAGAAAACCTTGCCTCATGAGAAACATCACGAGGCCAAGATATTGGTGTCTCATTTTCTAAACGGAGCCGTTTTGCGCTCATGAAGCTTTGTTCGATGGGTGGTACGTAAGGCGGTACTTGCCAACTTGTACTTCGTCGCCCGTGTGTAACTCGGCACTCTCAGTGCGTTCGCGGTTAACATAGGTGCCGTTCAAAGAGCCGGAATCGCGCACAACGAAGCCCCCGTCAACGGCGCGGAATTCACAGTGACGGCGCGAGACGGTGACGTCGTCAAGGAAAATATCAGCCTTTGGGCTTCGTCCTGCCGTAGTTACCTCTTTGTCGAGGAGGAAACGGGCACCGGAGTTTGGACCACGTTGAACGATGAGGAGAGCCGAACCGTACGGTAGCGCGTCTACCGCGGCTTGATCGGCGGCCGAAAGCGGACGGCGAGTAAACGGTTCTGTGGGTTCACTTGGCGTGTCCAATGCGCCAAAAATGGCGGTTTCATTGGGATCTGGCGTGTTGTTTAGGGACATCGCCTTCTCCTTCGTCGACGGGGATCGAATATCTATCCTTCAAGTTTAGTTCCGTTGGAAGAAGTTATCCACCACACGGTGGCGCTACTCGACGGGCTTAGCGTAGCGGTATGTCTTGGGGGCAACCGTGGAATCTATCTCGATGTCATCTACACGCGTGATTTCGACGGTTGCATCTGACGCGCGAAGTTGCGAGGTGGCGCCGCGGGCGATGTCTAGGGCCGGCTGTATAGTGTCCGCATCGCCAATCACCCTCCACGTGTATGGAGCCTTCAGCTCAGTCCCAGAAAGGCTCAAGACGCCGTCATCGTCCGACGTAATGAAGGATGTGGCCACAATCCGATTCCCGTTCAATTCGATAGCTTCCGCCCCCGAGTTGCGCAGTTCGCCCAGCATAGTGACGAACTTTTGGGCAGGAATCGGACTGCTCCCCTGGTTCACAACGATCTCGAGCCCGGGCCCGTGCACGGGTGTAGTTCCGCCAAGGATGCGAGCAAGTTCACGCTCCTTCTCGGCGGCTTCCACGGCTGCTTGTCCTTGGGAATGGGCCGATTGTAACTTGTAGATTTGGTCAGTCAACTCAGCCTTTTCGTCGCGTAGCTGGCTTTCGGCAGCGGTTAGTTGGTCAAGCAGTAACACCAACTCGTCTTCATTCAGGCCGTCAAGTGGATCCGATCGTTGGATCTTAATTTGTGCCACAAACGCAAATCCCAAACTGAACAGAAGCAAGCCGATAAGGAGGTGAATGGGACGAAACCTCACTGTTAGGAGGTCGCGTAGGCGGCGCTTTGATAAGTCTCTTTCTCTCACGGTTAAGCCCCAAAAATGTGGCGACGTATCGCAGCTGCGTTAGAGAAAATACGGATACCTAGAACAACCACGATTGCCGTTGTCATTGCGGCTCCCACACCCAGTTGCGCGCCTACCAGCACCAGCAGGGCGGCGATGAGCACGTTCCAAAAGAACGAGGTGATGAACACGCGATCAGAGAACTTGCCCTCAAACCAGGCGCGCGCACCGCCGAGGAGCGCGTCCATCGCTGCCACGACGGCGATGGGAAGGTACGGTTGGAGCGCGTACGGAATGGTCGGGTCAAGAAGAATACCAAGGATAATTCCGAGGACTAGGCCAAGTATTGCGATCATTGCTGCTCCTGTTGAACGATCTCGGTAAGGCTCGCGCCCCGAACGCTAGCTGGGCGCAAGGCGATTTTTTCCTCCGCCTGAATTGATGTTTTAATGCCGTATTTTGAGTCCAGTGTAGACAGATAGGCCGCTACCCCACCGGATTTTAGCTGGAGTTCAAGTGCCTCACGGTCTCCGATGGCGCGAATGCTGTATGGCGCCACTACGGGTTGGAAATTAACCAAGATGGCGCCACCCGCGGTGCGCACAGCAGTGGTCGGTCCCACTCGAACCCCATTTATCTCCACGCCTTCTGCGCCACCTGCCCAAAGGGAGTTGATGATGTAGCGCAGGTCGGTATCCAAAACTCTCTCGACAGATTCGGACCCCTCCCGTTCGCTAACTGTGACGAGGATGCCACTTCCTTCGATCTCTTCCAGCTGTGCGTTCTGTGCCGCTGGTTGATCTGCAGTAACCGTGTCCTTTAAGTCAGCGGATAAGAGAGCTATTCGAGCCGCGTCCTCCGCGTTGGCAACTTCTAGTTGATTGACAATGTCTTGCTGGCGAGCAACCTGCTCACTGAGGTTGCTGCGCGTTTTCTCCTGTGTAGTTTTATTGCCGATTAGGTTCTTCGCCGCGATGGTCACGCAGAAGGCAAGCACCATTGCGAGCAAGAGGGCGATGATCGTCTCAAATGGGCGGCGCGGCGTTTTGCGAGACTCAGATGATCCGCCCACGCCATAGTTGAGCGGGTCAAAAAGGAGGTCGCCTAGCTGGGACGACGGCTGCGTTAATGCCCGATTATCCTCGGCCGCGTGATCTACGGATTCTACTTCGTCAGCCATTTGGTTTGGATCCTGAAACTGCGTTCCAAATTATCGGCTGCCTCGCGCATGAGACGCACAAGAGCTGCCGGCGCGTTCTCGTTTGCGCTCACCCACCAAGAAGCCATGTACCGTAGTGCTGCCGCCTCCTCGGGACTGCCCGCATCGATCACGGAAGGGTATGCACCCGCAATGAAGCGCCTTCCCATCCCGATCGTGTGAGAGTCCCAATAATTCGCTGCAAGATCAAAAAAGTCGCCTGCGAAACCGGTTGCACCGTGACCTAGCGATCCTGCATTTAGA
Organism: Actinomyces sp. HMSC075B09; assembly: GCF_001812395.1. NCBI lineage: Bacteria > Bacillati > Actinomycetota > Actinomycetes > Actinomycetales > Actinomycetaceae > Actinomyces > Actinomyces sp. HMSC075B09. The sequence continues at coordinate 276,842 of NZ_KV808735.1, forward strand.
CCGGCCAGCATAGCGCTCATCTTTTCGTTGGCGAGATCTTCTTCAAGAATTCGCGTCCAGGTCTTCTGGCGCTCGATGCGACCCGGAAGCGCTGAGATTGCTTGTAGCGCAAACACTTCAGCTTCACCGGAAGGATCAGTTTTGAGATACGCCTCCACATCTTCTCTAGTAATTGCTCCTAGCGCAGCGAGGGTAATTCGGGCCTGCCACGCAAGATTTGGACCAACTGTTAGGAGGGGTGAATTAGCGGCGGCAAGGTCATGCAAGAACTGCATCTGATCCTCACCCGGCGAACCGGCGATATTCAAAGCACGAGTTGCGGCAAGTGCCCATTCGCGCTTGCGATCTTCGGCGTCCGAGCGTCCAATAGCGTTGATCGCGTGGTTGGCAAAACTATTTGCCTCCAGTTTTCGCTCTGGCGTGGCCATGTAGTGCAGGAGAGCTTCGAGAGCGTTGCCGATTAGGTCACCGGCAACCGCGTCATCTTCTTCGAATGGCACCTGACTCGCCACCGCATTCACGTAGTCGCATGGATTTATCTTTGCTGCCCGCACGCCCGCCCACAGCGCTGACCAAAGCACTGCGCGTGAGGTTGGATTTGCAATCGTAGAGACGAAGCGAAGCGCGGTTGTTACCTCGTTCTCATCCAGTTCAACAAGCGCGTACGTTAGATCATCATCATTTGCGAGGACGAGGTCATAGTTCCCGGCAGTTTCGAGCGGGAGGGATGATCCAGTGAGCGTGACCTTCTCGATCCCCACGCGCACCAAATTATCGCCCGTCAGCTCATAGAAGCCGACATTTACCCGGTGAGGGCGCAGCGCCTCCTGCCCAGTGATCGCGTCCATGGAATCCTGCTCCAGTATGAAACCGTCCTCACCTCGGCGAATACGCAGAGTTGAAGGGCCGGTGGTCTCTAGCCATGCCTTTGCCCAACCCTGGAGATTATCGCGACCGGAGGCTTCCTCGAGCGCCTCTAAAAAGTCTTGCATCCGGGTTGCTCCGAACGCGTGTTTCTTAAAGTATTCACGGGCGCCGCTAAAGAAAGCTTCTTTCCCTACATAGGCAACCAGCTGTTTAAGCACAGCCGCACCTTTAGCGTAGGTAATTCCATCGAAGTTGTTCTTTGCCGCTTCAACGTCAGGAATGTCGGCTGCGATTGGGTGGGTAGTGGGTAGCTGATCCTGCTTGTATGCCCATTCTTTCCTGCCGGAAGCGAATGTGGCCCACTCGGTGTCGAAGTGGGTATTCTCTGTTAATCCCATTGACCCCTGGTTGTCCGCAAAGGACTCCTTCAGCCATAGATCATCCCACCACCTTGGGGTTACGAGGTCTCCAAACCACATGTGGCACATCTCGTGGAAAATGACGTTGGCACGAGATTGGCGTGCGGCCCTCGTGGGCGTGTCGCGAGAAATCATCTTCTCGTTGAAGGTCACACACCCCGGGTTCTCCATAGCCCCAAGATTATATTCGGGTACAAAAACCTGGTCGTACTTGCCCCACGGATAAGTGAAGCCGTAATGCTCGTGATAGAAATCAAGACCCTGGCGCGTCACTGTCAAGATGTCGTCGGCATCCAAGTACTGCGCAAGAGACGCGCGGCAGTAAACACCCAAACTAATGTTGGCGTGGCCACCGTCGGCGGCTCCCCCACTCCAGGTGCCTCCATCAACGCGAGCGTATGGGCCGGCAACCACCGCAGTGATGTAGGACGACAGCGGTGGCGTGCGTTTGAACGTTACCTCCGCCAGCTCGCCAACCGTATTACGGGACTGTTCGGGCTGGTTAGATAGAATTATCCAATCCGAGGGAGCCTTAACACTGAACTGCCAGCGGAGCTTCAGATCGGGTTGGTCAAAGCAGGCCCATGCGCGGCGCGCATCCGTGGGCTCAAACTGCGTGTAGAGGTAGGTAGCGCCATCCTCTGGATCGATGTAGCGATGCAGGCCTTCCCCGGTTGTCGAGTAGTAGCAACGCGACTCAATTTCTAAACTCACCGGGCGATCCGTTGGAAGGTCTTTCACCAAGACCCGCGTATCCGTTACCTCGTAGTTTGCAGGCGCACTATTAACGCGCACTTCCTCAACATTATTCGCAACAAGATCGACAAAAACGGATGAGGATTTCGTCTCAAATCGAATCGTTGATTTTGAGAAAAACGCCTCTTCACCAGATTTTGCATTTGAAAGGTCGATGTACACATCAATCTCGTCCGGTATTACGTTGGCGCTGCGTTCCAGCGCTTCTTCACGGGTCAAAGTCTCCACTGTTTCAGTGTATCGAAGGCGGCCACCAAACCGTTACCGGCATGAATCGATATCCCAGTAAAACATGCGTGGGACTGACAATGTGGGGAGTAGCCCACATCCGCCTGGCCGATTAGGCATGTGAGTAATCATTCGGTTAGAATCGTTGTTGCTGAAAAGCACGGGCTGTGGCGCAGCTTGGTAGCGCACTTGACTGGGGGTCAAGGGGTCGTGGGTTCAAATCCCGCCAGCCCGACGATGTAAATCCCGCGACAATGCAGTAATGTCTCGGGATTTTTTTAATACCTATCCCCTCCCACAGCGTCCTTTTAGATTGGTGTGTAATGGCTGGTCGCGGCGTAGTAGTTTCGCTTCTCTCCTCGGTCATGTTTGCAGCTATCGCATTTGTGGCCGGACAACTACCAGCTTTGTCAGGCACGCAGGTATGGGCCTGGCGCATTGTGCTAACGGTTCCAGGAATCCTCTTCCTCCTTGCGGTAAGCGGACGCTGGTTCTGGTTTTCGGGCGAGTTTAAGCGCACAATAGCTGCTCCAAAGAAACTACTGGCATACGGGTTTAACGTGCCAATGTTGGCCTCTCAAATGTTCCTTTTCGGATGGGCACCCCAAACTGGTAACACGTTGGCTCTATCAATGGGCTACTTCTTGATGCCCCTGGTAATGGTTCTGTTTGGCAGAGTGATTTTTAAGGAACGCCTCTCTACCATCACGTTTATTGCAACCCTCGTCGCGTGCGCCGCGGTGGTGTTCGAAGTGATCCGAGGTGGCGGGTTAGGCTGGGTCACGGTTTATGTTGCAGTGGGATACCCAATCTACTTTGTCCTTCGCCGTATTTTTGAAACCGATGGCGTGGGCGCCCTCACCTGGGAAATGGCGCTGGCGATGCCCCTCGCGATTTATGCAGCATCACGACAAAACGGCGTGAGCATTGCGTTTTCGCACCTTCCTGCCGCAATTTTGCTTTTGACGCTGGGCGGGTTATCCGTGTTTGCCCTTATCTTTTACGTGATGGCCGCGAAGCTTTTACCCTACGCGGTATTCGGTTTATTGTCTTACGTTGAACCGATCTTGGTTACCGTCGTTGCAACCCTGCTGGGCGAGCGCATTGAAGGCCTCGAATGGGTTACTTACATTGGCATTTGGCTCGCTGTGGTCATTCTTGGCCTGGATGGCGTGCGTGCCATTATGCGCAGGAAATCCTGGGCTGTGCCCGCAGCACGCCCATGGCGACGCCGGCGGCCTCGAAAATCCAAGAATGAGGCACATTCTTGGCGCAGATTCCGTAAAACCTCATCGAACACGCTGGTGGATCCGGGCGCGCCTGATGCGGCCGCTATTCCCATTCCGAATGAGTGGAACGAGAATGGCGCGGCCCAAACAGACTAGCTGGAAACTTATCGACGCTTCTTTTCACGCACCCGCACACTGATTTTGATTGGGGTACCCTCGAAGCCAAAGGTTTCACGCAAACGGCGTTCAATGAATCGGCGGTAGCCGGGGTCAAGGAATCCGGTTGTGAAGATCACGAACCTTGGCGGACGGGCGGACACCTGCGTTGCGAATAGGATGCGAGGCTGCTTTCCACCACGCACCGGGTGGGGTGTGGCCGCAACGAGTTCTCCCAGGAACGAGTTCAGCTTCGCGGTAGAAATGCGCATGTCCCAAGAGCGTAGCGACGTATCCAGTGCCCGTACGATTCGGTTCGTGTGCCATCCGGTGAGCGCGGACAGATTTATGCGCGGAGCCCACGCAACGTGTGCAAGGTCGCGTTCTTGCTCATTTTGAAGGTCAAGCCGGCGATCCTCATCAACCAAATCCCACTTGTTGTTAACGATTACCAGGGCGCGACCCGAATCAAGCGCTGCTTGCACGATTCGCACGTCCTGCTCCGATAGCGGCTCGGTGGCATCGAGTAGAACCATGGCTACCTCGGCTTTTTCAATCGCGGCCTGGGTACGAATGGAGGCGTAGTAGTCAGCGCCTGACGTGCGGTGCATCTTGCGACGGATACCAGCAGTGTCAACAAACCACCATTGGCGTCCGGCCATCTCGATAAGTTCATCAACCGGGTCTCGGGTTGTGCCTGCGGTGTTATCAACAACCACGCGGTTTTCCCCGGCCAATTGGTTGAGCAGCGAGGACTTACCCACATTTGGGCGCCCAATTAGTGCCACGCGGCGCGGCCCTCCCTCGGGCAGCTTCTGTGCAACAGCGGATTCTTCGGGAAGGATCTTCAGAACTGCATCGAGCACGTCACCGGCTCCGCGGCCATGTAGCGCTGATACTGGGAAAGGCTCGCCGAGCCCAAGGTTCCAAAGCGCGTAGGCATCCGCCTCCTGTGCAGCTGAATCAACCTTGTTGGCAGCCAGTACCACGGGTTTGCCAGAACGACGAAGGATCTTCACGATCCGCTCGTCCGTATCCGTGATGCCAACAGTTGCGTCTACAACAAACAGCACCGCGTCCGACATCTCGATTGCGATTTCAGCCTGCTGCGCAACGGAACGATCCAGGCCGCGCACGTCAATCTCCCAGCCGCCGGTGTCCACCAGCGTAAAGTCGCGTCCGTTCCAGTTTGCGGGGTAAGAAACCCGGTCACGCGTGACACCAGGAGTGTCTTGAACAACCGCAGCACGGCGTTGCAAAATCCGGTTCACAAGTGTTGATTTACCAACATTTGGACGTCCCACAATGGCTAAAACTGGATTGCCGGAGGTCGAGGTTTCTAACTCTTCAAAGGGAAGCTCACCTTCCAGCACATTCTGGTCTTCGTCGTAAAGCTCATAGTTTGAGAGGGCAGCGCGCATAGCGCGAACACGGGCATTGTCAGCTTCAGCTTGCTCGGCTCGTTGCGCAAGATTCTGCCTCACGTAGTCAAGTACAAGCTGAAGAGTTTGCTGGGCATCAAGAGCGGACGAGTCAACCAGGATCTGGCCTTCAGTAGCCTCCTGAAAGTTGACCACCGTAGAATCTTTAGCGTCTCGCCCAACAACCTCGCTGCGCATGGATTCAATGGCGGACTCGTCTACGCCCTCACCTAGCAACTGCACGGCGCGGCGTTTCATGCGCGCCTCAGCCGAAGCAGTAAGTAGCAGGCGCACATCCGCATCCGGTGCCACCACGGTGGTGATATCCCGGCCTTCGGTAACCATGCCGTTGCCGGACTGGCGGGCCGCATTGATAATTTCGCGCTGTTGGCGCACAAGCGATTCACGCACGTCCAGATTTGTGGCAGCTTTTGAGACTTCTTTGGAAATACGGGACTCGCGGATCTGCTCCGTCACGTCCGTATCCCCCACGGTTACGCGGAAATCATCGGGCGAGGTGGTGATGGACAAGAGGAACGAGTCTGCCGCACCAGCTACAGCGGCGTGATCGTCCAGGGGTAGACCGGCGTCCAGACAGTACCACGTGAGCGCACGGTACATCGCTCCGGTATCGAGGTAGCCGATGCCAAGCTCGCGTGCCAATGCACGAGCAACGGTTGATTTGCCCGATCCGGAGGGTCCATCGATAGCAACAGACAGCCCAAGCTCGCTAATCAGCGCCTTCATTTGCTCTACGCTCATGTTTGCTGTTTCCTCCACGTTTCCTCCCAGCTCACTGGTTAACGATGCGCCAGCCGCGCATTTCAAGTTCTTTTTCGGCTTCTTTGGCTACAGTCGGGTTTACAAAAATTTGGGCCAGACCAACGCGCTGGTGTGCGGAATGATCCATGGTGAGGTCTTCAATGTTGATTCCGGCCGCACCCAGTTCGGTGAAAAGTCGGCCGAGCTCACCCGGCTTGTCAGGAATAAGTACTTCCACGATCGCCCAGCGCCGCTGGACTCCCCCGTGCTTTCCGGGAATCCGCGAAACGCCCTCGTTACCCTGCGATATAGCGGTGTTTATGGCGGCAACGGATCCGGTAGCGCCAAAGCCTGCGGCAGCACCCGATTCAAGTCCGCTAACGAGGTTGTCTAGTTCCCGCTGGTACTCGCGCAATACATCCACCACGGGGCCGCAGTTACCTGACACGATCGATGTCCACAGGCGCGGGTCGGAAGCCGCGATGCGAGTGGTATCACGCAGGCCCTGGCCAACTAGGCTGAGCTCATCCTCGGTGGCATCGCGAAGCCGGGAGGCGAGTAGGGACGAGACTAGTTGCGGCACGTGCGAAACAATAGCCACTCCCCGATCATGCTCTTGCGCGTTCATTTCCAACACGGTGGCGCCAAGGTCCACCGCAAGGTTGCGTACAACTACGCGCGCCTGAGGAGAGCAGGTTGGGTGGTGAATCACTGCCCACGGGCGCCCCACAAACAGGTCCCGGTCCGCAGCTGCAACGCCAGATCTTTCCCGACCTGCCATGGGGTGCGACGGGACGTATCGCGACGCATCAACACCAGCGGCTTCGACTTCCTCCAAAATAATCGACTTCACTGAAGCCACGTCAGTCACTACCGCATCCGGGTGTGTGTTCAGTGCCTTCACAACACAATCTGCAGTCACATCGGGGGGCACTGCAACAATAACCAGTGCTGGTTGCGGGCTAGATGGCGTGTATTCCTCGCCTGCACCAATGTCGCGAGCCAAAGCTAGTGACACTGGGGAAATATCTTGGAGGAACACTGGTACACCCGCAGCTTTTAGAGCCAGCGCTGCGGATCCTCCCAGAAGGCCGGAGCCGATCACAAGCACCGGTCCCGTCGTTTGGATGGGCCGGCCGTCCGGGTTGGTTGAAATCTGCACGGTGATTCCTACAGGTTTACGGCTTTGTACAGCTCTTGAAGCACGGCGCCATCAACCTTGCGGGTGACGCCTGGGTGTAGTCGCCCGATCTTAACCGGCCCGAACTGGGTGCGAACCAGTTCAACCACGGGAAAGCCCACGCTTTCGAGCAGCCGGCGGACAATGCGGTTGCGCCCCTCGTGCAACGTCAGCTCCACTAGGGTGAGGTCGCCATACTGGTCTTTGACGCGAAAATCTTGAACCTGAACTGGCCCGTCCTCAAGTTCGATACCGCGGAGCATTTTCTTGCGCAGGCCGCGCGGCACCTCGCCTGGAACGGTGGCGACGTATGTTTTTGGAATTTCAAACGAGGGGTGCATGAGTCGGTGTGCAAGCTCCCCGTCATTAGTCAGTAGGATCAGACCAGCCGTGTCGGTATCAAGACGTCCCACATGGAATAGGCGCTGGTTGTAGTCCTGGGTGTAGTCCGCTAGGCACGCACGTCCTTCTGGATCGTCCATGGTTGAAACGACGCCAACAGGTTTGTTGAGGGCAATGGTTAGAGACTCGGTATCTAATAGCAGGCGTTCGCCGTCGACGTGGATCACTTGCCGGCTGGGGTCAACCCTGGTGCCGAGCTTCCGCACCACTTTGTCGTCCACGCGAACGCGACCCGAGGTGATGAGGATTTCCGCGTGACGGCGAGATGCCACGCCGGCTTGCGAGATAACTTTTTGCAGGCGGATTCCCGAATCTACGTGAGGATCGTTCTTCATTATTTCTCCAAAGATTGCGCTAGTTCAGAAAGTTCGTCTCGGTGCGGAAGGTGGGGTGCAAGAGGACTTAACTCATCGAGTGAGCGTAGCCCCATTCGTTCAAGGAACTCAGTTGTAGTTTGAAAGAGTGTCGCTCCACTTGCGGTTTCACCAGCACTTTCAATGAGGCCTCGGGCTTGCAGAGAGCGGACAACTGAATCCACGTTGACTCCCCGAATGGAACTGACTTTTTGCCGGGTGACAGGCTGGCGATAAGCAATAACGGCAAGAGTTTCTAGGGCGGCTTGGGAAAGCTTTTGCATGCGGCTACCACTGACAAACTGAGACACGAAGGGGTCATATGCAGAACGCGAATAGTAGCGCCATCCCCCACCGACTTCGCGGAGTTCAAATCCGCGTTCGTCACGGTCATACTCGGCGCGAAGTTGAGTAAGTGCTACCTCCACCTGGTCGTCCGCGATATTAAGTGCATTCGCAATGTCTACCGATGCTACAGGTTCGGGCACAACCATGAGGATTGCTTCGATTATTTTGGTTAGTTCTTTATCGCTAAAGATTTGGGGTATTGCCTCTTGCATGTCGACCTCCCGTCAATACTGAAGTCATTGTACCTAAAGTGGTGCTACCACTGCGCCTTCCTCGTCTTCCATTCGCATGTCGGCGACGTTGGTGTCCGAACCCGTCCAATGGATTGAGAGCTTCGCGAGGGGTGCTTCTTGTTTGAATGACACTGCGCCTTCACGGTACAGATCCAAGATGGCGAGGAAACGAGAAACTATTGTGTTGACATCCGGCGCGTCTGCACAGAGCTGCTCAAAGCTAGCGTCGCCAAGCACTTTCAGTTGTTTCAAAATGTATTCAGCTTGCGGGCGTACGGGCACCAGCGGGTCATGCAAATGGGTGGTTGTAACTTCCGGCGGCGCAGCAAAGATTACCTCTGCCGCGATCTTGGCCAGGTCAAGCGGGGTTGTGGACCAGCGTAGTTGCGGCAAAAGAGCAGCGAACTTGGGTTCCATCTCCGCTTGCCTTGGATGCGCGCCGCTGTTTACCTCCCACAACTGGCCAAAAATATTCGCCACCTGCTTGAAGGCGCGGTATTGCAAAAGCCGGGAGAATAGGAGGTCGCGAGCCTCTAGATATTCGAGGTCTGCTTCAAGCTGTTCATCCTCGACGGGCAGGAGGGAACGGGCTTTCATATCCAGCAAGGTTGCCGCTACAACCAAGAACTCAGAGGTGCGCGAAAGATCGGGGTCTACGCGCATGTAGGCGATGAACTCGTCTGTCACAGCGGCGAGGGCAACTTCAGTAATGTCCATTTCTCGCTTAGAGATTAGGCCGAGCAAAAGGTCGAACGGCCCTTCGAAGTTCTCTAACGAAACGGTGAACCCGCCGCCCTCGGTTGTGGTCACTACGCTACGTCTCCGCGAGAGATCACTTCGCGCGCTAGACGGCGGTAAGCCTGCGCTCCCTTGTGAGAGGGCGCATAGGTAGTGATGGGTTCAGTGGCAACGGAAGCGTCCGGAAACTTCACGGTACGCCTGATGATCGTGTCGTAAACCTTGTCCCCAAAGGCTTCTTGAAGACGCTCGAGGACTTCACGCGCATGCAACGTGCGCAGGTCAACCATCGTGACCAAGATGCCATCAATCTTTAGGCGAGGATTTAGCCTGTCGTGCACCATGTCGATCGTGTCAATGAGGAGGGCAACACCGCGCAACGCAAAAAACTCGGCCTCCAGGGGAACCATAACCCCATGGGCTGCCGTCAGAGCGTTGACGGTAAGAAGTCCAAGCGAGGGCTGGCAGTCGATGAGGATAACGTCGTACTCATCAATGACGGGGCGCAAAGCCCTGGTCAATGCTTGCTCGCGCGCAACCTCATTTACCAACTGGACTTCAGCTGCTGACAGGTCGATGTTTGCGGGCACTAGGTCTAGGTTTTCGATCTTGGTGTGCTCGATGGCGTCTCGGATAGAGACCTTGGAAGACATCAGCAGGTTGTAGATTGTGAAGTCAAGGTCTTGCGAGTTGATGCCAAGGCCTGCAGATGCGGCGCCTTGCGGGTCGAAATCCACGATGAGGACCCGCCTGCCGTATTCCGCCAACGCTGCGGCCAGGTTGATGGTGGTGGTAGTTTTACCAACCCCACCCTTCTGGTTACACATCGCAATAACGCGGGCAGGGCCGTGCGATGATAGCGGGGACGGTACGGGGAAGTCGTTGTCGCGTCCGCCTTCTGGGGGTACGGGAACTAATCCTGGTTGCATCTCACTCACTCCCCTAGAATATGTCATCTGGCCTGCTCTTGCGCCGCCGGGCCAAAATAGTGCCCCGACGCTAGTCAGAGGTGGCTCGTGGGTGCGTGGTTGCATGAACCTCACGCAGCGTTGAGATCGAAACCTTCGTGTAAATCTGGGTGGTTACCACCGATGAGTGCCCGAGGAGCTCTTGGACATCGCGGATCGAAGCGCCACCTTCTAACAGGTGGGTGGCAAATGAGTGGCGAAGAGTGTGGGGAGAGACATCCTCAATCTCTGCCTTCTTTGCCGCACTCTTGATGATTTCCCACGCTGACTGGCGCGATAGCGCTCCCCCGCGCGTGTTCAAGAACAGGTGCTTGTCGTTGCCTTTCTTAGCTGCGAGTTCGGGACGGCCCTGCCTCATATACTTCATTACCGCATCGCGGGCGTAACTGCCCAGGGGAACGAGGCGCTCTTTACGGCCCTTGCCAAAAAGGCGAACCACCGGCACGTCTCCATCCAGCAAAAGGTCTTCTGGGTAGAGACCGGTTATTTCAGAAATGCGAGCCCCTGTTCCATAAAGCATCTCCATCACCGCGGTATCGCGTAGGCCGATTGGGCCGGGTGTTTCAGATACGGCGTCGAGTAGTTGCTTGACCTGGTCGAGCGTGAGCGCCTTCGGTAGTCGCATGGGCGTCCCCATCGACTCGACGTCGTCCATGGGATCAGTTGCAATCACGTCGCGATCGATCAAGAACTTTATGAAGCCCGAGATTGAGGAACGAGCGCGCGCAATCGAGGACCGTGCAAAAGCTCGTCCAAGCTCCCCCGTTGAAAGTTTAGTTAGGTGGTCGTTAATGACCTTGGCGTTTAGTTCATTGGCCGACTCTAGGTGCGTGTCATCGAGGAACCGGGAGATATCTGAACGGTATGCCGAGATGGTGTGCTTTGACGCGCCGCTATCAACACTCAAATAGTCTAAAAAATCGACTAGATACTGCTGTAAAACACTGTTGCGTGAAGGTATCATAATCTTAAATGTTCTCTCTTTTCGTGTTAAAATAAACACGGAACGCGTTAAAACGACCGAACAGATACAATTGTGACCGATTTCTAAATTAACGACAAGGGAAGGCTATTTTCATGACATTTTCATGGAACGAACTTGACGATCGCGCGGTTAAAACAGCAAAGATGCTTGCCGCAGACGCCGTCGAAAACGCTGGATCCGGCCACCCGGGCACCGCGATTTCTCTCGCACCGCTCGCGTACCTAATCTTCCAGAAGCACCTAAAGATGGACCCGCAAGATAGCCTGTGGCTTGGTCGGGACCGGTTTGTGATGTCTGCGGGCCACTCGTCTTTGACCCAGTACATTTCTCTGTACCTAGCTGACGCCGGCCTTGACCTTGAGGATCTGAAGAAGTTCCGTAGCCTGAAGTCAAAGACGCCGGGCCACCCCGAGTACAAGCACACTGACTTTGTTGAGATCACCACGGGCCCACTTGGCTCTGGCCTTTCCTCCGCTGTTGGCATGGCAATGGCGCAGCGCCGTGTTCGTGGCATGTTCGACCCGGATGCCGCTCCTGGCGAGTCGCCGTTCGATCACAACATCTGGGTAATCGCGGGCGATGGCTGCTTGCAGGAAGGCATTTCTTCCGAGGCTTCCTCGCTGGCTGGAACGCAAAAGCTTGGCAACCTGATTGTGTTCTGGGATGACAACCACATCTCCATTGAAGATGACACCTCGATTGCGTTCACTGAAGATGTGATGAAGCGCTACGAGTCTTACGGCTGGCACACCCAGCACGTGGATTGGACCAAGGGCGGCGAATACAAGGAGGACGTTGCGGCCGTTGAAGAGGCGATCCAGAACGCGCTAGCTGAGACTGACCGCCCGTCGATAATCGGACTGCGCACCATCATCGGCTGGCCTACCCCGGGCAAGCAGAACACGGGCGCTATACACGGCTCGAAGCTTGGCTCCGATGCTCTTGCAGGCTTGAAGGAAGCACTTGGCCTTGATCCGCAGAAGATGTTTGATGTGGATGAGGAGGCCGTCGCACACGCACAGGCGAATATGAAGCAGCGCGGCGAGGCCGCCCGCTCCGAATGGGACGCGAAGTTCGCTAAGTGGCGCGAGGCTAACCCCGAACTTGCAAAACTTTACGATCGTCTTGCAAAGCGCGAACTACCCGAGGGCTGGGAAGATGCGCTACCGAAGTTCGAAGAGGGCAAGGCCGTTGCTACCCGCGCCGCGTCGGGCAAGGTGCTGAACGCTTTGGCTCCGGCTCTTCCTGAGCTTTGGGGTGGTTCGGCTGACCTCGCGGGCTCGAACAACACCTTTATGGACGGCGAGCCCTCGTTCCTACCGGAAGAGCGTAGCTCTGCAATGTTCTCGGGCAACAAGTACGGCCGCAACCTCCACTTTGGTGTTCGTGAACACGCGATGGGGGCCATCATGAACGGTATCGCGCTTGAGGGACTCACCCGCGTTTACGGTGGCACGTTCTTCGTGTTCGCTGACTACATGCGTGGTGCGGTGCGTCTGGCCGCTCTGATGGGGTTGCCTACGACCTTCGTGTGGACCCACGATTCGATTGGTGTTGGCGAGGATGGCCCCACGCACCAGCCTGTGGAGCACCTGACCGCTTACCGCGCTATTCCAAACCTCTCGATCGTCCGCCCGGCCGATGCCGCTGAGACGGCGGAGGCATGGAAGGAAATCTTGAAGCGTGACGCCACGGCCGGCCTGATTCTTTCCCGTCAGAACCTGCCTAACCCGAAGCGTGGAGGCGACCTGGCTCCCGCAAGTGGCCTCGCCCGCGGAGCCTACGTGCTGCGTGACACGGAGGGCACGCCGGACATTATTCTGATGGCTTCCGGTTCGGAGGTCCAGCATGCGCTTGGCGCCGCGGAGGTCCTCGCGAGTGAGGGCGTGAAGGCGCGCGTTGTGTCCGTTCCTTGTATGGAGTGGTTCGATGAGCAGTCTGAGGAGTACAAGGAATCGGTACTCCCCTCGGCCGTTACCGCACGTGTTAGTGTCGAGGCCGGTTTGGCTGCACCGTGGTACAAGTACCTCGGTATTAAGGGCCGCGCGGTTTCGCTAGAGCGTTTCGGTGAGGTTGGCTCGGGCGATGATCTCATGGAGATGTTCGGATTCACCACGGAAAACGTGGCTAAGGTTGCCCGTGAGGTTCTAGCCTAACGTTCAACTAATCTGGAGGTCAGCTGAGCTGGCCTCCAGATTTTTTACCCCTAATCTCGTAAACTGAGCACAGTCGATTGCAAGGCGGAGCAATGCTTGAAACAGATTTGAAAGTTCACCGAACGGTAGAGGAACTCCACGCGAAGGTGGCTCTCTCACTGGTTCGCAAGATCACTGAGCTTTCACAGCAGCGCAGTCGTATCCATGTAGGGATCGCTAGCGATGTAAGCACCACGCTGTTGCAGAAAATTGCCGACATCATGCGCCACCACCCTGATCTTGTGGAGCAGTGGTCACCCGTTCATATTTGGATGGCTGACGAGTGTTACGTGGAATATGAGGATGCAGACCGCGCCGACACGCATGTTGATGAGGCCCTCTCATCCCAGTTCCCTATTTTTCAGCTCCACCGGCCACCCACCCCCTCGAATAGTAGGAATTTGGAGGCGGCGGCACGCAGGTATGCGGAAGAAATGGTGTCGGTATATTCGTTGCACGCCCTGCTGGATCCGCGTTCAATAGCTCTTGATATGAGTATTTTAGGAATTGGCCAGGACGGCCACTTTGCGTCCCTTTTTCCCTCTCACCAAACCTTGGATGCAGCTGGGCTGTATGTTGCAGAACCGCAGTCCCCTAAGCTTCCAGCGCAGCGAATCTCAATGACTATTCCTCTATTGCGGCGTTCACGGGCGTCCTGGTTTGTGGTTGCGGGTAAAGAAAAGGCTACGGTTTTTGCGCAGGCATTGCAGGGCGCCAACTTTAGAGAGGTGCCCGCAGGTGCAATGAACCAGGTGGGAACGCAGTGGTGGGTGGACAAAGCTGCAGCCAGCAGGATCGACAGGATCTTCTAGCGCTCCCCTTCGCGTAGACGTCTGAGTGCATCTTCGAGGATCGCGTCTCTCTCGGCGGAGCTTCGCCGCGCCTCGACCTCTGCGAAGTGTCTAGTTGTAGGCAAGGATTCCTGGCGTTGCGAGGCCGCACTTGCCCCTACTCGGGGGCGATTACGGTAGGCATCCTCATGGCACGTTTGACAAGGATACGAATTTGGAACGTCAAACAATGCGGTTGCAGAAAAAGAAACGCGCGTGACATGGCCACGCGCGCAGAAGTATTCGATGTTTGCTATCGCATCCAAGCTAGGCGAACTTCGTCAAAATACCGATCAGGACGATTACGGTTACCCACACGATGAGGGTGCCGATGGTAATGCGGTTAAGGTTACGCTCGGCAACACCAGATGAGCCCGCAGTGGACGAAAAGCCACCACCGAACATGTCCGATAGGCCGCCACCGCGACCCTTGTGCATCAAAATGGTGAGGATGAGGAACAGGCTCGAGATCACGAGCAACACGTCCAGGATGATTTTTACAGCTGTCACGCTAATCCTTTTCCTTCACGCCTCGGCGCTTAAACAAACTTTCTAACCTGTTAGATTCTAGCGTGGCATCGCGAAAGTTCATAGCCGGGCGCGCAAGCATGGTGGCTTTCACTAAAAATGTGCCTCCACCGGATTTTGTTCCGGTGGAGGCACATAAAGAGGTTAGGCGTTGAAGCGCGCGATCTTCGCGAACTCGTCAGCCTTCAGCGATGCGCCGCCAACGAGGGCGCCATCGACGTCCTCCTTAGCCATGATGTCTGCAACGTTCGAGGACTTCACGGAACCGCCGTAGAGGATACGGACAGCATCAGCGGTCTCGGCGTCGTACAGTTCACTTACGCGAACACGGATTGCGCCGCAAACTTCCTGTGCATCTTCAGGGGTTGCGACCTCGCCGGTGCCAATGGCCCAGATGGGCTCGTACGCGATAACGCTCTTCTTGACGTCGTCAGCGGACATGCCCTTCAGAGCGCCATCGATCTGCGCTAGTACGTGTGAAACTTGGTTTCCAGCCTTGCGAACGTCAAGCCCTTCACCACAGCAGATGATTGGCGTCATTCCAGCAGCGAGGGCAACGCGTGCCTTCTCGCCCACCAGCGCGTCACTCTCGCCGTGGTATTCACGACGCTCGGAGTGGCCCACAACGATGAAGCTGCAACCAAGCTTGGACAGCATGGAAGCAGAAATCTCGCCGGTGTACGCACCGTTCTCGTGGGTGGAAACATCCTGAGCACCGTACTTGATCTTCATCTCGTCGCCCTCAACAACCGTCTGAACCGAACGGATGTCGGTAAACGGCGGAATGACAGCAACCTCAACAGCCGAGAAATCGAAGTTAGCGTCGGTCAGTTCTTGGTTTAGGCCCTGGACCAGGTGGATCGCCTCAAGGTGATCCATGTTCATCTTCCAGTTGCCGGCCATAAGTGGCGTACGTGCCATTTAAATCAGTCCTCCAAAACTGCGATACCCGGAAGCGTCTTACCCTCAAGAAGTTCGAGGGAGGCACCGCCACCGGTGGAAATGTGAGAGAAAGTGGATTCATCGAAGCCGAGCAGACGCACAGCAGCCGCAGAGTCGCCGCCGCCAACTACCGAGAAGCAGTCACCTTCGGATAGTGCGCGAGCAACGGCCTTCGTGCCGCCAGCAAAGTTCTCAAACTCAAATACGCCCATCGGGCCATTCCAAGCAACGGTCTTCGCCGAAGCGATCTTCGAAGCGTAAAGTTCTTGCGACTTCGGACCAATATCGAGGCCCATCTGGTCGGCAGGAATCGCGTCCGCGTCAACTACGGATGGGGTTGAGTCCTTTGCAAACTCGGGAGCAACCACGATGTCTACAGGAAGGACGAGGTCAACGCCGCGCTCCTTTGCCTCATCGATGTAGCCCTTAACCGTTGCAAGCTGCTCTTCTTCTAGCAGCGACTTGCCAACCTCGTAGCCCTTTGCCTTCAAGAATGTGAAGGCCATGCCTCCACCAATGAGGAGCATGTCGGCCTTCTTCAGCAAGTTAGCGATAACGCCAAGCTTGTCCGAAACCTTGGAGCCGCCAAGTACAACCGCGTAGGGGCGTTCCGGATTGTCGGTAGCCCTCGACAGCGATTCGATCTCCTTCAACACGAGGAGACCCGCAGCGGACGGAAGCTTCTTTGCAATGTCGTAAACCGAAGCCTGCTTGCGGTGTACGACGCCGAAGCCGTCCGAGACAAAAGCATCGGCAAGTTCCGCTAGTTCAGAAGCGAACTCTTCGCGCTCGGCGTCAGCCTTTGAGGTTTCACGCGGGTCAAAGCGAACATTCTCGAGCAGAAGAATATCGCCATCGTTTAGCTTTCCGGCCTCTTCCTTAGCGGATTCGCCGGTGATGTCCTTGGCAAGCGATACGTTGGCGTCAACAAGTTCGCCAAGACGCTTTGCAACTGGTGCAAGGCTGAACTCTGGCTTGAACTCGCCCTTCGGACGGCCAAGGTGTGCCATGACGATAACCTTGGCTCCGCTTTCTACAAGCTTGTTCAAAGTGGGTAGTGCCGCGCGGATACGGCCGTCGTCGGTGATCGTCTTGCCATCTAGTGGCACGTTGAAGTCCGAACGAACCAGGACGCGCTTTCCTTTAAGGTCACCTAGACTTTCGATCGTTCTCATAAAATCTTCCTCTCGAAGTTCAATAGTTCGGGCCTAAAGAAGACGCCCGCGCACGCGTCAGCATGTGCGGGCGTCCAACTTTTACGCTCGACTCCTAATTAGAGACGCTCACCAACGTACTTGGTCAGGTCTACGAGGCGGTTCGAGTAGCCCCACTCGTTGTCGTACCAGGAAACAACCTTCACCTGGTCGCCAATAACCTTGGTTAGCGGCGCGTCGAAAATCGACGAGTGCGGGTCGGTTACGATGTCGGTCGAAACGAGGTAGCCATCGGAGTATGCCAGGACACCCTTGAGCGGGCCCTCAGCAGCTGCCTTCATGGCGGCGTTGACGGACTCGATCGAAACCTCGGACTTCGTGGTGAAGGTGAGGTCGGTGACCGAACCGGTGATTACCGGAACACGAAGTGCGTAGCCGTCCAGCTTGCCCTTGAGCTGCGGGAGCACGAGAGCAACAGCGCGAGCAGCACCGGTAGTGGTCGGAACAATGTTGACCGCAGCGGCGCGTGCACGGCGAAGGTCCTTGTGCGGAGCGTCGTGGATGCGCTGATCGCCAGTGTAAGCGTGGATCGTAGTCATGAGGCCGCGCTCGATGCCAAAGGCCTCGTCAAGGACCTTAGCCATCGGAGCAAGGCAGTTAGTGGTGCACGATGCGTTCGAAATGATGTTGTGCTTAGCCGGATCGTAGTCGGTGTGGTTTACACCAACAACGAAGGTAGCGTCTTCATTCTTAGCCGGTGCGGAGATGATGACCTTCTTAGCACCACCATCGATGTGTGCCTTCGCCTTGGTTGCATCCGTGAAGAAGCCCGTGGACTCAATCACGATGTCAACACCGAGGTCGCCCCACGGAATGTTGGCGGGGTCGCGCTCAGCGAAAGCTGCGATGCGGTGGCCACCAACGGTGATGGACTCGTCATCGTAGGTTACGTCTGCGTCAAGCTTGCCAAGAATGGAATCCCACTCGAGCAAGTGTGCGAGGGTCTCGTTGTCAGTTAGGTCGTTGACGGCAACAATCTCAAAGTCCGCACCCTGCTCACGAGCTGCGCGGAAGAAGTTACGGCCAATACGACCAAAGCCGTTAATACCGACGCGGAAAGTCACAATGTCCTCCTGTAATGCGCTACGGCGCATTTTCGTCTGATGAAACTGAATGCCCAGAAACGCGGGCACGCAGTCCGCAGTTTTCTGCGGTTCCAGCACTTCTAAATTTACACCGTTTCGATAGATTTAGCATGCTCGAAGGCGGCATTTACGTTATTACTAGGAAAATTCCAGGTTTTGGAAAGGTTTTTAGAGGTAAAAGCTAAGCAAATATGGCGTCTGCGTTAGCTATCAATCCGCTGTTTTCTTTAACCTTCGAGTAAATCGGCGCTGAGACTTGCTTCCGTGTCGGGAAGCCCGTCCTCATGGGCGCGCTTATCAGCCATGGCAAGAAGTCGGCGAATACGTCCCGCAATCGCGTCCTTCGTCAGTTGCGGGTTAGCGAGCTTGCCAAGTTCTTCAAGCGAGGCCTGCGGGTGGCTAACGCGAAGTTCACCAGCCTCACGCAGGTGCTCGGGAACCTCGTCTCCCAAGATGTCGAACGCACGCTTTACCCGCGCGCTTGCAACTACTGCGGCCCGCGCGGACCGGCGTAGATTAGCGTCGTCAAAGTTAGCCAATCGGTTAGCACTGCCTCGGGCTACGCGGCGCTTGCGGCGCGCCTGCCACACCTCCAGGGTTTCAGGAGTTTCCAGGGCCTGCAGAATCGAGGCGATCCCATCAGCTTCGCGCACCACAACCCGCTGCGCACTGCGAATCTCACGCACCTTCGCCTGTGCACCCATTCGGCGCGCAAAACCAGCCATTGCAAGCGCGGCCTCCGGACCGGGAGCAGTGATTTCCATTGCAGAGGAGCGACCGGGCTCCATCAGCGAGCCACGCGCTAGGAACGCCCCGCGCCACGCCGCGATGGCCTCGGCGTCGCCCGAAGCAACAATCCGGGTGGGAAGACCTCGCACCGGACGGCCCTGCGCATCAATTAGTCCCGTCATGCGAGCCAGATGATCGGCTCGTTCCACCACGCGCACAACGTAGCGGTCTCCCTTCTTTAACGCTCCCCCAGAGACGATAACCACAGAAGAGTTCACCTTAAACAGCTTCGCCATGAACGTGCGCAGGCGAGCAGCCGTGGCCGGCAGATCAACTTCGGCCTCAATAATCACGCGGCCTGAAACCAAGTGTAAACCACCCGCGAAACGGAGCATTGAGGCTACCTCCGCCACCATTTCAGATGGGGTGGCAACGGGTTTCCTAACCAGTTCCTCTTTCAGAGCGAGCGTCAGCGACATTAAACTTTCTCCACAATCTAAGCGAGCCAGGCCTCGCGCCGTCCGACTTCACCCAAGAAGCCATCAAATGCGTCACGTAGCGCTGCCGCCAGACGCAACGGATCGTGCAAGGGCTGAGCTCCACCGATCGACACCTGTCGAAGCAGTAGTCTAGCGCCTACCTCGCGGGCAGCGTTCTCCAAGTCCTCAATATCGTCAACCGTGGAGGGCTGGGCAATCACCACATCAAGCGCAAAATCAGGAGCATGCTGAGCCAGAACGCGAACGTGATCACCGGCAGAGAGCATTTCTGTTTCGCCCTCTTGTTCCGCAAGGTTCAGCACGAGGGCTCGCCGCGCCTTCGTTGAAACCAGCGCATCGTGCAGTTTTGGCACCAGCAGGTGTGGGAGCACGGACGTGTACCACGAGCCTGGGCCCAGCACCACCCACTCGGCCTCGGCTATCGCATCAAGAACTTCGGGGGCAACCGGTGGGTCAGCAGGATTTAGGCGAACCGCGCGGGTTTGCCCCTCGGCAGTGGCTACCGCGCATTGACCTCGCACTACCCTTGTTAGCCCATCGGCGCCCTCCACGTCGGCTTCGATCTCCAGTGGGGTCTGTGCCATTGGTAGAACGCGGCCGTGAGCGCCCAGCAACCGAGCAATCCAGTCCAGGCCGTCCACCTGGTCACCCAAAAGTTGCCACAGGGATACGATCAGCAGATTTCCGAGGGCGTGGTCATTCAGCGGACCATCGGTGTTGAAACGGTGCTGCATGACATCGCGCCAGGTTAGGCCCCATTCGGAGTCATCGCACAGCGAAGCCAGTGCCATGCGTAGATCTCCCGGAGGTAGCACGTCCATTTCCTCGCGCAGCCGGCCCGAGGAACCACCGTCGTCAGCAACGGTTACCACTGCCGTGAGCTGATGCGTTATGTGTTTGAGGGCCCGCAGGGTTGCAGAAAGACCGTGGCCGCCGCCAAAAGCAACCACGCGCGTGCCAGCCTCTCCCCTGCGCGGCCAGCCGTTTGCATCCAGTAGACCTGCCATGGTTACTCCCTACCCAAGTCCCTGTGAAGCACTCGAACAGGGAACCCTTCATCACGCAGCGTGGCCGCAATCAGCTCGGTCATGGCAACCGACCTGTGCTTACCACCGGTGCATCCTACCGCGATGGTAGTGAAGGGTTTTAGTTCATTCACGTAACCGCGGATCATGGGCGCAAGCAGTTTGGCGTAATTGATAGCAAAATCGCGAGCTCCGGGTTGCTCCAGCACGTATTTCGCAACCGGCTCATCACGGCCAGTTAGGTGGCGAAGTTCGCTAACCCAGTAGGGGTTCGCCAAGAAACGCACGTCCAGCACGTGGTCCGCGTCAAGCGGCAGTCCGTACTTAAAACCGAAAGACATGACGGTGAGTTTCAGCTGCGTGTCGGCTTCACCCGCAACGATGTCGCGCATGTGCCGCGTGAGGTCATGTACCGACATTTTTGAGGTATCGATGATCTCATCTGCACGGACCCGAAGCGGAGCGAGCATCTGCTTCTCTTTACGAATCCCGTCGAGGATTCGCCCGTCGCCCTGAAGAGGGTGCGGACGCCGGTTGGACTCGTACCGGCGCACAAGCGTGGCCTCGTCTGCCTCGAGGAAAATAATCCTGTAAGTAACCGCGTCTTCATTGAGTTTGGCAAGGACGTCCTCGAGGTCGTGAAAGAACTCGCGGCTGCGAACGTCTACCACTGCGCCCAGGCGGTGCACGCCCGAGCCGTCCACGGTCATCATGCCGGCCAGCGCCGGCAGAAGCGTCGGCGGAAGGTTGTCTACCACGTACCAGTCCAGGTCTTCCAGTGCCATTGACGCGCGCGTACGTCCAGCGCCAGACATTCCAGAGATGATGATCAGCTCGGGTTCGCTCGCTTTAGGAAGCCGCGCCATCTCATCAAGTAACGGGATGCCCGCGGGCACAGTTGGCGGGTTGTTCTCGGTCACCGACTTCGTGTCTTCACTCATGTGTCTAGTTTGCCAGCCTTTTGGCCGCTCGTCTCGCTTTCTTTGTTACCGGGCTCATTCGCCTGGGCGTGGAAGAAGTCAAAAATGGTTTGTGCCAACATGGGCCCCACACCTGGAGCCGTTTGGAGTTCTTCCACACTAGCCTCGCGAATCTTCTTTACGGATTTGAACTTCTTCAGTAGTTCAGCCTGCCGGGTGGGGCCAAGGCCAGGCACTTGGTCAAGCACGGATCGTCTCATCGCTTTAGAACGCTTTTGACGGTGGTGGGCGATAGCGAAACGGTGCGATTCATCCCGCAAATGTTGAAGCAGATAAAGGCCGGGTGAGGTGCGTGGCAAAATGACCGGGAAGTCGTCACCGGGAATCCATACTTCCTCCAGACGTTTTGCTAGCCCCACTACGGGTACGGTAATGCCGAGTTCTTCTAGCGTTGCCGAGGCAGCGTTTACTTGCGGCAGACCCCCATCAACCACCACCAGGTCGGGCCGGTAGGAAAATCTGCGAGGAAGACCGGTTTGTGGATCTACCGGGCCGGAGGCGAGTTCGATGCCGTCCTCGTCGTAGCCGGACTCCCCCGCTTCCTCGGCCAAGAGCCTCTTAAAGCGGCGGGTTAGGGTTTCACGCATGGCAGCCGTGTCGTCCGGTACGCCATCGCCGTCCTCACCTCGGATAGTGAAATGACGGTAGTCAGTTTTGCGGGGCGCTCCGTCTTCAAACACGACCATGGACGCCACCTGGTTTGTGCCCATCGTGTGGGACACGTCGTAACATTCGATGCGTAGCGGTGCGGACGAGAGGTCAAGGTAGTCGCGCAGCTCCTCGAGGGCTTGGCTACGCTGCGTGAGGTCGCCAGCGCGTTTGGTCTTGTGCAGGCGCAGGGCGTGCTCCGCGTTAGCTTGAACGGTGTCCATGAGGGCGCGCTTCTCACCGCGTTGAGGAATACGTAGGTCTACGTTGGCGCCACGAATCTGAGTGAGCCACGCGGCAACGGCATCGGCGTCGGTGGGCAGGACTGATACGAGTACTTCACGTGGAACAGCGGATGTTGGGGCATGTTCCACATCGTCAACGGAGACTGCGGCAACGCGTTCGTGCACGTCTTCGCGGGTAGCTTCGGCATAAACTTGTTGGAGCAGGCGCTGCATGAGTTCGGCTTCGCTGGTGTTGTCCGGGCGGTCTACTACCCAGCCGCGCACGCCGCGGATACGGCCTCCGCGCACGTGGAACACTTGGACTGCAGCTTCGAGTTCGTCAACAACTTGGGCGAATACGTCCGCGTCCGTGCCGTCACCGAGCACAACGGCGTTTTGTTCCAGGACCTTGTCGAGCGCTGCCAGAGAATCGCGCAGGCGCGCGGCGCGCTCGAAGTCGAGTTCGGTGGCGGCTTGCTTCATCTGGGTTTTGAGGTCACGAATGTAGGGGCCCACTTTGCCGGACATGAATTGGCATAGTTGTTCGGCTAGTTCGTAGTGGTCTTGTTGGGAGATTTTTCCAACGCACGGTGCGCTGCAGCGTTCGATGTAGCCGAGCAGGCAGGGTCTCCCGGCGCGTTCGGCGCGACGGTAAACACCCTTGGAGCAGGTGCGAATAGGAAACACCCGTTGGAGCTGGTCAGCGGTTTCGCGAATGGCCCACACTTGCGAGTAGGGCCCAAAGTAGCGGGTGTTTTTACGCCGGGCTCCTCGCATGATCTGCATGCGCGGCACGTCCTCCCCCATTGATACTGCGAGGTAGGGGTAGGACTTGTCATCCCGATACATGACGTTGAAGCGCGGGTCGTACTGTTTAATCCACGAGTATTCCAGGGTGAGTGCTTCAACCTCTGTGGCGACAACTGTCCACTGCACTGATGCTGCAGAGAACACCATTTGTTGGGTGCGCGGATGCAAGCCCGCTGGGTCCTGAAAATAATTGGTGAGGCGGTTGCGTAAGTTCTTGGCTTTACCCACGTAAATGACGCGGCCCTCAGCGTCACGAAAACGATACACCCCAGGTTCAGTTGGGATCTCAGACGTCTTCGGACGATAAGTTACAGGGTCAGCCACGCCTCGATTCTACGAAGTTTAACGATGTGGAGCGAGTAGAGCGGTTCTGTGATGGTGGTATTTACGACGATCTCTGAGGATTAATTCCAATATCGTTGTGCTGTCATTTTGGGTTGCTTCAATGCTGGTGTTACCCCTGCGTCTCGCGCTACAGCAAATGCGGAAATTTCGGATCTTTTCGGTGCTGCCGATGGTATGATCGGGACTCAGGACTCGTTTATTTTCGCAGGTTTTGGGAGGTCCTCATGCTTGGCTTGAATCAAAAGCCCGGAGCTTTGTTAGCAGATCAATCTAGTGTCGCGAGGCAGAAACCGCTCAGTTTCGTGTTGAGACTGATGGTGATCGTGTTTTGCACCTTTGGTTTGGTGTTCTCCGGACCTCCTCTAGTGCACGCTGAGGATGAAGGAACGGATGAAAGCGGGTCCCGGGAACTGGCAACCACTCAGCAGCCTGAAAATGTAGCAAATGCTGAAGAGATTCTTGCATCAGAGGAGACTGCAGATGCGGGAGTTGAAGAGGAAGCTGGAAGCACAGCTGACACAGAAGAAGCTCCTGTAGTTGAAAACGATCAGGAGCTCGAAGCACAGCCTGCTCCCGCGGAGAGCTTGGAGATCGGGCCTGAAAACGTCAGTGAAAGCGTCGCTGAGCCAAACGCAAAGCTAGCGCCGCCGACAGACATAGTTGCAATATCGGGTACGAAAGAAGTAAAGGGCCAGGCCGAGGCAACTAACGATAGAAATCGGCAACTTAGGGCATACGTATATGCGAAAGATCCGAAATCGGAGCCTAATCAGATTCCACTGGGGGAAAGCACAGCCGGTAAAGGCAACGGTAAATTCACTGTGAAATTGCAGGAGCCACTAGCTAGCGGCCAAATACTTTACATCGTGCTGAAACAAGAAAACAAAAAAGGCAGTAAATGGATTCCGGATGGAGTTGAATCCGATCCTATATCGGTATCAGTCTCGCTATCTTTGGCTGATCAGTATGACGCTGGTCTAAATGTTCCTCAGGGTCCATTCTTGCACGAAGACCAGGCCACCCGGAGCGACGAGGAAATTAGTGAGATCTTCGAGGCGTTCAAAACAAGTAATCCGGCTATCGCGGGCTATATGAAGGCGATAAACCTCTATAACGTTTCCCAAGAGCAACTCTCAGCTGAGATAATTTATAACGACAATTCTAAAGGCACGACAAAACCTATCAACATCAAACTGATCACGGAACGCTCTGCTGAGGCTTTAGTTGATAAGCTACTGGTCACTGGAAATATAGTCGCTGGCACCCTCCAAACCGAGGATGGACAGCAAGTCACGCCGGGCACGAAAGTAAAGGTTGTCACGAGGATCGATGCCGATGATCGTGAGAATTTTGAGCCTGGAGCTAGGTGTAACGTCGTTAAATCTCAGGCAACGTACGCCGATGTAGATGCCGAGAGCGGCAGGTTCTCCGTCGACGTTGGCTATGAGACCTTGAAGCTAAATTGGCCGGGGTCTTCCGAGGGCGAGATCGGAATCATAGTTAAAGAGCCAAAGAAACTCCCAACGTGCAAAGTCATTGTTCCGGAGGGACCGTTGCCGGAGAAAACTCCGGTTAGGGATCCGAAGAAACTAACTAAAGATGACAAGAAAAGAATAGATCCGAACATCCGACAGGCTTACACGACCGTAACTGGCATTTCAAAAATGCCGGATGGTACCGGAGACTGGGAAGATACCCCCGCATTAATTGATTTCAATGCTGATGGCGACGCGAGAATTGCGAACCCCTCAAACAGTGTTGGGGATTGGGATCAAAACTGGGCCTTTGTCCCTAAACAGGACGAAGACGGTAGATATGAACTCAAGAACCCGGAACAGGTCAAGAGTATCGCCGCGAAAGACCTAGTTACGAATATCAAGCCAAGATCGCCCAAGATCACTGTTGATTACGATTCCAGCACAGTCACCATCACTCCTCCCGCCTATACGGATCCGGGTGATGATACAGATTTGGCTTCCTACAGGGTCCTTTATGATGGCAAAACCATTACCCTAACCCGACCTGCGGACTCTGCGGCGCCTAATACGTCCACCAGATCTGTGGCCGCCGGCGCTTTCTTGAAAATGGTGGTCCCATTTGTACTAGCTCGAACTGAACCGTCGGGATCTACCGGATCCTGGTCTTCGAGTGAAGGCTCTGTAGACTCGAGCACGGGTACCGTGACACTGCAAATTAAGGATTTGTCCGTCGGCGCGACCATTACTGCGATCGCAACGGATAGGGGCGGCTTGGTCGAGGAGGAAACGCCGCTTGATTCCGATCCCGTGAGTGTGACGTTGGAAACCGCAACAGTTTCATATGACGCTAATGGTGGTAGTGGCACGATGCCCAGCACCAAGATGAATAAGGGCTTGACGTACACGATCTTGGACAACGGGTTTGAGGCTCCGG